>CAZKTN010000029.1:0-6205 GCA_964555705.1 uncultured Isosphaeraceae bacterium | reverse complement strand
TCGCCAGCGGCGGCGCACTCCGAGGCCACGTCGCCATGACCGCGATGATCGCGAGAAGGCTCGCGCAGGTGCCGCTCGTGATCACGGCGGTGCTGCTGCTGACGTTCGCGCTGGCGTGGCTTGTGCCCGGCAATCCGCTCGAGCAGGAGGGAAGGCGACCTCCGCCGGAGATCGCCGAGGCGATGCGCGCGCAGTACCGGCTCGACGATCCTGGCGCGTTCCTCCTTGACTATGCGTCGAAGGCGAGCGGCGTCGCGTGGGCGATAGGCGAGCACCCGCGTCCCTTCGACCTCGGACCGAGCCTGCGCCACCCCGACTGGACCGTCAACGAGATCATCGCCGCAGGGTTCCCCGTGTCGGCAACGCTCGGCATCGGCGCGATCCTGGTGGCGCTCGCGATCGGTACCGTCGCCGGCATCGCGGGCGGGCTCAAGCCGGGCGGACCCGCCGACGCAGGCGTGCAGCTGATCGCGCTTGTGGGCATCAGCGTGCCGAGCTTCGTGACGGGAACGCTGATGCTCGTGCTTCTTGCCGCGCAGCTGCGCATGCTTCCTGTGGGAGGCTGGGGCGGCATCTCGCACATCATCCTGCCCACGCTTGCGCTGTCGCTTCCCTTTGCGGCGTACATCGCGAGGCTCCTGCGACTCGGCATGATCGAGCAGATGACGAGCGACCACGTGCGCACGGCTGTCGCGAAGGGGCTGTCGCGGCGCCGCGCGGCCACGCGCCACGCGCTGAAGAACGCGTTCCTTCCGGTGCTCAGCTTCCTCGGTCCGGCGACCGCGGCGGCGATGACCGGTTCGTTCGTGGTCGAGAAGGTCTTCGCGGTGCCGGGCCTTGGGCGCCACTTCGTCGAGGCGGTGCTGGGCAAGGACATCACGCTCATCATGGGCATCGTGCTCGTGTATGCCGTGGCGCTGGTCATCTTCAACCTCCTTGTGGACCTGCTCTACCAGTGGGTCGATCCCAGGATCGACATCGAGCGCGGCGGGGCATCAGGTTCGTAGACTGCCCTGCGTGCCCGGTCGCTTCGCCTCAGCTCTTGCCCGAACCTTCGCGGCAGTCGCACCGACCATGCTGCTCGGAGGGTGCCTTTCCTCGGATGGGCCGCGCTCGCTAACGGTGACACCGGGCCAGTACCCGCAGGCGTTCGACGCGGCGATCGAGGCAGCACGTGATCATGGCTTCAGCCCGATCGTCGTGGACCGCACCACGGGCATCATCGAGACGAACACCCGCCACGCAGGCACGCTGCTCGAGCCATGGAGACTCGACAACGACAGCATCGACCAGTCTGCGGCGAACACGCTGGTGAAGACTCGGCGGCGCGTGCGTGTGGAGTTCACGCCGGTCGGGTGGGTGCCTCCGCCGCTGGCGACTGACGGCACGCTGCAGGGCGCATCGCTACCGGGAAGCAGGACTGATCTTGAGCGATTCGACCTCCAGGCCTGGAGTGGCCCGATCGAGGCGCGAGTGTGGGTCTACCTGGAGAGGTCAGCGGAGCCTGGCATCCAGCTCTCCTCATACTCGGGGACGCTTGCGTCGAGGTACAGAGAGACCCGCGGCGAGGATCCGGCGGCTCCCGCGGACGGCTCGACCCGCTTCCAGTCCGCATGGAATCCCTCCGGTCGCGATGAGGCCTACGAGCGAACGATCGGTCTGGCAATCTCGGACGCACTGTCCAAGGCTGAGCCTTTGCAGGCCATGCAGGCCGAACCGCCAGCGCCCACCACGCCGCCCGTTGTTCCCTGACACGCGCATCAACAGCGCTGATCCTCTGTGGGAGTTTCCGCCGTGTCCTGTAACTGAGGGACTGCGGGGACCGCGCCCGATGTGCGCCCTGATGCGGGCGCATTCCGCTTGACTTCAGATCCGACCATCGGACCTTTCAGATATTGGCGACAGATAATCCCGCCTCTGGCGCCAGACTGCGGCGAGTTGCGTATACATCATGACGTGCGGAGAGAGTTTGACCGAAGACCCATCCGCTGACGCCCGACCAGACACTGACTGCCACCACCCCTACCTGATGCAGCGATGAGTCGTTCCACCCCCGAGGACCACACGTCACACCTCCGTGTGCGACGCACGCGTCGCGCGTGTGCCGGTGCAGCGCTTGGCGTGCTTGTCACTGCTGCCTTCGCCTCGTTCCTCGCGGGCGCCAGCAGCGGAGGCGGGAGCGGGCAGGTGCAGGTGCCCACGACCGATGACGACTTCTTCATGCCGGGAACGCAGCCGAACGGCTCGGGCGCCGGCTTTGACCCGATCCTCGCATCGAACAACTGCCAGTTCTGCCACAGCGAGTACAACCCTACGACCGCGCCCTACGACACATGGGTCGTGAGCCTGATGGGCCAGTCCGCGCGCGATCCTGTGTTCCATGCCGCGCTGACTGTCGCCAACCAGGATGCGCACCTTGCCGGTGAGTTCTGCATCCGCTGCCACGCGCCCGGCGCATGGCTGTCGGGCAAGAGCGTGACCGGCGACATGTCGCTCTTCGAGCCCGAGGACTTCGACGGCATCAACTGCGGCTTCTGCCACAGGGCCGTGAATCCCGTGCTTGGCGCGGACAGCGCAGTCGGCTACCCGGGCAACGCCGATCCGGCGCCGGACGTGTCGATCCTGGATTCGCTGGCGGCTGCGGGCAACCTGCCGACTGACCGCGGCAACGCGATGTTCGTGGTGGATCCCAAGGACACCCGCCGCGGTCCGTACGACGATGTGCCGATCAACTTCCACGGGTCAGCCGAGCTCATCTACTCGCCCTTCCACACGAAGGGACGCTTCTGCGGGCAGTGCCACGACGTGAGCACGCCCACGTACACAAAGATGGCTGACGGCACCTACGCGCTGAATGCGCTCAGCCAGCCGCACCCGACCGCGAAGGCCGACGACATGTTCCCCGAGCAGCGCACCTACTCCGAGTGGGCGGCGTCGACCTTCGCCTCGATGGGCGTTACGTTCGCCGACCGGCGCTTCGGCGGGAACACGCCTGACGGCCTCGTGTCGAGCTGCCAGGACTGCCACATGCCCAAGCAGGTCGGCGGCGGATGCATCTTCTTCGATGGAGACCCCAAGTACGAGCGCGATGACATCGGCCAGCACTCCTTCGCGGGCGCGAACACCTGGGTGATGCGTGCGATCAGGCTCGCGCAGGGCGAAGAGGCGGACAACCTGGGCCTCACGGCGGACCGTGTCGAGGCCGCCACGGCGCGCAACATCCAGATGCTGCGCGACGCAAGCGACATTGAGCTCTCGCGCGAGGGCTCGCAGCTGAAGGTGCGCATCGTCAACCAGTCGGGGCACAAGCTGCCGACCGGCTACGTCGAGGGACGGCGCATGTGGATCAACGTGCGGTTCCTCGACGCGAATGGCGAGCTCGTCGACGAGCGCGGCGCGTACGACTACGTCACCGCGACCCTGCACGAGAAGGACACCAAGGTCTACCGCGCCGAGCACGCGATCGACGAGACCGTCGCCAAGCAGGTGCACCTGCCGCCTGGGACCAAGTTCCACCTCGTGCTCAACAACGTCGTCCTCTTCGACAACCGGATCCCTCCGCGCGGGTTCACGAACGCCGCCTTCGATGCCTTCGGCTCGGGCGCAGTCGGCTACAGCTACGCGGACGGCCAGTACTGGGACGACACGCTCTATGACGTGCCTGCCGGAGCGAAGAGCGCGGTGGTGACCTTCTACGCGCAGACCTCGAGCCGCGAGTACATGGAGTTCCTTCGGGACACCAACGTCACCAACGGCACGGGCCAGGTCGCCTACGACCTGTGGGTGGCGACCGGGCGAAGCGCGCCGGTCGACATGGACTCCGCGACGATCGACCTGAACGGCGCATCGATGCCCGCCGACCTCAACGGCGATGGCACGGTCGACGGCCTCGACCTCGCGCAGATGCTCGCCAACTGGGGCGGCTCGGGCGACGGCGACATCAACAGCGACGGCACCATCGACGGCATCGACCTTGCGGCACTGCTGGCCGCGTGGTCGATGTGAGCGCTCAGGAGCCGCCGAGCGGATCAGGAAGCGGGCCCGGATACACGCGCGCGTAGTCGGCGACCGCAGCCTCCACGACTCGAGCCGCGCGCTCGGCGCCGTAGACATCGCGCACGGATACCGGTGCGCCGTCCCCTGGAGTGAGCTTGTAGGTCGCGAAGTAGTGCTGCAGGCGCTCGATCAGCCGCGGCGGCAGGTCGCCGATGTCGCGCGCGCCATCCCACACGGCATCGTTGACGAGCACTGCGATGATCTTGTCGTCCGCCTCGCCGTTGTCGAGCATCTGGAGGCCACCGATCACGCGCGCATCGAGCACCACCTCGGCCCGGTCGATCGGCCGCTCCGAGAGCACGCAGATGTCGAGCGGATCGCCGTCGGCTGACCGTGCCGCCGGCGACAGCGTGGCGACGCGTGCGGCGCACAGCGTCCGCGGGACGAACCCATAGAGCATCGGTGGAGTCGAGCTCGTGCGCTGCGGGCGGTCCACGCGCAGGTAGCCCGAGACCTTGTCCACCTCGTACTTCACGAGGTCAAAGGGCGTGATCTCGATGAACGCATGCACGATGCGCGGCGGGTCGGGGCCTACACGCAGCCCATGCCAGGGATGCGGCCTGAAGGTGTGGTAGCGGACGGGATCCATGGCTCGCTGCGCGCGTCAGCCCTTCGCCGGCAGCCGCTTCAGCAGGTCCTCGACCGCAGCCTTGAGCTGCTCGTCGCGGTCTGCAGCCTCGGCCTCTGGAGTCTGCGGCACGACGATCTCGGGCACCGCGCCGTTGTTCTCCATGTCGGCGCCGTCGAGCAGGTACCAGCCGCGCGTGGGCATGCGAACCGTCGTGCCGTCAAGCAGGCTTGCGCTTCCCGTCGAGATCACGCCACCATAGGTCGGCGTGCCCACGAGCGTGCCGCGCTTGAGCGTCTTGAAGGCGTGGGCCACGATCTCGGCGTTCGAGAAGCTCTTCTCGTTGCAGAGCATGTTGATGGGCATCGAGAAGCGCTGGATGAAGAGCCGGTCCTGCGGATAGCCGTCGGTGTGGCTCGAGTCGGCGCCGCGCGGAACGGTGTACGCGTGCCGCGGGGCCATGATCGACGCGAGCAGCCTGTCCGCGGTCCATCCGCCGCCGTTGTTGCGCACGTCGATCACGAGACCGTCCTTGCCGTGCGCGGCGGCGAAGAGGTCGCGCTCGAACTCGTCGAGCGATGGCTGGTTCATTCCCTGGATGTGGATGTAGCCGATGCGGCCGCCCGACCACTCGTCAACCAGCTGCGCAGCACGGAGGCGCGTGGCGTTGTACGCGAGGGCCCCGATGGTGCCTGCGCTCGTGGGCTCGAAGGACACATCGAAGGATGCGGTGCGGCCATCCTCGAAGGTGCGCGTGATGGTGAGCCAGGTCTCGCGACCTGTGGTGCCCGTCATCATCGAGTCGAGCGTGCTGCCCTCGGCGACGGGCGCCTCATCCACGTGCGTGATGATGTCGCCGATGCGAAGCGGGTTGCGCGCGATCGCCGCGGGCGACTCGGGCATGATGAAGGTGACCTTGAGGCCTTCAGGCACGTTCTCCGTGCGCACGCCAAGACGGCCCTGCGGCTGCGCGAGCGGCGAACTTCCGCCTGGCGAGCGGATGCCCATGTGGCTGGCGTTGAGCTCGCCGAGCGCGCGGTTGGCGACCGAGTCGAACTCGCTGGACGTTCGCGCGCGGCGCGCGAGCTCGAGGTAGCGCTGGGTGATCTCCTTCCAGTCGAGCCCCTTCATGGTTGGGTGGTAGAAGTTCTCCTCCATCAGCCGCATCGCCTCGAGGAACTTCTGCTCGTAGACCTTGTCGAGGTCTACGCGGATGGTCGCGTCGACATCGATCGTGCGGCCGGGCCCGTCGTTGTTGCCGCCTGTGCCGTTGACAGGCACAAGGCACGCCTTGCCGCCGGTCACGCCCACGATCTGGTCGCCCGCGAAGTTGAGCCCGCGCACGCTGACGCGCGCGGAGATCTTGCGCTGGCCGGTGCCGTCCCACTTCGAGCTGTAGAGGCCCTGGCCGGACGAGCCGTTGGCGCCGAAGATGACGTTCTCGCCTGAGGGCAGCATCTCGAGGTCACCCTCGGGCCCAAGCAGTGACGTGACGCGGCGCACGCGCAGGTACGCGTCATCGAGCGACCACGACGGGTCCCACGGGCTCTTCGCCTCTGCGGGCTTCGCGTCGGCGGGCTT
>CAZKTN010000028.1:0-27832 GCA_964555705.1 uncultured Isosphaeraceae bacterium | reverse complement strand
TGGCTGCGACCGGGCTGACCGCGTGCGCGCGCAGCGCGCTCGCATTTCTCCTCGCGGCTTCCTTGGCTGCGACCGGGCTGACCGCGTGCGCGACACCGCGCACGCAGCAGGCCCGGCCGCAGCCGATGGCCGTGCTGGGCGAGTTGCGGAACGAGCCGGGTGCGGCGCTTGCGCCTAGGGACCTGTATCCGATCGACGGGAAGTCCGAGTGGGTCGTGACGGATGACGAGTGGATGCGCATCGAGGATGGGGCGCGTGCGGGCACCCTCGTGCGCAGCGGCGACGCCATCGAGTGGCGCGAGCCGCTAGGCACGACCACGGAGGCGATGATCGACGACTCGTCCGCGCGACTGCGCCGGACGATCGTGCCGGGCGACAGGGCGGTGAGTGTCTTCGATCCCCCGCTGCTCCTTGTGTCGGCCGATGGGCCGACGACGGGGGATGCAGCGTTCATGACCGAGTCCCCGATGCGCGTCGAGTGGATCGATGGCGGCGAGCGTGACCGCGGCACTGGCCACCGCTCATCGAGGATCCTCGGCACATCACGCGTGCGCACACCCGCAGGCGAGGCTGACGCGCTTGTGGTGGAGAACACCTTTGAGGCGCATCTCAAGATGGCCCGCGCACGGCGGGTGACCACGCTGTGGATCGTGCCCGGAGAGGGTCCCGTCGCCGAGCGGTGGTCGCAGACGATCTTCGTGTTCGGCTTCCCGACGGGCACCACTCGTGGGGCCGTCGTCCGCAGCGCGCCTAGGCTTGCCACTCGAAGGGCGACACCGTGACTCCGCACCACCGATCCATCCTTGTGGCGATTCCCGTGTGGAACGAGGAGCGCCACATCGACCGCGTGCTCTCGGAGGTGCGCCGCTACGCCACGGACATCCTTGTGGTGGATGACGGAAGCACAGACGGGACCCCTGCGCTGCTCGCTCACCACCCGGTGGAGGTGCTTCGGCACGGCGAGAACATGGGATACGGCCGCTCGATGCGTGACATCATCCACTGGGCCCATGTGCAGAAGTACGACTGGGTCGTGACGATGGACTGCGACGAGCAGCACGAGCCGTCGTGCCTGCCTTCCTTCTTCGCGGCGGCGCGGCAGGACCGGCTCGACGTGATCTCCGGCAGCCGCTACCTGAGCGCGCAGCTGCGTGGCGATGACGCGCCCGCTGACCGGCGCGCGATCAACCGCACGATCACCGACGAGCTGAACGCCACGCTGGGTCTCCGCCTGACTGACGCCTTCTGCGGATTCAAGGCCTACCGCACCCATCCGTGCGCGAAGCTCGCGCTCACGGTGGATGGATACGACTTCCCGATGCAGTTCTGGGTGCAGGCCGCGGCGCACCGGCTGCGCATCGGCGAGATCGCCGTGCCCCGCATCTACCACGACCCGAACCGCTCCTTTGGCGGGGACCTCGACGACCCCTCGGTGCGCCTCGCGGCGTACCGCGACACCTTCCGTCGCGAGCTCCGGAGGTGCAGGAGCAGGCTTCGCGCCCACAGCGGAATCGGGCACGCGCTCTTCGAGGACGGCGCTGCGGAGAGCGCCACCGGCGCTGCATGAGCGCGTCCGTCGCGGACCGGGTCGCCGTTCGGCTCGCGCAAGGCACGGGCGGCGCGCGCGATGCGGCGACATGGCCTGGCCCGGGCGCGCAGGATCCGCGTGTCGCAGCGACCCGCGAGGAGCTCGGCATCTGCGCCTGGGCTGGCGTCGCGACGGGACACCAGCCAATCTTCTGGCACGGGGGAATCCTCGCGAAGGCGATCTGCGCAGCCACGCTGTCACGCGCCGCAGGGTGCGGATGGCTGCAGCTGATTGCGGATCATGACGCGACCGATCCGTGCGCGCTCCCCTACCCGTCGCGGCGCAGCGCCGACTCGGTGCGCATTGCCACCGCCCACTTCGGACCGGCGGCCGATGCTGGCACCGCAGCCTCGGCGATCCCGTCGTCCCCCGTGCGGCCGGCAGACCGCGCGTGCACAGCGCCGCCCGCATCCGACGGCATCGCCGGCCGACTCGGTCGCATCGCATCTGCGCTCGCGGCCGCTGACGCATCGCGAGGCGCGGCCTGGCGCACCGTCGACGCGAACTTCGCGCTGCTATCGGCCAGCGGCGCGCTCGACCGTCCTGCGCACACCATCCGCGCATCCTCGCTGCTCTGCACGCCGCTCGGGCGCGACTGCGTCGACCGGATCGCGGCGGACCCGGAGGCATGCGCACGCGCGTTCAACGATGCGCTTGCCCACGCGCCACGCGCGGCATCGCGGCTGCGCATCGACGGCGACGCGAGCGAGGTCCCGCTGTGGGGGGTTGATGGGCGCGGAATGCGCACGCGCATCGACGGCCACCGGCTGCGCGCGCTGCTGCGCGACGGGGCGCTTGAGCGCTCAACCCAGCCGGGCGCGCTGCTGCCGCGCGCGTTCCTGGCGACCGGCATCGTGCGCGCGCTCGGCATCCGCTTCGTGCATGGCACTGGAGGCGAGGCGTACGAGCGGGCGGGCGACCTGTGGTGGCGCACCGCGCTCGGACGCACGCTGCCTCCCTTCTCGGTCGCGACAGCGGACCTCCGCTTCACCCCGGCATCGTTGGGCCTGCGGACCGAGGAGTCGCCGCATGGGCTGACCTGGCGGGAGGCATGGGTCGATCCCGCCCGCCTTGACGGCGCATCGCGCGATCCTGCGCGCAACCAGTCGCTGTCTGCCATCGCATCGCTGCCGCGACGGTCCGCTGCACGCCGGCAGGCCTTCGCTGCCATGCGCGCGCACGTGGAGTCGCTGCGGGAGAGGCGGCGGACTGAGCTGGACGCGCTCGCCTCAGCGGACGCAGAACGCCGCGGCGCGCGAGTGTCCCTCGACGCCGCCACGGACCGCACATACCCCGCCGTGCTTCACGATGCGGAGGCGCTTGCCGCGCTCGCTGCGCTGGTTGCCGATGCCGTGTCCGAGGCCGCATCCTCCTCGGGCGCGAGCGGGTCGCGCCGGTAGATGCGGGTGTCGAGCGACCACACTCGGTCGGTGAAGTCGGCGTGGCCGGGCTGGATGCGGTCGCGGGCGGCGGCCGCGAGCCCGATCATCGTCTTCGCGTCGAGGTTGTCGAGCATCGCGACGAAGATCGCCTCAGGTGTCGATGGCGGCTTGGCGGCGCCGTGCTCGGGCAGCGAATGGTGCGAGAGGATGATGTGCTGCAGCACCTTCACCGCGTCGGGCGGGAGGCGGTGCCCGCTCTCGCGTGCCGCGACGGCGGCCTTGAGCTGGAGCATGATGGCGCCGCGCACGATGTGGCCGATGAGCTGGCCGTCGGTCGTGTAGGAGAAGCCGCGCTCCCAGTCCATCTCGTGCACCTTGCCGAGGTCGTGCAGGAAGAGGCCGGCAACCACGATGTCGCGGTTGAGCCCAGGATAGAGCGGCAGTATGCGCTCGGCCATCAGCATCAGCTGCAGCGTGTGCTCGAGGAGCCCGCCGAGCCATGCATGGTGCACGCTCACGGCGGCCGGAGCGTGCCGGAACCGGTCCATCAGCGGCTCGTCGCTGAGGTACGCCTCCATCAGCGCGAGCATCGCCGGATGCTCGAGCGAGCGCAGCATGGATGCAACCTCGCCGTACATCTGCGGGATGTCGCGCGTCGATGCAGGCAGCAGCGCGCGGAGCTGGTCCGCGGACACCTGCACCGCGTCGAGCCTGTCCAGCATGACCTGGATCATGCCGTTGTAGAGCTCGACCCGGCCGGCGATGTACGCGTAGCCCGTCGCCGTCGCCTCGGGCATGTGCGACTCGTCGAAGTTCCACTGGCGCACCGCGGCCTCGCCCGTCGCGTCGCGGATCAGCCCCTTGAAGTAGCTCTTGCCGTTGCGCGTCGCGCCCACCTGCGGGTTCACGAGGCTGTAGACGCCCTCGATGTAGGTGTTGGGCTTGAGGTCCCGGACATTGACGTGCGCGGCATCGGCCATGAGGGCGCCCAGTCTAGCCGTGCGGAACGTGCTGACGCGCCTCCTCGAGCGCTTCCGGCACGCTGTCGCAGAGCTCCTGCGCGAGCATGCCCGCCTGCCCGTGGGCTGCGCTCCAGCGGAGCGCCGCCATGCCGTGCACGATGACAGCCCACCTGGCGCAGTCGAGCATGGAGAGGGACCGCGCCCGCGATGCAGGGCCGAACTGGGCCACAAGCGATGCGCAGATTCCCGTGAGCACGTCGCCGGAGCCTCCCGTGGCAAGTGCCGGCGATCCAGCGTGCACGCTCCACGAGCAGTTGCCGTCGCTCACGGTGGTGCGAGATCCCTTCAGGATCACGACGGCGCCGATGCGCTGCGCGAGCGCCATCGCTGCGGAATGAAGCTGCGACGGCGCAGGGCTCCCGCCAAGCGCGGGAAGCCCGAGCGCCTCCGCGAGCCGGCCGTACTCGCCCGGATGCGGCGTGAGGATGGCGGGCGCGCGGAAGTCGAGGTCGAACCTCCGCGTGGCCGCAAGCGCGTTGAGGGCATCGGCGTCCACCACTGCAGGCAGGCTGTCGCGCGCGAGCAGCCGCACCACCACCTGGGCCACTGCGTCACCACCGCCAAGTCCAGGACCGATCGCGAGTGCGGTGGCCCGTGCAAGCACAGGGTCAAGCACCGATGCGCATCCGGATGCATCAAGCTCGCCTGACTCGCTCACCGGCAGCGCGTGCGCCGTCGCGCTCTCGAGGGCTGCAAGCGCACCTGGCACCAGCGGCGCGGGAAGCGCCAGGTCGGCGAGCCCGCATCCGGTGCGAAGCGCCGCGCGTGCGCACAGCACAGGACCTCCGAACATCACGCGCGCTCCCGCATCGCCGGCATGCGGATGCGCGCCGAGGCCCATCGCGCACCCTCCGACCACGACGACGGTGCCGAAGGTGCCCTTGTGGCCATCACGGTCCCGCGCGGGAAGCGGCGCCAGGGGCGGGCACCCCTCGTCCTGAATCGCATCGACGTTCACTCCCGGGTCCCCTTCTGCAGCGGATGCCCATCCACGGACTCCACGTCGACCGAGAGGTTGCCGACCGACATCACCATGCCGGCGAACACCGGGTCGATCGATGGCCCCTCCTGCGCACCGGTCGCGACGAGGATGTGACCGGCATGGAACGCACGGCCATCGAGCGTCGCATCGAGGTCGCGCCACTGTCCGTCGATGAGCGCCTGGGTCCACATGTGCCACGCGTAGCAGCTGCGGACGCCCGCAAACTCGCGCGCGTACACCACGCCCGCAGCAAGGCGCGAGGGGGTGCCCGCAGCGCGCAGCATCGCCGCGAGCAGCACAGCGTGCTCGGTGCAGTCGCCGCTGCGGTCGCGCATCACGCTCGACGCGCTCGCGAACACGGATGCCAGGTTCTTGCCGGTGATGTGCCGGTGCACGAACGCGCGGAGCGCCTCGGCCCGCGCAGAGTCGCCGCCCTTCACCGCCGCGAGCGTGCGTTGGGCCGCTGCACGGATCGCGGGATCGTCGGAGTCGATGACTGGCGACGCGTCGCGGTAGCGCGCGTCGGAGGCATCCCCCTCCGCAGCCGCGCTGCCGAGCGAGGAGTCGAGAGTGACGCGAGCGGATGATCCGTCGGCTCCGGGCTCGACGCGCTGCGCGCCAGACGACGGAAGCGGAATCAGCTGCCCTGAGCGCGCGCGCACGTTGACGACGGCGCGCTGTGCGGAGAGCAGCCCATCGGCCGGCGGCCTCACCTCCACAACGCTTCGGCGAAGCACGTCCACACCGGCGTTGCCCCCCGGCAGCGGCGCCTGCGCACGCAACCTGTCGACGCGCGTGAGCACGAAGGTGCCGATGCCGAGCCTTGACTCCGCGCGCACCACGTCGCCATGCCCGTCGAGGCACTCCGTCATGGCCGTGGGCACCACCGTCGTCGTCGTGCTCCAGCATCCCTCGCCTGGCGCGGGCACCGTCACGATGCCGACAGGGCCGAGGCCCGATGCGGGATCGATCGTCGTGCACTCGATGCGCGCAGCGCCAGCCGCGCGCCGTCCCTCGATGTGCCTCCCCGCGGCCGCAGGACCGAGGCAATCCGCGGGAAGCGCAGGGAAACGCTGCACCACCTCGCGGCCTCCCCCTTCGCTTCGGGCAGTGACGCCATCGGCGCCGAACTCCGCACGGGTGCGAGTGGGCGTTGCGCCGACCCACTGCTCCACCGTGCACTCGATCGGCGTGCCTGTGGCGCTCTCGACGAGCTCCCACCGGATCCTGATCTCGGTCGCCGCACCGTCGCGGCCCACACGCAGGAACGACTCGGATGCGCTGCGGAACCCACGCGCGTCTGCAGCCTCTGACGTGCGCTGCCAGCCCGCATCGGTGCCGTCGATCGAGATGCGGAACCACGTCTCCTTGGCGCCCGCCACCGGGCCTGCGCGAACCCCGACAGCGCACAGCGCGAGCGCAGCGGCGGCAACGAGCGCGCCGACGCAGCGCATCACCGTGACGGGAGCGATCGGTGCCGGTTGGCGCTCCGCAATGCGCATGTCACTCCGGTGCGGGCGCACCGTCGTGCTCGGGGCGCATCAGCGGGAAGGCGATCACGTCGCGGATCGACGCGCTACCGGTCATCAGCATCACCAGCCGGTCGATGCCCAGTCCCATGCCGCCTGCCGGAGGCATCCCAACCTTGAGCGCCATCAGGAAGTCCTCGTCCATCGACCTGAACGCCTGCTGTTCCTCGTCAGCGCCGGCGAGCTGCTCGCTGAACTTCGCGCGCTGGATGTCGGGGTCGTTGAGCTCGGTGTACGCGGGACCTATCTCCATGCCGGCGATGAAGAGGTCCCACCGCTCGGCGAGCTCCGGCCGGGTGCGGCTCGGGCGCGTGAGCGGGCTCGTGGCGCTCGGGTAGTCGATCACGAAGGTGGGCCTGCACGGGTCGATGAGCGACTCGGCGCGCTCCTCGAAGAGCGCATCGACAAGGAACCAGTGGTCGAGCTTGCCCGCGTCAGGGATGCGCGCGGCAACCGCCGCCTCGCGCGTGCGCTCGCGGTCGGACACAGGGAACCCCATCGCGCGCTCGAAGAGCTCCTCGTAGCGGACGCGCACGAAGGGCATCGCGTAGTTCACGCGGTGCGGTCCCCACGGGAGCGTGGGGCCTGCCTCTGCAGCCGGATGCCAACCTCGCTCGAGCGCCGCGCACGCGCAGTGGTGCACGAGCGACTCCACCATCTCCATCATGGTGCCGTAGTCGCCGAAGGCCTCGTACGCCTCCATCGCGGTGAACTCGGGGTTGTGGGAGCGGTCGATGCCCTCGTTGCGGAAGTTGCGGTTGATCTCGAAGACGCGCGGCAGGCCGCCCACGAGGAGCCTCTTGAGGTAGAGCTCCGGCGCGATGCGCATGTAGAGCTCCATGCCGAGCGCATGGTGCTGCGTCACGAACGGGCGCGCGGCTGCGCCGCCGGCCATCGACTGCATCATCGGCGTCTCGACCTCAAGGAACCCGCGCGACTCCATGAACCGCCGCACCTCCGACACGATGCCCGCCCGCGCGGTGAGCGTGCGCGTCACCTCGGGGTTCGCCCACATGTCCACATACCGTCGCCGGCAGCGCAGCTCCTCGTCCTCGAGGCCATGCCACTTCGAGGGCGGCGGCTCGAGGTTCTTCGACTGAAGCGCGAGCGCATGGCTCCATACGCAGATCTCGCCCTTCTGGGTGCGGCCGATGCGGCCGCGCGTCGACACGATGTCGCCGTAGTCGAGGCTCTTGGCGATGTCGAAGTCGGCGGCGGGCACCGCAGCCCTTGAGATCGACACCTGCAGGTCTCCACTGTGGTCACGCAGCTGCAGGAACACGATCTTGCCCATGTCGCGGTGCTGGATGACGCGGCCAGCCACATGCGCCTCAGCGCGCGTGTCCGGCACGGCCTTCGCAGCGGCGGGCGCGCCGCCAGATGCGGCCTGCTGCTTCGCGGCTTCGCGCGCTGCGCGGTCAGCGGCGTCGAATGCGGCGTGCGCAGCCTCGTCGAACATGGCACGTGCGGTGGCGAGCGTGACCAGCCCATCCGCGCGCTGCCCGTAGGGCTCGATGCCGAGCTCGCTGCGATAGCGCTGCAGCTTGGCGCGGCGGGCGGCAACGAGCTCCGTATGTTCCTCCATGCTCATGGCGAGACGATGCTACGATCGCACGATGCACTTCGATGCGCATCAGCCGGTGATCGACGACCTTGAGGCGCGGATCACGACCATCCGCGACTCCCTTTAACTGGCCTTCACGACTCGCCGAACGCGCCAGGCTTGAGGCGCAGATGAACGAGCCTGACCTCTGGAACGACCCCAAGCGGGCCCAGAAGGTCATCGCCGACATGAAGGTGATCCGTGCGCAGACCGAGCCTCTCGAGGCCGTGATGTCCGGTCTCGACGATGCGAAGGTGGGCTACGAGCTCGCGAAGGAGTCCGGCGATGCGGAGATGCTCTCCGAAGCCGACGAGTCGCTCTTCCAGCTCCAGCAGCGGATGGAGAAGGTGGAGCTGCAGTCGCTGCTGTCGGGCAAGCACGACCACCGTAACGCGTTCGTCGCGATCCAGGCGGGCGTCGGCGGCACCGAGGCCAACGACTGGGCCGAGATGCTCGAGCGCATGTACCTCTACTGGTGGCAGCGCATGGGATGGCAGGTCGAGGAGATGAGCCGGACCTACGGCACCGAAGTCGGCATCGCGGAAGTCTCCTACCTCGTGAAGGGCCCCTTCGCGTACGGCTACATGAGCTGCGAGCACGGCACGCACCGGCTCGCGCGCGTCTCCCCCTTCAATGCCGAAGGCAAGCGCCAGACGAGCTTCGCGACCGTCGACGTGACGCCCGAGTTCGACGAGTCGGCGCTCGAGATCCCCGAGAAGGACCTCGAGATCACGCCATTCGTGCGCGCGTCAGGTCCCGGCGGCCAGAACGTGAACAAGGTCGCGACAGCGATCCGGGTGGTGCACAAGCCCACAGGCATCATGGTCGTCGCCAGCACCTACCGTGACCAGCCGCAGAACCGCAAGCAGGCGCTGACCGTGCTTCGGTCCAAGCTCGAGCAGCTCGAGGAGGAGAGGCGCGCCGCCGAGATCGACGCGGCCAAGGGCGGCAAGGTCGAGCGCGGATGGGGCACCCAGATCCGCTCGTACGTCTTCTACGACAACCGTGCGAAGGACCACCGCACCGGCTACGAGGAGGGCAACCCCGAGCATGTGCTCGACGGCAACCTCGACGGGTTCGTGGATGCGGAACTGAAGCGCCGCCGGAAGGAGCGCGAGGGCTAAGTGCAGCGCGAGCCCGCCTTCCACTGCGACTTCGTCGACTTCGGGCGCGCCATCTGCAACGACCGCGCGGCCCTCGACCGCGAGTGGCTCCTGACCAACGGGCTCGGCGGCTACGCGATGGGAACTGTCGCGCTCGCGCGCACCCGGCGCTACCACGGCACGCTTGTCGTCGCGGGCGACTCACCCGCCGACCGCACGATGCTCGTTGGCGCAATGGCGCCGACGGTGACGTACCGGGGGAAGTCGCATCCGCTCTATGCGGGGCTGTGGACCGATGGCTCGATGCAGCCCGCAGGCCACCTGCTGCTGCAGCAGTTCAGGCTCGAGGGATCGATGCCGGTGTGGAGATGGGCCATCTCCGACGCGCTCATCGAGCTGCGCATGTGGATGGTGCAGGGCGAGCACACGACAGTGATGGAGTGGACGGCGCGCGAGTCGTCGAACCCGATCGACATCGCCATGGATGTGCTGGTGGACCGGCGCCCTCATCACTCGCTCGCGGCGCCGGGCATCGCGGCTCCCTCCTGCGAGCTTGCCTCGCGCGGGCTGCGCATCCGATGGCCCGGTCCGGAGACGCCCACGTCCGCCGTATGGGTGCAGGGCGACGCCATCGTGCCCACGCCGGACGGCAGCGTGTGGCGCAACTTCCTCCTCACCGAGGAGCGTGCGCGCGGCTACGACTCCTCCGACTCGCTCGTGCGTGCGGCCGAGGTGCGCATCGTGCTCGAGCCCCGCACGTCGAGCACAGTCACGGTGTCGACCTCGCCGCAGGACGCGAAGGCGGCCGGTTCCGGCCGCACTCTGCATATGCGCCACGAGTCCGAGCTCCTCTCGCGGTGCAGGCTCCCTGATGCGCTCCGCCCCGTAGGGCAGCTCTGCCTCGCCGCGGACCAGTTCGTCGTGCGCAGGCGCGTCGGCGACCTCGATGGGCTCTCGATCATCGCGGGCTACCCATGGTTCGGCGACTGGGGCCGCGACACGATGCTTGCGCTGCCGGGGCTGCTGCTCGCGACCGGACGCGTCGATGACGCGCAGCGCGTCATCCGCACGTGGAGCCGCGCGATCGACGGCGGCATGCTGCCGAACCGATTCCCTGACCGTGCGGGCGACGCAATCGAGTTCAACAGCGTCGATGCGCCGCTGGCGATGATCTCCGCCATCGACGACACGATGCGCGCGGGTGCGCCGGACTCGTTCCTCAAGGACGTGTGGCCGGCGATGGCGCAGGTCATCGAGCGCTACTCGGCGGGGACTCGACACGGCATCGCGGTCGACCCATCCGACGGACTGCTGCGGGCAGGGGAGGCTGGCGTGCAGCTCACATGGATGGACGCCAAGTGCGGCGACCGCGTGATCACGCCGCGCATCGGCAAGCCCGTCGAGGTGAACGCGCTCTGGCATCACGCGCTGCGCGTGATGGCCCGCCTGGCACCGCGGGCTGGCGCTGATGCGAAGCCGCACGCCGCTGCCGCCGACCGCGCCGCCGACTCGTTCGGAAGATTCTGGAACACGCGATCCGCATGCTGCTTTGACGTGATCGATGGGCCCGATGGCGCAGATGCGAGCATTCGCCCGAACCAGCTCTTTGCCGTCTCTCTACCGGACTCGCCGCTGCCGGAGGGACAGCGGCGCGCAGTCGTCGACCTGTGCATGAGCCGGCTATGGACTCCTGCAGGCGTGCGAACGCTCGATGCGGCCGACCCGCGCTACATCGGCCACTACTCGGGCACCCCTGAGCAGCGGGACAGCGCCTACCACATGGGCACTGCATGGCCATGGCTCTTCGGCCCGCTGCTCACGGCGCACCTCTCCGTCCACCGCGATGCGGACGCGGTCATGGACTTCCTGCTTCCGTACGCGAATCACCTGCGCGAGGCCGGTCTCGGCTCCGTGTCCGAGGTGCACGACGGCGATGCGCCTCACTCACCAGGCGGATGCCCGATGCAGGCATGGAGCGTTGCTGCAGCACTGAAGGTGTGGCGGCTGTGCGAGCGGCTCCTTGCCGGGCAGGCGGCCAATGACCTGCCCGCGACAACTCTCGCGCCGGAGGCGCCATGACACTCGAAAGCCGGGCCACCGCAGAGCACGCACGGCTTGAGGACGACCGGCTTGGCCGAGCCCCGTGGCGGCGCTGGGGCGCGTACGTCAGCGACCGGCAGTGGGGCACCGTGCGCGAGGACTACAGCGCGGACGGGTCCGCATGGGAGTACTTCCCGCATGATCACGCGCGCAGCCGCGCGTACCGGTGGGGCGAGGACGGCATCGGCGGCTTCTGCGACAGCGACCAGACGCTGTGCATCTCGCTTGCGCTCTGGAACGGCGTGGATCCGATCCTCAAGGAGCGCTTCTTCGGCCTCACGAACTCGCAGGGCAACCACGGCGAGGACGTCAAGGAGCTCTACTGGTTCGAGGACGCGCTTCCCTCGGGCGCCTACCAGCGGATGCTCTACAAGTACCCGCAGCGCGCGTACCCGTACGAGGAGCTCGTGCGCGGGAACGCGGCGCGCAGCAAGCTCGAGCCCGAGTTCGAGATCGTCGACACGGGCATCTTCGAGGACTCGCGGTACTTCGATGTCTCCATCGAGTGGGCGAAGGCGTCGCATGACGACATCCTGATGCGGGTCACCGTCACCAACCGCGGGCCGGACCCTGCGACGATCCATGCGCTCCCTCACGTGTGGTACCGCAACACATGGAGCTGGGACCGGGGCGCGCACAGGCCGTCGCTCGCGGCGTGCGGCACGGATGCGGTCGACGTGTCCCACCCTGCTCTGCCGCCACTTCGGGTGCACTTCGACGGCTCGCCGGAGCTGCTCTTCTGCGACAACGACACGAACGTGGAGAGGCTCCACGGACAGCCACGCGAGGGCGCCTACTTCAAGGACGGCATCAATGACGCGGTCGTGCATGGCCGCGCGGATGCGGTCAACCATGCGCGCATCGGCACGCGGATGGCTGCGCACTTCACCGCGACCGTCCCCGCCGGCGGGTCAGTCACATTCCGCGCACGCATGCGGCCAACTGATGGGCGCACAGCGAAGGCGAAGTCCGGCACGTCCGTCGCGCCCAGCCCCTTCGCTGACTTCGACGCCGCCATCGCGGCGCGTCGCGCCGAGGCCGACGAGTTCTACGGCGCGCTGCAGCGTGGCGTGGAGCCGCAGCAGGCGCGTGAGGTGCAGCGTGCGGCGTGGGCCGGGCTTCTGTGGTGCCGCCAGTACTACGCGTACGACGTCCGCACCTGGCTCGACGGCGACCCGGCTATGCCGCCCCCGCCCGAGTCCCGCAGGACCGGACGCAACCACGACTGGCGTCACCTCGACAACGCCACCGTGCTCTGCATGCCCGATTCGTGGGAGTACCCGTGGTACGCGGCGTGGGACCACGCATTCCACGCAGTGGCGCTCGCGCCCATCGACCCGACCGACGCGAAGCGGCAGCTCGAGCAGCTCCTCACCGACCGCTTCATGCATCCAAGCGGCGCGCTGCCCGCCTACGAGTGGAACTTCGACGACTGCAACCCGCCGGTGCACGCGTGGGCCGCATGGCGCGTGTACCAGATCGAGCGCGGAGGCCCCGACGGCCAGGGCGACATTGCCTTCCTGCAGCGCGTCTTCAACCGGATGCTCATCAACTTCACGTGGTGGGTCAACCGCAAGGACGAGACGGGGCGAAACGTCTTCTCGGGCGGGTTCCTCGGCCTCGACAATGTCGGGGTCTTCGACCGCAGCGCGCCGCTTCCCGATGGAGTGACGCTTCAGCAGGCGGACGCCACGGCCCACATGGGGATGTTCTGCCTGAAGATGATGAGGATCGCCACCGAGCTCGCGCTGCACGGCCAGCCCTACCAGGACATGGCCACGAAGTTCTTCGAGCACTTCCTCATGATCGCGTCCGCCATGGCGGGCGCGGACGGCCACGCGGGGCTCTGGGACGAGCATGAGGAGTTCTTCTTCGATCGGCTTCGTCACCCGGACGGCACCGACACGCCGCTGCGCATCCAGTCCATCGTGGGGCTGATTCCCCTGCTCTCCGTCGAGGTGCTCGAGCCTGAGGTGATGGAGCGGCTCCCCGTCTTCAAGCAGCGTCTCGAGTGGTTCCTCGCCAAGCGTCCAGATCTCGCCTCGCTGGTGTCGCGGTGGACGGAGCCCGGGCGCGGCGAGCGCCGCCTCTTCTCGCTGCTGCGCGGGCACAGGATGAAGTGCCTGCTGCGCCACGCGCTCGACGAGAGCAAGTTCCTGTCGCCGCACGGCATCAGGTCGATGTCGCGCGCGCTACGCGACGAGCCGTACGTGATGTGGACCAACGGCAAGAGCCTGTCGGTGCGGTACGAGCCCGCCGAGGGACTCTCAGGCCTGTTCGGCGGCAACAGCAACTGGCGCGGTCCGGTCTGGATGCCGCTCAACTACCTCATCTGCGAGGCGCTCGAGAAGTTCCACCAGTACTACGGCGACGACTTCACCGTCGAGTGCCCGGTGGGCTCGGGCCAGCAGGCCACGCTGCGCGGGGTGTCGCAGCACCTGTCGCGCCGGCTCACGTCGCTGTTCATGCGCGGACCGGACGGGCTCCGTCCGTGCGAGGGCAACACCCACCTCTTCCAGCATGACCCGCACTTCCGCGACCTGATCCGGTTCCACGAGTACTTCTGCGGCGACACAGGCCGCGGATGCGGAGCCTCGCACCAGACCGGATGGACCGCGCTCGTCGCGAGGCTCGCCTCGCCGGAGCCGCTCGTGTCATGAGAGGCAGCCGCGCGGCGATCCGGGTGGCGCTCCGTCTGCTCGCCGTGGTGTCGCTGGCCATCGTGATCTCCGAGGCGGTGGCCGGGGTGCGCAGCGGCGGCGCAGCGGTGCCGCACATGGTGGCCGCCGCATCGCTCGCTCTTGCGTTCCTGGCCGCCATCATCCCGTCGACCAGGGGCACCTGGTGCGCGGGCCTCTCCGCGTCAGTGGCCGTGCTGCTTGGCGTGATCGGAATCGCCGATGGCGCCGGCGGCACCGGTTTCGGCACGCTGCACAGCATCCTGTCGCAGCTCGCGCAGCTCGGCGACCGTGCGGGTGTGGCGCAGGTGGTGGGCGCAGCGCTGCTCCTGGTGCAGGCGTGGACCGAGTCCGGCCGCAGGTCGCTTGGGCTGCCGCGATGGGCAGGGCTGGCTGCGGCGATCCTGTGCTTCGCGCCCGGCATCGCGGTGTGGATGCTGCTGATCGCGCGCGACCAGCGCATCGTCCTGCAGCAGGCTGACCTGCGCGAGCGCGCGCTCGTGCTGCTCCTGCAGGCACGCCTTGACCTCACCATGGGCAGCCTCGCCGAGCAGGTCCGCGGGCTCGGGGGCGATGCAGGATCGGTCGCCGCTGCGACACGCGCTGTCGAGGCCCTTGCGGGCACGGAAGGGGTCAGCGCACTGCTCTGCATCGATGCGCGCGGCGCACGCCGGTGGATTGCGCCGCCAGCGGCGGCCGATGCGGAACCGATCAGGGCCATGCTGGCGGGCGACTCGGACGAGCGCGCAGCGGCCACATGCATCCTGCGTGGCCGCGCCGTCGTGATCGATCCTCCCTATGGAATTGCCCCAACTGACGCACCCGATGTCATCGTCGCGCTCCCGATCCGCGCCGACGCGACGGAACTCGCCGCGCTGTTCCTCGTGGACGTCGACACGATCCTCGCATCCGTCGTCGAGTCGATAGACCCGGGTGCGCCCGTCGAGCTGCTCGACGCGGACCGCGCGGCGCGTGCGGCCACACACGGTGCGCCTGACGGACGGTCGGTGTCGTGGGACGGCACCACACTCGTCATCAGGGCCCTCCCCGCCGCCGAGGATGCCGACCGCCAGGGCAACACCTTCCCCGACCTGCTGCTCGCATCGCTCGCGGCGGCGTGCGGGCTTGTGGGCTCGACCGTGCACTTCGCGCAGCGCTCGGCGGAGCGCGCGCGATCGAGCAGCCGTTCACGCCAGCAGCTCGAGCAGCTGATCGCGGCAAGCGATACGGTCGCGGTCATCGCCACGGACTGCGAGGGCATCGTGACCATCTTCAACGAGGGCGCCGAGCGCATCACTGGATTCCCGTCATCTGCAATGCAGGGGCGCTCGAGCGCGCTCGAGCTCTTTGACGCCGACGAGCTCGGCTCGCTGGCGATACGGCAGGGGCTGCCCTCGGCGCTCATGCTCGAGCAGCTCGCCCGAAGCGCAGAGTTCCGGGTCAGGGACTGGACATGGATCGGGTCTGGAGGCCGCCGCCGACGCGTCAGCGTTGCGGTGAGGCCATGGCTCGAGCCCGACGGCGCGCCGCTCGGATTCCTGCTTGTGGCGATCGACGTGACCGAGCGCGAACGGGCCATGCTCGGCGTCGAGCGCGCACGTGCAGCGGCCGAGGACCGGAGCGAGGCCAAGTCGTCGCTGCTTGCGGGAGTCACGCACGAGATCCGCTCCCCCATGTCCGCGATCCTCAGCGCGGCGGACCTCCTCGCCGACGAGACGAGCACGCCGCAGGAGCGAGCCGAGTGGGTCCGAGCGATCCGCGCAAACGGCACGCACCTCCTCGGCATCATCAACGACATCCTCGACATCTCGAAGATCGAGGCTGGACGCATGCCAGTCGAGTCGATCGAGGTCAGGCCGGTCGACCTGGTGAACGACGTGCTGCAGCTCCTGGCCGTGCAGGCGACCTCCAAGGGCATCGACCTCGAGCTCGAGTCCGCGGATGCAGGTGCGCACGAGACGGTCCGCACCGATCCCATGCGCGTGCGGCAGGTGCTCGTCAACCTCGTCACGAACGCCATTCGCCACACCACGCGCGGCGCCGTCAGGATTGCGGTGCGCACGGCACGGAGCGGCGACGTGCTCGAGGTGGAGTTTGACGTCGCCGACACCGGCGAAGGCATGACGCAGGAGCAGGTTGACCGCCTCTTCGCCGACTATGTGCAGGTCGGGACATCCGAGGCCGGACGCTCTGGAGGCACCGGGCTAGGCCTGGCGATCTCCCGCCGGCTCGCGGAGCTGCTCGAGGGGTCTGTTGGCGTGCGCAGCGTCCCTGGGGAAGGCAGCGTGTTCACGTTCCGGCTTTCGGCGCGCATCGTGACGCCTGCGGTGCGCGCGCAGGCGCTCCCCGCGGAAGACCCGCTAGCCATGCAGGGCAGATCGCCGTCCGGTCCATTGGCCCGACCGCTCGCCGGCGTGCGCATCCTTATCTCGGAGGAGCAGTCGGACAGCAGGCGCATGCTCGCCGACGTGCTCGTTGCGGCGGGCGCCGAGGTCGAGGCGTGCGCCTCGTGCGCAGATGCGGTTGCGGCTGTGGAGCGCGCCGCAGGGCGCCGCGTCTTCGATGTCGCGCTCCTTGACCTGCAGGAGCGCGGACATGAGGGCATCGCGAGCGTATGCAGGCTCCGCGACATGGGCTTCCCGGGACGCATCGTTGCGATGAGCGCCCGCACGCTCGATGTGGACCGCGAAAGCTGCCTCGCTGCGGGCTGCGATGCCTTCGCCGTGAAGCCAATCGCGCCCGAGGACCTTGTGCAGCTCTGCCGCGGATAGGATCGGACGACCCCAGGTGGGGTGGCAGAGCGGTTGAACGCGCCGGACTTGAAATCCGGTATGCCCTTCGGGGCATCGCGGGTTCGAATCCCGCCCCCACCGTTTCGGAGCCGGACCTGGACACGCGGACGCCAATCCTTCCTCGCGTCGCTGCCGGCGACCCCGCCGCGCTCAATGCCTGCATGGAGCGATTCAGCGGCCTCGTGTGGAGCATCGCGCGCAAGCTCAGCGCGGACCCTTCCGATGCGGAGGATGCGGTGCAGGAGGTCTTCATCGACCTCTGGCGCAGCGCTCACCGGTTCGATCCCGAGAAGGGCACCGAGACCACATTCGTCGCGACTATCGCCAGGCGCCGCCTGATCGACCGCGGTCGCCGCAGGCAGCGAAGGCCGGAGGTGCCAGGCATCGACGATGGCGTGGCCGCGCCGAAGGCTGCCGACCAGGAGCGCACAGACATCCGGGAGCGCGCCGCCATCGTCGACCGCGCGATGGGCGCACTGCGCCCCGAGCAGCGCCGCGTGCTCCACCTTGCCATCAACCATGGCGCCACCCACGAGCAGATCGCCACCAGCACGGGCATGCCCCTTGGCACCGTGAAGACGCACGCGCGCCGGGGCCTCATCCGGCTGCGCGACATCCTGGTGCGCGAGGGAGCCATCGCGCCGGACGATGGCGCAGAGGCACCCGCGGACGGCCCCTGATTCCGCACTACGCTGCGCATCCCAATGCGCAACCCGACACGGCACACCGCTTCCGCCGCCATCGCGGCGGCCCTCTCCGCACTCGCTCTCCAGCTGCACACCGACGCCTACGCAGTGGCGACATCTGTTCGCCAGCAGGGCGACGCGCTGTCGATTCCGGATGCGTCGATGCTGCGCTACCCCGACATCTCAGGGGACCGCATCGTGTTCGTCTACGCCAACGGCATCTGGAGCGTGCCGATTTCGGGAGGCGTCGCGCAGCCTGTCGCGGACCCGCCCGGATTCGAGAGCTTCCCGCGATTCTCGCCCGACGGCGCATCCGTCGCGTTCTGCGGCAACTGGGACGGCAACCGCGACATCTGGACGGTGCCGGTGACTGGCGGCGAGCCCTCGCGCGTCACTGGGCATCCCGCATCGGAGATCCTCAACGACTGGTCGCCTGATGGGCGCCTGCTGTTCGCCGCATCCGGCATGGGTCCCTACCCGCGCGCCACGATGGTGTACTCGGTGCCGCCCGCCGGCGGGCTTCCGAGCGAACTTCCCGTGCCCTACGGCGCGAACGCCGCACTGAACCGCGACGGAACGAAGCTGGCGTACACGCCGCACTCCACCGACACCCGCACATGGAAGCGCTACCGCGGCGGGATGGCGACCGACGTGTGGATGGTCGACATGGCGACCGGCGCCGCAACGCGCATGACCGACTGGGAGGGCACCGACACCATCCCGATGTGGCATGGCGACTGGCTCTACTACCTGAGCGATGCGGGACCCGAGCACCGGCTCAACATCTGGCGCGTGAACCCCGCGACGAAGGCGCGCGAGCAGGTCACGCGCTTCACCGACTTCGATGTGCGATGGCCCGCAATGGGACCCGATGACGGATCTGCGGGCAGGATGGTGCTCCAGCACGGTCCCGACCTCTGCGTGCTCGACCTCGGCACCGGAAAGGTGACGACGGTCGAGGTGCGGATCCCCGGCGCACGCGCGCGGCTTCGCGACCAGGAGGAGAACGCCGCCGAGTCCATCCAGTCGTGGGACATCTCGCCCACAGGCAAGCGCGCGATCGTGCAGGGCCGCGGCGACGTGTGGACGCTCCCGGCCGAGAAGGGCGTGCCGGTGAACCTCACGCGCACCACAGACATTGCCGAGCGCGATCCGGCGTGGAGCCCCGACGGACGGCTCATCGCATGGTTCGACGATTCCTACGGCAGCGGGTACGAGCTCTTCGTCGTGCCCGCCGACGGGAGCGAGGGCAAGCGGCGCCTCACGTCCACCGACGGTTCCTTCAAGGAGAGCATCACGTGGAGCCCCGACTCGACGATGATCGCCATGACCGACAAGGCCGGGCGGCTGTGGAGGGTCGACGTCTCCAGCGGCGACACCACGCTCATCGACAAGGAGCCCTGGGGCGAGAGCATGAGCGCGCCCTCATGGAGCAGCGACTCGACATGGATCGCATACGTGCGAAGCGACGATGCCACCGCCCAGAGCCAGCTCTGGCTCCATGACGTGGAGGCCGGCACCTCGGTTCCGCTGACGTCCACCGCGTTCGACGTTGGGAGCGCCACCTTCGACCGCGCCGGCGACTTCATCTACCTCCACCGGGTCGGCAACTTCAGGCCGAGCTACAGCTCGCTCGACAGCACCTGGATCTACGACAACGCGAGCATGATGCTCGCCGCCCCGCTGCGCGCGGACGTGAAGGCGGCATGGATCCCGGTCGAGATCGATGAGGAGACGCCCTCCGAGAGGAAGGTGGAGGGCAAGTCGAAGGATGCGAACGGCGGCGACGGCAAGGACGGCAAGGCGGCCGGCGACAAGCCTGCGGATGCGAAGGACACCAAGGATGCGGACGATGCAGATGACGATGGGGACGATGCAGATGATGCGGAAGACGCCGACGAGGACACGAAGGACACCGCCAAGGAGCCCGCAAAGGATGGCGAGCCCGCAGCGGCCGATCCTGTCGCTCCCGCCAAGGAGTCCACGCGGAAGGTGAAGATCGACACCGACGGCTTCGAGGCGCGCATGGTGCAGGTGCCCGGGATTGCCGTCGGCGAGTTCGGCACCGTCGCGGTCAGCGACAAGGGCAACCTGATCTTCGTGAGGCGCGCCGCGCGCGGCCGCGACGAGCCCAATGCCGGCATCCGCATCGCGGACGTCAAGGAGAAGTCGCCGAGCGAGAAGTCGGTCACTTCGGGAGGCGGCTTCGCGATGAGCGCAGACGGCAAGAAGCTGCTCGTGCCCGATGGACGTGGCGCGAAGATCGGCGACGCATCCGCAGGCGCCACGTTCAAGCCAGTCGTCGCATCGCCGACAGGCGTGATGGTGAGCCCACGCGCCGAGTGGCGACAGCTCGTGCGCGACTCGTGGCGCGTGCTGAAGGACTACTTCTACGACCCGACGATGCACGGCATCGACTGGGATGCGGTGCGCAACCGGTACGCCGCGATGGTTGACGACGCCAACAGCCGCGAGGACGTCGCGTGGATCATCTCCGAGATGATCTCCGAGCTGAACGTGGGACACGCCTACTACCAGGGCGGGCCGAGCGAGTCTTCGCCAAGCGTCGGCACCGGCATGCTTGGCGTCACGTGGTCGCAGGGCGAGGCTGCGGGACCTGACGGCACGCCAGTGAAGGGGTGGCGCATCGAGCGCATCCTCGAGGGCGGGCCTTGGGACGCCGATGCGCGCAATCCGCTTCGCGCGCCGGGCGTCGACGTGACTGAAGGCATGTACGTGATCGCCGTGAACGGCCAGCCGATCGGCGCATCGCCTGATCCATGGTCGCCATTCCGGGGGCTCGCCGACAAGGCGGTCCAGCTCACGGTCGGGAAGGCGCCGTTCCGCGACGACAGCACTCGCACCGTCAACGTGCGCACGCTGCCCTCAGAGGACAATCTTCGCTACCGCTCCTGGGTAGAGGCCAACCGCGCGTACGTGGCAAAGGCCTCCGGAGGCGCGGTGGGATACGTGTACGTGCCGAGCACCGGCATCGACGGGCAGAACGAGCTCGTGCGACAGTTCCATGGGCAGCGAGGCATGAAGGCGCTGCTGATCGACGAGCGATGGAACGGCGGCGGGCAGCTCCCGCACCGGTTCATCGAGCTCCTCAACCGGCCGACGACGAACTGGTGGGCACGCCGCGACTCCAATCCCGTGCCCTCCCCGCAGGACTCCCACCGCGGCCCGAAGGCGATGCTCATCAACGGCCTCGCCGGATCCGGCGGCGACATGTTCCCCTGGCTCTTCCGCGAGACGAAGCTCGGACCGCTCTTCGGGACCCGCACCTGGGGCGGCCTTGTCGGCATCTCCGGCAACCCAAACCTGATCGACGGAACCCGCATCACCGCGCCGATGTTCGCGTTCTACGAGAACGACGGCACGTGGGGCGTCGAGGGCCACGGCGTCGACCCTGACATCGAGGTCACCGACGACCCGACGCTCATGAAGGGCGGACCCGTCCGTGGCGGCGTGGATCCGCAGATCGACGCGGCCGTGAAGCACCTGCTCGCGGAGCTCGAGCGCAATCCGGTGCGTGACGTTCCTGTGCCCCCCTACCCTCAGCGCAGCGGCATGGGCATCCCCAAGTCTGACTGGTGAGGCCAACGATGACACACGCTCTGGCAGGACAATCGAGGCTGGGACTCGGGTGCACATGCGCGTGCGCAGCGATCGCGCTCGTCGCATCGCTCGCGGGCGGCCAGCAGGCGACTCAAGGCGAACCCGCACCGAACGTCCAGCAGTCGCCGCACGGCGAGCACGCGAAGGGCGGATCGATGTCCGTCACGCTCGCGGACCTCGCCGCGCAGATGACCGACGACGCGCTGCGCGGCCGCTACATGGTGATCCCCTTCAAGGGCGCGATCGGCACCGATGTGCCCGTCGAGGCGCTCGAGACCGTGGTCAAGCGCACTGGCGGCCTGAAGCCGCTCACGTGCATCGTGCTCGACATCGACTGCGAGGGCGGCTCCGACGAGGACGCATACCGGATGGCAGACCTGCTCGGCAGCGCGGTGAAGCAGGTACCCGTCGTCGCATACGTGCGAAAGTGCATCGGTCCCGCGACGATGCTGCTCTTCCCGGTGCGCGAGGTCTTCATTCCCGCAAAGTCCTCGGGCACCATTATCCAGTTTGATGCGGCAATGGATGTGCCCGCGGGGGACGGCGTTGCTGCAGCCGGCGCACCGCCCCAGGACGGCCTCTCTCGCACGCTCGAGATCTACGAGAAGCTAAGCGTCTACGACCCTGACATGCGCGCGCTCGTCAAGGCGCTCACCGATCCCACGGCGCACCTCTACTCGTGGCGCGGCGAGGGCGACAGCATCGAGTGGAGCAACACCGAGCCCGATCCGGCCCCTGCAGGCATGAGCACCTTTGGGCCGGGCGAGCTTGCCGATGGCCTGACCGAGAAGGAGGCAGTCGCGTGCGGGCTTGCGCGAGAGGTCCCGGGCGGCATCGAGTCGATCGGCAAGGCGATCGGCATCGCAGACTGGCGTGCGGCTGGCCACATGGGCGAGCAGCTCATGCGTGCCGCGACGAAGAAGGCGGCGGACCAGCGCCAGTCATCGCTCTCGACGATCGACGCCACATGGCAGGTGCTCGAGAGATGCCACCAGATCGCCGCGCAGATCCCGCGCGCGCAGGCGCAGGCGAAGGTCAACGAGCCCAACGTCCAGGTGTACGTGAATCCGGTGCGCGCAGGGTGGCTCGCGAACCGCTGGGGCCCGATGAGCTACACGACCGTGCTCTGGCAGCAGAACTGCGATGCCGCGCTGACGTCATGGCGCAACGTGGCAGCGATGTACAGCGAGCTCGACAGGCTGATGCGCACCGCACGCGCGAACATCGCGACCATCCAGGCCGCGCCAGTGCGGTCGGTGCATGCCGCCGAGCACGCCATCACGGTCGAGTCGCTCACCGAGCAGCTCGCGGCGCTCGACGCCCGTGCCAACGACTTCGCGGCGGGCCAGCGCAACGCCGAGGCCCGCATCGGATGGCTGGTCAAGAACCGGGGCATGCCTCCCCCACCCAACTGGTAGGCGTGTTTTCAGGCACTTGCCGCGGCAGGCGGATCTGCTATCTTTTCACGTCTGCGCCGCAGGGCGCGACAAGGCAATTGCGGGTGTAGCTCAGTGGTAGAGCGCCACCTTGCCAAGGTGGATGTCGAGGGTTCAAGTCCCTTCACCCGCTTCCGAAACCCCCGGTGCCAAGAGGCATCGGGGGTTTTTCGTTGCCGGCGCAGCTGTCGCATGCGGATGCGAATCGCTCGGGCAGCATCGCTCTCCGCGCGCGATCCCGTCACCCGCACGTCCAGCAATATCCCGCTGAGATCGGCGGCTTGCGCCTCGACCCTTGCCATCCTTGGGCTATCCTGACAATGGTCGCCGGGCTCTCCCCAAACCCGACGCCATCGATGCAATCCCAATAGGAGACCTGAGCTGCCATGAAGTGGTCCACCACCGCCGCGTTCCTTGCCCTCGGATCCACCGCCGCGCTCGTCGGGCAAGTCAGTGCCCGCGGCGGAGACGGCGGCGTGGCGGGTGGCTCGACGGACTGCGCCACGGCCCCTGCGCTCAGCATCGGGAGCAACAGCTTCGACACGTCGTCGAGCACCGTCAACGTCGCGGTGCCCGCGGGCGGCGCGTGCGGAAGCCACACGATCTACAAGGCAAACTGGTTCACCTTCGTGGCGCCGACCACCTCGAACTACAGCTTTGCCACATGCGGCGGCGCCTCATGGGATACGCGCCTTGCGATCTACTCCGGGTGCCCTGGCTCCGGGCAGCCGCTCGTGTGCGACGATGACGCCTGCTCGCTGCAGTCGTCGATCACGGCATCGCTCACCCAAGGCACGACCTACCGCATCGTTGTCGGCGGCTGGGGCGCCAGCAACGCCGGGCCGGGCACAATCGCCGTCGCTGATGCTGGCACCGGAGGTGGCGGCGGAGGCGGCGGAGGCGGCGGCGGTGGAGGCGGCGGTGGCGGCACTGGCGCGGACGTGATTGTCGGCGCGATCCCCAGCATCGCCGCGTACGGATCCGTCGTGTCTGCCGGCCAGACCATCATGGCCTACGCCGTCGGCACCACGAGCTGCAACATCGGCACGGCGCAGCTTGAGTGGTTCGCGTCGCCCAACAACCGACATCCATTCATCCCGCAGAACATGTTCCGCCACAAGAATGGGCGACTCGAGCAGATCGGCATGAGCTGGGGCAAGCACGGATTCACCGCCCTGCAGGGCACACTCTGCGGCTCATGCCAGGCGTCAGGAAGCGGCAGCTACCTCGGCGTCGGATGCTCCGATCCCTACAGCGCCGGGCTCAACGGCAGCCAGGGCGGCCTCGGTGCGCGCTCGGAGATCAATGCCACCACCGGCTACTTCCCGGGCACCTACAACCAAGGCATGCCAGCCGCGCCGGCCACGATCGGCCGCCGCCTGCAGGTCAACGCGAACGACCTCAACCCTGCCCTGAACGCCGGTGCGACCTACTTCGTCGAAGCGCAGTACATCCATCCGCAGGATGCGGCTGCCGGAAACGACGACAACAACGCCTCGTGGCGGGCGTTCACCGTCGGTGCGCTCAGCTCCGGCGCCTACTCGCTCACGACCACCGGTCCCACAGTGCAGCAGAAGTGCGCGATCGAGGCATGGCCCTCGTTCAACCCTGATGTCGAGCTGGTGACCGTCGATGTCGAGGGCGATGGGCGCTTCATCCTCGGCTACTTCGTGCGCGACAACGGCAACGGCACCTGGCGCTACGAGTACGCGATCCAGAACCTCAACTCGGACCGCAGCGGAGGACGCTTCTCGGTGCCCGTCGCGCCCGGCACGACGGTCACGAACATCGGCTTCCGCGACGTCAACTACCACTCGGGCGATCCGTACTCGCCAACTGACTGGACGCCATCGGTGGGCAGCGGCTACGTGACATGGCAGGGCGGCGACTTCGCCGTGAGCCCCAACGGGAACGCGCTCCGCTACGCGACGATGTACAACTTCTGGTTTGATGCGGATCGGCCTCCAGTCGATGCCGACGCGATGCTTGGCCTGTTCAAGCCGGGTGCCGCGGGCGCCCCGAACGCCGCGACCTTTGCTGTGCTGGCGCCAGCTGAAGCCGGACTCTCAGGCGACCTCAACGGCGACGGCCAGGTCAATGCAAGCGACCTCACCATCCTGCTCGCCGCGTGGGGCACATCCGGGTCGGCTGACATCAACGGAGACGGCAACGTCGACGGAATCGACCTCTCCGAGCTGCTCGCGCAGTGGGGCTCGACCCCCTGATCGGCGCCGCCATCAGGCGGGATGTGCGCCCCTGAACACGGCGGCCAGCACACCGAGCGTCATAAGGATGCCCAGGTAGCCAAGCGGGAAGACCCACCGGCACGCGTAGTCGATGCGGTCGCCCATCGCGAAGTTCTGGCGCTTGTCCATCGAGCCGACGACCAGGTTCACCACCACTGTCGCGCACATCACGAGGAAGCTCAGGTAGAGAAACGCGTGCATGAGCGTCGGGTACGCGATCTGCGGGAGGCTCTGGCTCATCACGAGCTGGTAGGTCACTCCGGTCAGGATCCCGATGAAGGACACGCTGATGCGATCGCCAAGCGATGACCTGTCCATCCAGAACACGGCAAACGAGAGGCCGACGATGAGCGCGAGCGGGAACACCACAAGCCGCAGGATGTAAAAGGACTGCCGGCGCACGTCGATCGCGAGCACAACGGACGATGCCTGACCCGACGACCCCGCGTAGGGAGCGGCGCGGTCACCGGCCATCAGGCCTACCCTCAATATGTCCCACTGCGGAATCGAGATCCTGCTGGCAGCCTCCTCTGGAATCGGCTCGTCCACCTCGAACACCACCTCGCTGCTGTCGTATCCGAGGATCTGGAACGTCGCCTCAAGCCGGTGCCGGTCGAGCGGATAGCGGCGCATGTTGAGGTCCGACTTGGCGGCCGCATTGATCGTCTCGATCAGCGTGCACGTGCCGTCGGGCAGTACGCGCTGCAGGACGCCGCTCTTCGAGTAGAGGCCCGACTCGTTGATGAGCACCGCCTGCGGGTACCACGAGGGGCTGCTCTCGTTGAACTGGAAGTTGCCGTCGAAGAGCCGCTCCTTGACGCCGGCCTCGGCGGGATCGAATGCAGCCCTCGGATCCCTCCACGTCAGCGTCATGACGCCCGTGAACTGGAAGACCTCTGCGTCATCGTCGATCTCGTTGAGGTCATGCAGGTGGAAGCGGGCGCGCACACGGACGGGCCCGCCGTCGGTGGGCGGGAGCGCGAGTGCCGCAAGCGCCGCGGCCTTGGGATCCGCGGGCTCCGTCGGCGCACCCGTTGCGCGGGCCGCATCCTGAGCGGCTGACGCCCCTTCCGCGTGCGCGGAGCCGGTCGGCACCAGTGCGAGGACGGAGAAGACAGCAATCGCAATCCTGGGCAGCATGGGAATCGAACCTCTCCAAATCGTGGGCCGCTTGAAGGGCGAGATGCCGGCGGCGCGTGTCGTGCAGGGTATTGCCGAACCTCATGTATCCAATAACCAAGTATTGCGCCCGCACAATTCAAAAACACATGGCGATCTCCAACTCCTCGGCTCGCCCCACTTGAGCACCCCGCTTTGCGTCCTACTTTCGGGAAGAGACGTTCTGCCATCGAGGTTTCACGCCCCACGCCATGCCAATGAGCGCGACACCCCCGCCTCGGCACCCGCGGTCCATGCCGCGTCTGCTGTCGATCGGCTGCGCCGTGACGGCTGCGGTCTTCGTAGGGTCTGCGGTGTCCCTATCGCAGGCCGGTGATGTCATCGCGTGGGGCCAGATGGGGCTCTCGCGCATCGAGTCGCTGCAGGCGGGCGTGGCTCAGGTGTCGTGCGGTGCCGCGTTCACGATGACCGTCAACGCAGACGGGTCTGTCTCCGCCTGGGGCAGCGTGGCGCGCGTGCGTGTGCCTGCCGACGTGCGCGACATCGCCGCGCTGTCAGCCGGCAACGCGCACGTCGTCGCGCTGACTGAATTGGGGTCGTTGCGCTGCTGGGGCGACAACTCGTACCGGCAGTGCGAGATTCCCGAGGGTGTCTCGACCGCTGTGCAGGCAGTGGCCGGCAGCGCGCACTCGCTCGCGCGGACTTCGACTGGGCAGGTCGTCGCGTGGGGCGACAACGAGTTTGGGCAGTCATCGGTGCCGCCCGACGTGGCGGCCTCGATGTGGATCGCGTCAGGTGCAGTGCACTCCATGTCCATTGATGCGAATGGCGCCCTTGTGTGCTGGGGCGACAACCGAAGCGGCCAGTGCTCGCCACCGCAGGACCTACCTCCGCTCGCGATGGCTGCCGGTGGGCTCGGGCACACGGTTGCGCTCACGCGCGACGGCGCAGTCCGCTGCTGGGGGCTGAACCAGGATGGGCAGTGCGATGTGCCGACGGACCTCGGTGCGGTGACGGCCGTGGCAGCAGGCGCCCTGCACACGCTCGCGCTGCAGGCCGACGGTCGAGTGATCGCGTGGGGCGCTGGCGACTCTGGCCAGGCAGATGTGCCTGATGGGCTCACTGACGCGGTGCAGATCGCGGCTGGATCCGAGCACTGCGCAGCGCTGTGCGCCGATGGCAAGCTGGTGTGCTGGGGCAAGGCGAGCTCGGGGCAGTCGAGCGTGCCGCTTGCCCTCATCGGCGCCGAGGCCGCGTGGGGCGGCGGCTACCACGTGCTCGCACGCACGAAGGGATCGGGACCGTGTGCGTGGGGAGCGAACAACTTCGGCCAGTCCAGCGTGCCCTCCGGGATCTCGCCGAGCTCGGCACCATCTGCCGGACTCCTGCACTCTGCGGCCATCGCGAGCGACGGCACACCCATCTGCTGGGGCCGTGAGGACGAGGGCCAGATCTACGTGCCGAGCGACGTCGCGGACGTGGCAGCGATCGCTGCGGGAGGATTCCACACCGTTGCATTGCGCGCGGATGGATCGGTGCGCTGCTGGGGACTCAACGCGCAGCAGCAGTGCAACGTGCCCCTTGCGGTGGTCGGCGCAACGTCTGTGGCAGCCGGAGACCATCACTCGTTGGCGCTGCTCGGCAGCGGCACCGTCATCGCATGGGGCTCGAACGAGTTCGGGCAGTGCAGCGTGCCTGGCGGACTTCGCGGCGTGCGGAAGATCGTGGCCGGCGAGCGGCACTCGGCGGCGCTGCTCGAGGACGGCTCGGTGCGCGTGTGGGGAGACAACCAGTACGGCCAGCGGCTGGTGCCGGAAGAATTGTCGGACGCCGTCGATCTCGCGTCGGGGCAGCTGCATCTTGTCGCGCTTCGAGGCGATGGGCAGATCGCCTGCTGGGGGGCGAACTTCCGTGGCCAGTGCAGCCCACCGCCTGACCTGGGCCC
>CAZKTN010000027.1:0-28477 GCA_964555705.1 uncultured Isosphaeraceae bacterium | reverse complement strand
GGTCATATGCCTTGCGCCACTCGTCCACGTACTTCTTGTGGAGCGTCTCGCCGTCATCGGGCACGCGGTCGAACTCGCGGATCCCCAGCACGAACAGCAGCTCGTCGAGCGAGTCGGCGGAACCCTTGGAGAGCCCCAGCTCCTCGGCGCTCTCGGCGGAGAAACCCGCAGTCGCGTCGTCGCGGCCATCGACCACCCAGTGACCCTTGGTGTCCTCGCGCCACTCGATCTTCCGGCCCTTGTAGCTCGCGCTCAGGAGCATCTCGGGCCGCAGCATCGCCTCGCCGATCTTGAGGTCATACCCGCCCGAGGAGAGGAACCCGTTGATGATCGCCACAGCCGCCTCGCGGAACTTCGCGCGCACCTCCGGATCCTCGACGCGCGTCCAGAAGCTCGCCACGCGGCTGAGCCCGAAGAGGCGCGCGTTTGGCGCCATGTACATGTTCGGCCACGAGAAGGCGAGCAGCGATCCGTAGCCGACCGAGTCCTTCACCCACATGTACTGCTGCGCATAGCTGTGCTTGTCCTTGAAGTCGCGCAGCATCTTGCGCATCATCGTGTCGTCGCTGGCTGCACTGAAGACACCGGCGTTCCTTGGATCCTCGCCCATGTACTCGACGCGGTCGATGTCCGCAGAGTCGAGCTCGAAGATGATGATGTCGGGACGCTTCGCCTCGAGGTCCTTGAGGACGTCCTCGTAGCAGGCAGGATGGATGTCGGTGCCGAACTGGCCCCTGAAGGGCACCACGTAGACCGACTTGAGCTTCTCGGCAGGCGCCGCGGTCGGCGAGGCCGCCTTCGAGTCCGACGACTTCGAGGACGCCTTCGCGGCGCCCTTCTTTGCCTGCGGCGACTTCGAGGAAGACCCCGCCGGAGACTTCTGCGACCCCTTGGGGCTCGTCCCCTGAGCAATCTGGGCAACTGCGCCAGCGCCGGTCGATGCGTCCGCGAACGCGAGCGCCGCCAGCGAGAGCGCACACGCCCCTGTCAGGGCACGCAGCGCGAATCGGAGATGGGTGGCCGATTGGGGGTGGGCAATCCGCATGACGCAAGTCTAGCCGCTATCCGCGGATTTCCCGAATCGCGGCCGCCAATGCCTCTTCCCGGGACCTCACCTCGCACTCGAGCTGACGGTCGTAGGCCCGCTCCAGCAGGTCCTTGAACTGAGGACCCGCCTTGAGACCCGCGGCGATCAGGTCGTCCCCAGAGACGTAGGGCACAGGCGCGAGACCGCCGGGCTCGCTTCGGAGGGCATCCACGCATGCCTCGATGTCGCGCGCATGGGAGCGATCCTCGGCCGCGCGGATGGCGAGCGCCGCGGCAAACGCGGGCCGCGACGCACGGCGCTTGCGCGCCGAGGTGCGCGCGCCGGACCACGACGCGCGGATCCACTCGACCAGCGCGACAGTCTCGGCCATGTCCGCCGCCTCCCGGTTGGAGAGGACGAGCGCCATCGTCCAGTCGCCATGCGATGGCGGCTCGGAACGGGACAGCCTGTCGAGCCTCCATGCGGCGAGGGACTCGGCGAAGGTCGCGTGCTCGGGGAGCGCGATCACGCGCGCGAGCTCGCCAGTCGAGTGACGCTCCATGAGCGCGGGTGCATCGAGCGACCATGCCTCGACCAGCGCCAGTCCCGCCGCACGCGTGGGGTGCGCCAGCATCTTGCGAAGCTCCTGACCTACGCGCTCGCGGCTCACGCCCGCGAGGTCGGGCGCGTAGCGGCGCGCCGCATCTGCGGTGGCGGGATCCACGTTCAGCGAGAAGCGCGCCGCAAAGCGGGCAGCACGGAGCGTGCGGAGCCGATCCTCGCGGAAGCGCGCGTCGGGGTCGCCGATCGCGCGGAGCCTGCGTGCGGCGATGTCCGCCCTCCCTTCGACGAAGTCGATGACCTCCCCCGTCGCAGGATCCTCGAAGAGGCCGTTGATGGTGAAGTCGCGCCGCTGCGCGTCCTCTGCCGCGTTCGTGAAGCGCACCTCGGTCGGCCGGCGACCGTCGACGTAACCGCCCTCCGAGCGGAACGTCGCGACCTCGATGGTGCGGCCTCCCATGCGCACGAGCATGACGCCGAACGCCTCGCCCACGCCACGCGCCGAAGGGAACACGCCAACGATCTGTTCGGGAGTCGCATCGGTCGCCACGTCGTAGTCCGCGGGCTCGATGCCGATCACCCGGTCGCGCACGCATCCGCCGGCGAAGTACGCGGTGAACCCCGCACCCTTGAGCGTGCCCGCGATCCGAGTCGCCGCCTCGCGCGGGGAGAGGGGCTCGCGCTGGCTCACGGCTGCGCGCTCCCTGCCTCACGCACGCGAGGACCTTCATACGGACGGTCGCCTGGGCCCGGCCGCGGCAGCCTGCCGCCCGTGCGCCTGCGAAGGTCGGCCCTGCACTCGAGTCGCAGCGAATCCACTCTCCGGTGCAGCTCCGCGAGTCCTGCGCGCGCATCACGGAACAGGGCGGCGGCCTCCGCGGCGGGAATGGGCGCGCCGAAGCGGATGGCGATGCGCCCGGGACGCGGCAGCGACGTGCCGCGCGGAAACGCATCGAACGCGCCTTCGATGGCTGCTGGAATGACAGCGACCTTCGCGCGCCGCACGATGAGCGAGACGCCTGCCTCGAACGGCATCATCGCGCCATCCTCGCTGCGCGAGCCCTCCGGATAGATGAGCACGACACGCCCCTGACGCAGCGAGTCAAGCGCCTCGCGGATCGAGGCCGCATCGCCGCCATCGTCCTTCAGGGGGATCACGCCAACGCTGCGCAGCCAGCTGCCGCCAATGCGGCTCCGAAAGAGGCTCGCGCGCGCAAGCGGGCGAAAGGGGCGGTCGCGCAGCGCGATGCCGTGCGCCGGGGGATCGAGGAAAGACTGGTGGTTCGCGACCACGATCGCGGGACCTTCGGCGGGAATGTGATGCGCACCCTCGACTCGCAGGTCCCACAGCAGCGTGTACGCGAGATGGCACGGGAAGCGGCACGCGTCCCACCAGAGGGTGCGCCAGAAGCCGAGCCCAGGCGCGCGACGCTGATGGTCGAGCGCGCGGATCACGGCTGGGCGGTCCCCGCCCCGCGGGCAACGGCCCCCGAGCGGGAATCGACAGTCACGCGATCCCGCACGGCGCGTTCGAGCGCGTCGACGACCTCGTCGAACGTGAGCTCGCTGGTGTCCACGACGACAGCGCCCTCCGGCATCACCAGTGGCCCGTCCGACCGCGTGCGATCACGGTGGTCGCGCTGCTCAATCTGGGTGCGTACGGTGGCCTCATCCGCGGTCACTCCCCTGGAACGAAGCTCCGCGCAACGGCGGCGCGCACGGACGGACGACTGCGCATCGAGCCAGATCCTCACGTCCGCATCGGGGAACACGACCGTGCCCTGGTCGCGTCCTTCGGTCACGAGGCGCGGATGCGCATCGCCCGCGGCGCGCTGGAGCCTGACCATGTGGGAACGCACCATCGAGTTCGCCGCCACTGCGCTCACTGCGTCGGTGACATCGGGCTGCCGGATCCTGTGCGACACATCGCGGCCGCCGAGTCGCACGACGGCAGGACGCACGGTCCAGTCGATGGTGACTGGCGACGCGGCCAGCGCCGCGCACATGTCCGGGCCCGATGCGGGATCTATCCCCTGCTCGAGCGAGAGCAGCGCTGCCGCCCGGTACATGGCGCCGGTGTCGAGCATCTCGCAGCCGATGCGCTCCGCCAGGCGCGCCGAGGCCGAGGACTTCCCCGTGCCCGCAGGCCCGTCGATCGTCACGATGAGCCGGCTCACGCCACCTGCTCCTCGCGACCGATGGCCGCGAGAAGCTCCGACTTCGCCTTGTGCACCGTCGCCACCCAGTCGCCCTTGGTCCCGCGCCAGTCGATGCTCAGGAGGCTCATGTAGCCGACACCGCGCAGCGCCTCCACCGCCTCGCCGAGGTCCCACTTGTCGTGGCCGGCCTTGCCGAATCCGATGATGGTTGCCTCAACGAGATGCGAGTACGGCGCAAGCAGCCGGATTGCGCCACCGAGGTCGCCCGACGCGTGCGCATCCTGGAAGCTCGGCATCGCGCCGATGTGGAAGCCGCCAATGCGGCGGATGATGTCGGCAAGGCCTGTGGGGTCGGGCATCGTCTCGCCGCCCGAGCGCATCAGCAGGCCCACGTCGCTCTTGCGGAGCAGGTCGATCGCGCGCTTGGCGTTCGCGATGACGGCGTCCGTCCGGTCCGGGGAGGTCGTGGTGCGGATGGCCACGTGCCCGCAGCCGAGGTGACGTGCGGCGGAACCCAAGGCTGCGATCCGCGCCACCCCCTCGGTCCCGTCCGATCCTGCGCCAAGGTCGATCGGCTCGTCCTGGCTCAGCACCAGCAGCGGGCATCCCGCCTTGTCGGCGTTGTGGCGCAGCTCCTCCATCTGGCGGAGCGTGCGTCCGCGGATCAGGTCCACCGGCAGCTGGATCCCGCGCAGACCGAACTCCTGCGACACGAACTCCGGGATGTCCATCAGCGCGACGGGCTCGCCGCCACGCTTGGGCGCGTGGCGGAGGCAACTGGCGTTGAGCGTGAGCGTGATCTGGGACTGCACTGGGTGACCTTCCGGGACCTTGGAGGATACAGGCACCGTATATTCCCGCTCCGCACTCTCTTCCCACACGGAGATCCGAATGCCCACCCCAGCCAACTGCCGCATGACCGAGTCGCACGAGTGGTTCCGACAGGAGGGTGACGTGATCACGGTCGGCATCACCCAATTCGCTGCGAACGAGCTGACGGACATCACCTACGTGCAGATGAAGGCCGCAGGCACCGCAGTGGACGCGGGCGGATCGCTCGGCGAGGTTGAGAGCGTCAAGACCACGAGCGACGTGTACTCCGCAGTGGCCGGAACTATCACCGAGGTGAATGCCGAGGCGGCGAAGGACCCGTCGCTCGTCAACAGCGATCCCTTCGGGAAGGGGTGGCTTGTCAAGATCCGTGCGTCCGACGCGTCGCCGCTGGCGAAGCTGATGGATGCCGCGACCTATGACTCTGCCCACCCCGTCCACTGACGCACGCGCGGAAACTGTTCCGGTGACTGCACGCTCCGGCGACCCGATGGTCGGGGTGCGCGGTGTGAGCAAGAGCTTCGTGCAGGGCGGCAAGTCGGTCGCCGCGCTGCGGGGTACGAACCTTGCCATTACGGAGCCTGGCTTCTACGCCGTGATGGGACGTTCGGGCAGCGGGAAGAGCACGTTGCTGCACGTGCTGGCGGGCCTCGACCGGCCTGACTCCGGGGAGATCGTGGTCGCGGGCGCGCGCGTCCACACGATGCCCGAGCGCGACCTCGTGCTCTACCGGCGGCGCACGATCGGCGTCGTGTTCCAGCAGTTCAACCTTCTTCCGACGCTCGATGCGCTCGGCAACGTGATGCTGCCCGGAGTGCTCGATGGGCGTCCGCGCACCGAGCTCGAGCCCCGCGCACGCGAGCTGCTTGGCGAGCTTGGGCTGTCCGACCGCACGCACCACCGGCCCGAGGCGCTCTCCGGCGGCGAGCAGCAGCGCGTGGCAATCGCGCGCGCCCTGCTCTTCGATCCGCCGGTCGTGCTGGCCGACGAGCCGACGGGCAACCTCGACTCCCGCAGCGCGGAGTCGCTGTGGCGGCTCCTCCGTGCGCTCGCCGAACGCAGGTCAGTCACCGTGCTGATGGTGACGCACGAACCCGCCGCGGCGGCGCACTGCCGCCGGGTCTTCCTGATGCGCGACGGCGCCGTCGCAGAAACCATCGACACACATGGCCTCGATCCGACCGAGCTTGCACTTCGCGCAGCAGAGCCTGGCCGCGCGTCCTAGCAGGACGGTGCTGGTCGCCATCGCCGTGATGCTCGCGGCGACGCTCGTCTCCGCGACGGGCTCAGGCATCGCCACGGCGTTCGCCAACGTCGATGCGAGGATGCGGCGCGCCATCGGATCGGCCGATGCGCGCGTGGTGCACAGGCATGGCGCCGGCATCGAGGAGTCGGTGATTGCGGAAGCTGCAGCGTGGCCCGGCGTGCGTGCGGCGGCCGGGCGCCTGGCGGGGTCGCTCACGCTGCGCCCCGCAGGGCTCGACCCTGCGGGACCTGACGCGCGTGCACGCCGCGTCACGGTGCAGTGCCGCGGCACGGACCCGGAGTCGGACGCGATCTTCGACCAGGTGGACTACGTGGAGGGCCGCGCCCCTGCGGGCCCCGGCGAGATCGGCCTCGATCCTCTCGCCGCCCAGAAGCTCGGCGTCGGCGTGGGCGAGATCGTGGAGGTGGTGCGGTTCGGCGAGCCGATCACGCTGCGCGTGAGCGGCATACGGCAGCGGATGATGCTGGGCGCGCTGCAGAGGCCTACCGCGCACCTGGCGCGCGTGACGCTCGCTGAGGCATCGAGCACCGAAGGCGAGGTGACTGTCGTCTCCATCGTGCTCGACGAGGGCATCGACACCGAGGCCTGGGTGAAGGCCAACGCGTCACGGCTTGAGGCGCCGCTGGTGCTCGAGCCCGCCGAGCTCGCCACAAGCGGGCTCGGACGCCAGGCATCTGCGGCGGATCTCGGGCTCATCCTCGCCACTGCCCTCTCCTTCCTGAGCTGCGCCTGCATTGTGGGCATCGCGATGACCACCGCCGTCGGCGAGCAGCAGCGTGCGTTCGCGATGGCGCGATGCGTAGGCGCATCTCGCGGCCAGATATTCGCGGGCCAGCTCATGGGCGGCGCGCTCCTCTGCGGCAGCGCGGGGCTCGCTGGCGCGCCGCTCGGCATCGCCGTCGCTGGCGCGATCGCGTGGTGGTACCGCGCGCTGCTGACCGATGGGCTGACCATCTCGTGGACGTCCGCTGGACTCTCGGTCGTGGGCGCCACGATCGCAGGAGTGCTCGGCGCCCTATGGCCGGCGTGGCAGGCCAGCAGGGTCAGTGTGCTGCGCGCGCTGTCGCCGAGGGCACACGCGCCCGATCCGCGCGGCACCTGGTGGATCGGCGCCGTAGGCATCGCGCTGATTGCGTTCCAGGTGGCTCTGCTCGCCGTGGATGATGCCGAGCGCCGCTTCTACACGTACTCGTTCATCGGCCTGCCGGCCCTTCAGGTCGGGTGGTTCCTGCTTGCGGTGCCCGTGCTCGCGATCGTGGCGCGTGTGGCGTGCAGGCCGATCGAGTGGGCGCTCTCCCTGCCGCATGGCGTGCTCTCCGGATCGGCGCATGCGCATCCCTACAGGCTTGGCCTCGTCGCGGGCGCGCTGATGGTCGGCGTGGGCATCCTCGTCTCCACATGGACCAACGGCCGTGCGCTGCTTGACGAGATCAGCGAGCGCGTGCGATTCGGCGACGCATTCGCGTTCAAGACCACCGGATTCAGCGCCGAGGAGACCGAGCGCCTTCGCACCATCGACGGCCCGACCGCCAGCGCCGCGATCGGGTACCTGCCGCTGCAGGTGATGGGAACGCAGGTCTTCGGGCTCACGGGCATCTCGCCCACGAGCGTGGTCTGCATCGGGTTCGAGCCGCGCCCGTTCCTGGCGATGAACCGCCTCGAGTGGATCGACGGCGATCCGGAACGCGCGACGAGCCGCCTGCTTGAGGGCGACGCGGTGCTTGTCGCGCAGGAGTTCCTGGTGGCGCGCGGTCTCGGCGTGGGAAGCACGATCACGATCGGCTCCGCATCCAACAGCGTGCCGGTCGAGATCGTGGGCGTGGTGGGCGCCGCGGGCCTCGATGTGGCCACGCAGTTCTTCGGCATCCGCAGCCTGTACTCCGAGCACGCGGTGAGCTGCATCTTCATGGACTTCGACGCCGCGGCGCGGCACTTCGGCTCGCGCGAGTCCTACATCGTGCAGATGCAGCTTCCCGACAGCGTCACTGACGAGCAGGAGTCGGCGCTCGCGACCGCGGTCGAGGACGCGGTGCCCGGCGCCGTGTTCGCCTCGGGCCGGCAGATCAGGCAGGAGATCTCGCGCATCGGACGCATCATGCTTGGGGTCTCGAGCGGCGTCGCATGCGGCGCTCTGGGGCTCGCCTGCATCGCCGCCGCGAGCGTGATCGCCGCGGGCGTTGCGGGACGTGCGCAGGAGTTTGGCGTGCTGCAGGCGGTGGGCGGATCGCGCTCGGTTGTGGTCCGCTTGGTGTGCGGCGAGGCGCTGCTCATCGGGATCACCGCGGCGATCGTGGGCGCCGGTTTCGGCATGCACCTGGCATGGATGGGCACCCGCATGTACCGCGAGCTCGCAGGGCTGGAGCTTGTGTATGCGGTGCAGCCCGACATCATCGCGCTCGGCGCAGTGGCGGTGACGTTGGCGGCGATCGCCGCGTCATGGCCGGCGGCCCGGCGAACGGTGTCCCGCCCGATCCGTGAACTGCTCGCGACGGCAAAGGCGTGATGCCCCCTACCCTTTGGGGTCCGTGAGCGCGACCTTCGAGCTCTGCAGCCCATTCACCCCCGCCGGCGACCAGCCGGAGGCGATCGACCAGCTCGTGCGCGGCATCGAGTCAGGAGACCGCTGGCAGACCCTGCTCGGCGCGACCGGCACCGGCAAGACGTTCACGATGGCGAGCGTCATCGCGCGCACGGGCCGGCCCGCGCTCATCATGAGCCACAACAAGACGCTTGCGGCGCAGCTCTTCGAGGAGATGCGCGAGCTCTTCCCGCGCCACGCGGTGAGCTACTTCGTCTCCTACTACGACTACTACCAGCCTGAGGCGTACATCCCGCAGCGCGACATCTACATCGAGAAGGACGCGTCTCGGAACCAGGACCTCGACCGACTGCGTCTCGCGGCGACGAGCAACCTGCTCAGCCGTCCCGACACCATCGTGGTGGCGAGCGTCTCCTGCATCTACGGGCTCGGGTCTCCGGAGGAGTACCGAAACCGGGTGGCCGTCATCGAGCGCGGGGCGCCGCTCGAGCGCCGCCGCTTCCTGCTCGCGCTCGCGGGCATGCAGTACACGCGCAACGAGACCGCGCCCGAGCGCGGCCGGTACCGGATCCGCGGAGACTGCATAGAGGTGTGGCCGGCGTCGGAGTCGCACGCGATCCGCATCGAGCTCTTCGGGAGCGAGGTCGAGCGCATCGAGCGCTTCGACCCCATCTCAGGCGAGGTGCTTGCGTCGGAGGCGCGCGTCTACATCTTCCCCGCCGTGCACCACATGATGCCGGAGGACCAGATGCAGTGCGCGCTCGAGTCGATCCGCGCGGAGCTGAAGGAGCAGGTGCTTGCCCTGCAGTCGCAGGGCAAGCTGCTCGAGGCGCAGCGGCTGCTCGGCCGCACCAACTACGACCTCGAGCTGCTCGCCGAGACCGGCACGTGCCCCGGCATCGAGAACTACTCGAGGCACATGGACGGGCGTCCGGCGGGCGCGCGCGGCTACTGCCTGATGGACTACTTCCGGCAGGTGCCGGGGAGCGATCCCGACAAGTGGATCCTCTTCGTCGACGAGAGCCACGTGACGATCCCGCAGATCCGCGGCATGCACCACGGCGACCGCCGCCGAAAGGAGACGCTGATCGAGCACGGGTTCCGGCTGCCGAGCGCGCTCGACAACCGGCCGCTGCGCTTCGACGAGTGGGAGGAGATTGCGCCGCAGGTGGTCTTCGTGAGCGCCACGCCCGGCCCCTACGAGCTTGACCGGTGCGGCGGCGTGATCGCAGAGCAGGTGATCCGTCCCACTGGGCTCGTGGATCCGCCTGTGATCGTGAGGCCTGCGCGCGGACAGGTGCCGGACCTCGTGCAGGAGGTGAAGGACGTCGCTGCGGGCGGCCATCGCATCCTTGTTACGGCGCTGACCAAGAGGCTGTGCGAGGAGCTCACGAACTACCTCCACAAGGCGGGCGTGCGTGTGCGCTACCTGCACAGCGAGATCGAGACTCTTGAGCGGCTCGAGATCCTGCGCGACCTGCGCGAGGGCACCTTCGACTGCCTCGTAGGCGTCAACCTGCTGCGCGAGGGACTTGACCTTCCTGAGGTGGCCCTTGTCGCGATCCTTGATGCGGACAGCCAGGGATTCCTGCGCAGCAGGTCGAGCCTCATCCAGACGATGGGCCGCGCGGCGCGCAACGCGCACTCGCGCTGCATCCTCTACGCGGACACGATGACGCCCGAGATGCAGGCCGCGATGGAGGAGGTCGAGCGCCGGCGCGAGAAGCAGATCGCCTACAACGCGGAGCACGGCATCGTGCCCCGCACCGTTGTGCGTGCGGTGAGGCGCGGCATCGAGGACGAGATCGCTGCAGGACAGGTACCCCGGAGCGAGCGCATTGCGAGCGCGCCGGCGCCGAACCCTGTCGGGCGCGATGAGCTTGCGGATGCGCTTGAGGCCGAGATGCTCGAGGCTGCCGCCGCGCTCGAGTTCGAGAAGGCCGCGAAGCTGCGCGACGAGCTCAAGCGCGTGAGGTCAATGCCGGAGGGTCCCGTGATGCCCGCGAGACCCAAGCGCGGCGAGCGCGAGACTGCGCCGCCGGGCTCTCCGGGCACGCGCGCGAGGCGAGGCAAGGGAAAGCGGAAGCCGGGCTAGCGCGCGCGACGAGATTGGATAGGGTTCAGCAGCGTCACCCGCCGTGGCCGCCGACCGAATCAGTGGTTGCGCAGGCGGATTCGGCGGCTCATGGCAGCGAGCGAACGGTCGTCATCAATCGTGACAGAACCGTCCCGGCCACCACGCCACCAGCCCGCAGGATCCTGATCGACGGGACGCGCACGTGCGACCGAGGGACGAACCCGGGCCACCGAAGCCACTACGCCGCGCGGGGGCGCGGCCTGAATCGGGGTGTCCACTTCAATGGCGACTGGCATCAGGTGGTCTCGGGAGGAACTTTCGGACGGGAGGGGCGTCTGGACGCACATTTCGCGGGTCCGAAGCAGGTCAGTGTCCCGCAGTTCCCGCCGCAATTCCACGCAATTCTGGGCGAACTGGCCGGGAACCCACCCCACGGCGCGTGATTTGCCCAATAATCATGGTCTATGCCCCCGACCCGGTCCGCCAAGCCGCGCACCCCTTCAGGTACCCGCGCGACCAAGGTTGCCAAGACCCCGGCACCGAAGGCACAGCCCGAGGCGCGCGTCGATCCCTTACGCGTGGATCCGTCCCGCGTCGATCCGTCACGCGCGATCCGTGTGCGCGGCGCGCGCGAGCACAACCTCAAGTCGGTGGATGTCGACATCCCGCGCGACGAGCTGGTCGTCATCACCGGCGTATCCGGCAGCGGCAAGAGCTCGCTCGCGTTCGACACGATCTTCGCCGAAGGACAGCGCAAGTACATGGAGAGCCTCTCCGCATACGCGCGCCAGTTCCTCGACCAGATGAAGAAGCCCGACATCGACTCCGTCGACGGGCTCCCGCCCACGATCGCTATCGAGCAGCGCGGCGGCGGGCACACGCCGCGGTCGACCGTCGCCACCACCACCGAGATCTACGACTACCTGCGGCTCCTGTGGGCGCGGTGCGGGCAGCCGAGGTGCTGGCACCGCGACGAGTCGGGACACGTGTGCGGGAGGCCGATCGCGGCCACTCCCCCGTCGCAGATTGTCGATGCGCTCGTCACCGGCGCGGCCGGCAAGCGCGCGATGATCTGCGCGCCCGTCGTGCGCGGCAAGAAGGGATTCCACAAGGACGTGCTCGAGGACCTGCAGCGCGGAGGGTTCGTGCGCGCGCGCGTCAACGGCAACGTGATCGACCTTCGAGATGCGCTCAAGGCGGGAGGCGACAACCCGCTCGGCCTCGGCCGCTACGAGATGCACGACATCGAGGCGGTCGTCGACCGCATCGCGATTGCGCCAGAGGACAGGCAGCGCATCGCGGAAAGCGTGGAAACGGCGCTGAAGGCGGGCCACGGTTCGATGCTTGCGCTGGTTGAGCAGGATGGCGGAGCCTGGGAGGAGCGCCGGTTCAGCGAGCGATTCGCGTGCCCCGACCACCCGCAGTGCGCGATCGACGAGCTCGAGCCGCGCCTCTTCTCCTTCAACAGCCCCCACGGCGCGTGCCCCGCATGCGGCGGGCTCGGCAGCATCGACGCCTTCGACGAGTCGCTCGTCGTGCCCGACCCTTCGCTGGGGGTGGCCGAGGGCGCGATCGAGCCCTGGCGCCGCAACGGCCGGCGCATGAACATCTGGTACGCACGGCAGCTGCGCAACTTCTGCGCGGCCACCGGCACCGATCCGGCGACGCCGTTCAAGTCGCTTCCGCCGAAGCTGCGCCGCATCCTGATGCAGGGCACCGACGAGGAGGGCCTGAAGGTCGGCACGAAGAGGTTCGCGTTCGAGGGCGTGATGCCGAACCTGCGCCGGCGCTTCGACGAGACGGAGTCGCAGCTCGTGAAGGAGCGGCTGCACGGCTACATGAGCAACGCGCCGTGCACCGCCTGCCATGGCGCGAGGCTGAGGCCGGAGTCGCTTGCGGTCATCGTGCGCGGCGCCGGGCGCGACATCAGCATTGCGGAGGCCACGCGGCTCCCGATCGAGCGCGCCGCGGAGTTCTTCGGCGCACTCGAGCTCGGCACCGAACAGCGAATGATCGCGGCACCGATCATGAAGGAGATCGATGCGCGGCTGGGATTCCTCGGATCGGTGGGCCTCGGGTACCTCACGCTCGACCGGCAGAGCGGCACGCTCTCGGGCGGCGAGGCTCAGCGGATCAGGCTCGCGACGCAGGTGGGGTCAGGTCTCGTGGGCACCTGCTACGTGCTCGACGAGCCCACGATCGGGCTGCACCAGCGCGACAACGACCGGCTCGTGGCCACGCTGCGCAGGCTCGCTGACATCGGGAACACGGTGCTCGTCGTCGAGCACGACGAGGACATGATCCGGGCAGCGGACCACGTGGTCGACGTCGGGCCGGGGCCCGGTCGGCACGGCGGCACCATCGTGGCGCAGGGCACCGTGCCGGAGTTGTGCGCGAATCCCGCGTCGCTCACCGGGCGCTACCTGTCCGGCGCCGCACGGATCGAGGTGCCGACATCGCGGCGGCCGATGAGCGCGACGCGCGCAATCACGGTGAAGGGCGCACGCGAGAACAACCTCAAGGGCATCGACGTCGCGTTCCCCCTCGGGGGGCTCGTGTGCGTGACCGGCGTCTCCGGCAGCGGCAAGAGCACCCTTGTCACAGAGATCCTGCTCAAGGGTGCGCAGCGCGAGGTCAGCGGCATGCGCACGACGACCGGCGCACATGACCGGATCGTCGGGCTCAAGTCGGTCGACCGCGTGATCGAGGTGGACCAGTCGCCGATCGGCCGGACCCCCCGCTCCAACCCTGCGACCTACACCGGCATCTTCGACGAGATCCGCGCCGTGTACGCGAAGGTCCCCGAGTCGCGCATCCGCGGCTACGAGCCCGGCCGGTTCTCGTTCAACGTGAAGGGCGGACGGTGCGAGAACTGCCAGGGCACTGGCGTGAAGCGAATCGAGATGCACTTCCTGCCCGACGTCTTCGTGCCCTGCGAGACGTGCGCAGGCAAGCGCTACAACCGCGAGACGCTCGAGATCCGCTACCGCGGGAAGACGATCTCAGAGGTGCTCGACATGACCGTGGAGGATGCGCGGGCGTTCTTCGAGGCGCACGGCCGCGTGGAGCGCATGCTCGGGTGCCTTGTCGACGTGGGGCTCGGGTACATGCAGCTCGGGCAGGCATCGACGACCATGTCAGGCGGCGAGGCGCAGCGCGTGAAGCTCGCCAGCGAGCTCGGACAGGCCGGAGGGTCGCACACCCTCTACATCCTCGACGAGCCGACAACCGGACTGCACTTCGACGACGTCAAGCGGCTGCTCTCGGTGCTTGCGCGGCTTGCCGCGGCCGGACACACGCTGGTGGTGATCGAGCACAACCTCGACGTCATCAAGTGCGCGGACTGGATCGTCGACCTCGGGCCCGAGGGCGGCGAGCGCGGCGGCACGCTTGTCGCAAGCGGCACGCCCGAGGACGTGTCCCGCAACCCCGCGAGCCACACGGGCCGCTACCTCGCGCGGATGCTCGGCGCATAGGCGCGGGCAGCGAGGCCATGACGCTCGCGAAAACCGTCGTGCCGTCGGCCGTGCGCCGCCCCCTACGATCAGGGCATGACTGAGGCCGACTACAGGCTCGCGCTGCGCGTGATGACGATGCCGCGCGACACCAACCACAGCGGCACTGTCTTCGGGGGCGTCATCATGAGCATGATCGACCAGGCGGCCTACGTGCAGGCGCGCTCCCACGGGCTCCACCGGTGGGTCACCGTGGCGATGGAGAAGATCGAGTTCCATGCGCCTGTGTTCACGGGCGAGCTTGTCACGCTGCGCACCCGCACCGTGCGTTCAGGCCGCACAAGCGTGACCGTGCATGTTGTCGTCGATGCCGAGCGCGTGGCTACCGGCGACGTGGCGCGCGTGACCGAGGCCACCGTCACGATGGTGTCGGTGGACGCGTCGCGCAAGCCGATCCCCTTCGACTCGCCGGTGACGCTCACCGACCTGACGGATTCGGAGCGGGGATGAGCGCCCGACGCGCGGCTGTGCTCGTCTCTGGGTCGGGGCGCACAGCCCTGAACCTGCATGCCGCCGCCCGCGAGGGGCGAATGCCTGCGCAGGTCACGGTTGTGGTCGCGCACCGCGAGGACATCCCCGCGGTGGCGCGATGCCGCGAGGCAGGGATTCCCGTGGAGATCGTGCCAGGTGCGGCAGGCGATGCCACAAGTGATGCGCTCGATGCCGCACTCCGGCGCACAGGCGCCGAGCTCGTGCTGCTCGCCGGATACCTGCGCATGTTCCGCGTCGGCCCGTGGGCCGGCCGCGCGCTGAACGTGCACCCCGCACTGCTCCCCCACTTCGGAGGCCCCGGAATGCACGGCCGTCATGTGCACGAGGCCGTGCTCGCGTCGGGCGCACGCGAGTCCGGATGCACAGTGCATCTCGTCGACGAGCGGTACGACCACGGCCGTGTCGTGGTGCAGCGCAGGTGCCCGGTGCTTCCCGGAGACACGCCAGAGTCGCTCGCGGCGCGCGTCGTCGAGCAGGAGTCGGTCGCGTATCCCGATGCCGTCACGCTGTGGAGCGCCCGGTGCTGAGCGCCGCGCGCACGACGTGCATGGCGCTGCTGCACGTGGCCGCTGCACTCATCACGCTTGCAGAGGGGTCAGCGGCTGCTGCAGCTGCCGATCCATCACCCGCCCGCGCGTACCTAGGCGCGCCGACGATGGAGCTGCCTGCCCGCGCAAGCGCACAACTGGGCGTGCAGGCGACGGACCAGCCCGCCCGCACCAGCGCGCCCTCGCGCGGCGAGCTTGAGCTGCGGTTGCCCAAGCTGCTGGGGGCCGGCAAGCTCACGGAGGCGCGCGCGCTTGTGGATGCCTACCTGCAGGAGCACCCTCGGGACGATGGCATCCTCTTCGATGCCGCGCGCGTGGCGTCGCGCCAGCGCGACCTTCGGGCGGCCGCCGCATATGCGACCCGTGCGCTACGTGCGGGATGGCGTGACGACGCTGCGCTCGACGGCCACCCGGACCTTGAGCCGCTGCGCGCGCACGAGTCGTGGGCGCAGGTGCTGTCTGTGCGCCGCGAGATGCGGCCCACTGGCGGCGCGCCCGACTGGTCGAACCCGATCGGGCCGGCACCCGCCGGTTCAGGCAGCGCATCCAGCCCCGCTGGCGCGGCTGCGGCAGGCACTGATCGGCTCGCGTCCGCCGCACTCGAGCGATGGCTCGACCGCTTCGGTGCGGAGCGGTACCGCGTCGAGCGTGACGGCGAGCTGAATGTCATCTTCGCGTCAGGTGTCGATGCCGCAAGCATGGCGCGCACGCGCAGCATGCTGAAGGAGCTCGCGCCGGCGCTCTCGAGGTCCCTCTTCGGTGCGATGCCCTCCGACACGGTGCTGGTGGCCATCGCCACCCACGCGGACGCGGAGAGGTTCTTCGGCGACGCCCAGCAGTCGGGCCTCTACGAGCACAAGGACCGCAGCCTCATCAGCAGGGACACTGGCTCGAGCCTGCGCCACGAGTTCGTTCACCTGATGCACTGGGGCCACATGCAGCGCCTCGGGCAGCGACACCCGATCTGGATCCAGGAGGGGCTCGCGACGCTCTTCGAGGACTGGCGCGCGCGAGATGACGGATCCATCGAGATCCTCCCGAACCTCCGGCAGCCCAAGGCGCACGAGCACATGCGCGCGGGCCGCGTGCCGACATGGTCCGAGCTGGCCCGGATGAGCCAGCCCGACTTCATGGTGAAGGCCGACGTCAACTACCCGGCGGTGCGATCGATCTTCACGTGGATCACCGAGCGCGGATGGCTCCAGCGCTGGTACCGCGCCTACATCGCCATGTACGCCGAGGACCCCTCCGGGATCCGCGCGCTCGAGTCGGTGAGCGGCCAGCCGGCTTCACGTCTCGAGGCGCAGTGGCGGGAGTGGGTCGTTGACATGGGACCGGGAGCCCTTGCGCCGGGCGCGCTCACGGCGGGCCTTGGCATCGAGGCCCGTGATGCCACCGACGGTGTCCGTATCACGACCGTGCAGCCCGGAAGCCCGGCCGACCGTGCCGGCCTCAGGAGTGGCGACGTCGTGGTGGCGATTGGCGCCGACGATGTCCAGTCGCTCCGGGACCTCATGACGGCCCTCTCAAGGCGAAATGCTGGAGAAACGACGCAGATTCGCTTCCGCAGGGGTGGTTCGTATTCGACGGTGCAGGTGACCTTCGCGCGTGCGCGTCGGTCCCCGCCGTGACCCCTGCCCCACGATCCAACCCGAAACGGAGTTCCGGACGAACAGCCAGCGCCCGCTGGCCGTATGGGCAGGTGGTCCAGGCGCCAGCCTGGCCGCATCACGGCAGCACACCCCATGTCTCCTGAAGAAAGGACACTGTCATGTTGATCACCATCAGCGCGAAGCACATGGAACTGACCGAGGCGATCTCCGCCTACATCCGCCGCAAGGTGGCGAAGCTCCCGCGGTTCTTCAACCGGGTCCAGCAGCTGGCGGTCACGGTCGAGCGCGATCGGGTCGGTTACCATGTGGAGATCCGGTCCGACGTCGAGCGCCACAGGGACTTCGTGTGCAACTCCCGCCACGGAAACCTCTATGCCTGTGTGGATCTTGCGGTGGACCGGGGCGTCAGGCAGCTGAAGGACCACAAGAATCGCATCCGCCACCACCGGCAGTGACCGGCGCTCGGGGCGCATGCAGGAGAGCCCCGAATGAAACTGCGTGAGATGGTCGTCGAGACCGCCGTCGTGCCCGCCCTGAAGTCTGCGAAGCGGGAAGACGCGATTGCGGAGCTGCTCGATGCGCTCGTGTCCTCCGGTGCCGCACCCAAGGCGATGAGGGATGAGCTGCTCAAGGCGATCATCAAGCGCGAGCGCAAGGGCTCGACGGGCTTCGGTCACGGAGTTGCGGTGCCTCACGCCAAGACCGGAGAGGTGCAGCACGTGCGCGCGGCGATCGGCATCAGCGCAGCAGGCATTGACTTCAACGCCCTCGACCGCCAGCCCGTGCACGCCATCGTGCTCATGCTCTCGCCCGAGTCCAAGCCAGAGGATCACCTTGCCGCGATGGAGGTGATCTTCGGTGCGCTGAGCCAGGACCGCTTCCGCAAGTTCCTGCGCCAGGCCCGGACCGTCGGCGACGTCACCACCCTTCTTGAGGAGGCGGACGCCGCCGCGCCCGCGAGGTAGGGGCTCACCGGTCCGACAGCGCACGTGGTCTCCGCACGAGCCACTGTCCTCAACAGGCTTGGGCTGCATGCGCGGCCGGCTATGGCATTCGTGCAGCTGGCGAACCAGTTCCGGTCGACGGTCGCGCTCCGCCGCGACGATTCCGACGAGATGATCGACGGCAAGAGCATCATGCAGATGCTGCTGCTCGCGGGCACTATGGGCACTGTGCTCGTGATCCAGTGCGACGGCGACGACGAGCAGCACGCGATCGACGCGCTCGTGAAGCTCATCGCATCGAAGTTCGACGAGGACTGACGCCGCCCGTCATGAGGCGAGCTGCTCGGGGCGCGCAGATCGGCGCATCAGGCCCACGAGCGCGTCGCGCGGCGACTGCGCGCCCGAGAGCACCGCATGCACCGCAGCGCAGATCGGCATTTCCACCGAGTGCTCGTCGCGAAGTGCCATCAGTGCGGTGCACGTGTCGATGCCCTCCACCGTCGCGCCAGAGGCTGACTTCGCCTGCTGCACCGACATGCCGCCGCCAAGGCGCTCGCCGAATGCGCGGTTGCGGCCGTCGGCGCTGAAGCAGGTGGTGGCGAGGTCGCCGATGCCGGCGACGCCCCAGAAGGTCTCAGCCCGTCCGCCGAGCGCGAGGCCGAGGCGCGCGATCTCGGCGATCCCGCGCGCGAGCAGCGTCGCCTTCGCATTCGTGCCGAGCCCCATGCCGTCGAGCATGCCAGCAGCGAGCGCGATGACGTTCTTCGCGGCGCCTGCGGTCTCCACGCCAACCACGTCGTCCGACGGGTAGAGGCGCAGCGTCTCGGAGGCGAGCGCCGCGCAGGCGCGCACGTTGGCGTCCGCGTCAGTCGATGCTGCGACCATCGCGGTGGGAAGGCCACGCACGATCTCGGGCGCGATGGCGGGCCCGCTCATCGCGACGATCGGGCACGACATGCCCGCCGCGGCCAGCGCCTCACGGACGACAGCGCTCGGGCGCAGAAGCGTCCCGAGCTCGAATCCCTTGGCGGTGCTGACGAGCACGGCATCCGGAGGAACGTGCCCGGCAAGTGCGCCCCACGCGGCGCGCACGCTCTGGGTCGGCATGGCGCTCACGACGATCGATGCGCCCTGGAGAGCGTCCTCGACGCGGTGGCATGCCCGAATGCCGCTCGGCAGCCGCAGCCCCGGGAGTCGCGGCGGGCAGTCACCGCGGCCAATCGCGTCGATCGCCGCGGTGTCGCGGTCCCACAGCGAGACGTCCGCGCCCGCACGCGTGGCCTGCGCCGCCATCGCGCCACCCATCTGGCCTGCGCCGATGATCGCGACGCGAGTTGCGCGTGCTGTGCCCTGTGCGCTCACCCGCGCCAACCTACCACCGGGCATGACCAGCCGCCGCGAGCGTGCTACCCTTCCCACGCATCTCTTTCGTGCCCCCCACGGAGCACCCAACATGACCACTTTCCAGTCGGCCCTAGGCCGAGATTCTGTCGATGCCGGATCCGCCGGCGGCGAGCGCCTTGAGCGGCAGCTCTTCATCGCCCTTGTCGGAGGCGTGCTCCTCGCGGTCTCATGGCTGTCGGAGGCCCTCTTCGGCATCGAGCGGTCTGTCGCGCAGCTGCCTGCGGTCGCGGGCGCGCTCATCCTGGTCACTCCCCTGGCGGTCGGCGCTCTCGAGGAGCTGCGCCGCGGCAAGCCCTCAAGCGACTCGCTGGCATCGCTCGCCGTCTTTGCGGCGCTGGCGAACCAGCTCTACCTGGCCGCGGGGTTCCTCGCGTTCTTCCTGTGGCTCAGCGAGCTGATCCTGTCGCGCACCGCATGGGGCGCGCAGCGCGCGATCCGCGACCTGATCGAGCTCACTCCTGATGTCGCGCGCATCGTCGGCGCTGACGGCACCGAGCGTGAGGCGAAGCTCTCCGAGGTGCGCGTGGGCGATGTGGTGCGCGTGCGCCCGGGCGAGAATCTTCCTGTCGACGGCCGCATCATCGCGGGCACATCGAGCATCAATCAGGCGTCGCTGACTGGCGAGGCGGTGCCGATCGAGGTGCAGCCGGGCCTTGACGTGTACGCAGGCACCACGAACCTCACGGGACAGGTCGACATTCAGGTGACGGCGGTCGCCGGCGAGACGACGATCGGCAAGGTCGAGAAGCTCATCCGGGAGGCCGAGAGCGCCAAGAGCGAGCGACAGGAGCTGATCGAGCGGCTCGCGAGCTACTACGTGCCGGTGGTGCTGATGGTCGCTGGCCTCGTGTGGTTTTTCACGAGCAAGAGCGCAAGCCCTGAGGTTCGGGCGGAGGCTTCAGTGCGCGCGATCACGGTGCTTGTGGTCACGTGCCCGGGCGCGCTGCTGATCGCGTACCCGACGGCGATGGTCGCTGCGTTCGCGGCCGCTGCGCGCCTCGGCATCATGATCAAGCAGACGCGCACGCTCGAGAGCGCGGCCAACATCGACACTGTCGTGATGGACAAGACGGGCACGCTCACCACAGGCAAGTTCAGCGTGAGCCGGCTTGCGCCCGCGGAGGGCATCGACGGCGCAGTGCTTCTGCAGGCCGCTGCCGACTGCGAGCAGAGCTCCAACCACCCGCTCGCGCGAAGCATCCTCGAGACCGCCGAGCGCGCGCGCATCCAGCCTGCCGCCCTGACGTCCTACGAGGAGGTGCACGGGCGCGGCGTCATTGCGCGCACGTCGGCTGGCTCCACGATCCATGCGGGGCGGCCCAACTGGCTGATCGAGCTCAATCCGGCCGTGGCCGCCACGGTGGCCGAGGTCGAGGCACGCATAGAGGGCATCTCGGGCGTGCACGTGATGCAGGATGGCCGGTACCTCGGGGCGGTGGGCCTCGAGGACAAGCTCCGCCGTAACGCGGCGGATGTAGTCACGCGCCTGCGCCAGCTCGGCGTGCGCCGCGTGTGCATCTTCACGGGGGACCGCCTGGGCGTGGCCAAGCGCGTCGGGGAGGCTGTGGGCGTCGACGCCATCGAGGCCGAGTGCCTTCCCGAGGAGAAGCACGAGGAGCTCAAGTACCTCATCCGCAAGGGGCACCGCACGCTCGTCGTCGGCGACGGCATCAACGATGGCCCGATCCTCGCAAGCGCTGACGTCGGCGTGGCGATGGGATTATCCGGTTCCGACATCGCGACCAACTCCGCCGGCGTGGCCCTCATGAACGAGGACCTTCGCCACATCCCGTTCCTTCTCGAGCTTGCGCGCCGCGCGCGAGGCATCGTGGCCGTGAACATCGCCGCGAGCCTGCTGCTTGCGCTCATCGGCCTTGCGCTGGCCGCCACCGGGCAGATCCAGATCTGGGTCACGCCCTTCTACCAGGCTGCCGCGTACGTCTTCGTCATCGCCAACAGCCTGAGGCTGGTGCGCTTCGGCGAGGACTTCGCGGATGCCGAGGAGATCAGGCGCCAGATGGAGGCCAACCGTGCGCGCAAGCCCTCCCGTCAGCTCGGCATCGCGGCGCCGGCGACAGCGGGCTGACTGCCCCACAGACGACGTCCCGGCTCCACGCGCGCGGCACGCCGCGAGAGCGTGCGTCGGCGTGGGTCACTTACGCGATCGTCACGCGCGGATCGAGGTACACGTCCTGGATGGCGTTGAGGAGCTTGATGCCCTCGGCCATCGGCCTCTGGAACGCCTTGCGGCCCGAGATGAGTCCCATGCCGCCGGCACGCTTGTTGATTACGGCCGTGCGTACAGCCTCATGGAAGTCGTTGGAGCCGCTGGCGCCGCCAGAGTTGATCAGGCCTGAGCGCCCGCAGTAGCAGTTGAGCACCTGGTACCGGCAGAGGTCGATCGGGTGATCGCTGCACAGGTCGCTGTAGATGCGGGTATCGAACTTTCCGTAGCTCGAGCCGCCCATGTTGAGGGCCTGGAAGCCGCCATTGAGCTCAGGCAGCTTCTGCTTGATGATGTCGGCCTCGATCGTGACGCCAAGGTGGTTGGCCTGACCCGTGAGGTCAGCCGACACGTGGAAGTCCTTGCCGTCCTTCTTGAAGGCGTTGTTGCGCAGGTAGCACCAGAGCACGGTCGCCATGCCGAGCTCGTGCGCCTCATGGAAGGCCTTGGCGACCTCCACGATCTGCCGGTCGGCGTTGTCCGAGCCGAAGTAGATGGTCGCGCCGACGGCGGTCGCACCGAGGTTCCATGCCTCCCGCACCGACCCGAACATGATCTGGTCGAACTTGTTCGGGTAGGTGAGCAGCTCGTTGTGGTTCAGCTTCACCAGGAACGGGATCCGGTGCGCGTAGGCGCGCGAGACGCTGCCGAGCACCCCAAAGGTCGTGGCCACCGCGTTGCAGCCGCCCTCGATCGCCAGCTTCACGATGTTCTCGCCATCGAAGTAGATCGGGTTCTTCGCGAAGCTTGCGCCTGCGGAGTGCTCGATGCCCTGGTCGACAGGCAGGATCGACATGTACCCGGTGCCCGCGAGGCGCCCATGGTTGAGCATGGCGGAGAGGCTGCGCAGCACCTGCGGATTCCGGTCGGACTTGACCCACACGCGGTCGATGACGTCCGGACCCGGATGCTGAAGCATCGACTTGGAAACCTTGGCGGCGTACGAGAGGAGCGATGCCGCCTCGTCGCCAAGGTAGGTCTCGACAGTGCTCGAAGTGGCGGTTGCGGCGGGTCGGGCGGGTGCGGTGGTCATGTCTGTGGCTCCTCGGGATGGTGCGCGATCGCACCGGTGGATCCTACCCATGCGCTCGCTGCGCTCGGGTAGCGTGCGCGCCGACATGGATCCGTCCTCGCTTCAGTCGACCCTGCTCGCGACCCAGCAGCTGCTGTTCCCCTTCGCCGACTACTGGCCTGTCTACGTGGGTTTTGTGTTCTTCGTGCTGGTGCTGCTGGCGATGGACCTCGGCATCTTCCACAAGACCCCGCATGCGGTGTCGATGCGCGAGGCGACGATGTGGGTGTGCATCTGGATGTCGCTTGCGATGGTGTTCTGCGGCGTGCTCTGGTGGTACTGCCATGACCGTTTTCCGCAGGATGACCGGCTGCCGTCGGTGCTGGCGGCGGGCTACGGGTCCGCGGCGGAGGCCGCAAACACGATCGCGCTGCAGTTCCTCACGGGCTACATCGTCGAGCAGAGCCTCTCTGTCGACAACATGTTCGTGTTCGTCGTGATCTTCGGGTTCTTCGCGATCCCGCCGCAGCTCCAGCACCGCGTCCTCTTCTACGGCATCCTCGGTGCGCTTGTGTTCCGGGCGATCTTCATCGCGATCGGTGCCGCACTGATCCAGTACAAGTGGGTGGTCATCGTCTTTGGCGTGTTCCTGATCTTCACCGGCCTCAAGATCATGTTCGCGGCCGAGCGCGAGCAGGACCCCGAGAAGAACCCGGTGCTCAAGCTGCTGCGCCGGTGGATCCCGCTCACGCCGCAGTTTCACGGGCAGCGCTTCTTCGTGAAGGAGGAGGTCGCAGATGCCGCCACCGGCGGCAAGAGGGCCCTGCGCTGGGTAGGCACCCCCCTCTTCGTGGCGCTCGCGATGATCGAGGTGAGCGACATCATCTTCGCCGTGGACAGCGTGCCTGCGATCTTCGCCATCACGAAGGAGCCGTTCATCGTCTTCACGAGCAACACCTTCGCGATCCTCGGCCTTCGCAGCCTCTACTTCCTGCTCGCCGGCGCTGCCGACAAGTTCCACCTTCTCAAGTACGGCCTCGGCATCGTGCTCACCTTCGTGGGCATCAAGATGACGATGCCGCCGAGCTGGTACCCCGCGAGCTGGGAGGGCCATTTCCCGATCGGCTGGTCGCTGACCTTCATCGTGACGGTGATCGCGGGCAGCATGATCCTGAGCGTCGTGTTCCCGAAGCGGCACGCGCATCCGGTAAAGGCCGGGTAAGTCGGCGCAACGCCGCGGGAATGCAATCCAGGCGCGCACGAGCGACGGTCCCCCGTCGGATCAGCGCACGCTGCTGATCCATCCGCCGCAAAGCACGCGGTCACCTTCGTAGCAGACCACGGCCTGCCCACGCGCGACGGCGCGCTGGGGTACGGTGAACTCCACGTCGATCGCCGCCGACGGCGCACCGCTACCACGTGCGCTCCGGATCCGCGCGGGCAGCGCCTCCCCGTGCGCGCGCACCTGCGCCGTGCAGTCGGTCCACCCATCGCATGCCTCCGCGTGCCAGACCGCGCCGTCGGCCACGCATCCGTGGGCAAGAAGGTCTGCCTCGCGCCCGAGCGTCACTGAGTTAGATGACGGGTCCTTCGCCACCACGTACCACGGCTCGCGGTCGGCGATGCGGATGCCGCGGCGCTGCCCCACCGTGTATCGATGGTGCCCCTCATGCGTGCCGAGCACGTTGCCGTCGCGGTCGACGAAGGGTCCGGGGTTCGCAATCGAACGGTCCTGGCGCTCCACGAATGACGCGTAGTCGCCGTCGGGCACGAAGCAGATGTCCTGCGAGTCGGGCTTGTGCTGCACCGGGAGGCCGAACTCGCCTGCGAGCTCGCGCACACGGTCCTTCGGCAGCGCGCCGACCGGAAGCTCCATGCGCGCGCGCATGTCCGGGTCGACCCCGAAGAGCACATAGGACTGGTCCTTCGCTGAGTCGACGCCGCGGTGCAGGCGAGCGGTGCCGTCCACCGCGATCATCCGAGCGTAGTGGCCGGTGGCGACCGAGTCGCAGCCGAGCATGTCCGCGTAGCCGGCGAGCTTGCCGAACTTGATCCAGTCGTTGCAGCGGATGCAGGGGTTGGGCGTGCGGCCCGCCCGGTACTCGTCGACGAAGTAGTCGATGATGCGCCGGAAGTCGTCGCGGAAGTTGACCACGTAGAACTTCACGCCGAGGTGTGCCGCGACGAGGCGCGCGTCCTGCGCATCCTCCACCGAGCAGCATCCGCGCGAGGACAGCCGCACCGGATCGATCACCGGAAGCGATGTCGTGCGCGTGCCGCATGCGGCCCCTCGTTCGTGCGTTGCGGCACCTGACTGGCAGGATGCGCCCGCGTCACCCGCCGTGGAGATGCCCTCCTCTCCACCGTGGCGCATGAAGCACCCGATGACCTCATGGCCTTCGCGCGCCAGCAGCGCGGCGGCGACTGAGGAGTCGACGCCGCCGGACATCGCGACGAGGATCTTGCGCCGTGCGGCACCCATTGATGCAGTCTAGGAACGGGAGGTGCACGACCCCGATGCCGTGGCGACTCGCACCCCGTCCCGCGGCTGCTTGCCGCTGACGCCTACGCGCGATCCCGATGCCGCGTCGCCCTGCCCGCCCACACGGCCGCCATCGACAGGCACGCGCTGCCGTGCCACAATCCGCACGATGATGCTCTACGCAGGATTCGACGAGGCGGGCTACGGCCCCCTGCTCGGACCGATGTGCGTGGCGGCATCGGCATGGCTTGTTCCGGATGGGGATCCTGCTCAGCCGCCTGACCTCTGGAAGGCCCTCTCGAAAGGCGTGTGCCGCACCCGCAAGGACCGTCGCGGGCGGGTGGCGATCGCGGACAGCAAGGCGCTCAAGGGCACGCGCGATGCGCGGATTCACCCGCTTCATGCGATCGAGCGGGGAGTGCTCGCGGCCGTCACGGCGCTCCACGGCACCGCACCATTCGATGAGGATGCGCTTGACGCAGCGGTGCACCATGTGGAGGACGCGGCAGGCGATGGGTCCAGTGCCCCGCCATGCGAGGCTGACGGCGTTCCCCTCCCCTGCGCATGCTCGGGCGACGACATTGCAGTTGCGGCAGGCATGCTCCGCCGCACGTGCGCGGCTGCCGGCATCAGGCTTGCCGCGCTCATGTGCACCGCGATCACGCCCGCGCAGCTCAATGCCGACGCGCGCCGCGGGCTGACCAAGCCGAGCATCCCCTTTGCCCGTGCGGCGGCCATGGCGGCCGCTCTCCTCGAGAGCCATCCATCCGCGCTCGCGCGCCTGTCCTTCGACCGCCAGGGCGGACGGATGCGCTACGCCGACGACCTTCGCCGGTGCTTTAGCGGCACGCGACTTGCGATCCTCCACGAGGACGAGTCGCGCTCCGAGTACCGCTTCGAGCGCGACGGGCGCACCGTCGTTGCGTCATTCGAGGTGGGCGGCGAGGAGCGGCATCTGCCCATCGCGCTTGCGTCGATGACCGCCAAGTACGTGCGCGAGCTGCGCATGGCCCGGCTCAACCGCTTCTTTGCGCGGCTCGCACCGGAGGTAGCGCCAACCGCGGGCTATGTCACCGACGGGCGCCGGTTCCTGTCCCAGGTGGAGCCGCAGCTGATTGCGCTCGGCGTCGACCGATCGCAGCTCGTGAGGGCGATCTAGAGCATGGTCTCCAGCCCGCGGAACGCTGGATGATCACGCTGGAGCAGCTGGAGCAGCTTGCGGAGCCTGCTGGCGCACGACTGGTCGATGCGGTCGCCAAGTCGCTCGACGATCACCCGGTGACCCCTGCCGACGTCGCTCGGTGGCGAAAGGGTGCGGATACGGCACTCGTTTCTGCGGCGATCGAGCTTGCGACGGCACGTGCGTCACTTCGCGGGCGCATCGCGTCAGCCGATGCCTTCTGGTGCGACCGTGCGGGCGCCGCTCAGGCGAGCGACGACCTTTCCGCGCAGTGGAAGGCGCAGCGGGTTGCGGCTGCAGCGGCGGCGCTGCGAGGTGGGGACATGCCGGCGGTCGACTTCAGTTCCGCCGACGCGGGCCCAAGCACCACCCGCGCACACCCGCTCCTTGTCGACTACTGCTGCGGCACGGGCGCTGACCTCGCGCACTTCGCGCTCGCGCTTGATGGCCGCGCGGAAGGAGTGGACCTGCGTGCGGAGCGCGCATGGATGGCCCAGCGAAACGCGCGCGCCACGGTGCACACGGCTGATGTGCGCACGTGGCGATCCGATGCCCCGCTGGCGCACATCGACCCCTCGCGGAGGGAGGAGTCGACGGGCGCGCGCCGGCACGGATGGGATGCGCTCGAACCCGGTCCCGAGGTGATGGAGGAACTACTCGCGCACCATGCGGGCGTGATGGTCAAGCTTGGGCCCGGCACCGACGTGCCGCACGATGCTCGGCCTGCCGGGAGCGAACTCGTGGTGCTCTCGCGTGCAGGAACGCTCACGCAGGCGGTGCTGTGCACAGGCGCGCTGGCATCCGTTGAAGCAGCCAGCGCACGCGCTGTCGATTCGGCGCGTGCGGTGCTGCTGCGGCCCGGGGGAGTCGCTCTTGAGATTGCCGGGCGCAGCACATGGACGTCAGGTCGGGGCGATCCGAGCTGGCCGTGCGCGCCATCGTGGAGCCGCATTGTGGCCGAGCCCGACCCGTCGCTTGAGCGCAGCGGACTTCTCCCGGATGCTGCGTGTGCAGTCGGTTTAGCGGAGGTCCATCCGGGGCTTGGGCTCTGCACCGATGCTGAAGGATGCGACCTTGCAGCTGTTGACCGTTCCCCGTGGTGGCGCACATGGGACATCATCGAGACAGTGCCTGCGCGACTCGAGGACCTGCGATCGCGGCTGCGCGAGCATGGCGCGGGGATCGTTGAGGTGAAGGTGCGCGGCGGAGTGGCCGATGCAGACGAGTGGTCGCGCGCGCTTCGATCCGACGGCGGAGCGCCATTCACCGTTCTCGTGCACCGCACCGCCCGCACAGGCACCGAGGCGCTCATCGCGCGCCGCCGACGTGAATGAAAACCCAACATTCACACGCGCGCGCAATCTTTGAATTGATGGACTTGCCGATCACCTCTTGATCGGATTGTCACCCCGTGTCATCTTGACCGAAGGTCTCAGGAGTTATCTGTTGCACAACGTAGCGAACACCGCGCCGCTTTCGTCCGCACCGGTCCGCACTAGCAGCGGCGGAAGCCTCCTGCCATCGGCGTGCGCTATCGGAGCAGTGCTCGCTGTTGCGCACGGCGTGGCTGCGGGTACCTCAGCGTCGATCACCAGCATCGGGGTGCTGCCCGGCGGGTCCGACTCGCGTGCGTGGTCCGTCACCGGCGACGGACTGACCGTGGTCGGCCAGAGCAGCGTTGGCGGGCAGACCCAGGGCATTCTCTTCACGGCGGGCGGAATGCAGGGACTGGGAGTCCTTGACGGCGGAACCACATCGCGTGGTCTTGCCGTGAGCAGCGATGGCAGCGTGGTTGCCGGTTGGAGCGAATCGGGGTCCGGGAGGCGTGCATTTCGCTGGACCGCGCTTGGGGGCCTCGAGAGCCTCGGTGTGCTGCCCGGAGGCACAGGTTCGAGCGCGAATGACATGAGCGAGGATGGTGCGACTCTTGTCGGCGGATCCTCGAACGGTGCGGTGTCTCGCGGGTTCCGCTGGACGGCGGCGAGCGGGATGCAGGACATCGGTGACCTTCCTGGCGAGAGCGAACGGTCCGTCTCATGCAACGCAGTCAGTGACGACGGGGCGGTCATCGTGGGTGGCGCAGGCAGCGCTGCCGGGACCCGCGCGTTCCGCTGGAGCGCGGGCACGATGCAGAGTCTTGGTGTGCTGCCTGGGGGGACTTCGTCAAGTGCATTTGGCGTCAGCGGGGACGGCACCACGGTGGTTGGGCGAAGCGGCCTGACTACCGCGCAGGCATTTCGTTGGCGGGCCAGCTCGGGGATGGAGGCGCTCGGCGTGCTGCCAGGCCATCACTCCTCAGCGGGCTTCACGGCAAGCGCAGATGGTGACCTCGTCATCGGATGGAGCGAGTCCAGCTCCACAACGGCGGGGCACCGTGCATTCGCATGGACTCCGGCGATGGGCATGCAGGATCTGGCCACGGTGCTCTCGGCACGAGGCGCCAACCTCACCGAATGGACACTCAATGTCGCCACTGGCGTATCTGAGATGAACGATGGCGCCATCACCATCGTCGGGTACGGCTCACGCAACGGCGAGAACCTGGGCTTCGTCGCGTCGCTCGTGCACCCGTGCGCCAACGAGCCGGAGGCGTTTGCATCGG
>CAZKTN010000026.1:0-34362 GCA_964555705.1 uncultured Isosphaeraceae bacterium | reverse complement strand
GAGAAGCAGAAGGAAGGCAAGAAGCGCATGAAGCAGATCGGATCGGTGACGATCCCGCAGAGCGCGTTCCTCGCCGTCCTCGAGCAGGACTGAGCGCCTCGGGCGTGGCCCGCCGGGCGGTTGCCGGGGTCGGGAGTCGGCGCAGCGCCCGAGGGATCTCGCCGCACCTGTGCACACGGCGCGGACGGGTAGCCTTGCGCCGATGCGCACCACACTCATCGCGACCGTCTCGGCCGTCCTCGCCAGTGTCCTTGTGACGGTGGGGCTCAATGCCCTTGGGATGGGCGTCCCAGCGTGGCGTCTCGACGCCGCTGCGGTCGCCGATGACGCCAAGCCGGTGGAGCTTGGGCCCGCCGACTCGATCGTGATCGCAGGCAAGGTGCCCGTGAAGCTCACGAACGTGGATGGCCACGTGTCCTTCGGCGACGGCGCGAGCCACCGCATCTACTCGGTGGGCACGGTGAACGTGTCCAAGGGCGTGCGCGCGCTGATGGAGAGCTCGCGGTTCGCTGACGAGCGTGACCGCCTGACGGACGAGCGCGAGGCGAAGGAGTCGGAGTTCGAGCGCCGTGCGAAGGACCTCCGCGAGCGCATCACCAAGGCAGGAGACGACGAGGATGCGGATCCCAAGCTCCGCGAGGACATCGAGGCCTTCCAGCAGGATGTGGGCGAGTGGGGCGAGTCCCACGAGAAGGCACAGCGCGACCTGATCGCGAAGCAGTACGAGACCGCCTACAGCGACCTCCGCGAGGCGGTGGAGGTGGTGGCGGACCGCCGCAAGCTCGACATCGTGATGCGCTTCGTGCCCGCGTCGGAGAAGCTTGAGCCGGGCACCCCGGATGACCTGGCGCGGCAGCTGCTGGCGCGCACCTTCGTGAGGATCCCCGAGGCGCTCGACATCACCGACGAGGTCATGCGCGAGCTCAACGTCACCGAGGTGAAGGAGAAGGAGGAGGGATGAGCTCCCGCCGCGGACTGATGCTTGCGTGCGCTGCGTGCAGCGTGGTCGGCGGGACTGTCGGCGCCATGCTCGCGCTGTCGGTGCGGCCCGCAGTGGCCCATCAGGATCGTGCGCCGGTCGAGCTCGGTCCCGCGGATGCGCTGCTTCTTGCGGCACCGCGCGGCGCGGCGACCGACGCGCCGCCGCTCACGCTGCGCAATGGCCTGGGCCGGCTCTCCTGGGACAGCGAGCCCGGAAGCCGCACGTTCTCGATCGGCCTTGTGCACGTGGACCGCATCCTCAAGGGCATCATCCAGTCGGACCGCTTCATCGCGGACCGGATGAAGTTCGACGAGCAGGCCCGCGAGGCGCGGGAGGAGTTCGAGCGCCGCTTCAAGGCCTTCGAGGAGAAGTACCCCAACCCCGACCCCAAGTCGCCCGACTTCGAGCAGATCCAGCGCGAGTTCGCGTCTCTGCAGAACGAGGCGCAGGCGTGGGCGGCGCGCATCCAGGACATCCAGTCGAAGCTGGCTGCCGACCAGGTCGAGAAGGCCTACAAGGAGATGATCTCGGCGGTGGAGGTGGTGGGCGACCGCAGGAAGGTGGACATCGTCTACCGGTTCCTGCCCGCGTCGAAGCCCTTCGAGGCGCTGTCGCTGCCTGATGCGATGCTTCAGGTGCAGTCGCGCACGATGCTGCGCTACCCGGAGTCGATCGACATCACTGACGACGTGGTCCGGGAGCTTGGGCTGAAGGAGCCGTAGGCAGGAGCAGGGCGCCCAGCGCGTCCGGTCTCGTGCCGCCGTCGTCAGCCGGGCGTGCTCCGCCGCAGCGCATGCGAGAGTGCCCGGCGAAGCTGCCACAGCCGGTGGCGCCACCCTCCATCGAGGTCGAGTGCCACCACAGCGGCGGGATCCGACGGTCGCCGCTGCGAATCGGGAACTCCGTTCATGGCATCAATCACTCCCTTGTTGCGGCAGAGGTGAGACGCAAGGAGCGAGAAGCCGGACATCCGTCCCGACATCGTGCCGCCGCAGAAGAGCTGGCGTGCGTTGCCGAGCGCGAGAAGGTCGGCGATCGCATCGACAGCTGCCCGCTGGGATGCCTGGAGACTCGTGTGCGAGTGGGGATGGTGAAGGGTGCCGATGCGGTTGAGCGACGGGGAGCGCCCCTCGAACGCGAGCACGGGATTGGGAAGCGTCCTCCGCGCGCACCTGATCACGCGCGGGTCATCGCTGCACACGAGCATCGGGCCGGGAATCCGCAGCCGCGCCACATGGCCCAGCAGCCTCCGGTAGTCCGTCCGGAGGTCGGTGTTGCGCACGTGAATGGCGCCATAGGGCGCAGTCAGGTGATCGAGAAGCGTGCGCACCCGCTCGCGAACGTCGGTCGCCAGGCGCAGGTGAGCCAGAAGCGCGGCGGACGATGTCCCACCGCCGTGGCCCTCGTAGACCAGCAGCGGCTCGTCGTAGTCGCGCTCGAACCCTTCGGTCTCCGTCTGCGCGAACTGAAGGAGCTCGCCCGTTGCCGAATCGACCATGTTTGGGCATCCTGCGGCGGACACTGCCACTGCGGTGCCGATGCGGCCCCGCAGGCACGCAGGTCGGCAGAGCATCCCGTCCAGGTGGTCGGAGAGCTCTGGTGTCATGCGGGGGTCAAGCCTGCACGGAGCGCTCGCGAACTCGAAGTACCGGTCAAGCGGAGCGGCCAGCGAGCAGCGCCGGGTGTCGATGACGAGGTGCCGGCCGAACCGGGCCGCGTAGCGCATGCACTCGGAAATGCGGCACAGCGTGTCGTTGAGCCCACCATGCGGCCGGCACAGGAGCACCCGCTGCAGGATGCGCTCGCTCACGGAACCCTTGCCTCACGTGGGCGCGCGGTCATGCGCCGCATTCCATGCACTGCTGTGGGGCGCGGTGACGGTCGTCATGATGGCCCACAGGGCCCAGCAGGTGTCCGCATGCCTCGCAGGTGGGGCGCCCACGCTCCGTCATGGCGCGGCGGAAGCTCGGCGCGTAGCTGCGCTCGAAGGCCACGACGAATGCCATGTGCTGCAGCGCGAGGAAGGCGATGCCTGTGGGAATGAGGAATCCAGGTCGCACGAGTCCCGTGATGCGGTCATCGAACCAGCCTGCTGCGGCGAGCCACGCGACCAGCGCGGCAAGCGGCACGAGCGAGACCGCAGTGAACTCCACGCACGCGCGCGGCCGGCGCAGCATGACCATGTTCGCGCGCCAGTGGAGGCGCGCGAGCTCGGCGAGCCCCGGCTTGAACGAGGGATCATGAAGCTGCGGCCACAGCAGCGACATGCGCAGGCTCAGCGCGCTGGCGACTCGGTTGGATCGACGCGCCGCAGCTCTCCTCCAGGCATCACGATGGTGGTGCCTTCAGGAGCCGTCAGCTGGTGCGGCGGGATCATCGCGGGCGCAGTGGAGGGGGACGCAGGCTGCGTCGCCGATGGGGCGCCGGCGAGCGTGCCTGCGCCGCTGGACCCCGCCGTGCCCGATGCGGAAGATCCCGCTGCCGCTGGGCCGCCGGGCCCCGCGGCGCCTGCGGCACCGCCAGCAGGCTGCGCCGTCACCGGCATCACGATCGTCGCCACGACCGGCTTCATCCGGTCGCCCTGCGTGAGCACCACGGTGTCGTCGCGCACGAGCCAGGTGCCCGTGTGCGAGCCGAGCCGCGCAGGCTGGCGGTCCTTCGGTCCTGACTTGGCGACGCTGAAGGAGTACGTGCCGTCATCGCGGAGCGTCAGCGTTCCCGGAGGCCCTGACCATGGGCCGACGAGCGTGTCCTCGCGTGTGTGCGGAGGCCGCTGAAGCTGCTGCATGGGCTGAAGGTCGCGCAGCGACATCAGCAGGATCCCATCCTCGCGGCGCAGGTGCGCGCGGTCGCGCGAGTGCTTCTCGCCACGGTACGTCTCGAGCCACAGCGTGCGGTACGTCTGGCGGTCCCATCGGCCGATGTCATCTGGCGCAAGGAACCGGTTCGTGCCCTTCCAGAGCTTGTAGGCGCCGTCGGCCTGGATGAGCAGCAGCTCGCGGCCGTTGCTCCACCAGCCTTTGACGTCGATCTGCTCGGTGGGATCAATGTCGAGCGCAGGGATCGGCGGCGGCACTGGTGCGTCGGACTGCGCCCACGATGGCGCGCTGGAGCCGACGACAGCTGCGGCATGCACCGCAACCGCCAGGGCAAGCGACTTGCCGCGCACGAACATCGGGATCGAGTGCGTCGCGCGGTGGCTACGCATCATCGCACCACCTTCAGCCTGACGGTCGTGTCCAGGTCCGCGCTCGGCTGCGCGATCAGGTCGTAGCCGTCGCTCGAGACCACCGTGCACCGCACGAGCTCGCCCGGCGACAGAGGTTCCTTGCTCTGCACGTAGGTGAGCCCGTCGATCTGCGGCGCCTGGTGGTAGGCGCGGCCCACATGCAGCGTGCCGCCGGTGCCGACGCCTGTCGTGGCGCGCCCCGAGGACTTGCCTGCGGCCGGGCCGTCGATGAGCACGTCGAACTGGCAGCGCTGCTCGGCGACGTACGCGCAGTTCTCGAAGGCGATCCGCTGCTGCAGCTCCATGAGCTCCGACTCCCGCCGCGCCTTCACGTCATCGGGCACGTGCAGCTCGGGATCCTCGTCCATCGTGCCTGCAGGCGTGCCATCCTCGCGCGAGTACTGGAAGACGCCCATCGCGTCGAACTGCGCCTCCTCGATGAGCTCGAGGAGCTGCTGGTGGTCATCCTCGGTCTCGCCAGGGAACCCAGTGATGAACGTGGTGCGCAGCGCAAGTCCTGGGATGCGCTCGCGGAGCCGCTCGACAAGGTCGCGCTGGTGCTCGGCCGACACGTTGCGGCGCATCGCGGCCAGCATCCGGTCGCTTGCGTGCTGCAGCGGCATGTCGATGTACTTGACGATGTTGTCCAGACGCGCAAGCGCATCGATCATCTCGTCCGTGAAGTTCGACGGGTACGCGTACATCAGCCGGATCCATGCCCCGCCGTGCGATGCAGCCACGCGGTCGAGCGACTCGAGCATGCCGACGAGGCCCGGCCCGTACCCGATGTCCATGCCGAAGCTGGTCGTGTCCTGGCCGATCAGGTTGAGCTCGAACGCGCCGTCGCGCAGCAGCGCGTGCGCCTCGTCCTCGATGCGGTCGATGGGCTTCGAGCGCATCTTGCCGCGGATCGAGGGGATCGTGCAGAACGCGCAGCGCTGGTTGCATCCCTCGCTGATGCGCAGGTACGCCCAGTGGCGCGGCGTCAGTCGGAACCGATCGGCGTCCGATTCCCAGTAGCCGATGCCCTTGCCGTCCTTGCCGTGCACGGTGAGCCCGGTGACGGCCATGCCGCGGTTCGCGGCGGCCTGCAGCGCGTTGCCGGCGATCCAGTACTTGGGAGTGGCGCCGTCCGCATCGCGTGTGCCTGGATCGAGGCCCGGCCTGCCCGGCGCCTCGCCCCGAACGGCGTTCACCACCTGGTCGCGGTCGAAGACGCCGATGAGCGCATCGATGCCTGGCGCCCACTCGAGGAGCTTCGCGCGGTGGCGCTGCACGAGGCATCCGGCGACGACCACGCGCGACAGCGCGCCGCGCGACTTGCGCTCGATCGCATCCTTGATGACCTCAAGCGACTCGTCCTTGCTCGCCTCGAGGAACCCGCATGTGTTGACGACGATCGCGTCAGGCGAGTCCGACTCGTTGACCAGCGTGAGCCCGTCATCGCGCAGCATGCCGAGCATCTTCTCGCTGTCGACGAGGTTCTTGGGGCATCCGAGGCTGACGAATGCCACGCGCGAGACGGGGCGCTCGCCGGTGCGAGTGGCGCTGGATGCAGACTGGCCGCGGGATGGCATTCCGCGAGTCTAGGCGGGCAGGGCGGCGTGTCGGTAGATGCCGCTGCCCGCAATGATGTCGGCAACTGCGGGGGAAAGCCCGGCCACGGTGCGCGGATCGTCGCCGCGGACAAGCGCGATGCGGATCGCGGTCGCGCTCAGGTCGATAGGCGGCAGCGGGAGGAGCCTCTGCATCCACTCGGTCGCCTCATCTACGCGCTCGCGGCATCGGATGGCGAAGGTCTCCCGGTCGTCCGGTGGCCGTAGCACGACCGCAACTGCCGCGAGCTCGCCGAGGATGGAGGCTGCGTCGCGCCACTGGGAAAACTGGAGGGCCTGGTCACTGCCGATCAGGAGCACAGTGTCCGCGCGCGCGCGCGCGCGCGCCGCGCCAAGCGCGCGCAGCGTGTCGACCGTGTAGCTCGTGCCCCCTCGGCGCAACTCCAGGTCGCTGACGACCGCGCGGGGCTCTGCTGCGAACGCGGCGCGCGCCATGGCAAGTCGAAGCTCAGGCGGCGCGGTCTCGACACCGCGGCGCAGGGGGCTCCGTCCCGCCGGCATCACCACGATGCGGTCGCAGTCGAGCAGCGTGGCCGCGGCCGACGCCATCGACACGTGCCTCTGGTGCGGCGGATCGAAGGTGCCGCCGAACAGCAGCACGCGCCTCGCGCCGCGCGTTTCGTGCGGCTGCTGCGCCAACGCTGCGAGCAGCGCGCACACCGCACGCATCGCATCGCCCGCTGCGCTGCCGCCGCGAATCATTTCGATGGCGCGAAGCGGATTCGCGAGCAGCGTGCTCGCCACCGCACCCGCATCCACGGATCCGTTGCGCCGAAGCAGCTGCGGCATCCACTCGGGTACTGCGTCACCGGCGCCATCGCTGATGCCTCGCACCACGCCCCATTGCCATCCCCGCTCGCTCGCCGCGCGCGCAAACGACGCCGACTCGCAATCGACCATGCATGCGCCGGTGCGCTCATGAAGCGACCGCTTCTGCTCGGGGAGCCCGATCACGCCGTCCGTGCCGGCGAGCTCGACCGCGTCGGATCCCGCACCGGTGCGTGAATGGTCGCCCGAACCCAGCACCGGCGGGATCCACCGTCGGCCCTCGGAGTCGATCACGCCGCTCGCCCAGTGCGCGGAGCCTCTGGCGCATTCCGGTGAGAGCGCTCCCGCCACGCCGGCCAGGATGACCATGCTTCCTCGGGGAACGGCGTCCGCCCATGCGCCGCCGAAGTCCGCGCCGGGACCCACCCCGACCTGCACCACCTGCAGCGAGGCGCCCGTGGCAGAAAGCCCCCGGCGGAGCTGGACCGCTTCGAAGGCGGAGGGTGCAAGGATCGTGAGGGAGGGTGGCACGTGGGCAGGGAGAACGCGTTCTTGCGCATCACCGGGCCGTTGCCGGTGCGTTGCGGCACGCTATACTGTTGCGCTCGTAGACGGCCCCATCGTCTAGCCTGGTTCAGGACACATCCCTCTCACGGATGGAACAGGGGTTCGAATCCCCTTGGGGTCATTCCCGCAGCCTTCGCCGAATCGGCCCGCCACATCGGCGCGGCGCGACTCAGGGCCGCGGCCGATCGCCGCGAAGGCCCCATCGTCTAGCCTGGTCTAGGACACCTCCCTTTCACGGAGGTAACACGGGTTCGAATCCCGTTGGGGTCATTTCGCCTCAATCCTGCTCCAATTCGGGTCGATTGGGCGGCAAGCGCCTTTGAGCGCGTCATGGTGTGGGCTAGGCTCCTCCATCCGGCGCCACGGGCGCGAAGTGAACCCGATGCACAACACACGATTTCGACCGTCGATCCTCCTCGCCCCTCTGGCTGCTGCGGCGATAGCGCTTGCGCCTGATGCCGATGCGGCCATCCGCTACGTGGACGGGTCGCTCGCCACCGGCGCAGGCGACGGCACCAGCTGGGCCGACGCCTACCGGGGCCCGACCGCGCTCACCGCGGCGCTTGCGGCGAGCGTGTCTGGCGACGAGATCTGGGTGAAGGCCGGCACCTACAAGCCGAGCGCAACAGGCAGCAGGACCGCATCGTTCGTGATGCGCACTGGAGTCGGGGTCTACGGCGGCTTCGCCGGCACCGAGACCGAGCGCGCCCAGCGCAGCATCTCGGCCAACGAGACGATCCTGTCGGGCGACCTGCTCGGCAACGACACCACCAGCACCACCACGTTCACCGACAACTCGTACCACGTGGTGCTCGGGTCGAGCGTTGCGTCGAGCGCGGTGCTCGACGGGTTCACGATCCGCGCGGGCAACGCGAACCTGGCGTCGAGCAACAACGACAAGGGCGGCGGCATCCTGGTGCTCTCCAACGGGCAGCCCACGGTGCGAAACTGCCGCTTCATCGCCAACCGGTGCACCTTCGGTGGCGGCGCGGGCTACATCTTCGGCGCCGGCGGCACCTTCATCCGGTGCGAGTTCATCGACAACGTCGGAGGCACCTACGGCGGGGCATTCGACTGCAACAACACCAACGTCACGTGGGAGTCGTGCCTCTTCCGCAACAACACCGCGTCGCGTGCGGGCGCGATCGAGAGCTTCGGCAGCTCGCAGAGCCGCGTGACCAACTGCATCTTCGTCGCCAACCGGGCCACAGGCAGCAACGGTGGCGCCGCCATGTGGATCGGCACCAGCAGCCAGGTGACGATGCGCAACTGCACGCTGTACGCCAACGTCGCCACGTCGCTCGCGGGCGGCATCATCAACACCAGCGGATCGTCCACCGTCGCCAACTGCATCTTCTGGGCGAACACGGGTCCGGGAGGCACCACTGCCGCAAACCAGGTCAACAACGCCGGTGGCACCACGACCGTGACCTACTCGATCGTGCAGGGAGGCTTCTCGGGCACGGGCAACCTCAATGCCGATCCGCAGTTCGTCGACGCGCCCGCGGGCGACTTCAATCTGCGTGACACGTCTCCGGCTCTCGACTCGGGCGCGAACGCAAGCGTCCCCACCGGCGTCACCACCGACTTCGCGGGCAACCCGCGCTTCGTGGACAGCCCCGCAGCGGATTCCGGCAGCGGCACTGCGCCTGTCGTCGACCGTGGCGCGCTCGAGTGGCAGCCATCCGCGCCGGCATGCCCCTCGGACATCACCGGCGACGGCACCACAGACGGCTTTGACCTCGCCGCGCTTCTCTCCGCGTGGGGAAGCTCGGGCGGCGATTCGGACATCAACGGCGACGGCACCGTCAATGGCCTTGACCTGACGTCGCTGCTCAGCGCGTGGGGTCCATGTCCCTGACGGGCGCGCTGCTGCTGACCCAGCGTGCGGGCAACGTCGTGACGCCAGTGCATGTGGGGGATGGGGTGGTGGATGGCCTCGGCGAGATCGCCGCGGGGGCGTGCGCGGAACGACGTCCATCGCTTGCGGTCGTGATCCATGACTCGCAGGTGGATGCATTCGCGGACCGCGCGATCTCGTCGCTCGAGAGGACCGGGCTGCGCGTCGTCGCCGTGCCGGTGCAGTCGTCGGAGCGGTGGAAGACGCTTTCGGCGGTGGAGGATCTGTCGCGTGCGCTCGCATCGGCAGGTGCTGACCGTGACGCGCTGGTGGTCGCCGTGGGAGGAGGCGTGGTGGGCGACGTCGCCGGATTCGTCGCCGCATCGTGGATGCGCGGCGTGCGGTGGATTGCGGTGCCGACGACGCTGCTGGGGATGGTGGATGCGGCGCTCGGCGGCAAGACCGCCGTCAATCTCGGCATGGCCGACGGCACCCTCGCCAAGAACATGATTGGCGCGATCTGGCAGCCGCGCGCAGTGGTGAGCGACGTGTCGTCGCTCGCATCGCTTCCGGAGCGCGCGCTGCGTGCCGGCATCGCGGAGTGCGTGAAGCACGCGATGCTCTCCGATGCGGGCCTGGTCGATGACCTCGCAGGCCTCGCGTCCCTGCACGGCGCGGACGCACGCGCTCGTGCCGGTGCGGTGCAGGCAATTGCTCGTGCGGCGCAGGTGAAGCTCGACATTGTCGCGCGTGACGAGCGCGAGCATGAGGATCGCATGCTCCTGAACCTAGGGCACACGTTTGCCCACGCGATCGAGGCATGCGAGCCTGCCCGCTGGCTTCATGGCGAGGCTGTGGCGATCGGGCTCGTGGCGGCGATGGGGGCCGCGGTGGAGGACGGCCGGCGGGGGGCAGATGCGCCACGGCCGACAGGTACGGATGTCGATTCGATCCGGGCATGCCTTGCGGCTGTCGGGCTCCCGACGATGCTTCCCGCGAATGCGCCCTGGGACCGGATGCGCGAGGCGATGCGGTCCGACAAGAAGCGGCGGGGCGGCGGGCTCACGCTGATCCTGCCGCGGGGAGGTCCCGGTGCCGGAGCGGACATTGTGCGCAACGCGCCCGACACGCTTGTCGATGCGGGGTTCTCCGCGATCGGGATGCCCTCGCTCAAGCCCCAATCCGCGAACGTCCGATAGACGCTCCATGCGTGTCGTGTCGGTCGTCAACCAGAAGGGTGGCACCGGCAAGACAACGACCGCCGTGAACCTCGCCGCGACCCTCGCCATGCGAGGGCAGCGAGTGCTTCTTGTCGACCTCGATCCGCAGGGCCACTGCGCGCTCGCGCTTGGGGTGCCCGCCACAAGCATCAGCCACGGCATCGAGGATGTGCTCCTTCAGGGGCCCGGATCGGCGCTGCTCGAGAGCGGCCTGTTCTGGGAGACCTCTCGCAACCTGGTGCTCGCGCCGAGCACCGTGGCGCTCGCGCAGTTCGAGTCGCCCGGAAGCCCGGCTGCGAGTGCGCCCGACCGTGACCGGAGGCTGTCGCGCATCCTCGACCGCGTGGCGCCGAAGTTCGGGTGGTGCATCATCGACTGCCCTCCGCACATCGGATGGCTCGTCTTCAACGCGCTCCGCGCATGCGACGAGGTGCTGGTGCCGATCGAGACTGGCTACTTCGCGCTGCGTGGCGCGCAGCGCCAGGTGGCGACGGTCAACGCGGCCATCGAGCGGCTCGGCAGGCCGATCGGGATCAGGGTGGTGCCCACGCTGCACCGCGAGGCGTCGAAGCTCGCGTCGGACATCCTCTCGGCGGTACGCAGGACATTCGCGGCGCAGGCAGCGCCCGTCGTGATCCGGGAGCATGAGGCGCTGCGCGAGGCGGCCAGCTTCGGGCAGGCGATCACGGCGTTCGCGCCAGGGTCGCCCGCGTTCGCCGACTTCGATGCGCTCGCGTCATGGATGGAGTCGCTGCCGGTGCAGCCGATGCGTCTCGGCGGAGTTCCTGCGGAGGGCGGCGATGGCATCGATCCGCTGCTCGCGCAGGTCACGGCGGCCCGTACGCAGGCCCGGACGCTCGAGCCGCCGCTCGTCGAGACCTTCCGCGTGGGGGCAACGGAGCCTTCGCGCAACGACCGAATCGCGGAGATGGCAGACCGGCTGCGCGAGAGCGGGCGCGCGGCGCCGTAGGATCCACTCATGGCTGGAGCGGGAGACCACATCGACGATCTCACGAGGGCGTACCTCGGTTCGGGTGGCACCCTCGATGCGAAGGGCGCGTCCCGCGGTGCGCGCCTCGCGGCCGCCGGTTCGACCGATGCGCTGCACATCGTGATCGTCGGCAATGTGCCCGCACTTGCGGGCATCTGGCTTGCGCAGCTTGCCGACCAGTGCGCGCGCACAGCAGGTCCCGTAGGTCTCGTGCGGCTCGACCGGCATGCGCCTCGCGCCGAGCTCTACCGGTCGGACGGGCGTGCGCTGCCTGCAGACCCCGAAGGTTGGCTCTCCCGCGCCGCCGCCAGCGCCGTGCGATGGCTCGTGTGCGCCACATCGGACACTGCTGCGCGCAACGTGATCACCGCGGAGGCGCCGGTGCTTCTCGTGACAGGCACCGATGAGGCTGCACTTGCGGCGGCGCGACGGTCGATTGCGGCGATCGCGTCGGAGGCCGCTTCCGCAGGAGTGCCCGCACCGGAGCTCGAGATTGCGGTGGTCGGCAGCGCATCGGAGGTCGCCGCCCGCGCATTCGAGTCGCTCGAGCAGTGGGCATCGGGCGATCCGGCCGTGACGTCAGCAGGCATCAGGCTGTCGCTCGCGATGGTGGCGCCGCGTGTCGAGAGGCTCGACGTTGCGGCTGCGGTCATGCTGCCTGGGTTTGCGGAGCTCACGCCGCGCGAGGCGATCGAGCGCGTGCGTGCGGCGATGAGGTCCGGTGCGGACCGGTTCATGGCCGATGGGCCGGTGCCGGCCCGACCTGCATCGCCCGTGCGCGCGGCGCCCTCTGCGCAGGCTCCGCGTCCCTCGCGACCCGCGGCTCCGCAGCCGCCTGCGGCCGAGCAGGACGATCCGCTCGAGTGGTCGCTCGATGATGCGCACGAAGCTGCGTCGGAGCCTGCGCCGGCACGTCCCTCCCAGCCCGCGCATCCACCTGCGTCCGCACGCACTCCCGCGGCGTCGCCCTCGGCCGCGCGCACTCCCGCGACTTCGCCTGCACCTGCGCGCGTGCCTGCGTCGGCGGCCGGCGCATCGCCAGCCCGCACGGGAGCGCTCGCGCTGTTCCCGGAATGGTCGCCACTGTCGATCGAGTGCCCCGATGCGCCCGACGTGTCGTTCGCGATCGAGGGCGGAACTGTGCACATGCTCTCTGCGGACACCTCGATGCGCACGCTGCGCGTCGCGGCCGCGTGGATTCGCGCACAGTGGTCGCTCGTGGCCGCGCTTGCGCCAGGTCTTGACCGCGCGCGTCCCACAGTGTGCGAGCACCTGATGCTCGATGACCCGCGCCACGCGATCCCGCTGCACCGCTGCGGCGTGCTTCTGCACGCGCGCATCCAGGTGTCGGTCGCAGGCGCCGTCGTCGTGCAGCGCATCGACCTCAACGATGCGGCGTCGGCTGGCCTTGCGGGCCAGTGACGGTCACGCGAGCCTCACGCGCGAGGCAGCGCATCGCGCAGCAGGTCGTGCCACGCTCGCCATGCGAACGATTCGCATTGCGCCGCGCTCCAGCCGAGCGCCGCAAGCGCGCGGGTGAGCGCATCAAGCTGGTCCGGGCCGCGCACGCCGGCGGGCACCTGGTCGGGCCCGAACCCGCCGTCAAAGTCCGAGCCGAGCACGCACGTCGCTCGACCGGCCACGGAGGCGGCATGCTGCACGTGGGCGACAGCATCGGCGAGCGTCGCCTCCCGTCCCGATGCGAGGAACCGGCCGTAGAGGTTGAGGCCGATCACGCCACCGCGAGTCGCGATGGCGCGCATCTGCCGGTCGGTGAGGTGGCGGTCGGGCCTTGCCGGCGGCGCCGGCGCGCGTAGCAGTGCACGCGCATTCGAGTGCGACGCGATCACGCACGCGCGAGTGCTCGACATCATTCCGTCGAACGACTCGTCGGAGAGGTGCGATGCGTCATGCACAATGCCCAGCGCATCGATCGCCCGGATGATCTCGTCCGCGCCATCGCGCAGCGCGCCACCGGTGGCGTTGCCGCCGGCCCACCGAGATCCGAGTGCCCACGTGAGGCCGACGACGCGAACCCCGCGTGCGTGCCAGAAGGCAACGTCGCTGGCGTCGCGGATCGGATCCGCCCCCTCCATCAGGAGCACGAGTCCGGGTGGCGCGTCACTCCCGGAGCGCATCAGCGCATCGAGGTCGTCGCGGGTTCGGATGATGCGCGCGCTGCCGGCGCGCTCGAGCCGCTCGTACCACTCGAGCTGGCGCATCGCAGGCTCGCGGGCGGTGTCCGGCGCATCGCCGTCATAGCCCCACGGCGTTCCGCGGCCCTCCGATCCTCGCTCGACGAAGATTGTGGCGAGGATCAGGCGCACGCGGCCCGCCCTCATTGCCGGCAGGCTCACGCATCGGGCCTCGCCAGGGGAGGGGGCATGGCTGATGTCTGCCCCATGCAGTGCGATGTAGGCAAGGTCGACATGACCGTCGATCCAGGGATGGGACGGGGCGCCTGGGCGGCTGTGCATCGCTGGATTGTGCCAACTATCGGTCGCCGTTGTGTGGCGAATGGGGGGTTGACTACCCTATGGCGCTCATGTCGGCACTTCCAGCACAGATGCCCTCTGCTGCCGTGGCCTCAGTCGCGTCTCGGCGGGTCGGACCTGCAGGCCGGCTCCTGGCTCTCGCTGGCGCTGGCGCTGGACTCGCGCTGCTCGGGCTCGCATGGTGGCTTGAGCCATCGTCGAAGGGGTACGGCACTCACCTTCAGCTTGGGTTGCCCTCATGCACCTGGCCAGCCGTCATGGGCATCGCGTGCCCGTCGTGCGGCATGACCACATCGTTCAGCCTCGCGGCGCGGGGACAGATCATCGATTCGTTCGTGAACCAGCCGATGGGATTCCTTCTCGCGCTCGGCACGGCGGCTGCGACCGTCAGTGCCCTCTATGTGGCGGCCACCGGTGCGCGCCTCTTCGAGATCCTCGCGCGCCTCTTCACCGGCCGCGTCTTCTGGGCGCTCGGTGCGATCGCGCTCGCCAGCTGGATCTGGAAGATCTGGCAGATGCGGCGCGGCATGGCGGCGATCGCGCTCGCGGCGACTGCGGCCATGTCGCTGCCAGGATGCATCCTCCCGGGCATCGCAAGCGCAATCGGCCAGAAGATCGAGAAGGACAAGATGATCGAGGTGCTGGCGCGGTACCGCGGCCTCGAGAACCGGACCGTTGCGGTGCTCGCGCACACCGACATGACCACCGGGTACGAGAACCCGATGGCGGTCGCGAACATCGTCGCCAACGTCGCGAGCCAGATCCAGCGCCGCGTGGGAGGGGCACGCGTGCTCGACCCTCGCGACACCCTGAGCTGGGCGCATCAGCATCCCGGTTGGCCCGCGATGCCGCCGGGAGAAGTGGCCAAGGAGCTCGACGTCGAGCGCGTCGTGATGATCGACATCTACGAGTATCGCCTGAACCCCCCGGGCAACGCGTGGCTGTGGGAGGGTGTCGCTGCCGCGAACGTGACGATCATCGAGATCGACGGCATCGATCCCGATGCGCCTGCCGAGGAGTTCAACGTGGCCGTGGGCTTCCCCGAGGACGAGGGCATCAGCCGCGACATGGCCACCGCCAACGACATCGAGCTCGGACTCCAGAAGCTCTTCGTCGACAAGGTGGCGTGGCTCTTCTACGACCACATCGAGGCCAAGTACCCCAAGGACGGCCGATGAGCGCGGTTCGCGGGCGCAGCGACTGTCCGGCATCCGCGCCGCGTCGTGCGGCGGCCGCGATGCCGGTGTGCCTCGCGATCGGTGCCGCATTGCTTGCTGGCCTGGTCGCTGGCGGCTGCAACTACCTGATTCCTGCCTCGTACCTCATCGAGGGGCCGCCGAAGGAGCCTGCACGCTACGAGTTGCCGCGTCGCAAGACCGTCGTCTACGTCGATGACCGCGCGAACCGGATGACGCGCGCAGCGCTGCGCACAGCGGTCGGCGAGGAGGTCGGCACGCTGATCCTCCAGCAGGCGCTGGTGCCCGAGGTTGTGTCCACGAAGGATGCCGTGGCCTACGCGCGCCGCGCCGACACGTCGGACAAGCAGGTGTCGATCCGCAAGATCGGCGAGGCCGTCGGCGCCGAGCAGGTGATCTACATCGATGTCGACGACTACCGCATCAGCGCCGATGGCGCGACGCCGCGGCCTGCGGCGATCGTGAACGTGAAGGTGATCGATGTCGGCAGCGGCGCGCGGCTGTGGCCCGACGGCACCGACGAGGGCGAGCGCATGATCGTGCGCACGCGCGAGCAGAGCCTCGAGCTGTACAACTCGAGCGCTGGCCGGCGTCGCGTGGAGGATGCGCTCGCCAAGCAGGTGGCCGAGGACGTGTCGAAGCTCTTCTACGAGCACGAGAAGCGCGAGCTCGGCGGCAACCTCGGGATCCGAAACTGACCTTGGGGATGCCGTCCGCAGTCCACGTGATCGATGCGGGGGAGGGTGCCTCGGCGCTTCTGGCGTGCGCCGTGCGCGGGATCTCCGCCACTGAGGACGCGCGCGTGGTCGCTGTCGGGACTTCGGCCGGACGGTCGATGCTCGCGCGCGCGGGACTTCGATGTGACGGTTGGGCAAGCCCTCCGTGCGGCGCGATGCTGCTTGCGTCTCGCCCCTTGGCCCGCGCAGTGCGTGCAGCGTGCGGTGCGCAGGAGCCGAGCAGGCTGACCTGCTGGTCCGCCGACGGGGGCCGATCTGAAGGGCTCGCCTCGTGCGTGCGGCGCGCATTGCCGAGGGCCGATGTGAGCATGGGCAGCGTCGCCAGCGCTGCGGCTGCGCTGGTCGCCGCGGCCGCATGCGGCGGTCCGATTTTCGCTGCGGCCGTCGATGCCGAGGGTGCGCGGCGCAACGCGCGCGCCTCGATCGGGGCAGGTGACGCATCGCTTGTGGTGGTGGGAGCCGCTGACGCGCCGCACCTGGCAAATGCGCTGCGCATGCTTGATGTGGCGGGCCGAGCGGTGCTTGCGGGCGCAGACATTCACCTCGTGCTGCCGGCATGCATGCCGCAGCTTGTGAGGACGCAGCGCTATGCCCAAGGCCTAGGCCTTGATGGCCGACTCCACCTCGTTGAAGGCGCCGATTGGCCGGCTCCATGGTGGCGTGCCGCGGATGTGCTCCTTGTGACGGAGGACGCACCGATGGTCGAGGCAGTGGCGGGCGCTCTGGGCGTGCACGTGCTCTCGGCGCCGGGCCATGCGGGCGATGCGGCACGTCCGGACCGTCGGGCTGCGGCGGCATCGGTGCGTGACCGCGCATCGACCGCGCTCGTGGCGGCGGCGCGGGAGCGGGCTCAGTCCGCCATGAAGGCGTCTGCAGCTTCGGCGTAGAAGGTGTCGAGCACGTCTCGCGGAAGCGCGATGCCGCGCAGCATGGGTGCATCGCCGGGCGCGAACCGGTGCGGCTCGACCATCGCAAGGTCCGGGTCGGCGATGGGGCTCTCGCCGTGCCAGTCCGTCTCGAACAGCGCGCGCAGGGCCCAGTACCTGCTGGCATAGAGGTCGAACGCGGCCTCCTCGGAGTCGGCCTTCTTGGCCATCTCGTGGGACTTCTCGCCGCTGGTGAGATGCTCGTCGCTGGTGACGTTGTCGGATCCGAACAGGATGCGGCCGTGCCACTTCACGAAGAAGTCCCGCACGCGCTCCGGAGGGTGGCGGGAGAGCTCGCGAACGACCCACTTGGTGGCGCTGGCGTCGATCCACAGGTTCCGGTGTCGCGCGAGCAGCCCATCGAGGAAGTCAAGGTCCTCTGGCGACCCTCCCATGTGGGCGGCGATCCACTTGAGCGTCGGATAGCGGCCGAGCACCCGCTCGAAGGTGTCGAAGTGGGAGCGCTTGGTTCCGTAGAGCGACGCATCGGAGTACTTCGTCGCGAACCAGGTGTCTGGATCGGCCACGTGCACCATGCAGCGCATGCCAAGCTCGCCCGCGACCTCCATCGCGCGCAGGCGCGCCGGCGAGTCAAGGTCGAACAGGGTGGGGTCGCCAGCCTCGCGCGCGAGATCGCGTCCGCGCGGCGCAGCCCAGAACTTGACGATGCGCGCACCGAGCGCGTGGTACGCGCGGACCCGTTCGGCGTAGCCGTCGCCGTGCGCGCGGCGGCGATCCGGATCGCGGAAGTCTGGGAATGCGATGAAGTCGATGCGGTCCCCGAGCACGCCCCGCAGCGGCTCGATGTCGGCCATGCTCGAGGTCATGCTGACGATGCGGCCGATGCCGTACGCGTCCATCGCCTCCCGGAGGATGCGCGCCGCGCGCGGCCCGTTCACGTGCGCGTGGAAGTCGATGATGGGACGTGAATGACGCGCGAGCGCACTCGCCTCGCGTCGGTAGTCAAGGCCGAACCTGTTCGAGTCGCTGACGCGCCTACCGCTGGCGGTTGCGCACAGCACTTCGGCGGTCGCGGGTCGCTCGTTCGCGTGTGCCACGGGTCGTGATCGTAGGACGTGACTTCGGCACGTGCGGGACCGGCGCGGCCCTTGAGGCCTTTGCGGGCGCGGCGTGCTCGATCTCGCCCACATGGTGCACAAGCCCGATGTAGACCTCGTAGTCGCCGTCGATATCCATGTGGCGCGTCATCTCGCAGTCGATCCATGCCACACAGCGCGTCGGCACGGGGGTGCGGCTTGGGGTGAGCGTGTGAGGGATCGTGAGGAACGGATCCGTCGTGTGGTCTGGCGCACGCTCGAACATGCGCGGCGTCAGCTTGTCGTTGCGGTCGAGGATGCACAGCGTGAAGTTGCGGCTGTCGCGAATGATCGGCGAGAGAGGCTGGCCCTTCTCGAGCGCGACCATCACGAGCGGCGGCGTCATCGCGCACTGCTGCACGCACTTGACGATGACGCCCGTGCGCGATTCCCCATGCGCGGCGACGAGCAGGAACGCGCCGCTTGGGATCCTCTCAATGACGTGAGCGATGCTTGAACGATCTGCCGGAGTCCAGTCGGTATGCATGCGGTGCGATGACCTGGTGGGGGAGTGTGGGGGTGCCCGACACAACTGGGCACAATCTTCATAACCATAGTCCGGTCGCGATAACAGTCCACAAATGCCTGCGAGGAAGGCACTTATGTCAGATTTAAACGGTTATTGGACAAACTTTTAGAGGGGTGCAGCGGGAAAAATTGGGCTTTCGTGTTGCAAAGTGGGGCACAGTGGGTATCTTTCACACGTGCCGACCAAGGCCTTGACCCATGCTCTTCGGACTCCACGAGCACTCACTCGACAGCAAGAATCGCCTCGCGATTCCGAGCGCTGTGCGCGACGTGCTTCGTCCGGACGTGCATGGGGAGCGCTTCATTGCGGCACCAGGACTGAACGGCTGCCTGTGGCTGTGGCCGGAGAAGACCTTCGAGCGATGGGCGTCGTCGCAGGGACAGACGCTGTCGAATCCCGAGGAAGTCGCGCGTTTCGAGTTCCTGCTCTTCAGCCAGGCGTCGAGCCTGCCGCTCGACCGGGTTGGGCGAGTGTGCCTGCCCGAGCGGCTGGTCACGCGCTACGGACTCTCAGGAACGCTGGCGATCGCCGGCGTTCGCGATCACCTCGAGGTTCGCACCAAGGCGGCGATGGACGAGCTGATGGCGTCGCTCGAGCCCGCCTTCCTCGACTCCTGGCGCAAGGCGCGCCAGGCACTGGACGAACGGTCAGCACCAGGGAAGTGATGGATCGCTTCCCCGCTGACCAGCACGCTTCGCCACGGACGGCGTAGCGCTCGGAATCCGCCTGCGTCCGCAAGGATGCGACCGCAGGCAGTGGCTCGGCCATGGACGGCTGGGCATGGTGGCGCGGAACGGTCAGGACGACCTCCCCGCGCAGCTCTTCGGCAGGGGTCGGCTCGCTTCCGGCCCAAACTTTTCGTCGTCGCCCCCGCATCGGAACCCCGGTGCGGGGGCTTTTCTTTGCTGAGGGAAAGGTCTTTATTGGTCCAGCCCGAAAGACCGCCTCGCGGCCGCCAAATTGTGGACTGGACCGCTTGGACCGCCCGATCCTCGCCGTACCCTCAAGAGACCCTTGAGACCGGTCGATGAGACCGGACGCCCGCATGGAAAGCGCATGGTGCGCGATCGCGGCAAGGGTCGGTGCCAACAGCACCAGGGCAGGAGGTCCGGTCGATGCTCGTCATCACGCGACGCGAAGGCGAAGAGTTCATCATCTGCGCGAGCGATGACGTGAAGACTCCCCTTGGCACCATCAAGATCACGTCGATCCGCGGTGACAGGGTTCGCCTCGCGCTCGAGTTTCCGGAGAACATCCGCATCTACCGCCGGGAGGTCGCAGAGCAGATCATCGCCTCCAAGGCCGATGGCGCTGCCGCCGACTCTGTGGTCGGTCGTATCCGTCCGGCAGCTGGCGAGGGCACGGCCTGACCCGTACTCGGCGTGCCCACCTGCGAGGTGCGCACGGCGACCGGCGATGCGGCACTCGTCGAGTCCGATCGCCCCAGCGACCTACACAGCTCGAATGTCGGTGATCGAGGGGATCCGAGCCTTGAGCGCCGCAAGTATGCCGTGCTGCAGCGTCATGCCGCTCGAGGGGCAACCGACGCACGCGCCATGCAGGCGAACCTCGACGACTCCGTCGTGCACGCCCACAACCTCCACATCGCCGCCATCGGCCTTGATGTCCGGCCGCAGCAGGTCAACCACCTCGCAGACTTCCGCGAGGACCGGATCGTCAGACTTGGCCGAGCGCGCCGAACGCATGTGACGGAGTGTAGGTTGGTTGAAGTGAGGCAGCGCGCACGTCCTGCACTCTGGCGACCCCGAGGACCGAGTAGACCGTGATGAAGTCGGAGTCAGCGATTCCGCGCGTCCCCGGCAGCGAGGCTGCGGATGTCGTCATCGTCGGGGGAGGTACCGCTGGAGCGCTGATTGCATCACGGCTTGCCGAACGCACCGGACTCAGTATCGCGGTTGTTGAGGCTGGTCCTCGCTATCCGTGGTGGGCACTGAGCGTTCCGCTGGCCAGCTACCGGCTGCGTGGTCCATGGTCTTGGGATCACATCAGTGTGCCACAGCTCGCGCTCGAGGGTCGCCGCGTTCGCTTTCCGATGGGAAAGGTCCTCGGGGGATCAACTGCGGTGAATGCCATGATCGCTGCGCATGGACCGGCATCGGACTATGACGAGTGGGCGGCCTCAGGATGCCCCGGGTGGAGCTGGTCCGAGCTGATGCCATGCTGGCTGCGTGCGACTGGCGGAGGGCGCCGCTGTGCAGTCTCCGTCGAGCGGCCTGCATACACGGCGCCATTCACGGACGCGCTGGTCGGCGCGTGCGAGGAGCACGGCCTTACTCGCGTCGACGCGCTCGTCGGCGACCGGTCGGAGACATGCGGCAGATTCATGCTGTTCCAGAGGGAGGGGCGCAGGTACACGACAGCGGAGTGCCTCGCTGGAGCGACGACCGGCCGTGGGGTGGCCGTTGCGTTGCGCGCGCAAGTCCAGCGCATCATGTTCGATGGTGACACGGCCGTGGGCGTGGAGTTCGGTGGCGTGGGCGCGTGTAAAGCGATACGGGCCCGGGTCGGCGTTGTGCTCTGTGCAGGGGTGTTCGGGAGTCCGGCCGTGCTGATGCGCTCAGGCATAGGGCCGGCTGAGCGCCTTCGTGCCGCGGGCATCTCGATACGGGTTGACCTGCCAGGTGTTGGGGAGAACCTTCACGACCATATCGGTATTCCGGTCGTGTGGGAATGCACCTCCCGTTCGCCGGGTCGCAAGTCACGGTGGATTCCGTCTGCACTTGAGTACGCCCTTGGACGGACAGGGGTGATGGTGTCGAACGGGTGCGAGGGCGGAGCATTCCTCGGACGTGCCGGCAAGTCGCCCGAGCTCGAGATCACCGCCAACTTCCAGAGCGGGCATCATCGGCATGCGGTCGAGATGTCCGCCATCCTCATGCATCCTGCGAGCCGCGGTGTCGTGACGCTGGACCCGCGGTGCCCGCTCGGTCCGCCGGTCATCGATCCGCGTTTCCTCAGCGTGGACTCCGATGCGGCGGCTCTTGGGGAAGGCGTTGGGCGAATTCGAGACATCGCGTCGCAGCCAAGCCTTCGCGCGTTCGGCCTGACGCGCGAGTTCATGCCCGGCACGTCCGACTTGATGGAGCACACTCGTCGGCACGCAACCACGCACTACCACCCGGTCGGAACATGCCGAATGGGGATGGATGCGCTGTCCGTGGTCAGCCCCAGGCTCGATGTGCGCGGCCTGCGAAACCTCTGGGTGTGCGACAACTCGATCATCCCAAGGCTGCCCGCAGGCCACTCTGCGGCCACGGCTGTGATCATCGCCGAGCGGGGTGCGGACCTCATCTCGGAACAGCTGGCGGCGTGAGCGTGCGTGCGCTGCGCTAGGGGATCTCGGTGGCCCGCGCCGCCTGCAGCAGATGGAGATCGTCCCGAAGGCTGGCCCGGCCGGCTGTCAATGTCTCGACGAGCCCGAGGCATCGGTGCGTGAGAGGCGCACGCAGCACCCGCTCGAGCCTCGGGTGAAGGACCACGGCCAGCACTGCGCGGGTCTCCTCATAGCCGGCATGCCGCTTGAAGCTGTCGATGCCGGGCTTGGGTGGAAACCAGCTGCGGCCGAGGTTGATCCTTGCCACGTCGTCCCGTGCCATGCATGCCTGGCTGAACGAGTGCAAGAGAACATTGCCCACCCGCTGGGCATCGAAGCTGCTGTTCCGGTGAATGAGAACGCCGTGGCATGTATCGCGATCCTGCCACGAGACGACATATCCCGCGAGATCGCCGCCCACGAGGCACCCGAAGGCGCGCACACCAGGTGTGGATGCAGCTGTGGCGCATGCGAGCTTCCACTTGTGGGGTTCGGTGAGATTGACGGTTACGCCTTTCCAGCGCTTTGCGAGGTCCTCGTGGACACTCACGGCAAGGTGTGCCATCTCCGTCCAGCCCAGTTCGCGAGCCACAAAGTGCCCGCCGTGCTTGCGCACATGGGTGCGGAACTGGTGCTGCAGCCGTGCAAGCCCGCACTCCCTGAGGCCCAGCGAGTACTCGTTGATCACGGGTCCCGACCCGGCTGCCGGGCAGAACACCGCGACCAGCTTGCCGCACTCGACGAGCATCTCCTGAATCGCGGCACGGGACGCGGAGACCCGATGGTTGTTCGGGAAGGTGACCATCGTGAAGCGACCGGCATTGCACCACAGCGCGCCGCAGCGGCTGGTCGCCGCATGGCCCAGCCTGAGGTAGAGCGCCTCGAGCGGGTGCGGTTCGTGCACCTCATCCGCCTCGCCACTCAAGCAGCCGCATGGCTGGGTTCGTCAGGGGCCGAAGGATGCGGTTCAGGCCGATGAGGTAGGAGGTCGTGGCGAGCATGCCAATCCACCAGAGCGGTTGCGTCAGCTCGCGGCGCCGAAGCTTCAGCTTCAGGATCGAGATGGCAAGTGCACGCCGGCGTGATGCCGTGCCAGTCAGCGCGTCGGCGGCGCCAACCTCGTAGCGGACCAGGGCCTCCGGCAGGTTGGCGCCCCTTGTTCGCTCAAGCACACGCGTGAAGTAATCAAGGTCCTCGCATAGGAGCGAGGAATCGAAGGGACCGACAGCCCGTGCCACCGACGCGCGCAGCATGACGGTTGGGTGCCACAGCGCAGTTCGAAGGTGCATGATGCGCCGGATGCCCGCATCGTCGTTCGGGAGGATGACCGTGCCAAGGGTGTGGCCGTCGGGGTCGCACTCCTCGTAGCCGGTCCCGCAGATGCCCACTTCCGGGTGCCGCTCCATGTACGCGAGCTGCTTTCCAAATCGCCCTGCGATCGCGGTGTCGTCGGAATCGAGCCGAGCGACGAAGGGCGTACCCAAGTCGAAGGCGCATTCCAGACCGGCATTCAGCGCCCTGGAGATGCCCTGGTGAGAGGGAAGCCGAATGAGGATCGAATCTATTGCAAGCCCGTCCGGGATCCGCAGTGGAGGCTCGCTGCCATCGTCAATCACCACGACCTTCAGGAGGTCAGCCTCGGGAAGGAGCGACTGGAGCGCACGCTCAAGCTTCACCTGCCTGTTACGGGCAGGGAGTAGGAGAGCAATTGGTTTCGCGCTCATGAGTATGTGAAGACCTGCGAAATGAGGCTACCGCAGACGGTCCCGCCTACAGGCGTGGCGCACCCTGCTGCGCGACGCCAGGCCGGGTGGTGTCCCCAGGTGCACTAGGGCAGCGGTCGAGGTGCGGACTTACACTTGGCGCATGCGGTCCGCATGGATGCCCCGCCACGGAGCTGATCGACAGGTTGCGACACCTCGCCTTGCGCGCCCAGTGCGGCTCGTGTGGTGTGCCGCGAGGATCGGGGCATGCGCGGCACTCGCGCTCGCATCCGCGTGCACGGTGAATGCGCCGAAGGACCCGCTCAAGTCGCTGGCGAAGCCCGACCAGATCCCGGCGGTGCAGATTGCCGCAATGGAGGTGCTCGACGCGGATCCCGCCAACGACGAGTACCGGCGTGCGCTGCGCCGGATCGTGATCCAGCCCGGATGGTCGGTGGGCCTGCGGCGCGAGGCGTGGGACCGGCTTGCGACAAGCGACCCCGCGGGGCTCAAGGAGGCCCTGTCGCTCTCGCTCCCCAAGATGGAGGCGTTCGAGTGGCGACGCGAGGTGTGCGAGAGGATCGCCGCCGCGGGCTGGGGTGACATGACGACAACGCTCGTGCGCGCGCTTGCGGTGCCGCTGCCGCTGTGGATCCCCAAGCTCGAGGAGCGGCCCGAGTACATCGCAATCATGAAGCTGCACGGCGACCGCGTCAGCGACGTGCTGTACGACCTGTTCCTCGGCGCAGACCCGATCAAGGAGTCGAACCTGCGCGCGCGCTGCTGGGAGCTGCTGATCCTCACGGGCCAGCGCGATCGGCTGGTGCAGCTGCTCGCAGACGACTCGAAGGCGACCAGCGACACGCTCGTGATCGACCTGCGCGCGTCTGCGCGCGACCTTGGCATCATGCCATCCAACCGCGAGGAGATCCTGTGGATCAGGTCGCTGAGGACCCCGCAGCGCCGCGCGTTCTGGAACGAGGCTGCGGCCGCCGTCGCGAAGATGCCCGAGTCGACGCGCGCGACGCTTGCGCCAAAGGACGTGCCGGTGGTCGTCGCGGCGGCGCGCCATCAGCCCAATCTCCTGACGACCTCGCGCGAGGACCTTCTGCGCGAGCTTTCCGCGATCCTCTCGGGGCCGGATACCAAGCGGTATACCGCCAACTTCGAGGGCTACGGCACCAGGGCCGCAGAGACGATCGCCGCGCACGCAGACTCGCTTACGTGGGGCGACCTCGCGGTGATCTCCCTTCTGCGGCAGGGTCTTCAGGTGCCTCAGGTGCGCAAGCACCTCTTCGACTTCGCCGACCGCGACCTCGCCGACCGAACCACCGAGTACGGCGGCATCATCAGGCTCGATGACCAGGGTCGGTTCGAGGTGGTCGAGTACCCGCCGCGTGTGCGCGGAAGCGACGTACGCTTCGAGGCATCGCAGGAGATGTTCGACGCGGGCTATGTGGCGCTCACGCACTTCCACTACCACGCGCAGGCCTACGAGAACCACCGCTACTGCGGCCCGCACCTTGGGGACTTCACCTACGCCGACGCGACTGGCGTGAACGGCCTCGTGATGACGTTCGTGAGCCGCGACCGGATGAACGCGGACTACTACCGGCGCGGGCGAGTCGTCGTTGACCTCGGCATCATCGAGCGCCCCGAGGGGTGAGCGGCCCATGCGCATGCTTCCCTTTGTCAAGATGCACGGGATCGGCAACGACTACGTGTACGTGGACGGGTTTGCGCACGAGGTCCGCGATGCGCCTGCGCTGGCGCGTCTCGTGAGCGACCGCCATCGGGGCATCGGGAGCGACGGGCTCATCGTGGTGGCTCCCCCCGAGGGTGCCGATGCGGACGTGCGCATGCGGATGTTCAACGCAGACGGCAGCGAGGGCATGATGTGCGGCAACGGCATCCGTTGCGTCGCGAAGTTTGCGGTCGACCGTGGCATCGCGCGCGCCAATCCGCTGCGAGTGCAGACGCGCCGCGGGGTGCTCGCGGTGCGCTGGCACACGGACGCATCGGGTGCCGTGAGTGGGGCAACCGTGGACATGGGCCAGCCGATCCTCGAGCCGCACCTTGTCCCAGTGGGCGCCCCGTGCGACCGCGCGATCGCGTGGCCGTGGGGTGCAGGGCGCTGGAGGGATGCATCTGCGGCCGCAGGCATGGATGCGGCACACGCAACCGCGTGGATCTCGGAGTCCGGCACCGGCGATTCGGTGTCGCTCGTATCCATGGGCAACCCGCACATGGTGGCATGGTGCGCGAACGTCGACGCAGTGCCGCTCGATCGCATCGGTCCCGTGATCGAGCGGATGCCGATGTTCCCGGAGCGAATCAATCTGCATGCGGCGGAGGTTGCCAGCTTCGGCGAGGTGCGCATGCGCACCTGGGAGCGCGGGTCCGGCATCACGCAGGCATGCGGCACCGGTGCATGCGCTGTGTGCGTGGCGGGTCAGCTCGAGGGGCGGCTCGGCTCCCAGGTGGATGTGCACCTTCCGGGCGGGCGCCTCACGATCGAGTGGCCTGGCATTGGAAGCCCCGTGATGATGACAGGTCCTGCGGTGACCACCTTCGAGGGGACCGTTGACCTTGATGCGGTCGGCGTGCCCGATGGTGCGGTGCTGGCGCTGGAGACTGCACCGTGACCGAGGTTGACGCAGGTGACGTGTCTGCGTGGGTGCGCGCCCGCGAGCGGCGTTGGATCCAAGAGCTCGAGGAGCTCGTGGAGATCCCGACCGGGTGGGGCGATGCCGATGGACTTGAGCGCGCGAGGGCCTGGTGCACCGCGCGCGCAGAGGCGCTGGACGCGAGCGTCACGCGGATCCCGGGTGCACCTCGGCCGGAGTGGCTGCGCGAGGGCCAGAGCCCTGGCGCGTCGCGCGACAGCGGCGATGTGATCGTGCTTCGGGGCGGTGCTCAACAGGGCCTGCGGGTGCTCATCGCATGCCACATCGATACGGTGCACGATCCCCGCGGCGCATTCCGCGAGCTTGGTCCCGACCGGGATGGCCAGCGCTGCGGGCCCGGCGCCGTCGACATGAAGGGCGGCGTGGTTGCGGCGTTCGCTGCGCTCGAGGCGGTGCGCTCGCTCGGCATCCCGCTGACGTGGACGCTGGCGCTCAACGCGGACGAGGAGGTCGGGAGCTTTGCGAGCATGGATGCGCTTCGCGCGCTCGCGTCCGAGCATGATGTCGGGCTCGTCACGGAGCCACCGATGGCCGATGGCGCGTTCGTGGTGTCGCGACCGGGCGCGGCTCAGTTCCGCATCGACGCATTCGGCCGGGCTGCGCACGCAGGTCGCGACTTCGCCGCCGGCATTTCGGCGGTGGGGATGCTCGCGGGTGCCATCACGCGCGCGCTCGGCATCTCCGATGTGGCCGCCGGACGAACGGTCAACATCGGTCCGCTCGAGGGCGGAGAGGCGACCAACATCGTGCCCGACAGTGCATCGGCATGGGGTGCGATGAGGTACCGCTCGCGCGCCGATGGCGAGCAGATGGACCGTGCGCTGATGGCGATCGCGCACGGTGCCGAGGGCGATGTGCCCCGCATCTGTGTGAGGATCCTGCACAACCGCCCGCCCAAGGACGCGACGCCAGAGGTCCTGGCCCTGGCCGACATGGCCATCGGCTGCGCCTGCGATCTGAGCATTGCCGTAGGCGCGGGCACCGGGAGCACGGGTGGGGTGTCAGATGCGAATGTCCTGCAGGATGCCGGGCTGCCGTGCCTTGACGGGCTCGGCGTGCGTGGCGGCAACATGCACCGTGGCGACGAGTACATCGTCACCGAGAGCCTCGCGGAGCGAGCGTCGCTTCTCGCGCTCCTGCTGGTCCGACTCGCGCGCTCAGCCTCCGTACCATCCCGTCCATGACCGCCCAGACGCGCGAGGCACCTCGAACCGAAGGGCAGCGGGGCCTGCCCGTGATGGCCCGCAATCCTGCCGTGAAGGCTGCGATCGACTCGATCATCGCCGAGCTCGAGCGGGCGCAGTCCGGCATCACCGGCGCGAGACCCGCTGATCCTGCACGCGCATCCGAGATGGCGGAATGGATCGAGCGCAACCGCGCCATCCGGGGCAATGGGACCTTCTACCCATATGTGGGCGACGGGTTCGGGAAGGGGCCCCTCGTGCAGCTGGCCGACGGCAGCGTGAAGTGGGACATGATCAACGGCATCGGCGTGCACATGTTCGGGCACTGCGACCCGCGAATGGTGCGGGCGGCGCTCGAGGCTGGGCTGTCGGACCTGTGCCAGGAGGGCAACCTCCAGTTCAACTCGGATGTGCTGGCCATCGCGGAGCTGCTCGTCGCCGAGGCATCGCGCACAAGCGGCATCCGTCACTGCTTCATCACCAACTCGGGCTGCATGGCCAACGAGAGCGCGCTCAAGGTGTGCCAGCAGAAGACCGGCGGCGCTCCCCGCATCATCGCATTCGCCGACTGCTTCATGGGCCGCTCGACCACGATGAGCCAGATCGGCGACGGGCCCGCGTACCGGCAGGGGGTCGCGCTGAACGTGCTCGTGGACTACATGCCCTTCTACGACCCTGCGCTCGGACAGCGCTCGATCGACATGGCGGCATGGCACCTCAAGCAGATGATCGCCCGCTACCCGAGGCAGCACTCGTGCTTCGTGATGGAGCCGGTGCAGGGAGAGGGCGGCTTCAACACCGCGCCTCCGGAGTTCTTCCGCACCCTCATGGGCATCTGCCGCGATGCCGGAATCCCGGTGTGGGCCGACGAGGTGCAGAGCTTCGGCCGCACGGAGAGGATGTTCCACTTCGAGGCGCTCGGAGTCGGGGATCTCGTTGATGTCGTGACCATCGGCAAGATGAGCCAGGTGTGCGCGTGCCTGATGACGCCCGAGATGAACCCCAAGCCTGGGCTGCTGTCGGGCACGTTCAGCTCGAGCGCCAGCGCGTATCACGTCGGCCTCCGTGCGCTCGAGATCATGCGCGATGGCGGCTACTACGGCCCCTCTGGCCGCAACGCGACGCTGCACGCGGCCTTCCGCGAGCATGCGGAGCGGCTCGTGAAGGCGCATCCCGAGTGCTTCCCGCCGGCCGTGGACTCACACGGCCGGACGCAGCCATCGCTCTACGGAGGCACAGGCGGCATGATGCGGCTGACGCCCTTCGGCGGCGACAAGGACCGCATCACCAAGCTGCTCCACGCGATGTACGCCGAGGGCGTGATCGCCTTCTACTGCGGGCACGGCCCGTACCACATCCGGTTCCTCGCGCCCGTGGGCGTGATGGAGCCGCAGCACATGGAACCTGTGTTTGCGATCATCGCAAGCGCGCTCCGGAAGGTCGCCTGATGTTCATCATCCGACAGGCCACGATCGACGACATGGGCGAGCTGCTGAAGCTCTCGCGCCTCGTGCACTCCTTCAACCTGCCGCAGGACAAGGACGCGTTGGCGGCGAAGATCGCCCGCAGCAGGAGGTCCTTCTCGGGGCAGGCCGCGAGCGAGCGGGAGCGCGAGTTCGTGTTCGTGCTCGAGGACACCGAGTCGCGCACCGTCATCGGCACGAGCAGCGTGTACTCGTGCATCTCGTGGCCGGGCCATCCGCACCTCTTCTTCCGCGTCCGCAAGCGCGAGCACTACTCGGATGACCTCGGCACCGGCCAGGTGCACGTGACAATCCAGCTCGACACCGACGAGTCCGGGCCCAGCGAGGTGGGTGGCCTCATCCTTGCGCCGGGGTACAGGCGGCACCCCGAGCGTCTCGGTTGGATGCTGTCGATGGTGCGCTTCCACTTCATGGGCCTCCACCGGCGCGACTTCAAGCAGCGCATCCTCGCGGAGATGATGGGTGCGCTCACTCCGGACAGCCGCTCGAGCCTGTGGGACTACCTCGGCCGCCGGTTCATCAACCTCAGCTACACGGAGGCGGACACCTTCAACCAGCGCTCGAAGGAGTTCATCACGAGCCTCTTCCCGCGTACGGAGATCTACCTCTCGCTGCTGCCGCCTGAGGCGCGCAGGCTCGTGGGCACGGTGGGCGACGAGACGCAGCCGGCGCTACGGATGCTCGAGCGCAACGGATTCGTGAACCGCGACCACGTGGATCCCTTTGATGGCGGTCCCTACCTCGAGGCGCAGCGCGACGAGATCCCGGTGGTGCGAAGCACCTTCGCCCGGAAGCTGCTGGCGGCGAGGCCCAAGGGCCGCAGCCTCCAGGCGATCGTGAGCGCGCACGGGACCCATGGCTTCAAGTCCACGCGCAGCCGAATCATGCTTTCGGGCGATGGCGTGTGGGTTCCAGGCGATGTTGCGGCGGCGCTCTCCGCGAAGGCAGGCGACCGCATGGGCGTGACGCTCATCGACTCCCACGGCAACGCCGTCGATGCGCCGGGCGCCGGTGTCGCGGCGAAGAAGTCCAAGCGTGGCGCTGTCGCGCGGCCCCGGGCCGCACGTGGCTCTGCGACGCCGATGAGCGCAACTCGCGAGCGACGCGTGGGCCGCCGCCGATGAGCGCGGCGGGCCACGACCCTTCGTTGGGGCCCTCGGCTGCTCCGGCGCACTGGATTGGTGGCGCATGGGAGCCCGCGGGCGAGGCCCGCGTGCAGCTCTCCGATCCTGGCCATGTGGTGCGCAGCGCGAATCCTGCTCATCCCTCGGAGACGGTGTGGATCGGCCAGTGCGATCCGGAGGCGGCGGATCGCGCTGTCGAAGCTGCGCGAGGCGCTTGGCGCGGATGGCGCGATGCCGGGTTCGAGGCGCGCAAGGCGGCGCTGCTCGCGTGGCAGTCCGTGACGCAGCGGAACCTCGAGCGAATCGCGCGATGCATCACGCGGGAAATGGGCAAGACGCTCGCCGAGAGCCGCCTCGAGGCGAAGGCCCTCGGCGAGAAGGTGGCCGTCACGCTCGATCCGATCTCGCAGGGCCGGGTGAGCGGCTATGAGGTCCCGATCTCAGATTCGCGGCGGGGAGTGTGCGCATTCCGCCCGCACGGAGTCATGGCGGTGATCGCGCCATTCAACTTCCCTGCGCATCTGGCCAACGGTCACTTCGTGCCTGCGCTGCTTGCCGGCAACACAGTGGTGCTGAAGCCGAGCGAGCGCACGCCAGCTGTCGGCCAGCTTCTTGCGGAGCTCTCGGCTGAGGCCGGGTTCCCCGCCGGAGTGTTCAACGTCGTGCAGGGTGGTGCGGCCACTGCGGCGCGCCTGGTCGCGCACGCCGATGTCGACGGCATCCTGTTCACGGGATCCTGGCCCGTGGGGCGGCGGATCCTGCAGGCGAACATCGACCGGCCGGGACGGATCGTGGCCCTCGAGATGGGAGGCAGCAATGCGACGGTCGTGTGCAGCGACTGCGACATGCGGCAGGCCGTGATCGAGTGCGCGCGCGCGAGCTTCGCCACCACAGGGCAGCGGTGCACGTGCACACGCAGGATTGTGGTGCATGCATCGGTCGCGGACCGTTTCGTGGCGGCCCTCGGCCGCGCCGCGAGCACGCTGGTTGTGGGATCTGGCGACGCGGCGGAGCCCGTGTTCATGGGACCGCTCGTGAGCGAGTCGGCAATGGAGGCGGCGCTCCAGTTCCAGCGTGACCGGGCTCGCGCTGGCGGCCGGGTCGTGCTGCGGTCGGCGCGCCTCGACCGCGAGGGGTGGTTCGTCACTCCGGGCATCATCGAGGTCGACCGGTTCACGCGCGAGACGGATCATGAGGTGTTCGCGCCCATCGTGCAGGTTGCGGTGGCGGACAGCGACGACGACCTTGTCGCTCAGGCGAACGCAACCGACTTCGGCCTCGCCGCGAGCGTGTTCACCCAGGACCGCGCGAGATGGGAGCGCATCTCGCGCGACCTCCGCGCGGGCTGCATCAACTGGAACATGGGCACCGCAGGCGCCAGCTCCAAGCTCCCGTTTGGTGGGCTTGGGCTCAGCGGCAACCATCGGCCCGCGGCAGCCTTCAGCGTCGACTACTGCGCCTATCCGGTGGCGCACATGGAGGAGCGGGGGACGGCGGCGGCAGTGCCTGAGGGCATGCTCTGGAAGGACTCATGGCTCGCCTAGGGCCTTGAGTCGGGCACTTCGGCGCCAATATGTTGGTCAGCCGCTCGCCCACGACTGGGACGGGGCTACCCTGAAACGGGCCCTGCCCCAGAGGGAAGATCCCCTCCAGAGACGAGATGTTCGCGCCCACCCGCTTGGAACAGTCGGGTTTGTTGCGCCTTATCGGCGGAGCGCTGCTGGCTGGAGCGCATTGGGTGGTGGCGTGCCCTGCCGCAGCGGACGCCAGCCTGCGGATCAGCGAGGTGCTTGCCAACCCGCTCGGGGCCGACCGTGGGCAGGAGTTTGTCGAGATCAGCGGACCGCCTGGCGCACCGATGTCAGGCATCTGGCTCATCGTCATCGAGGGCGATGCGACCGCGTCCTCGTCCATCCAGAAGGGGAGGATCGACAACGCGCTGAACTTGGGCGCGTACTCGATCGGCGAGAGCGGGCTGCTGCTGTTGCGGGACGGGATTGGCATCATCGACTGCGATCCCGGACCTGATGTGGCCGGACCGCTGTTCAACACCAGCACTGTGGTGTTCGGATCGTCAGCGACGCAATCCGGGTTCGGCAACGGATCGGTGGGTCTCGAGAACAGCTCGTCGACGTTCCTGCTTGTGGATGGGTTCACTGGCGCGGCGGGACAGGATCTCGACACCGACAACGACGGCGTGCTTGACGTGCAGCCGTGGACATCGGTCCTCGATGCGGTCAGCGTGATCAACAGCAGCACCGGCCCGATCGCGCTCGCTGTCGCCTATGCGCCCCAGTTCGGTGGCGCCACCCTGTCCGCGCTCGCGACCGGTTTCGACATACCGATGCTCGTGCGGCGCGATGACGGGACATGGATCACTGCGCCGCTGATCGGCGTGAACCCAACGGCTGGTCCGCCCACAACGCAGGACTCGGGTCCCTACTACTGGCTGCCCGGCAGGGAGTTCCCTGAGGTCGACGGCGTCCAGTACCTGATGACTCCAGGCCAGCCGAACGGGCCCATACCAAATGGCGACTCGCCGTGCGGCTCGCTGCGTGTGGTTGCCACTGAGGGCAGCAACGCCCTCTGGAGCAATTGGGGATACCCCGACTTTGACCTCACGGGCAGCCCGGTGCAGTTCGAGGCGCCGCCTGGCAGCTCTGTGCGGCAGGCGGTCGGTGCGGCAGTGCGTGCGTCGTTCACTGCGCCGATCACGTGCCGCTACCGGTTCGACCTCTGCCAAAGCGAGATCACCGACACGGTGATGGTGGCGCTGTCAGCGTGCGGCGACCCAATCACGGCCTTCGCGCTCAACGATGACGCGCAGCAGGTGTGCGGGGCAGGCTCGAACCGGTCGTCAATCGATCTTGAGCTCGAGGCAGGGCAGGTGGTGGAGCTTGCGCTCGGCAGCTACCTGTACGCGAACGATCCGTTCCCCCTCGAGACTGGCGCGATGACCCTCAGGGTCAGGCGCGACAGCGACTCGGACGGCACGCTCGATGACGCCGACGGCTGTCCCCTCGAGCCGCAGCTCACCGAGCCGGTCGAGTTCCCGATTGACGCCGACGGTGACGGATACGGGAGCGATGCGGTCGGCCTCGTGTGCGCGCTCGCACCACCGGCGGGCTACTCCGACAACGCGCTCGACTGCGATGACGGCGATTCGGCGTCGTACCCGGGCGCCACTGAGGTGTGCGACGGCGCTGACAATGACTGCGATGGAGATGTCGACGAGGACGTTCAGGTACCCGTGTACGCCGACCAGGATGGCGACGGCGCCGGGGACCCCGCGACGAGCATCTTGGCATGCGAGCCGCCGGAGGGGTTCGTTACGAACTCCGATGACGCGTGCCCATTCGAGCCTGCGCTCACCGAGCCGGTTGGGTTCTTTGTCGATGCGGACGGTGACGGCTTCGGCGCTGCGCGAGTGCTGCTCTGCGCCACATCCGTTCCGGCTGGGCACTCGCTCAAGGGCGGGGACTGCGACGACGCATCGGCTGATGTCCATCCGGGCCGCGACGAGATGTGTGCCACCGTCGGCACCGACAACGACTGCGATGGCGACGCGTACGACGTGTCCGTTCCTGACACCTTCTACGCGGATGCCGACGGCGACGGCTACGGGGCTGGCGATCCGGTGCAGGGCTGCCCGATGCCGGATGGGTACTCGCGCCTGGATGGCGACTGCGACGACAGCGACGTGAGCATCTGGCCGGGCGCACCCGAGTCCTGCGACGACCTCGGCACGGACAACGACTGCGACGGCAACGCCGAGGAGCTCACCGACCCGCGTACCTACTTCGCGGATGCGGACGGCGACGGCGCGGGCGATCCTGCTGTCTTTGTGCTTGGCTGCACCGTGCCAGATGGGTACGTGGCGAATGCCGACGACGAGTGTCCGGCGGATCCCGCACTGGTCGGGGCTGTAGTTCACTTCCCTGATGCCGACGGAGATGGCTACGGGTCGGTGGTCGGCATTGCGCTCTGCTCCGTCGATCCTCCGCCCGGATTCCTTGCGGACTCGTCAGACTGCAACGACTCGCGTGCCGATGCGTATCCGGGTGCCGCAGAACTGTGCGCCAACTGGCCCGGCGACAACGACTGCGACGGTGACGCGTACGACGCCGACGATCCGCTCACGTTCTACCTCGATGCGGATGGCGATGGTCTCGGCGATAGCGCGATCACGATCCAGTCATGCGTGGCACCTCCGGGCTATGTGCCGGCCGGCGGTGACGGGTGCCCGCTCAATCCCTTCGCGCAGGCTCCGATCCCGTGGTACCGAGACCAGGACAACGACAACTTCGGGAACGCTGCGGTCTTCATTGTCAGCTGCATACAGCCAGCGGGCTACATCCCGGAGGACACCGACTGCGATGACACCCGCGCGTGGGTGAACCCGCAGGCGCAGGAGCGGTGCGATCCGCTGAACATTGACGAGGACTGCGACGGTCTTGCGGATGATGCCGACCCGTCTTCAATCGGGCAATCGCTGTGGTTTGTCGACGCTGATGGAGACGGATATGGGGCAGGTGAAGCGGATGCGGCATGCGATCCACCGACCGGTGAGCATGTCGGTCGCACGGGGGATTGCGACGACGTGTCATCCGCTTCGTACCCCGGCGCTGCGGAGCTGTGCGCGACGGCGGGCAC
>CAZKTN010000025.1:19058-36597 GCA_964555705.1 uncultured Isosphaeraceae bacterium | reverse complement strand
GGATGGTCGATCACTTGGATATCTGCGGTGATCTGCAGCGAAGACGTCACCTGCAGCCGGTAGTAGGTCTCGAAGGTCATCTGCGTGCCGAGGTCCGCCTGCGGCGCGACGGAGAACCCGATCGCAGCGCCGAACCCGTCGTTCCTGCGGCCAAAGCAGTTGTTGAGCGAGATGCCCGCCGTGGCCTCCTGGCTGTACAGCGCGACAGAGGGGTCCGTGTAGCCGATCTGCGCGAAGACGCCGAGGTCGGTGGTCAGGTACTGCGAGCCGTAGAGCCAGAAGCCTGAGCCGTCCACCGCATCGGCGGATGACGTCGACGTGTAGCTCGCATTGGTGGTGTTGAATCCAACGGCGATGTTGCCGGGCAGCGACTCGTCCGCGAATGCGGTGATGAGGCCGAACTCGGCACCGAACCACCACAGGCCGCTGTCGAGGTAGTTGAGCCCAAGGTCTGCGGCCTGGTTTGTGGTGGGATTCGTGGCGATCGCGTTCAGGTACATCCCAGGCATCGGCGTGAACAGCAGCCCGGTGCCAAGCATGTATCCCTCGAATCCGGAGGCGGGCACGTCGGTGCCGTCGAAGATCGACGCAAGGAACTGCGAAGTCTCGTCGCTGGCGAACTCGATGTTCAGGAGGTAGTCGTTTGGGTTGATCTTGCCGACCACGAAGGTGAGGTTGTTGTCGAAGAGACCCTGCTCGTACTTGAAGCGCACGATGCGGTTCTCGAATCCCGTCCATTCGCTGTTGATCGACACGTCGGTGCCGACCTTCGTGCCCTCCGATATGTCGTTCGGGAACTGCGTGTTGTAGCGGTACTGCGCCGTGAAGCGGCCGACGGCGCCGCCGCCGAAGTCCCACAGCTTGAGGTCACCACGCACATTGAGACGGTTGATGCCGCTCGTGTTGCCGTAGCCAGGCTGTGCGTAGGTCGATGCCTGGTAGACCACCATGTCATAGAGGTCCATGCGGAGCGCCATCTGCGACCGCGCCCACTTCTCGATGTTGCGGCCAGGCGTGAGCGGCACCTGGAAGGGATCGAACCCGATGAGTGACATCGGTTCGCCTCCCGCGACCGGGTATGGCTGCGGTGCCCAGAGGTCGAAGTCGTGGGGTGCGCGCACGCCATCGAAGAGCGGCGAAATGCCCGGCATCACATCGATGCCCGCGCGTGCGCGCGTGATGGCCATGCTGCTGTGGAGGAACGAGGGCGCGTCGTCGTAGAAGGTCGGGCTGTCAGGCGACTGCGCGAACGCACGGTGCCCTGCGCACAGCGCCGGCACACAGACCGCTAGCGCGAGTGGTACAGCTCGACGGAGTTCGACCACTCGGGCTCCCACAGCCTGAAGCCGCCGATGAAGGCGTTGGCGTTGTCACCAGCGCGGCAACCCTCGGGCAGGTCCTTGAGGCTCTTCACGTTGCCGCCTCCGATCACCACATCGTCCGGCAGCAGCGCGGCGCGGAGGATCCCCACCACCGTGTCGACGTGCTTGCGCCAGCGCCGCTTGCCCAGGCGCTTGAGCCCTCTGAGACCCACGTAGTCCTCGAAGGTGCGGTCCTTGCGGTATGGCATGTGCGCGAGCTCGAGCGGAAGGATCACCCGGTCAGCGATCATGCAGCTGCCGAGCCCGGTGCCGAGCCCAAGGAACAGCATGCGGCCTGCATTGTGGCTGCCCACTGCCTGCATCGCGGCGTCGTTGATGATCTTTGTGGGCTTGCCGAAGGCTGAGCCATAGTCGAAGGCGGTCCAGCCCGGGCCGAGGTTGCTCGGCTCCTTCACGGGCGCGCCCTTCACGAGCGGTGCCGGTATGCCGATCGACACGCAGTCGTAGGACCAGCCCTTGGCGGCGGCCTTCACGCCATCCACCATCTGCTGGGGCGTCAGCGTCGGGCCGGACTCGAACTCGCGCTTGTCCGGATCGCTTGGGACGCGGACCTTTACGTGCGTGCCGCCAATGTCTATCGCCAGTACGGAAGGCATCCCGGCAAGGGTAGCGGGCGCCTCGCAATACCGATGCGCAGCTCAGTTGGCGCTCGGAGCGGTGCTCGACGCGAGCGTCACCGGAACCTGCACCTCACTCCACTTGTCCTTCATGCGCACAGCAGGCCCGTTGTAGTTGAGTGCGCGCGGCTCGCCGCACGCCTTCCACTGCGGGTTGGCCGCCAGCCACTCATGGATCCTCTCGAGACCCTCGTTCACCTTCGACATCCCGTACCCGCCGCGCATGCCGATCGAGAGCACGGTGACTGGCGGTGCGTCGACGATCTTCACGCGTCCATCCTCGCCGGTCGGTCCGAGGTCCGCGGTGCGGTAGAGGAACGACATCGTCCATGTGCCCTTGGACTCGTCAAGCGTGGTGCCGTCCTCGGACGCCATGCCGCGGTAGTCCATCTCCACTGGACTCGTCATCGCGATGTCGCGCTCCTTGATGTGGTTGAAGAGCGGCCAGAAGGCAAGGTTCGATCCGAGGTTGCTGTTGCCTGATGCCGTCACTTCCGCACGGCGCACGGAGGGGTACGTCTTGATCTCCATTGTGTCGGCAGGCGTCGGCGGCGGGTAGCCCTGCGGCAACGGAGCCTCGATGCGCATGCGGCCGAAGCGCCACTCCTCGCCTTCGAGCACGAGCTCGACGTTGTCGGGGATTTCGCCGGCAACTCGAACGCCAGTGCCTGCGGCGGGTGGTTCGGTCGGAATGGCTGGCGCAGGTGCGGCGGCTGCAGCCTTCGGATTCCCGGTGGCGGGCTTCGCAGTGTCGGCCGGAACTGCCGGGGTCGAGGCGGCTGCGGATCCCGCGTCAGGCTTGGACGCAGGCGTGCCGTCGGTGGAATGAGCGAGCAGTACTGCGGCCAGGATCGCGTAAGTGGGCATGCATGGGGTTCGCCGGGGAATCCGGGCGGGATTCGGTGTTCCGGGCGTCCGGAGGGCACTTCGGCAGGCGATAATCGGCCCCCATGTCCACGACGGCATCTGCGGCACCCACCTGGGAGTACTCGCCGGCCCCCGAAACCACCCCAGTGCAGATCCGGGCAGAGCATGGGCTCTTCATTGGAGGTCGGTTCCGGTCGCCGCGCTCCGGGCGCTTTTTCGACACGACGAACCCGGCGACAGAAGCGGTGCTCGGGCGGGTGGCCGAGGCCGGCGAGGATGACGTGGCGCGCGCAGTCGATGCGGCCACGAGTGCCGCGAGGAAGTGGCGACGTGTGCGCCCGATCGAGCGCGCCAAGTACCTGTACCGGATCGCACGGCGCATCCAGGAGCGCGCACGCGAGCTCGCCGTGCTCGAGACGATGGACAACGGCAAGCCGATCCGCGAGACGCGCGACGAGGACGTGCCGCTCGCCGCGCAGCACTTCTTCCACCATGCGGGATGGGCAGACAAGCTGCACGAGGCGGTGCCGGGATGCGGAGCGGACGGACCGCAGCCGGTCGGAGTGTGCGGTCAGGTGATTCCCTGGAACTTCCCGTTGCTGATGGCGGCATGGAAGCTGGCGCCTGCGCTCGCCTGCGGCAACACCTGCGTGCTCAAGCCAGCGGAGACGACGCCGCTCACGGCGCTTCGGCTCGCTGAGATCATGCAGGAGGTGGAGCTTCCGGATGGTGTCGTGAATGTCATTACGGGAGCGGGCGATACCGGCCGTCTGCTTGTGGAGCACACAGGTGTCGACAAGATCGCGTTCACGGGCAGCACCGAAGTTGGCCGGCGCATCGCACGCCAGCTCGCCGGCCGCAGCACGCGGCTCACGCTTGAGCTCGGCGGCAAGAGCCCCAACATCGTCTTCGCCGATGCCGCAATCGACCAGGCGATAGAGGGCATCATCGCGGGCATCTACGCGAACCAGGGTCAGGTGTGCTGCGCGGGAAGCCGACTCCTCGTGGAGGAGAGCGTCGTGGACGAGGTGGTCGCGAAGCTCCGCATGCGAATGCGTCATCTTCGCGTGGGCGACCCACTCGACAAGAACACCGATGTGGGCGCCATCAACAGCGCCGCGCAGCTCGAGCGGATCGGCGGGTACCTGACTCGTGCGGTGGACGAGGGCGCGGTGCGGCACGACTGCCATGCGGACCCCCTACCTGCGCGCGGATTCTGGTGCAGGCCCTGCTTCTTCACCGGGGTCGAGCCTGCACACACCATTGCGCGCGAGGAGGTCTTCGGGCCTGTGCTTGCGGTGATGACCTTCCGCACGCTCGATGAGGCGGTGGCACGCGCAAACAACACGGCGTACGGGCTCAGCGCAGGCGTATGGACGAGCCGAGGATCGCGCGCCTATGAGGTGGCGCGCCAGCTCAATGCTGGCGTCATCTGGTGCAACACCTTCAACCGGTTCGACCCGAGCGCACCTTTCGGCGGCTACCGCGAGTCGGGATTCGGCCGCGAGGGCGGTCGCGCGGGACTTGCGGAGTACCTGCGCTAGGCGGCGCGCACGAGGAACCACCCATGGCAGCACACACCGATCGGGCGCCCATCACCAAGACCTGGAAGCTCTTCGTTGGCGGCGCGTATCCGCGCTCGGAGTCGGGGCGCGTGGTGCCGCTCGCCGGCGACAGCGGCGATGCGGTCGCGTACGTAGCCGCAGCGACACGCAAGGACCTTCGTGATGCGGTTGAGGCGGCGCGCGGCGCGCAGGTGAAGTGGTCGTCATCGACCGGATACCTGCGCGGACAGATCCTGTACCGGCTGGCCGAGATGATGGAGGGTCGCAGGGGCGAGCTCGTCGATGCGCTACGGCATGGCGCAGGCGCACCGAGCGCGCGTGCGGCTGCACGCGAGGTCGACGAGTCGATCGACCGCGTGGTCAGCGTCGCAGGGTGGTCGGACAAGCTCGAGTGCGTCGTCGGCGGGCGCAATCCGGTGGCGGGTCCATTCGAGGTCGTCTCGCGCGTTGAGCCGACGGGTGTTGTGGTTGCCATCGCGCCGCCAGAGCCCGCACTGCTGGGATTCGTGTCGATGATCATGCCCGCTCTCGCGAGCGGCAACGCGGTGATCGCGATTGCCTCTGAGCGGAATCCGGTGCCTGCACTCGTTCTTGCGGAAGCTGCACCGGGGTCAGACATTCCCGCAGGTGTGCTCAACATCCTCACGGGGTCGGCGCGAGAGCTGGCGCCTGCGATCGCCGCGCACCGCGACATCGACGCGGTGGTGGCGTGCATGGATGCCGCTGCAGCGCCGGCGAAGTCGCGCACGCGCAAGGCGGTGGGTGAGGCAGATGCGCCATCCGTGGCGGCGATCCTCCAGTCCGGCACCGCCGAGAACATGAAGCGTGTGCACATCGTTGACCCTAGAACGCGCTGGGACGACCATCACTGGACCAGCTCGCGCGCCTTCGAGGGCGTGACCGAGATCAAGACGGTGTGGCACACTGTCGGCGACTGAACCACGGGCGCGGCCGTCCGCGCGCCATCCGGCTGCGCCGACCCTGTCACGCATCCTGATGGGCCCGACATGGCTCGCGGATAGCCTGCGCCGCATGTCGACGCGGCTGCTTGTGGCGGCAGTGCTGATGCTCGCTGGCGTGAGGCTCTATGCGGCATCCGCCGACCGCGTGCAGGATTCGCGACCGAAGTCGGACGTTGCCGCCGACGCACCAGCTTCGCCTGCTCCCGATCGCCCGCGCGTCCTGATCTTTACCCGCACTGCCGGATTCCGCCATGCGTCCATTCCGGACGGAGTCAAGGCGCTGCGCGAGCGGCTCGGGACTGCGTGGACCGTCGACCACAGCGAGGACTCCGGCACATTCACGAGCGAGGGGCTCGCGCGCTACCGCGCGATCGTGTTCCTCTCGACCACAGGCGATGTGCTCGATGATGCGCAGCAGCACGCGCTCACGGAGTGGGTGCTTGCAGGCGGCGGCTGGCTTGGCATCCACGCAGCGGCCGACACCGAGCACCAGTGGCCGTGGTACGGCGAGCAGCTCTGCTGCGCTCGGTTCGTCGCGCATCCTGCGGTGCAGAGATCGACGGTGATTGTCGAGGACCGCACGCATCTGTCCACGGCGATGCTGCCCGAGCGCTGGGAACGCACCGACGAGTGGTACGTCTACGACCGCTCGCCCCGAACAGTGGACGGGGTGCGCGTACTTGCGTCGATGGATGGTTCGACCATCACCGGTCCACGCATGGAGGGCGACCACCCGATCGCGTGGTGCCGTGACCTAGGCAAGGGCCGGGCGTGGTACACGGGCGGCGGACACACGTCGGAGAGCTTCGCAGAGCCGCTATTCATGGACCACATCGAAGGCGGACTGCGGTGGGCAGCGCGAATGGCCCCGGAGGGCGATGCGACCGAGCGCGTGCGTGTCGGCGTGCCGGCCCAACCCGGTCGTGCATCCCCACCACCCGCAGCGCCCAAGGAGACACCCCAGTGAGCCTCACGCCGATCGAATCCGATTCCATGCTGCTGCCACCTACGGCTCCCGCATTCAGCTTGTCTGCCACCATCGAGCTCGCCAAGGGGATCCTCTCGCGAGGATTCACCGCTCTCCTGCTGTGCAGCCTTGCGTTGCTGGTGGCGCAAGTGCCCCCGCAGATCCTTGCGATGGCGCAGGTCATCTCGGCGGAGGCCGACAGGGAGGAGGCGGCGACTTCAGCGGCATCGCGGCCGGTGGATCCCACCGCAGAGGATGATGCGGACACTGCTGTCAGCGAGGGCCCATTCCGCGATGCCTTGCGTCAGGCGCTCATGTCGGATGGCCCGGACCCGAGCGCGCGCACGATAGCCCTCGGGTTCCTGTCCAACTGCTTCAGCATCGTGTGGGGCTTCCTTGTCCAGTTGCCGCTGACGGTGGGCATCTTCCTCATCGCGATTCGCGTAGCGCGCGGCGAGTCGCCTGGCGTGAAGGACATCCTGCGGGGCTACAGGAGGCTTCCGGCGCAGTGGGGCGCCATCATCCTCCAGTACCTCGCGACGATGCCGATCTACGCCATGGCTGGGGGACTGGTGGTGCTGTCGACTGTGCTGTTCCTGTTCCCGAAGACGCTTGCCGACACAGCGCCCGGCGTGACCGTTGGGGCGGTCGCAGTGGGCCTGATCCTGCTCGCCGCAGCACTGCCCATCTTCGTCGTCGCCACCTGGCTTGCGATTCGCCTCACCTTCTGCGTGCTCCCTGTCATTGACCCTGCGATGGGGGGTCGGGGGCCTGTGGCTGCCGTCAGCACCGCATGGCGCATCTCCAAGGGTCACGTGCTCGAGCTGATCGTGCTCTTCCTGCTGGTGTTCGTCGTCGCAGTCGTGACCGCGATGTGCTGCGGCATCCCGCTGTTCATCATCGGTCTCCCCACGATCTTCGCGCTGCTTGCTGCTGCCTGGCTCCTGCTCATGCGGCGCGAATGCCCCAGCGCACCTGAACTGATCACGCGAGGTCCCGACGGTTCGTGGGGGCTTGCATCGAAGCGCTTTCCGGCGTTCGATCCATCAGCGACCGCGCCGCCCGACTTCAGGTCATGAGCGACCCGCTGTCCGACTGGACCGCCGTTCGGGCGTGCGCTTCGGATGCACGCATGCGTGCAGGTCGGGCACTTGCGGTTGCTGGGTGGTGGACGCTTGGCGCGATCGCGCTGTGGGTGCTGAGCCAGTTGGCCTCGGCATGGCTCATGGACCGCATCGCGCCGCTTCCGGATCCGGATCGGGTGGCGGAGGCAACGGAACTCGCATCTCCGCTCGAGCTGCTGGGGATAGTGGCGGTGCGTCTGCTGGGCATTGGCGTGCAGCTCGTCGTGTTCTGCGCGCTGCCTCTGCCGGCCCTCTACGGCATGGCGTGGATGTGCGTCCGCGCGCATCGGCAGATGCCGGTGTCAGTGAGCGACATGTGCGGCCCGCTCGTGCGGCTCGCACCATTCGCTGGTGTGGTGGCGATGCTGGCGCTTGCGGTTGTGGTGCCCTTCGTGCTGTGGGCGATCGCGATCGTCGTCGCCGGCATCATCATCACCATGCAGGCGATGTCCGACGGCGTCGAGGGGCTCGAGCTGACGGTCCGCGTCTGGTGGGTGTCGGTGGCGCTGGCAGTGCCATTCGTGCTCGCGTCGGTGTGGATCCAGTGCAGGTGGATCTATGCGCCACTGGGCGTGGCCGATGGCATGCGCGCGCTCGACGCGATGCGCACCAGCTGGCGCATCACAAGGTCTGGGCGCGCATCCGTGTGGACACGCATTGCGGGAGCGATGCTGGGATGGGCGGCAGTGTCCACCGCCATGCTCGTGCTGCCGCTGGCGTGGATGGGTCTGCCGCGAATCGCGGCGTACTTCGCGGCTGGCTACATGCTCGGTCGAAGTGCGTCGCAGAGTGCGCAGGCAGGATCGGCGCACGGCTCGCAGTGAGCGGTGGCGTCGCCCGGGCCGCCAAGGGCACAGACGGCCTCGCCTTCAAGGACCGACGCCGCATCATGGCTCTCGCGGACGCTCATCCATGCGGGAAGCCGAACATGCATGTCGATCCAGTGCTCGCGGCCGTCGTGGCGCGAACGCACCTTGTGGAACGAGCAGATCCTCGGCGCCTGGCCCTGCGGACCGACATGCGATGCAAGCAGCCGCTCGAGCGCCTGCTGGTCACGGTCGTCTCGCTTGTCCATGAGGTTGTCGAAGCTGCGCCACACGAGGCGCACGCCCATCGCGCCAAGCACGAATGCGATGAGGATCGCTGCCGCAGGATCGATCCACCACCAGCCTGTTGACGCCACGGCCATGAGGCTTGCGACGACCGCGACGGTGGTGATGAGGTCAGACAGCAGGTGCATGCCGTCGCCCTTGAGCGCCGCAGACCCCGTGCGACGCCCGATCGACAGCAGCAGCACGGCCATCACGCCGTTGATGACACCGGTGAGGATGATGAGCCACAGCCCAAGGCCCGGGTTGGTGAGTTCCCTCGCGCCGCCGATGAGCGATCCCGTGGCCTGCACCACGATCGCGACTGCGGCGAAGAGGATCATGCCGCCCTCTATCGATGCGCTGATGAACTCGATGCGGCCGTGGCCGTAGGGATGCGTCGAGTCAGGCGGCCGGTGCGCGATCTTGATCGCTCCGAGAGCCATCAGGCTTGCGGCTACGTTGACAAGCGCCTCGAGCGCATCGGACAGGATTGCATCGGAATCGGTGACGATCCACGCCACCAGCTTGATCGCCATCACGACGACGGCGACCACCACCGCAGCGATTGCGACTCTCGTCTCGAGCGCGCGCATCGTGGGCACCCTACCATCGCGCGATGGCATTCAATGGCGATCGAGGACCGCGGCAGGGTCGTGGTGGCAGTGCAGGCGGCCCTCGCGGCCCGAAGCGCTTCGGCGGTGGTGGCGGCGTCGGTGCGCGCGGCGATCGCGGCGGAGCGCGCGATGGCGGCGGCAAGAGCTTCAGTCGCGGTGGGCGCACAGGCGGTTTCGGCGGCGGCTCCCGTGGCGAGGGCGCCTCTGGCGGCCGCGGCTTCAGTCGTGGTGGCGGTTTCGGCGGCGCGCGTGGCGATGGTCCGCGCGGCGGCGGATTCGGCGGATCGCGCGGCGATGGTCCGCGCGGCGGTAGCACACGTGGCGACGGTCCGCGTGGTGGCGGTTTCGGTGGCCGTGGACCTGCGGCGCGCGGAGACCGCGATCGGGGTGGCTTTGCGCCTCGCGGATCGGCACGGCCGGCCGGTGACCGTGGTGGCTTCGCCCCGCGCAGTGCGCCACCTCGCACAGAGGGCGAGCCCGAGGGTTTCGCGCCACGGAGCACTGCAGCGCGCGCGCGCAAGGGTGGTGTCGGGTTCGGTCCCGCGCGCGATCAGCGCGCTCCGCGTGGCGACACGCGCCGTGCGATGTTCGGTGCACGCAACGACAAGGTGCAGGCCGAGCGCGGACCGCGTGGGCGTGCAGGGTCACGCGAGCGAGGTCCGGGCGAGCGCGTTGCTGCGCTGAGGGCCGAGCTCGAGCGCGCTCTCCGCGAGCTGAGCCGCGCAAGCGCAGCGCTTGGCGCGAGTGGTGGCGCTGTGCCATCGGCTGTCGAGCTCGAGCACCTGCGCGACGAGAGTCGCGACGAGAGGCTCATGCCGTGGCGCGACGTGCGTGAGGCGCACGACAAGGTGGCCACTCTGCTCACCGTCATCGAGCGAGTGAAGTTCCCGCCGAAGGTGCCGCGCGCCCCGCGGGAGCCTCGGCCGGAACGGTTCAGCTCTCGGTGACGTCCCAGCGGGACGAGTAGCGCACGCCGCCGGCCACTGCGGGGTCGCTCGGGCTCTCAAGCCTCAGCAGCTGCCGCACGATGTCGTTGGCGAGCGTTGATGCGCCGATCCTGAAGAGGTGCGGAATCAGCCACTCCTCGCCGAGCGTCTCCTTCACCATCACCAGGTACGCCAGCGCGGACTTTGCGGTGCGTATGCCCCCTGCCGGCTTCATGCCGATGCGCACGCCGGTCGCGAGGAAATGATCGCGGATCGCCTCAAGCATCACGAGCGTGACGGGCGGTGTGGCCGCAGGCTGCACCTTGCCTGTCGACGTCTTGATGAAGATCTCGCCGTCGGTCGGTGCGGGAACGCCGGGTGCACCTACCGCGGCATCGATCGCAAGGTCGCTCGCGCGGCGGATTGCGTCATATGAACCAAGCTCGCCTGTCTCCAGGATCACCTTGAGGTGCGCCGCAGGCCGCCCTGCCGCTGCCGCAGCCTGCACGCACATGATGCGAGTCTGCGCAATCTCGTGCCGCACCTCGTCCAGGCGCCCCGCCAGAAATGCGCCGCGCGAGATCACCATGTCGATCTCGTCGGCGCCTGCGGCGATCGCCTGCGCGCAGTCGGCGAGCCGCACATCAAGCGGGTACTGGCCGCTGGGGAAGCCTGTCGCTACAGACGCGATCTTCACGGCGCTGCCGGCCAGCGCCTCGCGCGCGACGGGCACGAGCGCGGGGTACACGCAGATTGCGGCGGCGGCAGGAAGCGGCGGGTCGAACGCATGCTCGCTCGGGTGAAGCGCCTTCTGGCAGAGTGCACGCACCTTTCCAGGGGAGTCCTTGCCCTCAAGCGTCGTGAGGTCGACCATCGACAGAGCCAGGCGAAGGCCCTGCCGCTTCGACGATGCCTTGATGGACCGTGTGCCGAACCGCGCGGCACGCGCCTGTAGCGTCACCGGGTCGACAGGCCGCAGCCGCATTGCACCGGTCCCATCCCCCACGGCGCCTGCTCCACTGCGCACGGCACCGGCCCCATCGCGCAACTCGCCATCTCCGGTGCGCAAGTCACTGCCTCGGCCGCGCGTTTCGGAAGACCTGCTGCAGCGGCTCGGCGGTGCGGAGGATCAGGCCGCGCTTGTCGGTGGCGTTCTCGATCGTGTAGACGAAGAGCGTCTCGGAGTGGTTGTCGAGCACGTACACCGACTCGTTGAACTGCGTGGACGAGCCGTCGCCGTTGGTGAGCGTGAGCACCTGCATGCCGCCGGCCGCGACTGACGCAGCGTCGCCGGCATCGGCAGAGGGAGTGATGCGGCCCGCCGACACGATGAGGAGCCCTGCGAGCACGAACGCGGACGCCCACAGTGGCGTGGCCGCGACGTGGGCGCTTCGGCGGCGATCGGTTCCCGCGGCAACCTCGGACGCATCGCGATCCGGGCGTGCGCTCATGGCCGCACCCTCTGCGCAGACGAGAGGTCAGCCGCGATGTTGCGGTAGCCCAGGCCCTGGAACTGCTTCGTGCGCTCGTTCCACATGAGCGCGATCAGCTCCTGGTCGGTCTCGTTGATGATGTACACGACGCCCTGAGGGACACCCATCAGCGTGCCGCCGGTCATCGCGTACGAGGCCCGCGTCCTGCTCATCGACTGCGCCTGCGCGCCCGGAGACCACTCCACCCACGCGAGTGCCGCGAGCAGCAGCGCGTTGATCGAGACCAGCGCCGCAAGTGACGATCTGGTCATGCGCGCTCAGTCCTGGTGGCTGCGCTTGGATGGGTACAGGCTCACCGCGAGCACGGCGGCCACGAGCAGGAACATCGCCGCGTAGCCGATCCATGCTGGTGCGGTGTTCTGCACGTTCGGCTGTCGCGGCGCGTTCGGGTTGCCCTGCGCGAGCGCTGGGGCAGCCGCGGCAAGCGCGATGCCGGCCGCAAGCATGAGTCGCGAGAGTGTCATGGCAATGGCATCCTAGCGTTCGGCGTTCACGGCCTGATCAGCTCTTGACGAGCCGGCAGCGCATCCGGTTCGCCGGCACCTTGTTCATCGCGTTGCGGGTGTCGACCACGAGACGGGCGTGCTCGCCCACCATCGCGTAGTCGACGGCGTCGTGGTCGGTCACGATCAGCACGCAGTCGGACGCCGAGAGCGTCGCCGCATTGAGCGGTACCGAGTCAAGGTCGACGCGGTACTTCCGCATGGAGGGGAACTTCGGCAGGTGCGGGTCGTGGTAGCTCACGTCGGCGCCGCGGTCGCGCAGCAGCTCAAGAATCTCCGCAGACGGGCTCTCGCGCGGGTCGTCGATGTTCTTCTTGTAGGCGATGCCCATCACGAGCACCTTCGCGCCCTTGAGCGACTTGCTGTCGTCGTTGAGGGCAGCCTGCACGCGCTCGATGACGTAGTGCGGCATCGCGGTATTGATCTCGCCCGCGAGCTCGATGAACCTCGTGGTGCGTCCGATCGCGCGCGCCTTCCACGTGAGGTAGAAGGGATCGATCGGGATGCAGTGCCCGCCGAGCCCGGGACCCGGGTAGAAGGCCTGGAACCCGAAGGGCTTGGTGCTCGCGGCGGCGATCACCTCCCACACGTCGATGTTCATGTCGGTCAGCACGACCTTGAGCTCGTTCACGAGCGCGATGTTCACCGCGCGGTAGATGTTCTCGAGGAGCTTCGCGCTCTCGGCCACCTCGGCGCTCGACACGCGGTGCGCCTCCTTCACGATGCGCGAGTAGAAGGCCATCGCGAGCTCGGTGGCCACGTCGTCAACGCCACCCACCAGCTTCGGGATGTGCTGCGCGGAGCGGCCCATGCTTCCGGGATCCTCGCGCTCGGGGCTGTACGCGAGGAAATACTGCTCGCCGCACGTGAGGCCGCGCGCGTCAAGGATGGGCTTCATCTCGTCGCGGGTCGTGCCCGGGTACGTCGTCGACTCGAGCACCACGAGCTGGCCCTCGCGAAGCACTGTCGCCACCGTCTTCGTGCTCTCGATCACGTAGAGGAGATCGGGCTCGCGGTGCGGCCCGAGCGGGGTCGGCACGCAGAGGAGGATGACGTCGGCGCCACGGAGGTCGGTCGGGTTGGAGGTCGGCGTGAACGCCTTGTCGTCGCGCAGCTCAGCGAAGAACGTGTCGCCGAGGTGGAAGATGTACCGTTCGCCCGAGCGCAGCGCCTTGATCTTGCGCTCGTCGACGTCGAAGCCGATGACGGGGAATCCCGAGTCGCGGATGGCGCGCACGAGCGGAAGGCCGACGTAGCCGAGGCCTACCACGCCGATGACGGCTGTCTTCTTCTCGATGCGACCCATCAGGTCGCGCGCGACGGCGCTCATGGCTGGCGTGGGTGTCGCGGTGGTAGCGGTGCTGGTGTTGTTGCTCATGTCTTGCTGTCCCCCTTTGGAGTGGCTGGTGCCGTGACCTTCATCTTGCCGTTCATCATTCGCCAGTGGCCTGGATACGTGCAGACGTACGGGTAGGTCGCCGGTTTCGTCGGTGCCACCAACCATACCTCACCGGTCGCCCCAGGATCCACAAGTCCCATCACCGCGAGCACTTTCGGTGAGTCTGGCGTGAAGTGGCAAGCCTTGCCGGCGGCAGTCTCCCCCATCTTGTCGCCTGCGATGCCGATCTCGGAGAGGGCGCGGGGCGCCACAACGAGGAGGTTGTGCTGGAGCGTGTCCGGGTTGGACATGGTGATGCAGACCGGGGTTCCCGCGGTTACCGAGAACTCGGTGGTGTCGTAGACCATGCGCGACGGCACGGTGGCCATCGCCACTCGCGTCACCGCGAACCTCGCAGATCCCTCCGGCCGGGCCGACTCAGGGATGGCGTCGATCGCGCGGATGGCGATGATCTGCGCGGCTGGCGCGTCCGCGTTGGCGGCCTGGGAAAGGAGTGCCGAGGCGACTTCCGCGGGAACGGGATGAGCGAGCTTCTGCCCTAGCGCAGCGGCAATCGCAACGTACTGGCGCACGCGAAGGTCGCGCATCGGCATCGGCCCGGCCCGAGCCATGAGTGCGAGAAGCGGATGGGTCCCCTGCTCAGCCGCGAGCGCATCGAGTGCAGCCATGCGCTGGTCTGTCGTTGCGGACGGATCATCGAGCGACGCGGCGGGACCGGTCAGCGGTGGCACTGCGGGCGCAGAAACTGCCGGCGCCGGAACGGCGGGTGCAGGTACTGCCGGCGCCGGAACGGCGGGTGCGGAGACCGCAGGCGGAGCACCCTGCGCATCGTGTCCGGCATGTGCGCTGACGCTCGCGGCGAGGCATGCCACGGCTGACGCAATCATCCGAAGGCCGCTCGCGCGTTCACCACGTCGCATTCGACCGATGGTACACCCCACCCATGCACGAAAAGGTCACAGTGCGCATCCACGGTGCCGCAGGAGAGGTGACGGGTTCGTGCTACGAGATCAGCACGCCGCGCGCTCGGGTGCTCGTCGACTTCGGGATGTTCCAGGGCTCGCTTGCGCAGGAGACGCGCAATCTCACGCCACCTGACATCGCGTTCGACGAGGTCGATGCGGTTGTGGTGACGCATGCGCATGTCGACCACGTTGGGCGGCTCGGAATGCTTGATGCGCTCGGATTCGACGGTCGCATCATCTGCACCAAGCCCACCGCCGATCTGCTTCCGCGAGTGCTGATCGGCTCGGCGACGCTGCAGCGCGTGCGGCTCGAGGAGCACGCGAGCGGAACGCTGCCTGACGCGCGCGTGGTGGAGCCTGCGCACCTGGTCACCCCGCGCGTGGTCCGCACGTCGCCTCCACCGGTGCTGTTCGGCCACCGCGCCGCGGAGCGCATCGTGCGGCGCATCGACCCCGTCCCCTACCGCACGTGGACCGAGGTGGCGGAGGGCGTTCGTGTGCGGCTTCTCGATGCGGCGCATGTGCTCGGTGCAGCGTGCGCGGAGTTCGAGGTCACCCGGCCGGGACACGAGGCTGCGCGGATCCTGTTCAGCGGCGATGTGGGACCGGCGCGACATCCCCTGCTCGGCGCGCACGGTGTGCCCGACCGTGCGCCCGACCTTCTCGTGATGGAGTCGACCAATGGAGGCCGCCGCTTCAGGGGTGAGGACCCGTGGGAGGCGATGCGGGCGATCATCGAGGAGGCCGTGCGCAAGGGCCAGCGCGTGATCATCCCGGTGTTTGCGCTCGGCCGTGCGCAGTCCGTGCTGCAGCTGCTCACGCGCGCATCGCGAGGCGGGCTGCTGCGCGGCACGCCGGTGTACCTCGACACCGCGATGGCCGTTCGCGCGAGCGACCTGCACATGCGCTACCCAGACCTGCTCGCAGATGCGCCACAGCGTGATGTGCGCGCAGGCCGAAGCCCCCTGCACTTCGACGAGCTTCACAGCCTCACGTCACGCCGCGAGTCGGAGGCGCTCGAGCGTGTGCATGGCGCGTGCATCATCATGGCCGGCAGCGGATTCTGCGACGCAGGGCCGATTCTGCGCCACATCGCGCATGCGATTGACCGCGAGGACGCGCGCATCGTGTTCACCGGACACCAGATCGAGGGGCTTCTTGGCGACGGAATCATGCGAGGCGCGACCCGCATCGAGATCAATGGCGCGCAGCGCGATGTGCGCGCGCGCATCGACCGGATCGAGGGAGTCTCAGGGCATGCGGATGCGGACGACCTGATGGACTGGGTTGAGGCGATGCCTGGGCGCCCAGCGAAGCTGGCGCTCACGCACGGCACCACGGCTGGCCGTGCTGCGTTCGCGAAGGAGCTGTCGGAACGGCTTGGTGTGGATGCGATTCAGCCGGCAATCGGCGACGTGATCGAGGTATGAGGCGGTGCACTGCGGCGTGCGGACGCGCGATGCGCGTGCGGCGCCGCGCTGGATGCCAGCGTGGGCTCAGCTCGTCACGCGCGACTCGATCGCGAACAGCCTGTCGAAACCCATGCGCGTGAGCAGCCCGAGGAACTCGGAGCTCGGCTGCGTCATCACAAGCTCGACCTCAGCGTCCCGGCATGTCCGGTGAAGGCGAAGCAGGGCCTCGAATCCCGCGCTCGACATCGCGAGCACGCGCGACACCTCGAGCCGCACCCGTGAGGTTCCGCGCGGACGCGAGGCGACCGCCTTCTCGAACTGCGCCTGCAGCCGCTGTCCCGCCTCGGCTGACACCATCTCGCACATCATCGACAGCTCAAGCGTGGCGCCTCGGGAGGCGATGCACAGAAGTTCCGTGGAGGAGTTCATCGGGGTTCCCGCATTCATCGGCCGCGCGGGCGATCCGATCCCTCAAGATCGAATCCAATTCGGTCCATCAAACCCTCAAACTGGCTATGCGACCCAAACTTGATGGTGATGGCGCCAGAGCCGGCCTTGCGTCCGGTCTTGAGCGTGACTTCGGTTCCAAGGTGCGTGCTGATGCGCCGCTCGAGATCCGCCACCTGCGCAGAGATCACCTTGCCCGTCGGCGGAAGCCGACCGGCTGTTGCGGCGGGCGCCGCAGTCACACCAAGGTGTCGGACAGCCTGTTCCAGTTCTCGGACGCTCATTCCCTCTGACACGACTCGTGCGACGAGAGTCTTACGCGCAGTGACGTCCGATAGCCCAAGCAACGCCTTTGCATGGCCGGTCGTGATCGCGCCTTCACGAAGGGCACCTGCTGTGTGAGGATCTAAGTCGTTAAGCCGCAGCAAGTTAGCGACTGTTGACCGGTCTAGGCCCACTCTCGACGCCAGATCCTGTTGCGAGAACGAGAACTCGTGCATCAACTTCTGGAGGCCATGAGCTCGCTCCATCGGGTTGAGATCTTCGCGCTGGATGTTCTCGATGAGGGCAAGCACCGCCGACGTTCTGTCGTCGACCTTCTGAACCAGGGCAGGAATGGTCGACCTTCCCAGCAACGTGAAGGCGCGCAAACGCCGCTCTCCGGCGATGAGCTCATACATCTGTACGCCGGTGGCTGGCGAGATCGTGCGTGACGCTCGGACCACGATGGGTTGCAGAAGGCCATCTTGCCGAATTGAGTCCGCAAGCGCCCGCAGTGCCGCATCCTCAAAGCGCTCGCGCGGTTGACGTGGGTTGCGCTGGATTCTGGCGATCGGGATAGCGACTACCGCCTGATCCGTTGTCGTGTTCCACGTGGAACGCTGATCGAGGGATTGAGTGTCCGGTGGGCTAGCAGCTCCAGGATGCGGGAACTCGTCCATGCTGGCCGATGCTCCCGAGGGGTTCGGCGTACCAGCAGCAGCGGGTCCCGCGGCCAGAGTCGCGGTACTGGAAGCTCCGCTCGGCGAGGCGTTCATGCCCGATGCTTGTGAGGCTCCAGACGATCGGGGCGCGGCAGCCACCGTATCCGTCTTCGTTGCGGGCGCGGGCAACTTCGGCTCTGCAGTCACCGCGCCAGGCGCTGCCGGCGAAGGAGAAGGTGAACCGGGCGGACGGGTCCCCGCAGCAGGAATGAGCGCGCCCAG
>CAZKTN010000025.1:10945-18958 GCA_964555705.1 uncultured Isosphaeraceae bacterium | reverse complement strand
CCCGAGTATGTCGTCATGGCGTCCGTGCCTCCGTAGTGATGATTGCCAGGATCGGTGAAGTGTACCGGCTCACGTTGAGACGTGGTGTGTTCCACGTGGAACATCGCACGAAACCACCCTACGGCGATGAATCATTTATAGGACTCTATGTCAATTCCATCCAAAGTTGGCAACTCCGATTCAGTGACACCCTCAGACCTTCGATCAAGGCGCCATGAGACTCGTCCCCCATGGTGAGGTCGCCCGGTACGCACACGGCAGGCTTGATGCAGCTTCGGCCAAGGCAAGCCACTCGTCTGCGGCGAGTGTCGCGACTCGGAAGGGGAGGCGCACGGACGCGAGAGCGCATGGCTCGGACACCACTTCGGGCGCGCGCACTGGCATCGCAACGGCAACATGTGTGGCCTGGCAGGCAGCGAGAGCTGCGCGCGCACGTGCGCTGGCCGCATGGACGAGCGATCTGCTCATGCTTCGCAAGTGCGGTGTCGGTTCCGATCGTGTGGCATTCGCCGGATTCGGTGCGGATGTCCTTGCCGACTCGTCCGACGCCTCGCTCTGAAGCTGCAACGTCGAATCATGGAACGGAAGTTCCGTCTTCCGGCGAACATGGATCGCAGTGGCGTGCGCGCGTAGAGTCGGTGCCCCGGTGCGCGGCACCGGCTCATGTCCTGATTCCAGGAGGTCTCCATGCTCTGCTGCCTGTCACGTCGCCCGGTCATCACGCTCTCCCTGATGGCATCAGCCATTGCCGCAGGCGCCGCCGTTGCGTCGCTGCGAATCGATGCGCACGCATCCTCAACGCAGGCGCCTGCACCTCAGGCCGCCGAGGCTGCGTCGGGTCCTGTCACCTACGGCGTTGATGACGTGCACTCGATGGCGATCTTCCGCGTGCAGCACCTCGGCGCCGGGCAGTTCTGGGGCATGTTCAACAGCATCAAGGGAACCGCGACCTACGAGCCTGGGAAGTCGCTCTCGATGGACGTGTCGATCGACACCTCAAGCGTCGACAGCGGCAACACGAAGCTCGACGAGCATCTCGCGAGCCCAGACTTCTTTGACGTGAAGGAGTTCCCGTCGATGACCTTCAAGAGCGTCTCGAGCGAGATGAAGTCCGCCAACCTCTGGCACGTCACGGGTGATCTCACGATGCGCGGCACGACCAAGCGCGTCACTGTTCCTGTGGAGGTGACCGGCGTGTCGAACACGCGGATGGGTGCGCGTGCAGGCTTCGAGGCGGTCTTCAACGTCAAGCGAAGCGAGTACGGCGTCAGCTACGGCGTCGAGAACGGCTCGCTTGGCGATGACACTCGCGTCATTGTGGCGATCGAGGGCATCAAGCAGGATCCCGCCGCCGCGAAGTGACGCGTTGCGGTTCAATGGTGGCACATGCCACCTGACCAGCTCTTCCTCTATGCCGTGCTGATGCCTGCTGCGGCGGGCATAGCTGCGCTGCTGCTGCCCGCATCGCCGTGGGCACGAGTCGTCGGCGATGCGGCACCGTTGGAACGTAGGCAGGCCTGGCTTGCAGGCGCAGCATGCGCGGTCGCGCTCTGCGTATCGCTCGTCGTCACCGATGGGTTGCCATGGTCCGCCGCATGGAGCTCCTGGAAGCTGATCTACGCGTCAGCCGCAGTCGTGTCGGTCGCTGCGGCGCTGGTCTGCATTCGTGGAGTGCCGAGAGCGGAGACCATCGCACTCGCTGCGGCCGCTGCGGTGCTGTGGTACCGCGTGCCGGAGGCGCGCGAACTCGGTGTGCGGGCCGTCGCGGCAGCGGGCGCCGCCGCTGTCGCCGTGACCGTGTGGCGCGGTGCGCAGCGTGCGCCGGCATGGAGCGTTGCAGCGGCCGCGGTGCAGGCGCTCGCGCTCTCAGGGCTCATCGGGTCTTCAGGGTCATCGAAGGTCGCCGCGGCTGCGGCAGCTCTCGCGCTCACGCTCGCTGCAGGGGCTGTCGCCACTCGCGTGTCGCGCACATTCTCCTGCGCGGCGGCCGCATCACTCGCCAGCGGCGGGATGGGAGTCGCACTCGCGCTCTACGGCCGCGGCTACCACGGCGATTCGGTCGCCCCATGGATCTGGTGGAGCGTTGCGGCGCTGCCTGCAGCGCTCTGCATTCCATGGGCGCTCATGCCGGCTGTCCGCAGGCACGCGTGACATGGGAGGACGACGCGACGACTCCCGCTCGCGCTTCGGCCGCTTCACGCCCAAGAAGGGCGAGCGCGCAGATGCCGACGCGCAGCGTGCAGCCGAGGATGCGCTCAAGGAGAGGGGAGTGCATCACTCCGCGCTGCGCAAGGCCGCACTCGCAGCGCTTCGCGCGCGCGAGGATGGCGCGCCTGCCGCGCACCGCACGCTGAGCGAGCGGAGCGTGCTGCTCGGCGTGGACCTCGGGCTCGCGACTGGGCTGGCGATCTTCAACCGAGATGGCCGTCTCGTGAAGGTGCAGAGCCAGCGTTTCGCATCGCGCGATGCGCTGCGGCGCGGCATCGCCGACATCGTCGCAGGCATCGATCATCTCGCGTGGGTCGTCGCGGAAGGCGGCGGACCGATCGCGGACGTGTGGGAGCGTGCCGCTCAGTACCGAGGCGTGCCAATGAAGCTGGTGCATGCCGACCAGTGGAGGCCGCGCTTCATGTATCCGCGCGAGCACCGTGACAGCGCCGGTGCGAAGCGTCACGCGATGCGCATGGCGCGGGAGGTGATCACGTGGAGCGGCCTCAAGGGAGTGGGGGAGATACGCCACGATGCCGCCGAAGCGATCATGGTCGGACTCTGGGGCGTGATCGAGACCGGATGGCTCTCCGACCCGCCAGCGCTTGGTCACGCGCCGCGCTGATCGCAACTGCATGCCGCGGTGACCGGAAGGGGACCTGTGCGCCGCGCTACGGCGGCGGCGATCCTGGCACATCGACGTAGCGGTACGTGCCCCGGTTCTCCTTCGCGATCCGCTCAAGCACCTCTACGTTCGCATCGGTGCCGAACCCGATCGTGTTGATCTGCACCTTGCCCTTCGGGTTGAGCCTCGCGATCACCGCGAAGACCTCAGCGTCGCTGTTGAACGCACCATCGGTAAGGAGGTAGATGGTCTCCGGCTTGAGCGTGGTAAGCGCGATCTCGAGCGCATTCACCGGATCGGTTCCGCCTGTGGCCGGCTCCGAGTCGACCCATGTGGCGCACGCCCGGGTGTTCTGCTTGGATCCGGGCAGCATGCCGCGGCTGGGGTTCTCGATGGTGAGGCTGTTGAAGAGGATGACCTGGAACTTGTTGCGGCCTGTGAGGCGGAAGAGCGACTTCTTGAGCTCGATCTTCAGGTACGTGATCTTCTCGTCCGCCATGCTTCCCGAGAAGTCGAGCACGTAGACGACGTCATTTCCGTCACCCCTGACGCCCATGAACTCCGGGATGCCAGGCTTCGCGGCACCGGCGGCTCCCTCGCGCGCAACGCCACTTCCGGTGCCGACCGGATTTGCAGGAACAGGCGCAACTGGCGGCTGAGGCACGTTGGGCTCATCGGAGGGGGAGAAGCCGAGCTCAGGCACTGGGCGATGCTCAACCTCCGGAGCGTCATTGCCGCTCGGAGGGGAGACGGTCTGCGGAGTCGAACCCTCGGGCGTGCCTTGGGGCTCGTCGGAAGTGCCGGTCGGATCCGCTCCGGGCCCGTCTCCCTGAAGCCCAGCGCCAGTTCCAGTGCCGGCGATGCCAGTCCCCGTTCCATCGCCGCTTCCGCCCGCGCCGGAATCTCGTCCGGCTCCGCTTCCGCTCTCGCCGGAACCAGTTCCGGTGCCGCCGCGCCACGGCTCAAGGAGCGTCCAATAGGCAATGACGCCGAGCAGCAGCGTGAGCATCACGCACCCCGCGACCACCGAGTCTCGGGTCACCTTAGGACAGCGATGCGCAGCCGCATGATGCACGACAACTGATACCTTATCCACACCCGACCTCAATGCGAGCGTCGCCCGCATTCAAGGCATCACCCGGGGTGCCCACCGTGCGAAGACGCCTCCTCCACAAGGTCCATTGCCCGCATTGCTGGCATACGTTCCGCACCGAGGAGACCCTTTGGGTTGCCGCGCACCCGGAGCTTCGGGGCGACCCGCTGCTGTCTCCTGACGAGCCGATCCGGTTCCTTCCTTCGCGATTTGCGGTGTCAGGCGAGGCGCTCGACGAGCATGGGTCGCGATGCCAGAGGCTGGCCTGCCCTCGCTGCCACCTGGGCATACCGCCGGCGCTCATGGAGCACGCGATCCGGATCTTCTCGCTTGTCGGAAGTCCCGGCAGCGGCAAGAGCTACTTCCTCGCCGCTGCGGCATGGCAGATGCGGCAGAAGCTGCCGACATCCTTCGCGCTGGCCTTCGCGGATGCGGATCCCCTGTGCAACCGGATCATCTCCGAGAACGAGGAGCGGCTGTTCCTGCAGGATGACCCGGAGCGGCTCGTCTATATAGAGAAGACCGAGCTTGCCGGCGCCCAGTACGACTCGGTGCAGTTCGACCCCGGCGAGCCCACCCTCTTTCCGCACCCTTTCCTGTTCACGATCCGCCCGATGCGCGACCACGTGAACGGCCACGGCGCGGATGTGCTGTCGGAGGTGCTCTGTCTCTATGACAACGCGGGCGAGCATTTCCTTCCCGGGGCCGATACCCCGAACGCGCCGGGCACGCAGCACCTTGCGCGCAGCAAGAACCTGTTCATGGTGTTCGACCCGCTTCAGGATGTGCGGTTCCGCGCATCGCTGCGCGGCAAGGTGGCTGATCCGCAGCTTGGCCAGTCGAGCCGTGCGTTCCGGCAGGATGTGGTGCTGCAGGAGATGGTGGACCGCGTGCGCAGGTACGGAGGGCTCAGCTCCGATGCGCGCGTTCGCCAGCCGCTCACGATCATCGTGACCAAGAGCGATGCGTGGGGCCCTCTGCTGATGCCGGGCGTCGACATCGTCAGCGACCCGTACGCCACCGAAGCGCGCGCGAACGGCAGGCGCATCGGGCGCGTCGATAAGAGCCGGGTCGAGGCCGTGTCGGCGCAGGTGGAGTCGATCATCCGGGATGCTGCACCTGAGTTTGCGGCGGTCGTACGCGACAGCAGCGAGCGAGTTCTCTACGTGCCGGTGTCCGCGATCGGAAGCTCTCCCGAGCTCGATGCAGGAAGCGGCCTGCTGAAGGTGCGGCCGCGCGACATCAGGCCGAGCTGGGTCACGGTGCCGTTCCTGTACGAGTTCTCGCGCTGGGGCAAGATTGTCGGACGGGTGGAGGACCGCAGCGACGAGCCGATGCGCGGCGAGGCGCCAGGAGAGGAGCCGGACGATGGCGCTTGAGCTCTACTACACGTCATCTCCGCGCGGGCTTCGCCCAGGGACAAGCGGGCTCTGCACTGTGGCGATGACCCGCTCGATGTCGGCGGCGCTCGCGTCCCGGCTCGAGTCTCTGTGCGGATACCGACCGCCTGGGGAAGATGTGCCGATCGAGCGATGGCCGCCGGCGCTCTCGCACTGGACGATCGACGTTGGCGGCGTGGAGCGGCACGTGCTCGCTGCCGTGCGGCCGGTGAAGCCGGACCACACGATGCGCTCCAACACGCTCGCGCACTTCGCGGTGCTCCACAACTCCGAGCTTGATCCTGCGGGCGCCGCCTGGATGCTTGCGCAGCCCGAGACGAGCGCAACATCGTGGTCGGGCGAGCCGCGGCTGCTGGCTGCCGAGCGCGCGATGCCGCGCGGAGGTCCGGCCGGCGTGCGTGCGTGCGCGACGTGGAAGTCAGTGGCAGGCGATGCGGGATGGGCGGGAGTGCTTGCGAACGCTGCGATGCTCGATCCCACCAGGCCTGCAACGGTCATCTACCCGGCTGGCGCGCGGGTGCTCGACCTTGTCGCCGAGGCGATGTCGCTGCTGCCCGCCACCTACCGGTGGAGAGTGACGTTCACGACATACTTCACGCAGCCCATCGCGGGTGTGAGATGCACGTGGCGCTTCTGCCTCGACGGCACGAGTGCTGCAACTGCGGCGAGGCAGGCGGGGGGGCTGGTGATCGATGCGGGTGCACCTGGGGAGTGCACGCGCACTGGCGAGTTCGTCGATGCTGCGCGTGCGGGCCGCGAGCCAGTGCTTGTTGCGCCTGCGGTGCAGCACAGGCCACCTGCGAAGGCCGCCGCTGCACCGGGTCAGCCCGCTGAGCAAGGCCCGTTTGCGCTTGAGCCTGACGATGGAGCGGGTGGCGACACTCGGCGGCGCGTTCCCCCGCGCCGACCTGTAGGAGTCGATGAGCAGGATCCGGTCACGGCACCCGGTGGGCGCACCGCGCTTGCGGTGGCGGTGGTCGCCGCTGTCGCACTTCTTGCGATCGTCGCGGTGCTTGTGGTGCTGATGCGGAACATGAGCCAGGAGTCGGCATCGCTCGCGGAACAGCTTGCGCAGGTGGAGGCGGATCGCGACTCGCTGCGTGCGTCGGGCGCAGAGGCGGTGACGTTGCGCGAAGAGCGCGACAGCCTTGTGACGCAGTTGAGTGATGTGACGGGGGAGCGCGATCGACTCAACAGCGAGCTGAGCAGTTCGACCAAGACGATTGCGGAACTCGAGGCGAGGCTCAAGGCGCTCACGCCGGCCGACCAGTCCGAGCCCGGCACCAAGGCATCGGGTCCAGCTGCCCCAGGCACACAGCCTGCAGTGGCGCCGCCATCGCCGCCTGAATCGCCGCCCCCTTCGGCGCCGCGGGACACTGAATCCTCGCCACCGCCATCGCAGGGCGACTCGGGCGCAGCGCCATCGTCGGACGAATCGGCAGCGCCGCCGTCAACGGGTGCAGGCGCGGCGGTGATGTCCAAGAAGGACATCCTCCGTGACCAGCGAGCCAACCGCACGCAGTTGCACGGATCCCAGGCACCAGCCATGGAGGAGACCATCAAGTCTCCAGAGGCCCCCTCGCTCGCCTCCACGAGCAAGGAGCAGACGGTCTCGATCCGCTGGCCATCTCTGACGGGATGTGTGGTCGACACCGTGTCGCTCACGTCATCACCGGCTCTTGAGTCGATCGGGCTTGCGGTGCACGATGGCAGCAGGCTTGTGTTCACGAAGGCGGGCGAGCCATTCGATGTTGCGCGAGTCGAGGCTGGCGAGTCGGGCATCACATGGACATGGATCTCCACCGGCGTGCAGAAGGTGAACCGAGATCTCAAGGGCGCGGGATTCAATCTCCCGGAGGACTGGAAGCTCATCTTCGGGCAGATGCGGTTGCATGCGACGTGCGGAGGTGACCAGCGGACCACCCTGCTTGGATCGCCACGCGCGCTCACCTGGACGATTGGGGGAAGCGGCGCGCAGCAGATCAACGTCGAGGTCCCGCGTTCCTTCGGCCAGACTTCGTCCATCGTGTGGGCAGGCAATCAGATACCGCTGAGCAATGGTCCTTCATCGGCGGAGTCCGATGCGGGGTCGATCAAGGCGCGCGTTCAGGCGAGCACGGCTACGACGGCACTGGTGGTGCTCGAGTGGGTTCCATCGGAGCTGGAGCAGGACGAGATCGACTGCATCCGCCAGCTGCAGCATGCGATCACGCAGGAGCAGTCGACCAGCCGCCTGCTCGACTTGGTGAATGCGCGGCTTGGCCCCCCGTCGAAGTCATCTCAGATGTTGCCTTCGGATCAGCAGGCGATCGAGGCCAGCTTTGGCGCGTGGAAGACCGAGATCCGCAAGGGGATGGATGATCGGCAGCAGCAGGAGTTCAACAGGAAGTCCCTAGGTGAGCTCAGACTTGAGTACCGCGCCGCTCTCACCTCGCAGCTCACCACAATGAGGCAGGACCTCGTGGCCCGCAAGGGTGAATGCGACAGCGCCAGCCAGCTTTGGCGAGATGCATTCACCGGCGCCTTCGTGCTCGTGCAGCCGGCGCCCGACTCGCCTCCGCTTGCACGTATCGAGCTGGCCGTGTCGAGGAAGCTCCCTGATCTGCCGTTCAAGGCGGCGGAAGCGGCCGCACCATGAGTCGCCTTCAGCCAACGGCAAGAGTGGTCGCGCTCGCATTCGTGGCGTA
>CAZKTN010000025.1:0-10845 GCA_964555705.1 uncultured Isosphaeraceae bacterium | reverse complement strand
GGGCAGGTGACCGGCGAGACCATCGCATGCCCGCCGCTATCCGGTCGCATCAAGTCGATTGCGCCAGGCGCGAAGCTTCCGCCGCCGCTTGACTCGAAGGGGGGGACAGCCTCGCTGCGCATCTCCGGCACTACCGAAAGCGGGATCTCTCGCGACATCGCGGCGCTGCAGTGGACCGGACCTGTGATCACATGGCAGCGCATGCCTGTTCCTGGCGCAGCGTTCGAGAAGTCGCTCAAGGCGCTCGCGAGCTGGATGATGACGAATTCGTTCGCGGTGACGCTTGAGGATGGCAGCGTCATTCAGGTTGGGACAGAGCCGCAGAAGCTCAGCATCGAGCTCGGCACGACTGACCGCGCTGCGGCCACGGTCGGAGTTGCCGATGTGCCCCGGGGAACACGGCTCGCCGTCCCCAACGCCACGCCAATGCCAGCGGACGGCACGATGGGTGCGGGGCCGTTCCTTATCGAGATCGGCCGCTCGGAGATGGGCGTGCGACTCGCGACCTATCCCGACACGATGATCGACATCGAGGTGACCGATGTGCCCGCGCAGGTGCGCGCGAGCGTGATGACACCGTCGGGTGTGCGACTTGCGCGCGTGACGGAGGAGATCGCGGTCACCGACGAGCTTCTCAAGGGCGCACCGCCAGACCAGCAGGCCATCCTTGGCGCCGAGCGCGCTGCGCTGCAGGCGGAGCTCGGCGAGCTCCGCAAGGCTGCGGCGAGCGAGCGCATCCGCCCGACGGACGAGCCCATCGTCGCATGCCTGGTCGATGCAGCCACGGGGCGCGAGTACGCGACAATCGCGATCACCGTGAAGGACGGCGACCCGTCGGGCGTCGACGCGAGGCGGCAGCAGCGACGCACGCCTTCGGGCGCAGCCGGAGCGCCGGCGCGAGGTGTGCCGTGAGGCGGACAAGCGAGCTGATCGATGCGGTCAAGGGATCGCTCTCCGGTGCGACCATGGAGGCCGCAGCGGAGCTGGCGCTTGCGCAGGAGGTGGTGCGCGCATGCGCCGACACGCGCGAGCGGCTTGTGCGCGCGATCGACCTCATGAGGCAGGGGCTCCGCGGCGAGGCGATGGTGATCGTCGACGTGCGTCCGGTGCTGACCGAGACCGCCGCTGCACTGTCGGACCCGGTGATGGCGCGCTGGCGCAAGCGCTGCATGGAGCGCGGGCTCCCGGTGCCGCAGCTGATCGACGCGGAACTCGTTCACGAGCTCAGCGAGGGCGTGGCCGAGGCGGAGGATCCGCGCGTGGACCAGCTCATGCGGAGGCTGAGGTACCAGAACCTCGCCCACGCTCCCGCATTCGAGCGGCTTCGCACGATGTGGGCGCTCCGCCGAATCGATCCAGCGTCGGTGCGCGACGAGGACGTGCGCGCGTTCGAGCAGGCGGCCCTGAAGGAGCTCATGGACAGGCTGCGCGAGGCCATCGGCCGCGATGATGCGCCTGCGGCGTGCATCGTGCGTGACGAGCTTCGGCGTCCGGACTGGTCGGACCGCGACATCTCCGCACGCCGCGCAACCGCAGAGACGGAGTGCAGCGCCCTCGAGGCAAGGCATGCCGCGCGGCGAGCCAGCCTCGAGCTCGACGAGCTTGAGGCGTGCGTGATGCGCGGTGACGCTGGCGCGGCTCGCGAGTCGCTTGACCGGTACGAGGCGACAGTGATGGAGGTGCACGCGCTTGGAGGCGACATGCCGGAGGCTGTGCGCGAACGGGCGCAGCCCCTTGCGCAGTGGGTCGCCGAGCGCGAGCGTGCGCATGTGCGTGCGCGCGACGAGCGCGACCGTGTCGAGCGGCTCGAGTCGCTCGCGCTCTCCGGGTCGGCGACTGTGCCAGAGCTCGAGCGTGCGCTTCTTGAGTGCGACAGCGCGGGACTCTCGGTGTCCGACGCGGTGCGGGCATCCGTTGAGCGACGGATCATGTCGGAGCGCCGACGGAGCTCGCGAGTGAAGGCCGCCATCGTCGCATCGGCGGTGCTTTCCATCTCCGGGCTTGCGGCGGGTGGTGCGTGGTGGGCCGTGGCGCTCCAGCGTGAGGCCGAGCTGGACAAGCTGGTCGCTTCGGCGGAGAAGTCGCTCAACTCGGGCGACATCGACGGCGCGGAGCGGATCGTTTCAGATGCGGCTGGTGCGGCGCCGTGGATCGGCGAGCGTGAGGAGATCGGCGCGATGCGCGAGCGGGTCGCGGCCGCACGCGCCCAGCGCGATGCGCAGGACAGGGCCTTCGAGGAATCGCTTGGGGCCGCAGGTGACCCTCGCGCGGAGGGTGCGCGGGCAGAGCTCGGCGACGCTGCGCTCAAGGCGGCGCGCACGGCGGAGCAGCGCGCGCGGGCCGAGCAGTGGATCACGAGCAACTCGGCTGAGCGGACCCGCCGCCAGCGTGCGGTCGACGACGCCTTCATGAACCAGGTGAACGGCCTCTCGGAGCGGCTGCGCGTGATCGAGGGCAGCGGCGAGGGCAAGGATGAGGAGCTGTCGCGCATCGCGACCGAGGCAGAGCGGCTCTCGCGCGGCAGCGCCGCGGGACCTGATGCGCAGCTGGCGATGCAGAGGCTCATGTCGCGCATCGGCATGCAGCGCGACATCATGACGCGCGAGCGCGCCATGCGTTCGGCCGAGGAGTCCGAGAGCCGTGCGCTCGCGCAGCTTGCCGAGCGCGCCACAGGCTCGTTCCCGGCGGCGCTTGCCGAGTTCGTGAGGGACTACCCGAACTCGCAGCGGTCAGCGGACTTCAGCAGGGCGTCGCTCAGCGAGGGCGCATGGCGCGACACGATGACCCTTCCGGACATAGCGGTGCGCGTGTCCAAGTCCCTCGACGCGGGCGACAGGAACGAGCGCGCCCGCACGGCAGCGGAGATCGACCGCGCGATGGGGGCGGCGCCGCAGTCGCCGTGGATCCCTGGCCTCAAGGCTGCGTACGAGCTTTGCCTGCCTCAGGACCCGTGGGTCCAGATGCTCGAGGACCTCATCACGCTGAACCCGGTGACGCGCCTGCACATGGTCGAGCTCAAGGACGGGACCCGCTACTACTACGACCCCACTGCAAAGGCGCCGACCGATGCCGCAGGGGGCAAGCGCGTGTTCACGGTGATGGTGTCTCCGCAGGGGCGCACGCAGGCGGAGGCGCTCGAGGTGTCGGAGATCGCGTACTCCGGACCGAGCCCGCAGGCGACAGTGTTCGAGCAGATCAGGCCGATGATCCGCGGCGCACGCGGCAGCAGCAGCGTGGGCAACCTTCTCGCGGTCATGGACCGCATCCGCGGCAGCGAGGCGATGGATCCGGTGCTCAAGGCAATGCTGCTTGAACGCCTCATGGAGGAGGGCATGGCAGGTGCACCTCACCTTGCGGGACCGATGAGCGATGCCGTCGCGTCAATAAAGAGGCTTCAGCTGGGGCCCGACCAGTGGATCGTCCCCGGCAAGCCAATGTCGAGGCCAGAGTCGCGCGAGGCGGCTGGCGTGGTGAAGGGCGCGGTGGACGTCGCGGGCCTTCAGCGGCGGCATGAGCGGAGGCTGGCGGATGTGCGCAGGTGGATGAACGAGACGCGCATCGAGCCGGTGGGGATGCTCGACAGGGTCGGCGACGGCGCGTCGCGTGTGCTGATTGCCAGCAAGGCTGCAGGCAGGAGGCCATGCACGCTCTACGCCGTGATGGAGGGCCGTGGCGGATCGCTCCGCATCCAGCGCATCGGTGAAGTGGCGGCGGACGGCGCGACGGCGCTCGACCGGTCGACTGACTCGCTGCCCGCAGGGACGCTCCTGTTCGGCGGCAAGGTCGAGGCGATGCCCGAGCCGTCGGAACCCTGACGCATGTCCGACTCGTACTGGCTCAGGCTTGGGCGGCGCAGCGAAGGCCCTCTCTCGCTTGACGAGATGCGCAGGCGTGCCGTGCGCGGAAGTCTCACGCCTGCGCACAGCGTGTCGCGCGACGGGCAGAACTGGATGGCGGCGCGGCGGTGCACGGAGATCTACGCGGAGGACGGGTCGCCGATACCTCCAGGCCAAGGCGGTCCGATCTCGCTGGCGCCGCTCGATTCAGGCGGACTGGACGAGTGGAGCTCCGATGCCCTGGCAGAGCCGGCATCGGAGGGGCTAGGCGCGGCCGCCGCTTCAGCGGTCCGTGCGCTCGTGGCGGCGTGGCCGGCGCACGTGTCGTGCGCGTTGACCCTCGGCGTGACCTGCGGACTTCCGATGTCGCGCGATGCTGAGGGCCCGCTCTGGTGGTGGCATGTGGTGCGTCTGTGGGACCTCGGCGGCGGCGGGCTCGTGACGGCGGCGGTGGCGTGGGCACTCGTGTCCGCGTGCACGCTCGTGACATCTGCTGCGATCTGGATCTCCGCAGGGCCCGGACGGCTGGTGGTGCTGACGGCGAGCGCGGTTGCGTCGATGGTGCTCGCGGTGGCCGCGTGGGCAAGCGGAATGGCAGGTGGCGTGTGGACGATCGCCTCATGCGCGCTCATTCCGGCCGCGGCATGGGCGGTGGTGCGTTCGGTGGAGCGCCCGGCAGTGCCGGTGCGCATGGCTGCTGGCGCGCGGCATCTCGTAGGCGGCACCGGCATCGCACTTGCTGCGCTTGGCGCCCTTTCGATCATCCTCGCTGCGGTCTCGATCTTCGTGCGCGACGGCGCACCCGCCATGGCATGCACGCTGCTGATGCTGGCTGGCGGCGCTGCGGCGGTCACGACCGTCATCCGCTGGCGGCTCGCGGGGCCAGACGAGTGGACCACGATGGTCCCGTGCGGTGCGGTCGTCATGGCATGCGGCGCGATCATCTGCGACGGACTGGCGTCGTTGGCCGCCACTCCAGTCCCGCCATCGATCGGCACGCGCTTCGCGGTGCTCGATGCGGTGCGCGTGATCGCGGTGCTGCTGTGCCAGTGCACGCTCGCGTACCTTGCGCGGCGCGATGATGGCGCTGTGCCGTACGCACCGCCTGCACTCGCACCGACACCGGGGATGACGAACACATGAGCGCACACTCCGATTCCGACACTGCAACCTCACGTCTCGATGCAGCTTCAGGCGACCCCGAATGCATGGTGGGCATGTCGAGCTCGCGCGGCACGCGACCTTCGGGCGCACTCTGGTGCGGCGTCGCCCTCGTGCTGACGTCGGCCGTCTGGCTACTGCTGAGCTTCTTCCCGGAGTCAAGGGTCAACCACATCCTCACCCGGTCGTGGACGAACTTCGCCAGCATCGGGTTCTCGTTCTGGTGCCTGCTGATCCTGTTCGTGAAGCTTGCAAAGCTGCGGATCCAGCGCCGTGCGCTCAAGGTGACCGGCATCTTCCCCACGCGCAGCGACTGGGTGCTCTCGCCGGGCACCGCGCCCGAGGTGCTTCAGCGAATCCGCGCCAAGGTTGACCGCCCGCGCGAGTTCACGCTCTTCAACCGAGTGTGGGTGTCGCTCTCCAACCTCGGCAACATCGGCGAGGCGCGCGACGTGGGCGTCGTGCTCGATTCGCAGGCGCACTCGGACTCCGCTCAGGTCGATGCGGGGTACACCGCACTGCGGGTGCTCATCTGGACGATCCCGGTGATGGGTTTCATCGGAACCGTGCTTGGCCTTGGCCAGGCGATCGGCGCGTTCCAGAACGTGCTCGATGCGACCGCAGGGGAGTCTGCGTCGAGCATCAAGGACCGCCTTGGGCCTGTGATGGCCGGCCTTGCGACAAAGTTCGACACCACGCTTGTGGCGCTCCTCGCCACCGTCGTGGTGCAGCTCCTCACCACATGGGTGTACTCCCTCGAGGAGGACTTCCTCGCCGACGTGCAGGCGTACTGCCACGAGAACATCGTGGCGCGCCTCAAGCTCGTCGACTGGTGATCGCCCGCCAACGGGAGGAGTGACGCATGGCCGGAACGGAACTGAAGCAGAGCAAGGACGCGCCGCTCTCCTTCTTCTCGTTCCAGGACATCATCGCGAGCGTGACGGCGCTGATGGTGCTGATCACGCTCGTGATCGCGCTCGAGCCGCTCGGCGACGAGGTGTCGCTTCGCAAGCGCGCGTCTCCCGCACCGATGTCGGCCGAGGGCCGCGCGGACCAGGCGCGCATCAGGCTTGAGCGCGCGCAGGCAGCCGTTGCGCAGGCACGACAGGCACTGCAGGAGAGGCAGGCCACGCCCAACGTCACGGCCGACCTGATCTCGAGGATGGAGAGGCTCGTCGCGCCCGAGCGCGACGGCGTTGCGGCGCTGGAGCAGGTCGCATCTGCAGGTGATGCCGAGCTGCGCGCGGTCGAGGACCGGCTCCTTGTGGTGCAGACCGAGACCGAGTCGACGGAGCGCGACATCGCGCGCAGGCGCGAGGCCGAGGCGGACAGGATCATGCGCTCGCGCGTGCGCGCGTTCGAGGGTCCGGCCGAACCGCTCAAGCCGCTCCTCGTCGAGCTGAGGCCCGACATGATCGTCATCGGCACGCTCGACGAGAGGCGGATGCCGGTGGAGCTCACCACGTGCAATGGCACAGGCAAGCAGGCGATCGACTGCCTTGCGAAGCTGCTCGCGGCGCATCCGCGCACGGAGTGGTACGGGCTCTTTGTCGTGTGGCCCGACGGTCTTGACCGGTTCCGTGACCTTCGCGCGGCGTTCATCGGTCGCGGGTACGAGGTCGGTTGGCAGCTCTGGGACCGTGCCAGCGGCGGCTTCTTCGAGCGACCGGAGGAGGAGCTCCCGGAGCCTGCACCGGAGGCCGCGCCTCGTGCAGGTGCACCCGATGTGCCCGCACCCGGTCCATGGCCGCTGGCGATTCCGGCATCGGTGGCCACAGTGGCGCGCGTGCACCGGCGCGGACGCAAGGGCGGCGCCATCGGCACGGACCCGTTCGGGCTCTTCCTCGATGCGCTCTGCAACACGCTCGGCGTCATCATGCTGCTGCTCATGATGATCCTCATCTTCTCGAAGGATGACGATGCGCGCGCAGACCCGAAGGTCGTTGAGGCAAAGGCAGCCGAGACGGAGCAGGCAGCCCTCGATGCCGAGAGCGAGCTGCGCGGGCTTCTTGAGGCTCTTGCGAAGCTGCCGCCGGCTGGCGATCCCGCTCTGGTCGAGCGGTGGGACGCGCTGCTCGCCGAGGAGGAGCGGCTGCGCACGCGCAACGCCGCGCTCCAGCAGTCGATCAGCGCACTGCGCGCCGAGCTTGAGGCGCGCAAGCGCGAGCTCGAGGAGACGGAGGCGCGCAAGCGCGTGGTCGATGCGCAGCTTCTTGCGCTCGCAGCCAGGCCGCAGAAGACACCTGACTTCATCAGGCTCTCGAGATTCAGGCCGGACATGAGGATGCCGGTCAAGCTTGGTGTCGCCTTCGGCCAGGTCTCTGCGATCGACGTGACGCCTTTGGGCACCGAGGCGCCGCGCCAGGGCATGCCTCTCGCCAGCGACGCAGATGCAGCGGCAGCGATCGCGAAGCTCATCGGGCAGCAGATGCCCGCGGACGTGCGGCTTGAGATCGCCGTCTGGGCGGACTCCTTCGGCGAGTACAAGCGCCTTGAGCGCGTGCTCGTCGAGCGCGGCTATGCGATCAACCCGATCCCGATTCAGGTTGGGAGCAGGGTTGGGGCGGTGGCTGGGCAGGGCGGGGTCCAGTGACCGTCGCGATCAGCGCGCCCGCGAACATCAGTCCCGCACCGATCCACTTCTGGCGGTCGAAACCCTCGTTGAGGAACAGCGTGCCGCTGATCTCGGCGAAGACGCTCTCGAGCGAGAGGATGATCGCGGCGTGCGCCGGCGGCGCGACGCCCTGCGCCACCACCTGAAGCGTGAAGGCGATGGCGATCGCGAAGACGCCGCTGAAGATGATCGGCCACATGCCGGCGTGAAGCATCTCGAGCGTGGGCTCCTCGAGCGCGATTGAGAATGTGGCACTGGCGATCGCGGTGCAGACGAACTGCACGAAGGAGACGCCGAACGCGTCGGCGCGGTGCGCGGCCCATCCGATCACGTGCACGTGGAAGGCCCACGCGACCGCGCACCCGAGCACGAGCAGCTCGCCGCGCGAGAGGTGGATGGGGATCCAGCGGGAGAGGTCGGTGCCGGGTGCTGCGCCGGCGGCGCCCGTGAGTGCGGTGCCACCTGCAGCAGCGGCGTCGGACATCGCGGCCACATCAGGCGCGGGCGGCGTGCCGAGGACCCACAGCCCGGCGAGTGCGCACGCGGCCCCGATCCAAACGCGTGCGCCGGCTCGCTGTCCAAGCGCGATGCCGATGATCGGGACCCAGATCACGTAGGTGCCCGTGATGAATCCCGCAGTGCCAGCGGTAACCGACGACATCGCCGCCTGCTGCAGGCTGCTTGCGATCGCCATGGCCAGGCCCGCCGCGATGCCGCCCGCGATCGAGGGAAACGAGAACGCACCGCGGCGGCCGATGAGCATCGGCACCAGGCAGAGCGTGCCGACGGCAAAGCGCGCCGCATTGAAGGTGAACGGCGTGTCGCCCATGTCGCGCGCGGCGATGCGCTGCGCGACGAAGCCGACTCCCCAGATCAGTGCCGTAAAGAGCAGCAGGCCATCGGCAGCGGGCACCGAGAGTCGCGTGCGCGCACCTGCGGGGTCGGGCATCGCGAGAGTCTATGGACCGGCGATTGCCGCATCGGTCCGCGCGCGTGTCAGCCGATGCGGACCTGTCGCGCCCGATCCCCACCACACGAGCGCGTTGTCTCCCTGGATCGGACGCGCGACGCCCGGCCAGTCTGCGGCGTTCCAGCCCGCCACCGTGATGAGCGATTCGAGCGGATCGGGGGAGGTTCCCTCTGGCAGCCCGTCGCGACGACCCTCGAACGTACCGCTGGCGAGGTTCGTCGGCCGGATATCCATGGTCAGCAGGCGAACCGTGTCACCCTCGGGCACGAGATCGAGATCGGTGATTCGCGGGCTCTCGGGAAGCCGGGCCGCATCGTCGTAGCCGTCTGTGCCCGAATCCCAGATCAGCGGCCTGCCGTCGACGATCGCGTACTGCCAAGGCGCGACTCCCTTGAGCCAGCCGCCGAGGTCGCTGCCCACGAACGCGCGCAGCTCGTCGAGCGACCCGGGGAACCGTCCATGCTTGCGGCGGAACTGCTCGATGCCGACGGCGGCGATCGCGGTCTCGCATGTCCTACGAAGCTGCCACCGCTGGAGGATGACGTTCCCGAGGGCCGGCATCAGGATTGCCTGCACAGGATGGCGGAGGCGATCGATCGACTGGACTTCGCGGTCATAGGCGAGGGCCGCCGTGCGCGCCTTCTCGAAGGACTCGCTCTGGCACGCTGCGACCAGCGCGTCGTACATGCGGTCGACGGACTGCTGCACATCGCGTCGGCTCGCGGTACCGAAGGAAACGAGCGGCCCAACCGCAAGTGCCAGCAGATCGGGTGAGCTCGCCGCATCGTCTCCATCGCCGCGACCCCAGGAGCCTTCCGTTGTGTAGAGGGCTTCGAGCGCGCCTGCGATCGCCACTCCGCTCCCCGCTCCATCGTCGGTGTAGCAGCGCTGGATCATGTCGTGGAACATCAGGCGCTCGCCCTCGAGGCCGCGGCAGATGCCATCATCTGTGCTTGCAAGGACCGAACGCAGCTCTGCAAGCTGCACGTCAGAGAACGCCGCACCGTGGTTCTCGATGGCGGACACGATGGTGGATGCCATTGTCGTGCGCACCGAAGACGACACCAGCGCACCAACGATGAAGATGGGCTCGCGCGCATGGCGGGACATCGAGTCCATGGCCCGGATGCACTCCATGAAGCGCGCGGTGTCGCCATCGCGTGCTGCGATCGCGGCATCGATGCTCATGCACTGGGCAGCGTTCCGGATCATGGTGAGGCAAGGCAGTTCCACGTTCAGGAGTGGGGAGGCCATCACATGCGCCAGAGCGGGTGGAGTCGGGCCCTTCGCGCTCCCTGCAGGGGCGGCTCCCGCATTTGTCGACCAGCGCTCCGCATACTCGACGTGTGAGATTCCGAGAAGGCGCAAGAGCCGGCGCATCTCGTCGGTGTCGGGCAGCACAAGCGGTACGCCGAGCACAGGCTGATCGCCGAGCTCGCGCAGCGCCGCAAGCCGGTCCCTGTGCGAGTCGAGCCATCGCCGCACGCGAGCCTCTGCGCCCGGATCGAACGACACGCGTGGCAGAAGGGCGATCGCCGCCACCCATTCCTTCTCGGCATCGCCCTTGGTCAGCGACTCTGATCCATCGGGGCCGGCAAGTGCGCGCAGGTACGTGCTCACCGCGGAGCCCTCCGGTCCCGGGACCGGCATCTTGGCCTGAGCGTCGGCGATTGCGTCGAAGGAGATGGTGGGGGTGCGGGTGGAGAGCCAAATGGCCGAGAGCAGGTACACGGCGGCCAGCGCCACCAGCGATGCGCCAATGCCGCGTAGCGCCAGGCGAACTGCGCGGTCGGCAGGGGAGCGCTTCGAGATCGCGCCGTGCCGAAGGCGGCGTGCCGTAGCGCGTACGTCGCCGAAGTCCCGTATGAGAGTTGCAGCGTCGGCGCCGCGCGCAAGGCCCTCCGCGAAGTGCGATGAAAGCTCTGCGGCGATATCGACCTGCTCGGCGCGACGCAGGCGCGTGCGGCGCACCACGCTCTCGACCAGTGCAGCGATCTCAGGCGGCAGCCCGCGCGCGGCAACCGCGTGGCGCACCGCGCGCGCCGTGGCACCGGGCATCAGCAGCATGCGGCGTCCATGTGCGGGCGGGCGAATCCGGCGCGCCGGGCACGCGCACGCGCGAGCCGTCCGAGACCGAGCGCTTCCATCGCAGCGGTGACGCTCTTCCACTGGTCGGCATCCGCCGCAAGCCGCTTCCGGCCGGCTGCGGTGAGCGCGTAGTACTTGCGCGGGCGTGCACCACTCTCGTCCCAGCGCGAGCGCAC
>CAZKTN010000024.1:2057-37066 GCA_964555705.1 uncultured Isosphaeraceae bacterium | reverse complement strand
ACCTCGACAAGCGACATGTCGCCGTAGGTCTCGAGCGTGCGGTAGATCGTCTGCGAGGGCTTGCCGAGCTCATCGTGCCGCACCGCGTACTTCTCGCGCATGGTGGGATGCGCGCCCAGCGGCAGGTCGATCGTGTCCGCGAGCGGCTCCATCACGCCGTGCACGAGCGCGATGTAGCGCTTGCCCGTGGTGCGGTTGGCGAACTGCTTGCTGAGGCGCCAGTGCGCGGTGTCGCTCTTGGCCGCGACCATCACGCCGGTGGTGTGCCGGTCGAGCCGGTGCACGACGCCTGGCCGCGCGAACTCCGTGCCCACCGTGCTGAGTGCGCCCGACGAGCGGTTCTGGAAGTGCCATGCGAGCGCATTGATGAGCGTGCCTCGCTTGTGGCCGCGCGCGGGATGCACGATGATGTCGGGCTGCTTGTTGAGGACGATGATGTCGTCGTCCTCGAACAGCACATCGAGGGGGATCGGGTCGGGCGGTATCTCGCTCGACGGCGGCGGGGGGAGCGTGGCGATCACCCGGTCGCCTGCGCTGAGCCGCGTGCTTGGCTTGGGCACGCGGCCGTTGACGGTGACCGCCTCCTCACGGATCAGCCGCTGCAGCGCGGTGCGCGAGAGGAATGGGATGCGGTCGACGAGGTAGCGGTCGAGCCGCTTGTCGAGGTCCTTCAGCAGGGTGAACTCGACGGTGACGGGCGCGTCGTCGTCGCTCTCGCGGCGAGACTCGTAGAGCGCGAAGAGCGCATCACGGTCGATGGTTCCCGCGCTCGTGAGCAGGTCCGGCTGGCCGGCACGCTCTCCGGCGCGGTCGTGCCGCGGTGCGCGGTCGGCGGAGTCCTTGCGGTCGCCCGCTCCGTCGCCCTGTCCCACCGGATCAGGGGGCGGGGGCGGCATCGCGTCAGGGAGTTGCAGGGGGCGCTGCGGCTGGTGCGCCGCCAAGCGGAACATCAGCCGCACCGGTCACCGGGGGCTCGGCCATCGGCATGAGCTGCATGCCCTCAGGGAGGCCGCTTGGCGCAGCCTCGCCCGGCGGCACCGGGTACGGACTCTTGATCTCGTCCATCGAGGCGAGCCGCTTCGTGGCCTGCGAGGCCACCGCGGGGTAGCGCCCCGACGCAACCTTCTCCGCGCGCTTGAGCAGTTCGGTGGCGTCGTCGAAACGGCCCTGCGACTCGGCGATCGCAGCGCGGCCGAAGAGTCCGGCGGCCGCGAATGCCGCGAGCTGGGGCTTGTCGCCTGCAGCGTCGACCACCTGCGAGTAGAGGCTGTCAGCCTCGCCCATCCACTGCGTGCGCATCTCCGGAGTCAGGCGCGCGTCGGCGTCGCCTACGTCACGGTCAAAGCGCATGCCGGTCTGCACGCTCATGAAGTAGCGGTCGCCGGCGGTCAGCAGCGCGTAGGCGGCCACCGAGTCCACGTTGCCATGGCGGGCGGCGACGTCGCGCAGCGCCGAGGGAAGCGTGGCCGCGCCGAACTCCTGCCACGCAGTGTCGCGCGCGGCAGCGCGGGAGTTCTTCCACCACTGCCATCCGAGCACCAGGCACGCCACCACCATCACGCCGAGCAGCCAGTTCGGTCCGCTCGTGCGCAGCCAGTACACGAAGTCGTCATTCAGACGGCTCTCGGTGAGGTCCTGCTTCTGCACGCCGCCAAGTCGCTTTGGGTCCATATGAAGCGCGCAAGTGTAGCATTTATGGGCAGGTTCCATGCGATGCAGGCTTCTTGTCACCGACCTCGACGGCACGCTCCTCGACGGTCGCGGGCAGGTGTCCCGCGCGAACCTGCAGGCCATTGACCGGGCCCGGGACCACGGCATCGAGGTCATCTGCGCGACGGGGCGCTCCTGGCTCGAGGCCCGATCGGTGGTGCAGCAGGTGTGCACGGACGGGCTTGCCATCATGGCAGGCGGCGCATCCCTGCACGACATCGCCTCCGGCGTCACGGTGCAGAGCATCGACATCAACCACAACCTGGTGGAGCACTGCACCGAGAGCCTGCTGCGCCACGGTCACCTTGCGCACCTGCTGAAGGATCCGGACCGCGCCGGGTTCGACTACCTGCTTGTGGGAGACGCCGCACTCGACGCCGCGAGCCGCTGGTGGTTCGAGATCCACCCGGTCGTGACGCGCAGCGCGCCCACCCTTGCCGCCTTCGATGGCGGCACGCAGGCCGCGCTTTCGCATGTGATCCGCGTGGGCACCGTCGCGCACTCGGCCGAGCTCGCGCCGCTCGCGGAGGCGCTCCACGCGGAGGTCGGCGAGCATCTCTCGATCAAGCACTGGCCCGCGCTCGTGGCGCTCGGTCAGGCGGGCATCGACACGCACCTGCTCGAGATCTTCGACGGCGACGTCGACAAGTGGACGATGGTGCAGCGCGTGTGCGCCATGCGGGGCATCGACCCTGCGGAGACGGTCGCGGTGGGCGATGGGCTCAATGATGTCGGGATGCTCACGCACGCGGGGATGTCCTATGCGGTCGAGAACGCGGACGAGCGTGTCGTGGCCGTGAGCAAGCGGCGTGCGCCGCACCATGACCACAGTGCGCTTGCGGCCGTAGTCGATGACATACTGAGGGAGTCGCATGGCTGAGGATGCGTCGCCCCTGCGTCCCCGCTCGTGGACTCCGCCGGTGGCGCGTGCGGAGGGATTCGTGCTGTGCACCGCGCTCGAGGCGATCCTCAAGGGATCGCTTGAGTGCGAGCAGGATGTGCATGTGCTGCTGGGCCCGAGGCGCCAGCCCTTCGAGCCGATCTTCCGCGCCGCGGAGTCGGCGGAGGGGCGCGAGACGCTCACGCGTCACGGCATGGCGCTCGTCGCGAGCCAGGACGCAGCGCGCGCGGTGGCGCTTCTTGGCGAGGCGCGTATGCGTGGCCGGCATGCGATCGCGCTGCTCCCGAACGACCAGCTCGACAGCGCAATGCCTGCGCTCGTGCGCACGGTCGGTGCGCGAGTTCTGCATCCGGCGCTTGAGGAGACTGGGCCGGGCAACGGCCTCGGCGTGCTCGTGATGGAGGACAACCCGTACGTGGTGCCGGCCACGTGCCCGCGCCGAGTGTGCAGGCGGGTCGGCATCCCCACCGTCGAGCCGTGGGATGTGCGCTCGCTGCGCGACTCGGTGGATGCGGCGCTTCGCTTGTCGAAGGCGACCGGCCGCCCCGCAGCCATCATCGCGCACACGGTGCTGCTGCGATCGGCGGACACGCTCGAGGCGTTCCCGAACCGCCAGGTCGCGCGCATCGACCACGAGGCGTGGCTGCGGCGTCGGCGTTCGGTGCGGCCCATGGAGGCGGTCGATGCGATGCGCACCGTGCGAAGGCTCGAGCTGAACAGGCTCGATGCGCTGCCTTCGCCGGGCGAGCGGGAGATGGTGGGTTTCATTGCAATCGGCCCGTGCTGGGTTGCTGTGCAGCACATGCTCGCGGAGCTTGGGCTCACCGGCCGGTTGCCTGTGCTGCGCATCGGCGCAACCGATCCGCTGGACGACTCGGGCATCGTCCGGCTGCTTGAGCGATGCGAGAGCGCGATCGTGGTCGAGCCCAGGCCCGGCAGCGTGGCGCCGCGCATCGTGTCCATTGCCGAGCGTCTGCGGTCTGGAGGTGCTCATGCCGCCGCCGTGTGGTGGGACTCGCTTCCGCCGGAGGCCGCATCGCCGCCGATCGGCGTCAACGAGGGGCTCCGGACCTCGATACTCACCCGCCGCGTCATCGGCCTTCTGAGGCATGTGCGTCCAGGCCTGCATGTCGAGGAGCGCCTCGCGCAGCTTCCGGAATGGGCCATCGAGCTCGATGCCCCGCGGCGTGCGGCGTCATACGGCATCAGCCGCGCGATGGACCTCGTGCGGCTGGCGGTGCGGCGCGCCTCGGAGGAGCTTTCCGCCTCGTCGCGCGCGCAGCAGCGCTCGATCGGGATGGAGGGCATGGACTGGCCCTCCGACGGTACGGTCTGCGCTGTCGAGCTCTGGGACCGCGCGCGATTTGCGGTGGAGGGTCTCGCAGCCGTGCGCCAGGCGTGCCGGCAGGAGGGGCCCCGAGCGTTCATGCTGTGCGACCTTCAGTCGGACGACCAGCCTGACCCCGAGCTTCTCTCGCGCGCGGCGGTGCCGTCGGGGGGCGGTCGCCGCCTCGAGGTTGTGCGAGTGGACCTGCATGATGCGGATGCGCTGCGCGATGTAGTGGTGGCTGCGGCGATGCGCGACTGCACGACGCTGGTGATCGCCCGCGACGGCCCGCCTCCGCGCGTGGACATCACCGCGCTCGACCGAGCGGCGGCAGAGATCGACAGGTCCGGGTACTCGCCCACACAGCGCGTCGTGTGGCCCGCCGATGCGGCGTGCGAGCTCCAGCAGCCGTCGATCGCGGCGCTGCTGGCGCGGGGCCTTGCGGAGGGCTCGGATCCGCTGCCCACCGAGCCGGTGGTGACTCGCCTCGATGCGTCACCCTCGGATGGCGTGCGGCTGCGCATCGAGCCCCTGCTCGAGCAGGTCGAGGTGGTCAGGTCACGTCCGCCGCAGGCGAGCGATGCGCTTCGCGCACCTCTCAAGGTGCCACCACCGCAGCTGCTGCACGCAGGGCAGGGACTCTGGCGCGCGCACCTGGCGGGGGTGCGCGGCGAGTCGCCAGGCGCCGCAGGGCTCATGCTCGCGGAGGCAGGCCGCACGATGGGTTTCCGCGTGCAGTGGCTCACGCTCCCCGTTCCCCTCGCGCCCGGGCGCAAGTCGTGGACGCAGATCTCCTTCACGGCGCTCGATGCGCCGGCAGAGGGTGACTTCGCGGTGCGCGAGGGCCAGGACGCCACGGACATCTTCACGGCCCAGATTCCCTACGGCGAGGCTGACGTCGTGATCGGGCCCGACGCGGTCGAGTGCGTGCGCGCACTCGGGCCGGATCCCCAGCTTCGTGTCGCAAGCCCTGACCGCACGGCGATTGTCGCCAACGGGGGGATGCTCGACGACCAGACGACGGCTGCGCAGCGCGAGTGTGCTGCGCACCTGCCTCGCCTTGTCGACGCGCTCTCGATGCCCGGCAGGGGACTGGTGGTCGACGCTGCCGCCGCGTGCCGCCGCATCTTCCTGGCGGACCGTGGCGTGGACATCGTGGTGCTCGGCGCCGCATACCAGCTCGGGCTCGTGCCGGTGTCGATCGGGTCGCTCGAGTCGGCGGCGGCGCGGCTTGAGGCGCGCGGGATCTCGCGCGCCTACGAGGCGTTCCAGCTTGGGCGACTGCTCGCCGCGCGCGCTGCGCAGCTGCCGATCGGCACTGTGCCTGTTCCCATCGTCGCAGCGCTCGAGTCGCCCGTAGTGGTGGGTTCGGACGACGATGCCGACGATGCCGAGGTGACGCCCAGCGCCCAGCCCGTTCCCGCGCGCGGCGTGCACCCGATGACTGGCCGCCTCGCGCGGCGCGCTGCCGCCGAGCGGCGCGGCGGTCGGAGGCGCTCGCGCGACGCGGCACGGGGGCTGCGCAACCTCATCGAGTCGACGCTCGGCCCATTCGAGCCGATCGCAGGCCAGCGCGACGGCGCCGCGACCATGCGCCTGCTGGCCACATCGCTGCAGCGGGCCGAGATCTGGGGCGGCATCGCCTACGCGCGGCGCATGGCCGACGTGATCCAGGCGCTCGTGGCGACGCCGGGCCCGGACGGCGGCATAAGGCTCGCGTCGACGGCGGTGCTTCCGCTTGCGGAGACGATGCTGATCCGCGACATCTGGTACCTCGCGCGTGCGTCGACGAGCATCGCGCAGCGGCGAAGGGTGCGCGAGGCGCTCGGCGTGCGCAGCGCGCGCGGCGACGAGATCCGGCGGCGCTACCTCAACCGGCTCGAGATCGGTATCAGCAAGTGGCGATGGCGTGTCGAGTTCCGCTCGAGCGACTGGCCCGAGCGGCTCGTGCGCATTGCGGCGCGCGCGGTGCCGCTCTCGCTGCGCGGGGACCCTGAGCGGATCGCTGCGCGCGACATGATGATCCGCCTGCTGTCCGAGGCTGCGGCGACCCGCGACCTCGATCGGCTGCACGCGTGGCGCACCTTCGCGCGTGCGATGCGTGCGGCCGCCCACGTGGGGCGCCTGAGGTCGATGACGGCAGAGGAGATCGAGGCCCAGGCGCGCCGGACCGGAGCGCTCGAGTCGTGAGGCGCGCTAGCTCGCGAGGCGCTCGTGGCGGAGCTGGCCGCATGCGGCGGCAATGTCACGGCCGCGGCTCGCACGGATATGGGCGTTGACGCCGCGCTCGCGCAGCGCTGACTGGAACGCAAGCACGTCATCGGTGGACGGCCGCGCGTAGGGCAGCCCGCGCACCTCGTTGTAGCGGATGAGGTTGACGTTTGCGCGCAGGCGCCGGGCGTGCGACGCGAGCTGCTGCGCGTGCTCGGGCTGGTCGTTCACGCCGCCGAGCAGGATGTACTCGAGCGTGATCTCGCGTCCGGTGCTGCGGAACCACTCGTCGCAGGCGTCGAGCAGCTCCTCGATGGTGCTGTAGTCGGCCCACGGGATGATCGATCGGCGCAGCTCGTCGTTGGGCGCGTGAAGGCTCAGCGCGAGCGTCACCGGAAGGTCGAACTCGCAGAACTTCCGGATGGCGGTCGGCAGCCCTACGGTCGACACCGTGATGCGGCGCGCGCTGATGCCGAACCCCCACTCTGCGTTGAGCGCGCGGATGGCGCCGGTCACCGCCGAGAGGTTCGCGAGCGGCTCTCCCATGCCCATGAAGACCACGTGCGAGATGCGCCCGACGCCCTCGAGCCCCGAGAGCAGGAACACCTGCTCCAGGATGCGGCCAGTCGTGAGGTTGCCCTCGAGCCCGCCGATGCCCGATGCGCAGAACCGGCATCCCACCGGGCACCCGATCTGGCTCGAGATGCACGCCGTGTGGCGGTCGGCGGTCGGAATCATCACGCACTCTGTGGCGCGGCCGCGCGCGACGGGGCGCGGCGCGGCGCCTTGGCCGGCCTGCGGCAGCGCAATGCCCTCGCCAGGCGCATCCCAGTCGATGAGCAGCTTGCGTGTGCCGTCGGTCGCGAGCTGGTCCGCGGCCACCGTGCCCTGCAGGAACCCCATCTCGTGCGCGAGCAGCTCGCGGTTGCCCTTCGAGAGGTTGGTCATCGCCGCCGGGTCAGTGATCCGCTTGCGGTAGACCCAGTCGAGCACCTGGTCTGCCGCATGACGCGGCATGCCGCGGTCAGCGCACCAGGCGACGAGACCCTCACGGTCGAACTCGAAGAACCAGTCCACGCTCAGGCGTGCCCGTGCTGCTGCTTGAGTGCCTTGCCGCGCAGCGTCATGTCGACCGTGCGGAAGGGGATGGAGTGCTGCTCGAACCACTGGTGCAGCGGATCGCCAGTGTCCTCGCGCACGATTCGCCTGGTCGACGGCTCCACTCCGCGTGAGCGCATCAGCTCCTTCAGCGTCCCGGGGAGGCCGAACTCGACCTCCTCGCGCTCGACGTCATGCTGCTCGACCTCGGCGCCGTAGGTGTGCACGATGTGCTCGATGAGGTCGTGCACGAGGTCCTCGGGCGCGCTTGCGCCCGCAGTGACCAGCACTGTCTCGACGCCCTCGAACCACTCGGGGTCGACCTCGCTCTTGTCGTCGATGAGCCGCGCGCGGGTGCCGCAGTTCTCGGCAATCTCGGTCAGGCGCACGGAGTTCGACGAATTGCGGCTTCCGACCACCAGCACAAGGTCGCACTCCGGTGCGATCGCGCGGACTGCAGTCTGCCGGTTCGTGGTCGCGTAGCAGATGTCGCTCGCGGGCGGGTCCTTGATGTTCGGGAATGCGGCCTTGAGCGCCTTGATGATGCGGTCGGCGTCGTCGAGCGACAGCGTCGTCTGCGTCAGGTACACCAGCTTGTCGGGATCGTTGATGCGCAGCGTGGGGATCGTCTCGATGCTGTCGACGACCTGGATCGCGTCGGGCGCCTCGCCGCGGGTGCCGATCACCTCCTGGTGGTCATGGTGCCCGATCAGCAGGATCTGGAATCCCTTTCGCGCGTAGCGGATCGCCTCCGCATGGACCTTCGTCACGAGGGGGCACGTGGCGTCGATGGAGGTGAGGTTCTTGGAGCGCGCGAGCCCGCGCACGGCGGGACTGACCCCGTGTGCGCTGAAGACCACGATGGCGCCGTCGGGCACCGCAGCCACGTCCTCCACGAAGATCACGCCCCGCTTGCGGAAGCGGTCGACCACATGCCGGTTGTGCACGATCTCGTGGTAGACGTAGATCGTCTCGCCGGGGCAGATGTCCAGAAGCTGGTCGACCACGTCGATCGCCATGTAGACGCCGGCGCAGAAGCCCCTTGGATTGGCGAGAATCAGCCTGAGCATGACCCGATCATAGCCGCGCGGCTATCTTCACCCACCGCCGTGGACATGGCCGCGCACACCGCCGCGCTTGATGAGTACGGCCCCGAACGCTCCCGCACCTGCACGCCAGCGGAGGCTGTGGCATGGTGCCGCCGCCTGACGTTGGGCCGGCAGGAGAACTTCAGCGTGCTCTCGGCGCTCGTGCCTCCGGCGCTCGTCGCCGACTTCAGCGCCGTGTACGCCTTCTGCCGCGTGGCCGATGACCTTGGCGACGAGTCCCCCTCGCGCGACGTGGCGCTTGAGAGGCTGCAGTGGTGGCGCGCGGAGCTGGAGGCGTGCGGGCAGGGGGAGGCCAGGCACCCGGTGTTCGTGGCGCTGCGGCCGGTGATGGACCGGCACAGCCTTCCTCTGGACCCGTTCCGCGACCTCATCAGCGCGTTCGAGCTCGACCAGCGTGCGACGCGCTGGGACACGTGGAACGACCTTCTCGGCTACTGCAGGCTGAGCGCGGACCCTGTCGGGAGGCTGGTGCTGATGCTCCTCGGCGAGGCACGTGAAGGTCCTGCTGTGGCCGCGAGCGATGCGGTCTGCACGGCGCTGCAGCTCACTAACCACTGGCAGGATGTGCGCCGGGACCTTCTTGAGCGGGACCGCATCTACCTGCCGCGCGACCTGTGGAGAGGCGACAACTTCGAAGACCGGCTCGCCGCCACCTGCCGTGCAGGCCACGCGCCCGACCGCGAGTTCCTCGAGTGCTTCCGGACGTCGCTGCGCGAGGCGGTGTCGCGCACATGGCCGCTCTTCGAGCGGGGGCATGCGCTGCTGGGCATGGTCAGGCCTGCGCACCGCGGGCTGATTGGGCTCTTCCCGGCCGGAGGAGAGCGGGTGCTGCGCCAGGTCGAGTCGATTTGCTACGAGACATGCATCGCCAGGCCGCGCCTGTCGCGGCTCGTCAAGGTGTCGCTTGTCGCGCGCGCATGGATCGCCACCCGGTGGGGCAGGGCCGCATGAGCGTGGGCACCTCCTGGGACGACCCGAGGATCGTGCGCGCCGTCGACGCATGCCGGCGGATCACCCGCCAGCGCGCCGCGAACTTCTACTGGGGGCTGCGCCTGACGCCAGAGCCCAAGCGCTCCGCCATGTACGCGATCTACGCGTGGATGCGCCGCGCCGACGACATCGTGGACGGGGCTGCCGACAGCGTTCCGATGGACGAGCTGCGCGCGGAGGTGGAGGCATTCCGCGCATCCACGCGCCGTGTGCTCGCGGGCGACGACTCGGAGGCATCGGGGTGCGCCGATGCCGAGCTCGCCGCCACGTGGATCGCGCTGGCCGCCACCGCGCGCGCGTATCCGCTCGAGGCGTCGGAGTTCGATGCGATGGTCGATGGGCAGATCGAGGATTCTGTGCCGCGCGCCATGCGCACGCGGGACGAGCTCGAGCAGTGGTGCTGGAAGGTGGCGAGCACCGTGGGCATCATCTGCGTGCGCGTGTGGGGCCACAGGCCAGGTCCTGCGATCGAGCTCGCAGCCGACCGCGGCATCGCGTTCCAGCTCACCAACGTCATCCGCGACTTCACCGAGGACTTCGGGCGCAAGCGCACCTACCTGCCTTCGGAAGAGTTCGCTGCGGCGGGGCTGACGCCGGACTCCCTTGCATCGTGGTCCGACGCGGGCCGATGCGGCGACTTCATCAGCGCGCAGTGCGAGCGGGCGCGCGCGCTGTACCGCAGGAGCGAGCCGCTCGATGCGCTCGTGTCGCCGGACTGCGCGCCTGTGCTGCGCGCGCTCACCGAGATCTACCGGCAGCTGCTCGAGCGGATCGCGTCGGACCCCGAGGCGATCGTGAGGCGCCGAGTGTCGCTTCCCCTCTGGCGAAAGGTCGCGATCGGGCTATCGGCGCGGCGGGCGGCGGGGGCCCTGCGATGATCGCGCACGCAGGCCATCCTGTCGTCATCGTGGGCGCGGGCGTTGCGGGCATCGCGGCCGCCGTGTCGCTCTCGCGCGCGGGCGTGCCTGTGGAGCTTCTCGAGACACGGCGGAAGCTCGGCGGGCGGGCCACGAGCTTTCAGGATCCGCGCGACGGGATGGAGCTCGACAACTGCCAGCACGTGCTCATGGGCTGCTGCACGGCGCTGCTCGAGCTGTATGCGATGCTCGGCGTCTCCGACGCCATCGAGTGGCACCCCACGGTGTGGTGGGCGAACCCGCCCCACGAGCCCGACGTGATGCGGCCCGGATGGCTGCCTGCGCCGGCGCACTACACCGGCAGCTTCCTGAAGATGCGCATGCTTGGCGTTGGCGACAAGCGCGCGGTCGCGCGCGCGATGCTGGCGATGCTGCGCATGGGCCGCGGTGGCAGGCAATCGTGGGCAGGCCGCGCGTTCAGCGAGTTCCTTGCGAAGACAAGCCAGACGCCCGTGGCTTGCGAGCGGTTCTGGGAGCCCGTGATCGTCAGCGCATGCAACGGCACATGCGCGGAGACCGACGCGTCCTACGCGATGAAGGTGTTCCAGGATGGGTTCCTGCAGGACTCGTGGAGCCCGGTGATGGGGCTCTCGCGGCTGCCGCTCGCGCGGCTCTACGACCCTGCGCTGCAGATCATCGAGGCGGCCGGCGGCCGCGTGCGCATGGGCGTGAGCGTGCAGGCACTGGCGTTCGACGGCTCGCGCATCAGCGGAGCGGTCACCGACGAGGGCATGGTGGAGTCGAGCGCGGTGATCTGCGCGCTGCCGCCCGACAGGCTCGAGAGGATCTGCTCCGACACGCTGCGTGCGGCGGACGCGAGGCTGCGCGCGCTTGCCGAGATCAGGCACTCGCCGATCCTTGGGGTGCACCTCTTCTTCGATCAGCCCGTGATGCGCACGCCGCACCTGGTGCTGCCGGGCCGCCCGACGCAGTGGCTCTTCAGCAAGGGCACGGACGAGCTCGGGCGTCATCACGTCCATGCGGTCATCAGCGCGGCGCAGGACTGGATGCCGCTCGATGAGGCGGCGATCGGCGAGCGCGTGATGCGCGACGTGCACTGGGGCATCCCGTCGTCGGTGGGCATCGAGCCGGTGGCGGTACGCGCCGTGAAGGAGAAGCGCGCGACGTTCGCGTGCGTGCCTGGCATCGACGCGCTGCGTCCGCATGCGGCTGCCGACTCGATACGAGGCGGCGTGCGAAACCTGCTTCTTGCCGGAGACTGGTGCGCGACAGGATGGCCTGCGACGATGGAGGGCGCGGCGCGCAGCGGATTCCTCGCAGCGCGCGCGGCGCTTGGCGCCGTGCCTGGGGTGCCTGCACCAGAGGGCGCAGCCGCCGCGATTCCCGCCATCTCCGAGGTGCCCACGGCGCCGCTTGCGCGCATGCTCGGCCTTCGGGATGCGTGATGCCGCGGCGTCCTGCTGATCCGAATGCCTCATCGCTCGGCGAGTGTCCGGGTCCTCAGTCCACTCCTGAGGACCGCACACGGTGGGCGCTCGCGCGCGCGATGGAGCTTGGATTCCATGCAGCGGGCGTCTGCGCCGCCTCGCCGAGCGCGCAAGAGGACCGGCTTCGCGCGTGGCTTGCCGCGGGCAGGCATGGCGCCATGGAGTGGATGCGCGATCACGTGGACACCAGGCTCGATGTGCGCGCGCTGCATCCGGGCGCGCGGAGCGTGCTGGTCGTGCTTCTGCGGTACTCGGACGGCTCCCCGGACCGGGTCGAGCGTGCGCCGGCGGAATCCGCGACCGCCAACATGGCCACGTGCCCGGCGCACCGTCCACGCGGGCGTGTGGCGCGGTATGCGCGCGGGCCCGACTACCACGACATCATGAAGCGCAGGCTCGGACGGCTGCAGCGCGAGCTCGAGCGCGCGAATCCCGGTGCGACTGGGCGGCGAACCTGCGACATCGAGCCCGCAATGGAGCGCGAGCTTGCGGTGCGCGCGGGGCTCGGGCGCATCGGCAAGCACACCCTGCTGATATCGCCTGCGCTCGGGTCATGGACCCTCATTGCGACGCTCATCACGACGGCGGAGCTCGCGCCCACAGGACCCGGGCCGGAACCGGAGGACCCGTGCCAGTCGTGCACCCGGTGCATCGACGCATGTCCCACGCGCGCGATCGACCCATGGTCCGTCGATGCCCGCCGCTGCATCTCCGCGCTGACGCTCGAGGACCGCGGAAACCTCGATCCTGCGCTCGCGTCGCTCATGGGCGACTGGATCGGGGGATGCGACATCTGCCAGGAGGTGTGCCCGCACAACCAGCCGACGCGCAAGTCTCGTGCCGTTGGCGCGCATCCCGCGTGGTCCGACGGTGCCGGTTCCTTTGACCTGCTCGCCATGCTCGACTGGACCGACTCGCAGCGCCGCGCGGCGTGGAGAGCGGGTGCGCTGCGCCGCATGAGCGCATCGATGGCCGCCCGCAACGCGGTATGGGCCCTCCACAACGCAGGCGCATCATGGGACAGCGCTGTGCAGCGCGTCGTCAGCGACGGTGCGGCGCCCGAGCTCGCGCGCCATGCCGCGCGCGATGCGCTGGCCGCGCGCCGCCTTTCCCTGTGACCGTCGCGTCAGCGGGGGCCGCCCATGCCTCCGCCCATCGCCTGCGCCATCGCCTCCTGAAGCGCCGACTGGAGCGCGCGCTGCGCATCCGCAGCGCTGGCGATCTGGCCGCCCTTGATGGCATCGGTGACCTCATCGATTGCGGGCACGAATGCGCCAACCATGCCGGGCAGCATCTGGCCCATCGGGCCGGCCTTCATCACCACCTCGTCGAGGTCAAGCTTCCATGCGCCTCCATCGAGGCGGATGGTGAGCTGTGCAGCGGGTCCCATCGCGCCCTTCTGCCCGATCACGCCAGTGTCTCCATCCACCGAGATCAGCGTGAACTCGGAGCCAGGCCCGCCGATCGCCGTTGCCGAGCCCAGTGCGGAGGCGACGCCGGAACCGCCCTTGCCGAAGCTGGTCTCCATCGCCTGCTCAAAGCGCGCGACCGCACCGTTCATCTCCACCATCGCATCGAGGAATGGCTTGGCCGTGGGGCGCTTGCCCACCATCACCGCACGCATCGCGTCGGGATCCTTCGCGAGCCGGCCGCTCGAGAGGTAGGCGATGAGCGCCTCCGGCGTTGCGTGCGGCGGGTCAGTGACCTCCACTGGCGCGGAGGGCGCGGATGGGGCAGCGGATCCGCGTGCTCCGCCAGAGGCTGACTTGGCCGGCGCCTCGGGTGCCTTGGGGATGTCGAGCGATGGCGCGGACATCGCACCGAGCGATGCGGTCAGCGATGCGCGCAGCTCGCGCACAGGCGCGCTCTCGCCGCTGCGCCCGAGGCTCTCCTGCGCGGAGGTGTACGCCTCCGATGCCTTCGTGTGGGATTCCGTCGCCTTCGCGAGCGCGTCCTGCGCCTGCTGCATCACCGCTCGGTCGCCAGCGGCGCCGGGCGCCATCGCCACCGCAAGCAGGGCACGTGCATGCGACAGGTTCGCGTCGCTGTAGGTGCGGTGCACGAGCGCACGCGACATCTCGGCACTCGTACGGGCCATCGCCGCCGACGCTTGCGCGCTGCGGTCTCCGCCAGAGGGCGTCGCGCGCTGCGCGAGCGATGCGGCGCGCTCGAAGTCCTCGATTGCCTGCTGGATGCTCGCGTTGAAGGCCTCGTTGGATGCGGGGTCGCTCGACTCAAGAAGCTCCATTACCCGCACCTGCATGGTGCGCACGGTCTCAGCAGCGCCGCTTCGGCGCGCCGAGAAGGACGAGTTCAGCTCCGCGAGCGACTCGAGCGCGGCAGCCAGCGCAGTCGCCTGCCGGCGCGCGGACTCCGACTCGAGCTGCGTCATGCGCTGCAGGCTCTCGCCGAGCGTCGCCTCCGCCTCTGCGGTCTGCACGCGCTGCATCGCCTCGCGGGCGACCTCGCGCCGGTCGGCGGACTGCTCGATCAGGCGATGCGCCTGCCGAGGGTCTGCGGAGAGCGACTCGATGCGCAGCGCATCTGCCTCGGCGTTCGCCTCGGTCATCGTCTCCGTAGCCTCCTCGGCGCGCATCTGCGCATCCTGGAGCGCCTCGTTCACCTCAGCGAGCGTCTGCTCGGCCTGCGACGCGAGCTCCTGCGCATCGTCGAGCGACGACTGGGGCATGCCTCCGCTGGCGCCCTTGTGCGCGTCAGCGTCAGCCTGGGCCAGCGCGGCAATGCTCGCAAGCCTTACCGCAAGCGCACGCGCGCGCGCACTTGCGGCTTCGAGCTTGCGTGCGTGAGCGGTCTCGAGGAGCCCCGCCTGGCGCACCGCGCCCGCGGCAACGCCCGCGGCTGCGGCCTGCTGGCCGGGCGACGCGCCGGGCACGCTCTGCATCTGGTTGGCGAGCGAGCGGAGCTGGTCGGCGGTGGCCTTCAGGTCACCTGATGTCTGGGCTGCGATCGACGCAAGCTTCGATGCGGCGTCGTCGATGCGGCGCTGGGCTGACGCGCGCTCGGCGACGGCCGGGTCCTCGCCGGTGCATGCGCCGAGAGCAAGGATCGGGGCGATCGCGGCAGCCGCGAAAAGTGAACGCACACAGGTTGCAGCGGACATGGGGGGTCGATCGTACCCCGCACGGCGCCGCCGTTCAGCGCGTGGGCTCGTGGGCATCCTCGGGCGAGCCGGGCACAGGAACCTCCATGCGAGGAGGCGTGTAGTCGACCGGGTAGTCGGGCCGGGGCTGGTACATCGACTTGATCCACGTCAGCGTGTCCGCGAGGCGCTGAGGCACGATGGCGCGGCCAAAGACGGGCTTCCATCCGGGCACCTCGGGATGGGGCTGGATCGACTCGTCGCGCGGTAGTCCGGCCTGGATGATGCCCGACTCCATCGGCGACTCGAAGTTGATGAAGGGGAGACCCTTCGGCGAGCCCCGCAGCAGGTTCAGCATGTTCGCGTAGCGCACGCCGGCCGTGGAGGCCTGCTTCGTCATCAGGAAGAGGCGCCCCCCGTCGGGCCCCCCGTGGCAGCGGCTTGTCGCGCAGTTGGGGATCAGCCATCCGTCGTGCACGTTGCGCCTGAAGAGCTGCAGCGCGCTCGGCTCGCTCAGCACCTTGATGCGCGGGTAGTAGTCGCGAGCCTTCAGGTTGAAGATGAGCCTCACGACATTGAGCGGATCGCCGCTTGCGAGCTGGTCGCGCGCGGTGGGCGAGTGCGGCACCAGCGGGTTTGCAGAGTGCTCGTCGAAGAGCTTGAGCGCGACCTCGCGGTCGACCTGCACACGCGGTGGACGGTCGAAGTCGATCTCGTACACGCGGATGATGTTGACCTCTTCGGGGGTGAGCGAGCGTGTCGCGCGCGCCGGCAGCGGCTCCGGCTCGTCAGGCACCGGGTCCGAGCGGCCGGCCGCGCGCTCGCCGTCGGCAGGCCCCTTGCGCTGGATCGCGAGCTGCGCCTCGACGACGCGAAGCAGCGCAACGGCCTCAGGAAGCGCAGTTTCGTCGACGAGGGGCTTGAGCTCGTCGCGCGCAAGGTCGTAGCGGCGCTCCCGGTAGAGCCAGTCGCATAGTGCGAGCCGCTTCGCGGCGTCGGTGGTGCCAGCGGCATCCTTCATGCGCCGGTACTTCTCGTCGAAGGGAATGTCCAGCAGCACGCGGTACACGGTCGACCTCGGCAGCGAGGCCTGCACCGAACCGACCCGGTACTTCACCGCATCGAAGCCGTCCTCGACGAGCGTTGCCTTGAACAGGCCGCCGTCGCGCTGCTGGATCACCGCGGGCAGTGGCTCGGACACCTCAAGGAGAGGGATGACATCGAGGATCTCGTCCTTGCGGAGGTCAAGCGTCTGGCCATCGCGAACGATGACGATGCGTTCCTCGTCCTCGTAGGCGACGAATCCGCCGCGCTCGGTGCGCCGGTCGATGACGATGTGCACGCGACGCAGCTGCACCGGTGCGGCATTCACGGGTGCGGCGGGAGCAGGCGGCGCTGGTGCTGCACTCGGGGCTGCAGGGTCCGCTGGCGGTGCGGCTGCGGGCGGTGGAGCGGCGGGCGCTGGCTCCGGTGGCGGCGCTGGAGCGGCGGGCGCAGGCGGAGGCGTGGGTGCTGCGGGCGCAGGCGCAGCGGCGGGAGGCGCTGTCGGCGGCACGTCCGCGGGCGGCGGATCCACGAGGAGCGCGATGGCGATGAGGACGTGCACGCGTGCATTCTTCCTGCATACGGCTCCCGGCGCAACCCGCTACCTTCCGCCCGCAGGAGATATCCGCATGAAGCTTGGCGTGATGGCGTCCCTCTTTGCCGGGAAACCCCTTGAGGATGTGGTGGCGCTTTGCGCCGACCACGGGCTCGACGCAATCGAGCTGCCCGTGGGGGCCTATCCGGGCAAGCACTACTTCGAGCCTGCCGACGTGCTTGGGAGCGCCCGCGAGCAGGACCGCATCCGGGGGCTCCTGCGCGATCACAACCTGGAGCTCAGCGCGCTCTCGGTGCACGGCAACCCCGTGCACCCTAACCGCCGCATCGCGCGTGCCTACCACGCCGAGTACGAGATCGCGGTGAAGCTTGCGCGCAAGCTCGGCACGGAGGTCGTGATCACCTTCTCGGGCTGCCCCGGCGGGTCGCCGCGCGACACGATGCCCAACTGGGTCACCTGCCCGTGGCCGAGCGAGTTCAGCGAGATCCTCGCGTACCAGTGGGACAAGGTGCTTGTGCCGTATTGGGCCGCGCAGGCGAAGCTCTGCGCGAAGCACGGCGTGCGCACGGCATGGGAGGCGCATCCTGGATTCTGCGTCTACAACACCGACACGATCATTCGGCTGAGCGAACGTGCAATGAAGGCGAGCGGCCTGCGCGGCAAGCCGCTGCTCGGCGCGAATCTGGATCCCTCGCACCTCTTCTGGCAGGGGATCGATCCGGTGCTTGCCGCGCGCGAGCTCGGCGAGCGTGGGCTGCTGTTCCACTGCCACGCGAAGGACACGGAGCTCGACCGACACGAGGGTCCGCTCAACGGCTACCTCGATGCGCGCCCGTACGGTGACCTGCGTCACCGCTCATGGACATTCCGAACGTGCGGCTACGGCCACGGCCACGAGTTCTGGAAGCCCTTCGTGAGCATGATTCGCCGCTACGGCAACCACCACACGCTCTCGATCGAGCATGAGGACGCGATGATGAGCGTCGAGGAGGGCTTCTCGCGCGCCGTCAGCTTCCTGCGCGAGGCGCTCATCGAGGAGAACGCCGCCACGCCCTGGTGGACATGATTCCGCCGCGTGCGGCGTGACGCGTCGGAACAGGGGGGCGCACGGCGTGGCGCGACGTGCGCACTGGGCCTCAGTTCTCAGGCAGCGGCGTCGTCTCGATGTCCTTGGAGCGGCTCAGCAGCACCTTCCACGTCAGCGTGAACGGGGGCGAGCCCGCCGCGGACGGCGGCACCTTGAGGTCCCAGCGCAGGATGCCGCGCGGCTTGTCCGACGCCACGTAGGCGGCGTTGGTGGAGAGCGGCGCGCTCGACTGGGGCAGCGACACCTGGATCTTGTCGCTGCGCGAGACGGGCATGCGGTCGATCCACTCGATGGAGATCTCGCGGCCGGTGCCGTTGATGATCGATCCGCGGTAGTTCCACGTCGTGTCGAGGCCGCCGCCGAAGAGGCCAGACTGCGCCTGGTCGCGACCGAGGAGCTCGCGCTTGACGGTCACCGCAGGATCGGTGCCGAAGAACACGTCGAAGGACTGCTTGGGTGCGGCACCGGCGAAATCGGCGCTGCCGATGTAGTCGGCGCCCACGAAGATCGTCGCTCGGCCCGGCAGCATCTGGTATGCGCTGCCGTTGACGATCGCGCCGCGCAGGAACGCGCCCTCGGTCACAAGCGGCTGCGTCTGGTAGACGAAGGTCGCGGGTCCCTCCACCGTCGCGATGCGCGCTCGCGTGCGCACAGCGGCGTCGCTCGGCGCGGTCACGGGCCGCACGATCGAGAAGTTCATCGCGGGACCGTCGCCGCCCACGGAGGCGTCCGCCGAGAATCGCTCGGCGAGCTCCGCGGCGCGGGCATCGGCGGCCGACGCATCGGCCATGGCGAGGGCCATGGGCTCAGGCGCCCCGGGCGCGCCAGCGGTGCCGCGACGCGCCTTGGAGTAGACACGGTCTGCGCTGCCAGCCTCCGCCGCAATCGACACCGGCGGAGGCACCCACACGTCCACGCTCCAGGGATCGACCGATGGAGGCGTTGCAGCCTTGGTGGGCTGCGCCGTCGAGAGCGTGAGCGCCACCTCGTTCCAGTTCTCGCCGGTGGCCTGCATGATCAGCGCCTCGTAGTCCACCGACGCGGTTCCCGCGGCAGGCATCGCGCGCACGGCATACACCGGCTGCCAGCCCGCGTTGCGCACCAGGTACGTGAGCTCGACCTCCGGCGTGCCCGCCTCGGTCAGCGCAACCAGCACGTCGGCGCCCTGCGTCGTGCGGCCGCCTCCAAGCTCGGCGCGCCGCGCGCGCGCGGCATCGAGCTGCCGCCCAAGATCCTCGCGCTCGAGGCCGAGCTCGCGCAGGCTCGTCCCCACACGCGCACGCTGCTCGCGCACCCACGTCATCTGCTTGTCGAGCACGGCAAGGTCGAGCTTGTCGGTGCCGCCCTCCTTCGTCGCGTCGTTGCCCGTGCGCAGCGTGACCATGTCGATGAGCTTGCGCTCGGACTCGAGCGCCGACGCAGCGTCCGCGTTGAGCGCGACCCTCGCCTCCAGCGCCTTGATCTCCGCGTCGAGCGCCTTCGCCTCAGGCGTGCCCGAGCGGTCAGCCGTGGCCCGCGCGGAGAAGTCGACCGCAAGCACGCGGCCCGAGCTTGTGCGCGCCTCAAGCGTGTCAGGCTGGATCGTCGGCGGCAAGTCGTCGAAGCGCAGCAGCCAGAGTCCGGGCTTGAGCGCAGGTCGTGCGACCCGCGTCACCGACGCGCGGCCTGGATAGAGCGTGACGGACTCGATGGCCGCCGAGGCGGGAATCTCGGTGGGCGACGCGTCCTGCGGTGCACGCGCCGCCGCAGGTGCCGCGCACGCCAGGCCAAGGAGCAGAGTGCCAACCCGTCCGATGCCACGCAGGGCGCTGGATGCTTGCATGGCGGGGAGGCTACCCCGCCCATGACTGCGGTCGCGCCAGAATGCACCGCCTGCAGCAGCCGCACCCGACGCACCGGGGGATGCGCGGCCCGCAACCGTGAGCCTCTGCGGCTGGCGCGCTGGCCTCGGCCGGTCTGGGCGGGTCGCGCTACGCGTCGAAGAGCGCCGCCCTCGCACCCGCTCGCTCGAGCAGCGACGCGATGCGCTCGGCATGCGGGATGCCGCTCGCGCGCACCTCCGCCACAAGGCTGCGCAGCGAGCGGTCGGCGGTGAGGTAGCGGTGCGCCACCTCGCCGATCGCGTTCGTCTCCATCGAGGCGAAGAAGTCGATGCCCTCGCGGTACACGATCCGGCTTGCGACGCTCTTGGCCACCATCCACTCGAGGTATGGGCGCGGAAGCGCGGTCATGATGCGGTCGCCGACCGTGTCGAGCAGCACCTGCGGGATGTGTTCGCGCACCATCAGCGCCGCCATCTCCTGGTCTGCGGCATCCCAGTCCGTCATCGATGCCTTGATGGCGTCGGCGGCGGCGTTGGTCGCCTTCGAGAGGCGGGTGCACAGGTCAGGCAGCGGCACGTCGGGGTGGCGCTTGCGCTCGCCGAGAAGCACCATCGCCTCGCGCCGCGCGAAGTCACGCAGCTTCACGAGCACCTGCTCCACGAACTCGGCCTTGATGCGCAGGAACGAATCCTCGTCGAGCAGCATGCTCGCCACAATCTCGTAGCTCGAGCAGATCACGCCGCACTTGTTGGCGCTCGAGTCCTTGACGATCGTCGCGCCCGCGCGCGAGAGGTGCTCGCGCGCCTCGGGGGTGAGGAAGAGGTTCGCGCCCTCGACGATGAGCGGGCTCGACGGGCGGCCGTCAGGCAGCAGGTAGTCACGCCAGTTGCGGCCGTTGATCGTGCCGGGCCGTCCGCCCGCCGGCACGAATGCGTCCGACTCGATGCGGTTGTGCATCGTGTTGCGCAGCTGCGGCCCGTCGGGCGCATCGACGGGCACCACGCGGCCCGACTTCGAGAGCTTCGCGGGGTCGAACTTGGCGATCGGGAGCCCTTCGCGGAAGAGCCGAAGGAGCTCGCCGTGGTCGAGACCATGCGGGTCTTCGCCAACGCCGCTGCCGTCGGCGACGCCGACGATGCGCGCATTCGCGCCGTAGTCGCGCTCGAGGATGCGCATCATGTTGCCCGCGACGTCGCCATCGGGGCCGCCCGTGATCTTCACGGTGAAGGGACGCTTGCGGGGATCGATGCCGCGCGCCTGCAGCGCCACGTCGAGGAAGACGTTCACGCCCTCGCTCGTCACCCCGTAGGTCTTGTGGTTGATGCCGGCGCCGGGCTTCGAGCTCATGAACGCCGCGAAAAGCGGGTATCCGCGGCGCTCAGCGCGGTCGACGATCCACTCGATGTGCGCAGGCGTGATGTTCTCGTCGGGCCCGAGGTAGATGAACTCCTGCACCCCGAGACGGTCGAGGATCAGCGACTTTGTCGCAGGGTCCGGGGTGATCAGGTCGAGGATCCCGTCGGCAAACGCCTTGACGCAGCGGTTCGGCTCCGATCCGGGATCCACGATGATGGCGCACTTGGCTCCGCCCTCAGGGATGTCCTTGTTCTTGAGCTGCTGGGCCCACGCGAGGCCGTACACCTCGTCGAAGAGCCGGTCCGACTCGCGGTCGTAGAGCTGGTGCGTGGCGGGCCGGATCACGCGAAGGCCGCCGCGCGCGATCTCCTTGAAGCGCACGTGGAAGCCTGCGAAGCCGCGGCCTGAGATGAAGAACACGCCGAAGGGAAGCTCGGGCCGCGTGTCGCCCCTGAGCAGCTCAGGATCGAGGCGCATCGCAAACGAGCAGCGCGTCGGCAGGTGGTAGTTCGTGCGCCTCACCGCCGAGATGCAGTCGAGGATCGTGCGGAAGATCGTCGCCGTCGTCTCGTCGGGGCTTCGGGTCTCGCTCTCGGCGCGGAGGGCCGACAGCCTGGCGGCGAAGGGGCCGTCGTCGAGCGGATTGGCAGGATTGAAGCGGTCCGCGAACAGGTCCACCATCTGCAGCGCGAGCGGCAGCTGCGACTCGAGCACGTTGAGCAGGCGGTCCACCGTGTACGCGTAGGGGTTGACCGGCACGAGCACCTGGTTCGCGAGCTCGGCGAACCCGACCAGCGCCTCCGCGCGGTCGAGCGAGAGCCCCTTGTGAGTCTGCGTCAGCCGCTGCGGGATCCAGTCCACCCACTTGATGCGCTGCAGCTCATGGCGGATCGTGGGCCACTGCGCGTCGTCGGGACGGATCGCCGTGCCGTCGCTGCGCTGGACCACGAAGGCAAGGAACGTCACCGAGCCGTGCGGCGGGTCCTGCACAAGGTCGAGGTGCGCGCGGACGATGCTGATGCTGTACCGCGCGAGGAGGAATGCCACGCGCTCCATCATGGTGCGCGTGCGCGCGTTCGCGACGGCGATCGTGATGCGCGAGAACGCCGGATTGCTCTCGCTCTCGATCTCGATCGTCGCCATATCGGTGCCGCTGACGCGGCGGAAGAGCTCCTGGTGGTGGCAGAGCCGGTAGGGCGTCAGCGTCAGCAGGTACTCGGCGGCGCATCCGTCAAAGAACGCGCGCTGCGACTCGTCCGTCCAGTCGGCGTGCAGCGTGCGCGCGAAGCCGGCCGCTTCCTTCACCTTCGCCGCCTGCGCAGGGTCGGAGGGGTCGTAGGGGATTCGCTCGCCGAACTCGAAGGTGTCGAGCACGAGGCTGCCGTCAATCGAGGTGTGGATCTTCGCGGCCCGCAGCGAGGCATCTGTCGGCAGCGACGCGAGGATCTCCGCAAGCACGCCCGAGCGGCTCTCGGTGCGGATCGCGGTGACGGAGCGGCCGTCGGCACTCCGGAAGTTCATGTCGGGCGAACGGCCTGATGCTCGCGCGGCGATCAGCACTCGCAGGTGCTCGCGCTGCTCCGCAGGCGACGTGTCCTGGAAGTACACGGCGGGCATCTGCGAGACGAACCACGGCACCACGCTCTCGGCGGTGCTGCGGAACTCGGCCGCGAGGCCGTCCACAAGATGACTGGCAGGTTCTGGGCTGGGCTCGGAGCCGCCCGACGAGGCACCAGAGGTCTCGGCGGGGGCGGCAGTACTGGCGGTGGGTTGGGCAGCGGCCATCGGGTAGAGATAGCCTACGGGGTCACCCTGACGCAAGCACGGGCCACATGAACGCGCTCTCAGTAGGCAATTTCGACGGCGTCCACCTCGGGCACCAGGCCCTCCTCAGTGCGGCTCGGACCGCGGCAGGCGGGGGTGGGCAGGTCGTTGCCGTCACGTTCGAGCCGCACCCTGCGGCGATCCTGCGGGGGGCGTGCCCAGCCCGGCTGGCGTCAGCGGACGACCGCCGCGCCTGGCTGTTGGCGGCTGGAGCCACCCGTGTGGAGACGATCGAGCCCGACGCGCGGCTTCTGGGGCTTTCCCCAGAGGAGTTCATCGGCGAGCTCTCCCGCCGGGTGCCCTTCGACGTGATCGTGGAGGGTGCGGACTTTCGCTTCGGCCGTGGACGGTCGGGCGACGTGCGCACACTCAAGGACATCGGTGACCGTTCAGGATTCCGCACCATCGCCGTCGATGAGGTCGAGGTGCCGCTTTGCGATGGCCACCTCGTACCCGCGCGCAGCTCGACCGCGAGATGGCTCCTGTCGCTCGGCCGCGTGGCCGATGCGGCCCGCGTGCTCGGAAGGCCTCACCGGGTCAGCGGCGAGGTGGTGCGTGGCGCGGCTCGCGGTCGCGGCATCGGGTACCCCACAGCAAACATCTCGCTCGCAGACGTGACCCTCCCGCAGGATGGCGTCTACGCGTGCACCGTCACGCTGCCGTGCGGCGCACGCTGGGCCGCTGCGGCGAGCGTCGGCACGAACCCGACCTTCGGCGCGTGCCCACGCACCCTTGAGGTGCACGTACTCGGCATGGACCACTCGACGGACCTCTACGGGCAGCGCCTGCACGTGGACTTCAACCGGTGGATCCGCCCCATGCTCGCGTTCCCGACAGTCGATGCGCTGGTGGCGCAGATGGGCCGCGACTGTGCGGTCGCAGCGGCGACACGCCAAGGAGTGACGGCCTGATGAGCGGATCGTTCTCCTACACGTCCACGGTCGATGCGGCGCAGGCCGCCGCAATGCTGCGCAGCGCCCGGAGGATCGCCGTGCTCACGCACTGGAAGCCCGATGGCGACGCGATCGGGTCGCTGCTGGCGCTGACGCGTGCGCTCCGCGCGGTTGGGGCAGACGTGCAGGCCTTCGTGGCGGGCCCGATGGACCCGAACGTGCTTGCGCTGTCGGCGCCTGGAGAGGTGATGGTCGCGCCAGGCCAGATGCCTAGCGCGGACCGCGAGCTTGCGGTGGTCGTTGACACCGGCGCATGGAGCCAGCTTGACCCGTTCCAGGACTGGCTGCGAAGCATGCGTGGCCGGGTGCTCGGGCTCGACCACCATGCGCGTGGCGATGACATCGCGGAGTCGCGCATCGTCGACACCAGGTGCGCGAGCGCCACGCAGGTGGTGGCCTCCGTCATCGACGCGCTCGGCGTGCCGTTCGCAGGCGCCGGCAGCGCGCGCGGCTCGATCGCCGAGGCGATCTTCGCGGGGCTCGCGACGGACACCGGGTGGTTCCGCTTCAAGAGCGCGGACTCTGCCGTGTTTGCGCTGGCGTCGCGGCTGCTGGCGCTGGGCGTCGAGAACCAGCGGCTTGTGCAGCTCCTGGACGAGAACGAGCGGCCGCCGCGTCTTGGCATGATGTCGCGTGCGCTCGCATCGATCGAGTACGTGGGCGGCGGCACGGTGGCGATCATGCACCTGGGGCCAGATGACTTCGCGGCATCCGGTGCGCGCCAGGAGGACATCGGCGGTCTCGTCAATGTGCCGATGGTCGTGGGGAGCGTGCGCGTGTCAGTGCTGCTGACGCAGGTGCCCGGCGACGGTGCCGTCACGAAGATCAGCTTCCGCAGCAAGCCTGCGGTGCTCGAGGGCCAGCGCTTCACCGACGTCAACACCCTCGCCGCGGAGTTCGGCGGCGGGGGGCACACGCAGGCCGCCGGTGCGCGGCTCGACATGCCAGTGGCGGAGGCCCGCGCGCGGATCAGGGCTGCCGTCGAGCGGGCCGTTGCCGCAGCGATTCCTGTGCAATCTGGCCGCTAGGCGGCGTAACATCCCGGCATGCCCAACGCATTCTTCCGTGGCGCCATCGCCCTGTCGCTTTCCGCCCTCGCGGTCGCCGGAGGATGCGACTGCTCGTCGTGCGACTCTGGTGATGCGCCCAACGCGTCTGCCCAGCCTGCGCTGCCGACGATGGACACGGCGTCGAGCGCAGCCCCCAAGCCCTCCAGCGTCGCCACCATTCCGGTCAGCTTCGAGGTCAAGGGCATGCACTGCAACGGATGCGCCGAGGCGATCGCGGAGGAGACCCGCGGCATCGCAGGCGTGACCGGCGTGGTGGTGTCCTTTGACGAGTCGCGCGCTGACGTCACCCTCATCGAGGGTGCGGATGCGGGTGCTGTCGAGGCTGCGATCCGCAAGCTCGGCTACACCGTCTCGCGCCGGAACTGATCCGGGCGTATGACGCACGGCCGGTTCCGCGCAGCTCTTGGCGCGTGACGCACTTTCGAATCCGTGCTCCTGCCTATGCGCGGCGCAGGTGCAGGTGACGGGGCCTTCCGGCAGTGGGTGGATAGGCCTGCAGCACCGCGGGCAACGTGAGCGCCGCCGCCGCGAAGCAGCATGCGCTGCCGATGACCATCAGCCACCCGAGGCTCTGAAGCCCCTGGTGGTGCGCGAAGCACAGCGTGCCGAACCCGATCGCCGTGGTGGCCGACGCGAGTCCCACCGCCATGCGCGTGCTGCCGAGCGACCGGGCATGCCCCTGCGCACGCGCACGGTGCACGATGTGCACCGAACTGTCGATGCCGAGCCCGATCAGCATGGGGATGCCGAAGAAGTTGGCCATGTTCAGCGGGATGCCAAGAAGCGCGAGCACGCCTAGCGTCCACACGAGCCCGAGGCACAGCGCGAACACGCATGCCGCCGTCGCGCGGAAAGACCTGAAGTCGATCCACACCAGGATCGCCACAAGCACAAGGCTGCCCCAGCTCATCAGCGTGAATGCGCTGCCCATGTCGATCATCGACTCGAACTGCGTGATCGGAACTCCCGTGACGCTGGGGTCGATGGCCCTGATGGCGCCGACGAACGCCTTCATGGGCTCGAACTCCCACACGTCGGCGGCGGGGAAGAGCATCACGCACAGCGTGCCGTCAGCCGCAACGAACTTGGCGCGGATGGCCGCAGGAAGCGCGTCGCGCAGCGAGCATGATGCGCCTGCAATGAGCCCGCGAGCGGCGGTTGAGGCGCGTGCGCGCGCATCCTCCGCGGCGGCGCGGGCTGCGCCCGCGGACTCGGGGTTGCGCAGCGCAGACTCAAGCTCGCGCAGCTGCCGTACGAGCGGTTCGAGCGTTGCCTTGGCGCGCGCCTGCGCCTCCGGGCCTCCCATCGACGAGAGCAGCACCAGCCTGCTCAGCCGGTCCGCGACCGCGCTCACGTCCTGTGCGGCCAGGGTGCGCGGCTCAGCCGCGGCGGAAGCGGCAGCCTCCTGGGCCGCAGGTGACGTCGTCGGCGTTGCGCCAGCTGCGGCACCGCCCGCGGCGCCAGAACTGCGCGCGGCATCGGCAATGGCTGCGCGCAGCGATGTGCGCGCTGGTGTGTCCGGCAGCACGACGTCGAACGCGCTGCGGACCTGCGCCACGAGCGGCTCGGCCTTGGCGCGGTCGATGACTGCGAGCGCACCCGCCTGGTCGGGGGGCGTGCTCACCGCGAACCACGACGCGCTTACCGAATCCTCCAGCAGCATGCGCTCCCACCGCACCGAATCGAGTTCCTCGGCCTGCAGCTTCAGAAGGTTGCTCTCGAAGCGCGTGTAGGGCACCATCGACGCCAGCACGATGAGCGCGAAGGCGCTCACGGCCACGATCCATCCTGCGCGCCCGCGCCACGGCGCGCGACGGCTCGGCTCCGCGGCAAGCCCCGCATCCGGCGGGGCGCCATCGCGCTCGCTCGCGGCGCCAGCGTGCGCGCCCGCGTGGGTACCGGGGCGCGCGCCATCCTCATGGGGTCCATCCCGACGGCCCTCGGTCGCCGCCAGCAGCGCCGGCAGCACCACTGTCATCGAGAGCGCGCACATCAGCAGCCCGATGCCCGCGATGATGCCCAGTTCTCGCAGGCCGCCGAAGTCGGTGAGCAGCGCAAGCAGGAACGTGCCTGCGCTGGTGAGCGCGCCGGTCCAGGTGGGCACCGCCACGCTTCGGAGCATGGCAGAGACCGCAGGGGTCGACCTCATGGCCCTGCGGCACTCCATGTACCGCATCAGCATGTGGATCCCGTAGTCGAGGCCTGCCGCCACCAGCACCAGCATGAACACCAGCGACAGCAGGTTGAGGCGGCCCACGATCAGCGTGGTGAGCCCGTACGTCCAGCCGAAGGCGAGCGCGAACGCGATCACGGTGAGCACCGGACGCGTGACGCTGCGGAACACCAGCGCGGCCATCACGGCGATGACCGCTGTGGCCACAAGCGATCCGCGCGTCATGTCGGCGTTGGTCGTGGCGAGCTCGTCAGCCTGCAGGACAGGCTTGCCGGTGAGGCCGATCTCCACAGCGGGGTGGCGCGGTGCGATGTCGGCGATCGCGCGCCGGATTCCCTCGAGCGTGCCCTCGATCGTGGACAGGCTCGTGAAGTCCTTCCGCGGCGAGATCTCCACGAAGAGCATCCTGCCCGTGTCGGACCGCAGGTACTGGGGATCCATCGCGCGTGCGAGGCTGCCCTCGGCTGACGGGACCACCGAAGACGCCAGCATCACCGCGGCGGCGCCGATGCTCGCGCGCTCATCCTCGCCCATCGAGAGCCCGCCCGACGTGAGCCGCCCGAGCTCCGCATCGGCCTTTGCAAGGACGCTCGCTGCGTCCGGGGCTTCGGCGAGCACCGGCAGCGCGCCAGCCGCACGCGCGAGTCCCTCGAGCTCGGCATCCGCCATCGCGCGCGGCGCAAGCGTCCACTGCTCGGGCACGCTGATGCGCCAGCGCACCGCAGTGAGATCCGGCATCGCCTCGAGCGCGGTGCCGATGGCGTCCGCAGCCGCGCGTCCCGCGGCAGCGTCGCCGCGCGAGTCGATCGCGACGTAGATGTGCTCCTGGTCCCCGAACTGCTCGAGGAACTGCCGGTACCGCTGCATGAAGGGACGCGAGGGCTCGATGAGCGAGTTCGTGTCCGCATCGAGCTGCAGCCGCATCACCGCCAGAAGCGCGCCGGCCGCCGCAAGCAGCGTCGCGACAGACAGCACGACCCACTTGCCGCGCAGCACAGCAGTGGCGAGGAGATCGCACGCCCGCTCTCGGATGGGGGGCTGACCTCCGGTCACTCGATCAGCACCAGGGCAGTGCGGCAGAGGCGGTGTCCGCGAGCGTGCCATCGGCGAGCACGCGTCGCCCGCCGACGAGCACATCGCTCACGCGACCTCGCACGCGGCGCCCAGAGAAGGGCGTGTTGCGGCTCTTGGAGAGGAAAGCCGAGGGGTCCACCGTCCACTCGGCGGCCGGGTCGACCACGGTGATGTCGGCGGGCAGCCCCTCCTCGAGGCGGCCGATGCCGCGCGCGTCAAGGCCGAGCAGGCGAGCGGGCTCGATCGTGAGCAGCTCGACGAGCCGGGTCAGCGAAATCGCGCCGCTCTCGACGAGCGCCTCCATGTAGAGCGGCAGCGCAGTCTCGAGGCCCACAAGCCCGAAGGGCGCGGACGAGAAGTCGCGCGACTTCTCCGCGCTCGTGTGCGGTGCGTGATCCGTGGCAAGCACGCCGATCGTGCCGTCTGCAACTCCGGCGCGCACGGCGGCCACGTCAGCCGCGGTGCGCAGCGGGGGGTTCACCTTCGCCATCGTGTCGTAGCCGTCGCATGCATCGTCGGTGAGAAGCAGGTGATGAGGCGATGCCTCAGCCGACACCGGCAGCCCCTCGGCACGCGCGCGCCGCACGATCTCGACGCTGCCTGCGCTCGAGAGGTGCTGCACGTGGTAACGGCACCCGTAGGCACGGTTGAGCCGGATGTCGCGCTCGATGATGATCTCCTCGGCCACCGACGGCCATCCGCCGAGCCCCAGCCGAGCGGACACGACGCCGGCATGCATGACGGCACCCTGCGTGAGGCTCGGGTCCTGGCAGTGCTGCATGAACGGCACGCCCAGCGACGCGCACGTCGAGAGCACCTTGCCCATCATGCTCGCTGAGGCGATGCAGTCGCCGTCGTCGGTGAAGGCGACTGCGCCCGCGGCACGCATCGCACCCATCGGCGCAAGCTGCTCGCCCTTGCGGGCTACCGTCGCCGCGCCCGCCACGAACACGCGTGCGAGCCGCGCGATGTTGGCGCGCATCCGCACGAACTCGACGGTGCTCGGCAGGTCGATCGCGGGATCGGTGTTGGGCATGCAGCAGACGCTGGTGAACCCGCCGGCGATGGCCGCCGCGGCGCCGCTGGCAATCGTCTCCTTGTGGGACTGGCCCGGCTCGCGCAGGTGCACGTGAGGGTCGACGAGCCCGGGCAGCACGAGCTTTCCGCTGCAGTCGATGGCCACGTCGGCCGTGTGCTGGCCGGACCGTGCCGAGATGGCCCGCACAAGCCCGCCCTCAACCAGGACATCCGCGGTCTCATCCACGCCACGGGCAGGGTCGATGACCCGGCCGCCGCGCAACAGGATCGATGACATGCGAGCGATGCTAACGGCGTGCCGCAGGCGAAGCCGGGCGGTTGACACGCAGCGACCGCACGCAGCACCGGTCTCGCACACGGTCGCGGGCAAAACGAAACAGGCCCCCGCCGAAGCAGGGGCCTGCACGTTCGTGACGGCGAGTCGGGCGCGTTCGCGCCGCGATCTCAGCCGTTGGTCTTGGAGGCGCTGCAGCCGCTCTTCATCGAGGAGCACTTGCTGGCGCAGTCGGACTTCTTCTCGCTGACGGCGCCGGGGGCCGGGGCGGCATCGGCGGTCATCGCCGGGCATGCAGCCTTCTTGTCAGCGCACGAGGTCGCGCAGCTCTTCTTCTCACCGACGGCGCCGGGGGCGGCAGCGGCGGTCTTCTCGCCACAGGCCTCCTTCTTGTCCGCGCACTTCGAGGCGCAGTCAGCCTTGGTGGCGCAGCAGTCAGCCTTCTTCGAGCCGACCGCGCCGGGGGCGGTGGTGGACTCGGGGGATGAGCAGGCCGCGAGGGCGAGGACGACAGATCCGAGGATGGCAGAGATGGTCTTCATTTGGTTCATAGCTCCTTGAGTTGGCACACTATACCCCCGGAATACCATCAGGATCCCTGTGATGCCCCAATTCGCCGCCAGATTTTTGCGCGACTGGTCCGATGGAGGGACCGGCGGGGGCTGTTGTGGCCCTCAGGGAGATCCGGACCCCGTGCCCAGCGGCGGCTCCGCCAATCACGGACCTGCAGGTCAGGAACGCCCCGATGGCGGCTCCATGAGCCGCCACGACCGCCTCGCGGCGCTCCTTGCCAAGGCTCGGGGGCTGCCCCGAATCCCCGGCGTCTATCTGATGAAGGACGCCGAGGGCCGGGTGCTCTACGTCGGGAAGTCCAACTGCCTGGCAGACCGCGTCTCGAGCTACTTCGTGCCAAGCGCCGACCTCGGCCCGCGCAAGCAGCCGATGCTTGACGTCGTCGTTGACCTCGACGTGCTGCCGTGCGAAGGCGAGTGGGAGGCGCTGCTGCTCGAGGCGCGCCTCATCAAGGACATACGGCCGCGCTTCAACGACCGCATGCAGGACGGGAAGACCTTCCCGTACCTCGTCGTCACGGTGCGCGACGAGTTCCCCGGCGTCTTCATCACGCGCGACCCGCAGCACGAGCGCTTCAGGGGCGCGCGCATCTTCGGTCCCTTCACGAGCAGCGGCGCGCTGCGCCACTCGATGCAGACGCTGCAGCGCGTCTTCAAGTTCCGCACGTGCGAGCTCGACATCCGCTCCGACAACCCCGCCAACCGCCGCTTCAGGCCGTGCCTGCTGCACGCGATCGACCAGTGCACGGCACCCTGCGCGAACCGGATCACGCCCGAGGCGTACCGCGCCGACATCGAGCGCTTCATCAGGTTCCTTGGCTCCAAGCGCAGTGCCATGCTGCGCGAGATGCGCGCCGAGATGGAGCAGGCATCCGCAGCGCAGGAGTACGAGAAGGCTGCGTCGCTGCGAGACCAGATCGGCGCGCTCGAGAAGCTCTCCGAGCGCGAGACGCGCGGCGGCGACGCCGAGTACGACTGGCAGCCCGAGGTCACGAGCCTCGTGCAGGATCCGGGCGCGGGGCTGCGCAGCATCCAGCGCACGCTCGGGCTCCCGCATGCGGTGCGATGCATCGAGGCGATCGACATCGCGCACCTCGGTGGCAGCGAGACCGTCGGCAGCAAGGTGGCGTTCATCGATGGGCGGCCCTTCAAGGACGGCTACCGGCGGTTCCGCATCCGCACTGTCGCGAACGACGACTACTCGGCGATCCGCGAGGTCGTGTCACGCCGCTACCGCGAGGCGGGCGAGGGGCAGGAGCTCTACCCCGACCTCATCCTGATCGACGGCGGCATCGGTCAGCTGCGCGCCGCGATGGAGGCGTTCGCGCAGCTTGACCGCCAGCCGCCCGCGGTGATCGGGCTCGCCAAGAAGGAGGAGCTGATCTGGACCACTGACCGCGACGAGCCGATCAGGCTTGGCCGCGAGAACGCGGGGCTGAAGCTGTGCCAGTCGATCCGCGACGAGGCGCACCGCTTCGCGCAGCACTACCACCACCTGCTGCGCACCAAGCGAACGCTCGGGCAGGATCCGGTCGAGGAGTGATCGGCGGCGATCGCCGCTCAGGCCGGCCGCGGTACCAGTCCGCCGAGATCCTCGCCGCCTGATCCTGACGTGCCGGCGCTCGGCGCAGGCGAGGGAGGCTTCGGGAGCTCCTTCTGCAGGATCTCCGCGACGGTCGTCTTCTCCAGGCGCTCGCCGCGCATCAGCTTCTCGACCTCGTCGCGCTGCAGCGTCTCGTAGCGGAGGAGGGCATCGGCGATCGCCTCGACCTTCTCCCAGTTCGCGCCGACCAGCTGCACGGCGTCGGCGTAGGCCTCGTCGGCGAGCCGCCGGATCTCCTCGTCGATGATGCGCGCAGTCTCGGGTGAGTAGTCGCGCTCGGGGATGAACATCTCGCGCGAGTCCTGCCCGGAGTAGTTCACGAACCCGAGCCGCTCGCTCATGCCCCACTCGAGCACCATGGCGCGCGCGTAGGCCGTCACCATCTTGATGTCCATCGCGGCGCCGGAGCTCGTGTCGCCGGTGCGGCGCTGCTCTGCGATGCGTCCGCCGCAGAGCACGCGCATCGTGGCGAGCACGAACTTGCGCGAGTAGCCGTAGCGGTCCTTCTCGGGGAGGCTGAACGTGGTGCCCATCGCCTGCCCGCGCGGGATGATCGTCACCTTGTGCAGGGGATCGGCATCGCCGAGGAGCACCTGCAGCAGCGCGTGGCCGGCCTCGTGGTACGCGGTCGCGACGCGCTCCTCCTGCTCGATCTTGCGCGACTTCTGCGCGCGGCCGAAGCGCACCTTGTCGCGCGCCTCCTCGAGGTCGGTCATCTCGATGAAGTCCTTCTCGGCCATCGTCGCGAGGATCGCGGCCTCGTTGATGACGGCGGCGAGGTCCGCGCCGCTGAACATCGGCGTCGCGCGCGCGAGGCGCGCAAGGTCCACATCGGGACCCATCTTCACCTTCTTGGAGTGCACCGCGAGGATCTGCGCGCGGCCCTTGAGGTCAGGCAGAGGCACCGTCACGGCGCGGTCGAAGCGGCCCGGGCGCGTGAGCGCGGGGTCGAGCACGTCGACGCGGTTGGTGCTGGCGATCACGATCACCTGGTCTGCGGCCTCGAAGCCGTCCATCTCCACGAGGATCGCGTTGAGCGTCTGCTCGCGCTCGTCGTGGCCGCCGGTGGAGAAGCCCCCGCCACGGCGGCGGCCGACGGCATCGATCTCGTCGAGGAAGATGATGCAGGGCGCGTTCTCCTTGGCCTGCTTGAAGAGGTCGCGCACGCGGCTGGCGCCGACGCCCACGAACATCTCCACGAAGTCGGAGCCCGAGATCGAGAAGAAGGGGACGTCCGCCTCGCCGGCGATCGCCTTCGCAAGGAGCGTCTTGCCGCATCCGGGCGGGCCCGAGAGCAGCACGCCGCGCGGGATTCGTCCGCCGATCTTCGCGAAGCGCTTGGGGTTCTTGAGGAACTCGACGATCTCGGTGACTTCCTCCTTCGCCTCGTCGATGCCGGCGACGTCGGCGAAGGTGATGTTGACGCTCTCCTTGCTGGTCATCTTGTGGCGGCTCTTGCCGAAGCTGCCGAGCATGCCGCCCGGTCCGCCGCCCGCGCCGCGGAACGCGCGCGCGAAGAGGAACCAGATGAGGCCGAAGATGATGAGTCCGGGCAGCAGGCCAGTGATGAGCCAGCTCAGCCACGCGTTCTGGCCGACCGCCTCCTGCCACTGGACGTTCGCCGACGTGAGCTGCGTTCGCCACCAGTCGTACTGGCCCGGCGCGATGCGCACCCACACGCGCGCGCCCTTCTGCCCCGTGCGGTTCGTGGCGCCGGGAAGGTTCTTGGAGAGCGTGGCCACAAGCGCGGCGTCCTCGATGACGACGCTGCCTGGCTCGAAGTAGCCCTCCTTGGCAAGCTGCATGAACTGCTGCGGGGTGTCGAGCGCCTCGCCGCGCGAGCCCGAGCCCGTGAGCACGGTCGCCAGCAGCGCCACCACCGTGAGCAGCACGATCCAAGTCATGAACGTCTTGCGGGGCTTCAGGCCTTCGGGGCCTCCCTGGCCAGGCGTGCGGTTGCCCTTGTCGCCCGAGCCGCCCTTGGGCTCGCCGCGGGACTCGAGCATGCGAGCCGTGTCAGAGGGATGGTGGGCGGTGTTGCGCATGGAACTCCTTCGTCAATTGGTAGGCGCGGCTGGAGAGGATGTCACCAGTCGCCCTGCATGGACGCGACAATATCGCGTGCGAGCATGTCTGCGGCCTCGAATCGGCCCAGGTCGATCGGCTCGGTGTTGGTGTTGCTGGCCACGAACACGGCACTCACCTGGTACCCCTTGCGCGACACGATCGGCGTGCCCGTGCGCATGTCCACCCAGTCGTAGTCGACGGTCACCGTGTAGGACATCTCCTCCGGGAGGCCGGTCGCGACGCTCTGCGACATGGTCTGCAGGCGGACTGCGACGACCTTGCCGCGCAGGACGGTATCGGCGCGTCCTTCGGCGGTCACCCCGTAGGGCGTCGACATCTGGATCTCCTTCAGCAGCGCCTCGCTGACATAGTTGGAGATCGGCCGGTCATAGGTCGAGTTGTCGAAAATCGGCAGCGCCACGCTCCGGTACTTCGTCGAATAGAGGGCGCCGGAGGCGTAGCCCGTGCCGGGGTCGCCCGCGCAACCGAGTAGCGCGAGCGGCGCGAGAGTGGCGAGCGCGAGCAGGGCGGCACGTGTGTGCGTTCGAATCATGATCCTGCGGCCTCCGGCAATCGCTCGCCCGACATGTTGTTGGGTACGCCGCCAGGGAACGTCTCGATGTCCTGGTCCCACTCAAGGCCGAGCAGCTCCTTGCGCAGGCGCGGGTAGTCGGGGCACGTGCTCGTGACGCTGCGCGGCAGGCGCGCGTAGAGCGTGGGCATTGCGCGCAGCGCGTTGAGCGCCGCGATCGACTTGGGGTACTTGCGCATGATCCTGCGGATCGCGCGCTCCGCGCTGATCGGGTCGTCGACGTACGCGTACCACTCCGCCTCGACGAGCAGCTTCATCGCCTCTGATTCGTAGATGCGCACAAGCAGCGCGTCCGCGCCGACGCGCTGTGCGGTGATCGGGTCCGTGACCTGCAGGTCGCGCAGCCGCTCGCTTGCCTCGAAGAGCCCGCGCGCGTCATACAGAGGTCCCTTGTACGAGGCGCACAGGCTGTAGATGTGGCGCAGCTTCGCCTTCTCGACCTGTCGCGACTTTGGGTAGTTGCGCACGAAGAGGTCGTACGCATCGGCGGCCATCTGCAGGTCGCGCTTGCGGAAGTAGAAGTCGGCGAGCTCCATGCCCGCACGCTCGGCGAGCTCGCTGCCCGGAAGACGCTCCTGGATGCGGATCAGAAGCTCCTGCGCCTCCTCGTCGCCGCTGAGCCAGCGGAAGGTGCCCATGAACTTGCGGCGGAGCCCGTTGGCGTAGGCGGTCGCGATCTGGAACTCGCGCTCGAGCGACGTGACGAAGACCTCGCTCGAGGCGTACTTGCGCGCGATCTCCTCGTACTCGTAGAGCGCCTTGTACTCGTCGCCGAGCGCGAGTAGCGAGTCGCCCTTGATGAGCAGGCCAACAGGGCGAAGCTTGCTCGCGGGGTAGCGCTCGAGCCAGCCCGAGACGAGATTGAGCGCACGAGGCGCCTCGCCGCGCGCGAGCGCGAGCTGCGCCTGGCGGAGCTGTCCCGCCTCGCTGCTCGTGTCGTCATCGGATGCCTTGATCCAGCGGTCGTCGGTGGAGAGCACGAAGTCGCCGCGCCGCGACACCTCGCGCTGGCGCGCAGTTGGGCCGCTGGGCGCAGCCGGCGCAGCGGGAGCGATGGACGATGCGGGAGCGGCAGGTGGTGTCGCCGGCGCG
>CAZKTN010000024.1:0-1957 GCA_964555705.1 uncultured Isosphaeraceae bacterium | reverse complement strand
GAGCATGGCCGCAACGCCGCGGATCCCAGTTGTCGCCGACCGCATCATGAGGTCCGAATGCTACGGATCGACGGATCATCGTGGCGGGCATGAAGTGCGCGCTGCGGCGATACTTGTCGCGTGCGCATCCTGATCGTCTTCAACCCGGTCTCCGGCGGTGGGCGGGCTGCCCGGCAGGCCGAGCGCCTGCGCACGCATCTGGCCTCCCGAGGGCACGAGTGCACCCTCCGCACCACGCAGCCCATGGCCGACTGGTCGGGCGACCTGCTCGCCTCGTCTGATGCGCTGATCGTGGCGGGAGGCGACGGCGCGGTGCGACTCGCGGCCGCCGCCGCCATGCGGACGGGCACACCCATCTATCACCTGCCGTGCGGCACGGCCAACCTGCTCGCACGCCGCCACGGCATGACGCGCGACCCGGCCACGGTTGCCCAGGCCCTCGAGAGCGGCGAGCGTCTCGCGACTGACGTCGGCATGGCAGGGGACGAGCCGTTCCTGCTGATGGCCGGAGTGGGCATCGACGCACGCATCGTGCATTCGCTGCACGAGCGACGCCGTGGGGGCATCAGCAAGCTGAGCTACGTGATGCCGAGCGTGCGCGAGTCGGTGCGCTGGCGCGGCGAGCGGATCGCGGTCGAGGTCGATGGCGGGGCGTGGGCCCTCGACATGCCAGGCACGCTGCTGATCGCGAATTCGCCGGCATATGCAGAGGGAATCGACCCAGTGCGCACGGCCGACGAGACCGATGGTGCGCTCGATGCGGCGTGGATGCCGGCGCGGCATGCAGGTCACGTGATCGCGTGGGCATACTCGTGCTGGCGGCGCACGCAGTCTTCGCGGCGGGGGTGGGCCGCTGTGCGCGGCAGGGAGATGCATGTGACATGGCGCGCATCGCATGATGCGCCGAAGATGCAGCTCGACGGCGATGCGGTGCCGCTTCCACAGGAACGCATCATCTTCACGGTGGCGCCGCGCGCGCTGACGCTCGCGCTCCCGCGAGCGGGGCGATGATCGCGATGCGCTCGTCGCGACAGGCGGCGCGTGCGACGCCGATCGCAAGCACCACAGAACTTTAGTTTTCGCGGAGGATTTTTCGCGCGCGCATGTCGTCTCGCGCAGCGATCCAACTTGCCTTGCGCAGTCGCGAAGGCATGCTGTATAGTCCCCACGTCCTCGAGGCCAAGGATGGCATTGAGGACAACCCTGCGGCAAGGATGCTGCAGGTCGCACGTATGCCTCGGCATGCGGGCAACGCCGCGAAGCGCGTGCTTCGGGCGACAACCTGGTCAAGGAGAGACCGTATGACGAGGATTCGATCTCGCGCGGAGAGCGCGCCTGCCCCCAAGGCCGGCGCCTCCGCAGGTGCCGCAAAATCCAGAGCATCGGGAAGTGTCGTGGCGCCCCGCGCCAGCGGTGCACGTGCGTCCGCCCGCTCAACGCCCCCGGGCGCGCGAGCAGGGTCGGCGCCGACCGATGGTGTCGCCGTGGCATCGCGTCCGCGCGCAACGTCGCGCGTGCCGAATGCCGCCGAGCGGCCCGAGCCGGCAGTTGCGCCGGCACCGGCCCCGATGTCGAACCTCGGCGAGGCCGAGGGCCTCTGGATGCAGTACGTGGTCCTGCGCTCGAACCCCGCCGCCGACCAGTCGGAGCGCGAGAGCGTCCGAAACAGCCTGATCGAGAACTACTACTCCATCGTCAAGTTCACGGCGGAGCGCATGAGGATGCGCCTCCCGTCGGAGGTCGAGACCGATGACCTGATGTCCGCGGGCCTCTTTGGCCTGATGGACGCGATCGACGCGTTCGAGCCGAGCCGCGGCGTGAAGTTCGAGACGTACTGCGCGCAGCGCGTGCGCGGCGCGATCTTCGACGAGCTCCGCGCGATGGACTGGGTGCCGCGCCTCGTGCGCTCGCGCACCGCCAAGATCGAGAAGGTGCGCAAGTCGATCGAGATGGAGAC
>CAZKTN010000023.1:0-37622 GCA_964555705.1 uncultured Isosphaeraceae bacterium | reverse complement strand
AGGCCGGCGGCGCGGAGACGGTCGTCGTTGGTGAGGGGCGCGTTCGCCGGTGCGCCTGTTGCCGCGGCGCTCGCTGCGGCCGCCACCGACTGCACGTGCATCGCGCCAATCGTGAACGCATCGCCCGAATCGGTGCACGCCTCGGCGATGGCCGACGCAAGCAGGCCGCCTGCGCTGTCCTCCACCACAAGGATGTTGCCGCCATTGCTGTTGGCCAGGTCGAGCAGCGCATCGCGGTCGAAGGGGATGCTGTAGAGGTCGACGATCGTGGCATCGATGCCGGCCATGTCGAGGGCATCGAGCGCTCGGTTGCACTCGTGGATCATCGCGCCCGCGCTGACGATGAGAAGGTCGCGCCCCTCGGTGAGCACCTCGAACTTGCCGAGCTCGAAGTGCGTGCTGTCGCCGTAGAGGAACTCGCTCTCGATGTCGCTCGTGCGCATCATGCATGGGCCGTCGTGCTTGGCCAACGCGACGGTGAGCGCGTAGGCCGCCCAAGCATCCGCCGGCTGCAGGATGTGGAAGGCGGGAAGCCCCTCGCGCGTGAGCATCGAGAGCGGGCGCAGCGCAGATGCATCAAACAGCGCAGCCTCCGGCGTGCCGGATGCCGGACCGAGCACGCCCGCGTGGCTGCCGATCACCTTGATGTTCGCACCTGCACGCGCCGCAGACTCGATGTCGCCGCACGCGCTCGACACGAAGCGCGCATACGTCGAGCAGAACGGGATCGCGCCCGCGGATGCGAGGCCGATGGCCGCCCCGACCATCGACTGCTCGCCTGCGCGGCACTCCACGAACCTGTCTGAAAGCATGCGGTCGTTCGCGACGGACTCTGCGCCAGTCGCGTGGCGCGTGTCGGTGTCGAGCGACCAGATGCGGCGGTCAGCCTGCGCAAGCGTGCGCAGCGCGAGTCCGAACGCGCGGCGCGTGGAGAGCTTGCCCGCCGCGAGCACGGTGCCCATGTCTGCGGCGCGCATCGCCTGCGCGAAGTTGGGGATCGCAGAGGACGAGACAGCCGCCACCGACGCCACTCCGTCGGCCGTCGCGTTGCCGGATGCCGCGGCACCAGCAGCCGCACCCGCAACCGTGACGGCAGCCGCACGCGACTGCCCCGGTGCCTGGCGGCGGAAGTGGCCCGAGCTCGCGAGCGCGCTCGTGTACCGCACGCGCATCGCATCGAGTTCCGACTTTGCCTGCTTCAGCCGGTCGCCTGTCGGCGCGCGGCCATGCCACGATCCCGCCTGCAGGCTGCTTGAGCCCCATCCCTTTGTGGTGCGCGCAATGATCGCCGTGAAGGTGCCCTTGGCGGCGGACTGCGCTGCGTCGGCGAGCGCCTGCCGGATCTGCGCGGGATCGTGTCCATCGACCGTCACGCACTGCCATCCGAATGCGCCGAGCTTCTTCGTGAGTGTGGCGGCGGACTGGCCCGGCCCTGTCGCGCCCGACTGCCCCGACTGGTTGCACGCGATGATCGGCACGAGGCTCGCGAGGCTGCGCTCGACCGCAAGGTCGCACGCTTCCCACACTGCGCCCTCGCGCGTCTCGCCATCGCCCATGATGCAGAAGACGCGCCGCGGCGACTTGCGCTCGCGCGCGTCGAGCGCGAGGCCGGTCGCGATGGCCAGTCCGCGGCCGGGAGTGCCCGGCGCGATGTGCGTCACGGTGCGCACGGCCCCGCCGATGTCCGCCTCGACCGCATCAATGATGTGCGACGCGTGGCGGCCGCTGATGACGAGCGCATCCGCATCGGCGCTCGCGGGCGCGGCCGGATCCCACCTCATCGACTCGTACAGGAGCACCGTGGCGAGGTGCGCGATGCCCATCGCGCTGGTTGGGTGGCCGGATCCGGAAGTTCCGCATCGATCGAGCACGGAGTGGCAGAGCTGGATCGACTTGGCGTGGGTCGCGGCCTCGAATGACATCGTTCAGTGCACCTCGTAGGGGGTCAGGAAGCGGGTTGGGCATGGCACCGGCCCTCGCTGGGCGGCGGGCGGCACCGAACTTCCGAGTATGACCGCCCGAAGGGATTGACGCAATCGCCGACCCCCCAGTTCCTTGGCGCATTTTGGGCAATTCCCGCAGGCAGGCGCCGATTCATGCGAAAATGCGCCCCATGCACAGACTGACGACGGTCCCGAGGCCTGCCCAACGTCTCGCCATGCGCGCGGCCGCTGCGCTTGCGCTCGCGCTTTCGGTCGCACTCTTCTCGGAGACGGCCAGCGCTGCGCCCTCCGGACCGCCGCCCCTCAAGTCGTCGGAGCTCGTCGAGGCGCTGCGACTCGCCGGCATGGATGACGACTCGATCCGGGGCGCGCTCGCGGCGTACCCGCCCTACCTCGAGCGCGCGATGGCCGCCCAGCGCGAGCGTGTCGAGCCCCTGAAGTCGTTGAAGCGCCCAAGTGCAGACGCGGCGCCTGAGGAGCAGCTCAAGTCGGCGCAGGAATCGGCGCGTGCCATGCGCAGCGCAAGCGAGGCCGTTGAGGCAGCCGAGCGCGAGCTTGTCGATGCCGTAGTGGCCAGTGTCCCGGAATCGGACTATGACGCGCGCCGGCGGGTGGACTCCGTACTTGCCTTCAGGCTCACCCGCCGAGCTGCCGCCGCCTGGATGCGCGACCGCATGGTCGGCATGAGCCCGGGCGCCTGCGCTGCCGATCCGCGGGAGGCGATCAGCCGCATCGCGCTGGCCGATGATGTGCGTGCACGCGCGCTTGAGAGGATCCAGCAGTACGAGTGGATTGCGGCTCCGGTGCTTCGGATGTGGTGCGAGTCGTGCGCCGACGTGGTGGTTGCGCGCGCGCGCGGAGCGGACCTTGACCAGGTATCGCGGCGGATCGCGGCCGCTGCGCCCTTGGTTGGATGGTCGACGCAGATCGGCACGCAGCTGCGTGCCATGCTCGCGGACATCCGCGGGATGCTGCCCCCAGCCGAGTACGAGCAGTTCCGCACCAACCTGCTGCGCAACGCATACCCATCCGTCTTTGCCAACGCATCTCGTGCCGACCGCGCCATGCTGAGCGCACTCAAGAAGGCGGCCAAGGGACTGCCCGATGCGCAGGCTGCTGCGCGAAATGAGCAGCGCTACCGAGACTGGGCTGCGGCGCGCGACACCCGGTGCAACTCCCTGATGGAGGCGGTCGATCGCGGGATGCCGGTCGGCCCCATGCTGACATCGATGCTCGCGCCCATGATGGCCAAGCAGCCCGACGTGATCCCAGATGCGGCAGCGGCCAGCGAGCTCGCCAAGGCCGTCGAGGACATGAATGCGCTCCGCGCACTTGCAGGCGAGAGTGCCGGTCAGCTCGAGGGACTCGATCCATCCGAGATGATGCCCGAGTGGGCGATGGAGCTGCCCGAGGCGATGGGGATGCCTGCGGGCGAGTCTTCCGTCACCATCGCTATCGACCAGAGCGTGACGGCGGGCGAGACGGGCGCAGCCGAGCAGGCTGGCGCAGCCGCGGGCGGCGCAACTGCAGACGGACCAGGGGCGGCCGAGTCCGGCACGACGACCACATCCATGGTGGTCTCCTCAGCGGTCGCCATCAGCACCGAGGGCGCCGGCGACGGCGGAATCGACATCAGCGGCCCTATCCAGGTCGTGGCGTTCTCCACCATCGACGGCGCGAGCATGCTCGGCGAGGGTCTTGAGATCTCGGTTGGCGAGATGTTCGGCGACGACGGCATGATCTCCCTGGAGTACTCGGGCGGCGACGACCTGATCCTGCCCTCCAACGAGCAGAACATCGACGAGACGCGGATCACCCGCAGCATGACTGCACCGCGCACTGATGCGAGCAGCCTCCCCTCGCTCATGTCGGATCTTCGGGACCTTGGAGTGCCCCCACTCTCGCAGCCTTCCGAGCTTGCCGTGCGCGATGCCTTCGAGACCTACTCCACGCAGCATGCGGCCCTTGTGCGCGCGCTCGCGATGGAGTGGTCGGGGCGCGATCCCGACGCGCCGCCACCCACCGAGGCCGCAACGCAGCAGGAGCAGATCCAGCAGGCGATGGAGCGTGGCGCCGAGGAGATGCGCCGCGCAAGCGACGCCGACTTCATCGAGCGGCGATTCGGCGCGTGGCGCAGGGCACCCGCCGCCTACGTGCAGCTCGAGACTGCGCTGCTCGACGGCGTCGCACAGGCGATCGCCATCGGTTCGGAGGATCCCTCGGCGCCGGCGCTCAAGAGCGCGGTTGCGGCGCTGCGTGAGCGGCGGGTGCTTGCGGTCGAGCGGGACCTTGTCCGGGCGAGTGGCCGTCCCGCATCGCTCGACATGGGCGGATACGCCGCGAGCCTCGATCTCCAGGGCCTGACCGCGTCCACACCGCTGTCATCGGCGGACAAGGCAGCCGCCGCGGGCGCGCTGAACGGATATCAGCCGGCGCTGACGTCGCTGCTCGCGCAGCGGCGCGAGGCTGCCGTGGACATCGAGCGCACAAACCAGCTGATGTCGGCGGTCGCACTGCGGCAGTTCACGCAGGTCACCGGCGACACGCCTGCCACGTTCGATCCTGCATCGATTGAGGCTGCCCTCGGCCGCGCGCGGACCCAGCATGAGGAGGCGATGGCTCGCGGCCAGTCGATCGGCAAGCGGCTCGAGGAGTGGCAGGTTTCGCAGTCGGACAAGCTTCTCGCCGCACTGACTCCGGCGGGCCGGAGCCGGGTTGCTGCCGCCCTCACGCGGGCCAAGCACCCGACCGTTGCGCGCGACTCGACAAGCGCGGACCCGCAGATCGCGCGCGCCATGTCGATGGTCGAGTCCGACGACTCGCTGCTGCAGGCGGTGATCAGCGTCGCTGGCGAGTACCAGGCGGCCTATGACGCCATCTTCGCGCGGCTCGTCGAGGCCGATGCCGCCCGCCAGTCGGCCGCGGCTGACCTCGCCGCAGCCACTGCCAAGTCGCCCCGCGACGAGGCCGCTGTGGCTGCTGCCCGCACGCGCCGCTCCGCCGCCAACCGGGAAATCACTCGGCTTCGCACCGAGCGAAGCGAGCTCAACGCGCGCACGCTTCGTGCGCTGCGCGCCGCTCTCGGAGCGAAGTTCGGCCAGGAGATCGCGGACCTGCCGCCGCGGCGTCCGATGCCGCGGCTTGTCACGCCCTCGTGAACGCCGCGGGCACCGACCCGTGCGTGGCCACGATGCGCGAACGGAAGCCGCCGCGACCCTTCCAGTCGGTGATCACCTGCATCCATCGCGGCGACATCCGCTGCGCGAGCTGGTCGCGGATGGTGTTGGTCACGGCCTCGTAGAAGATTCCCTCGTTGCGGAACGACTGGAAGTAGAGCTTCAGGCTCTTGAGCTCCACGCACTGCGTGCCGGGCTCGTAGCGCACCGTGATCGTGCCGAAGTCGGGATGGCCGGTCTTCGGGCACAGGCTGGTGAACTCCTCGTGCACGTGCTCGATCACGAACGGCGTCTCGGAGGGCGACGGGAAGAACTCGAGGATGCTGGGGTCAGGCATGGTGGTCTCGCGGTCGGAGTCGGTGTCTGGTGCGGGGGCAGAAACTGCGCCGCGCACGGCGCGTGCCGCATGCGCGGTCACAGTCCGTAGGTGGCCATGAGGCGCAGGATGCGCGGCTGGTCGGGGTTGATCTCCATCGATGTGCGGAAGGCCTGGCGCGCCTCGTTCGCTGCCGTCACCTCGCGGCGCTCGGACAGGAGCCATGTGTTGAGCGCATTGACGCCGATGCCGTTCCAGCTTGGCCAGTGGCGGCGGTCGGCGGCGACTGCCGCGCGGTACGCCTCCGAGGATGTCACGTACTCGCCCGCGCGGAACCGCGCCCATCCCACGCGCTCCCAGCTGTCGGCGCTCGCGTCGATGCGTACGAGCTCCTCGCACGCCTGCATCGCCTCCGCGTAGCGGCCATCTGCAACCAGCGCATTGATGAGGTTGATCCACACCTGCGGCGTCGGCGGCATCAGGTCGATCGCCTGGCGGTACTGACCCACCGCCTCAGGCGCCCGGCCCGTGCGCTCGTAGGCGACGCCGAGGTTCACGCGCGCTGCGCCGTTGGTCGGGTCGAGCGACACCGCGCGCTCGGCGAACCCCGTCGCGATGCGCGCTTCGCCGAGCGAGAGGTACGCAGTCGCCATGTTGAGGTTCGCGTCGGCGCTGTCAGGGTCCACCGACAGCGCGCGCTGGTACGCGCGGATCGCGTCGACCGTGCGCCCCTGCATCTGCAGCGACTTTCCGCGGCCATGGTGCGCGCGGAAGTTGCGCGGGTCGAGATCCGCCGCGCGCGCGTAGGCAGGCTCCGCGTCGGCGTAGCGCCCCTGCTTGTAGCGCACATCGCCGACGCCGAGGTACGCCTCAGGCAGCAGCGGATTCTGCTGGAGCACCTCGCGGAAGACGATGAGCGCCTCCTCGTAGGAGCCCTGCTGCTGGAGGCTGTCCGCCTCCTCGAGCCGCACTCGCTCGGCCTCGGTCGGCGTGCGGCCGCCGCCTGCAGTCGTCGTCGCCGCATCACGCCCGTCCGTGCGCACGGGCTTGGTCCAGTCGCGGCACGCCGACGCGCCGAGCGTCCCCACCACAAGCAGCGCCACCATGAGCAGCCGCGCCGCGGTGCGCGCCGCCGCGCGCGCTCCCGCGCTCCCCGCCGCTGTGCGGATCGCCTCGAGGGCCGCGATGTTCGCGAGGTCCCACGGCGTGCCCTTGCACGAGCCTTCCTTGGGTGTCTCCAGGATCATCGGCACGGTGCGCCACGCGCGCCTCGAGAGAATAGCCCTGAAGCACGCATCTCCACACGTGCCCTGCCCGATGTGCGCGTGCCGGTCGCGGCGCGATCCGGGCGGCGCCTCCGAGTCGTTGATGTGCGCGACGAGCAGCCTCTCCTCGCCCACGACGTCGCAGAACTCGTCGAGCGTGCGGCGCGCTGCGGCCTGCGTCGACATGTCGTATCCCGCCGACACGATGTGGCACGTGTCGATGCACGCCGCGAGCCGCTTGGGCGCCTTCACCATGCCGATCACTGCGGCGATGTGCGCGAAGTCGTAGCCGAGCGCAGTGCCCGCTCCCGTCGTGGTCTCGAGGCACGTGCGTGCGCGTAGCCCCGGCACCGCATCGTGCACCTCGTCGAGGCTCGCCGCGATGCGCTCGAGGCCTGCCTGCTCGTCTGGCGTGGGCGGCTCGCGCAGCGGGTTCGGGTCCGAGGGCTTGCGCGATGCGCCCATGTGGGCGCCGGGATGGATCACGCAGCGCTCGATGCCGAGCGCCTCGCAGCGCTTGAGCTCGCTCACGTGCAGCGCGATCGACTTCTTGCGCAGCGCCGCATCAGGCGACGCGAGGTTGACGAGGTACGAGCCGTGGCTCACCACGCGCTCGCCGCACTCGCGTGCCCAACCCGCACGCTCGAGCGACGCGCGCCAGAGCGCGATCTCCGACTCCGGAAGCGGAGGCACCCGCCACTGGCGCTGGTTCTTGGTGAAGACCTGCACGCTGCCGAGGCCAAGCCGCACCGCCTCGTCGATCGCATGATGGAGGCCCCCGGCGACGGAGAGGTGGCTGCCGTAGCGCGGACGCGCACCGGCCATGGTCAGACCATCCGCGATCCGGCCGTGCGCGCCGCGGCGACGATGCGCTCCGCAGTGCGAACGGCCGCGAATCCTGCATTCGCGTCCACCGCGGTGCGCCGCCCGGTGCGCACGGCATCGAGGAAGTCCTCGAACTGCAGCTTGAGCGGCTCCCCGTCGCCCACTGCCAGGGGCTCCACCGTCACGAGCTCGAGGTAGTTCACGCTCGAGAGGTCCGCACCCGACTTGAGCTGCTCGCGCACCTGCGTCAGCTTCTCCGCGTTTGCAGTGCGCCGCACGACGGTGCCCTTGCGCTCGACGAAGTCCGCGGACACGTACGCATGCTCGGAGAACATGCGCATCTTGCGCTCTGTCTTGAGGGCCAGGCGGCTCGCCGTGACGTTCGCGGTGCAACGCTGGCCGTCGGGCCCCGCAGGGAAGATGAGCCGCGCGTTGCAGATGTCCTCGGCCTCGCCGACGACGCATACCGCATCGGCATGGATCTCCTCGGGCTCCGATCCCATCAGCTTCAGGAGCACATCGAGATCGTGGATCATCATGTCGAGCACGACGCCCACGTCCACGGAACGGAAGGTCATGGGCGAGATGCGGTCCATCTCGACGAAGCGCGGCCGGATGTCGCCGACCGCCATCACCGCGCGCATCACCGGGTCGTAGCGCACCACGTGGCCCACCTGCAGGCAGCGGCCCGAGCGCTCGGCTGCGTCCGCGATCGCGCGCGCCTCGGCCTCATCGGGCGCAAGGGGCTTCTCCACAAGGCAGTGCACGCCGGCGGCGAGCAGCCGCTCGACGATCGTGCGGTGCGTCACCGTAGGCGTGGCGACAATCGCCACATCGACGCCCTGCGCCAGCATCGAGTCGACCGTGCCGTGCCCTGTGCCGCCGAACTGCTCGATGATCGCGTCGCGCCGCTCGGGATTCGCGTCGACGATCGCCACAAGCTCCGTGCCCTCCGTGCCCGCGCACAGCCGCGCGTGGTGGCGGCCCATGCGCCCCACACCCACCACGCCGCAGCGCAGCGTGCCGGTCGCGGACGCGCTCACGCGCCCGCCTTTCCGGAGCGCATGTAGCGCAGGCGGATGCGGTTGCCCGGGGGCAGGTACTCCACCTCGTGCATGTAGGCGCGCATCAGCATGATGCCGCGGCCCGAGGGGATCTCGAGGTTCTCGTCGAGCGTCGGGTCGGGCACGGCCTCCGGGTCGAAGCCCTCGCCCTCGTCCTGCACGATGAACTCCGCCAGGTCCGGCGAGATGCGCCACTCGAGCAGCACCTCGCGCCCGGTCTCTCCGCGGTTGCCGTGGCGGAACGCGTTCACGAGCGCCTCCTCCATCGCAAGCCTGATCGCGAATCGTGCCGCCTCGTCATAGCCGGCGCTTGCCAGCAGCTCCGACACCTGCTCCTGCACGCGCTCGATGTCGGTGCGCTGCTCGCGCAGCACCTCGCGCCGTGCGTCTCCAGGCCTGTTCGTGGGTGAACCGTTCATCGCTCTCGCGCCGCGGCGGTGGCGGGCGCCGCTCAGGCGCTGAAGCGCGAGAGGGCCTGCTCAGCCGTCTCGTCGACCGTGAAGAGCTTGTTGAGCTTTGTGATGACGAAGACCTCGAAGATCTGCGGCCGGATGTCCGACATGCGCAGCTGCCCCGACTTCTTCTTCACGGTGCTCTGCAGCGTGATCAGCGTGCCCAAGGCCGCCGACGACAGGTGCTCCACGTTGCGGAAGCACAGCAGCATCTTCGGTTCGGGCTTTGACTCGACGTGCTTCAGCAGCTCCGACCCGATCTGCCGGATGTTCGCCTCGTCGAGGATGTCGCGGTCGACGAAGTCGACACGCGTCACGCCGTCCTTCTCGGTGATCCGGAGCCGTGAGGTGTCGCTCGCCATGTGTGGTCCTCGGTTGGTTCGCCGATCAGTAGCCGGACATCTGCGTCGACTGGTTCATCTCGTCGCGCAGGCCGGGGAAGAGCTGGTCCTCCGCCTCCTGCAGCACGATGACCTCGGGACGGATCAGCAGCAGCACGGTCGTCTCGGTCTTCGAGTTGAGCGTGTTGGTGAAGAACCGGTTGACGAAGGGCACCTTCGAGAGAACGGGCACGCCGACCTCGACCTCGACCTCGGTGAGCTTGCGCTCTCCACCGAGGAGGATCGTGCCCTTGTCGGGCACGGTCACGGTGGTCTGCACCTGCTGCGCGTTCACGACGGGCAGCTGGATGGTCGCGGCGAACTGCGCCGAACGGCCGGTGAAGTCACCGCCGCCTGCGGCACCGGACACCGATGCGGTGTCGAATCGCTCGAACTGGTTCTGCGCGTACTCGACCGTCATCGTGACGTAGCGGCGGTCGGCGCTGGCCACCGCCTCGATGTCGAGCACGAAGCCGTCGTAGATCGGCGCGATGACCGGGCTGAACGCACCGCTGGCGTTGCCGAGGACGGGCTGCACGTTGGCGACGTAGCTCTGGCGGCGGGCGAAGCTGATCCAGGAGCGCTGGCCATTGAACATCGTGAGGCGCGGCGCCGACAGCACCATGTTGCGCTGGTCGGCCTGCGACGCCTGCACGAGCAGGTCGACCTGCACGTCATCGAGGTACGTGAAGCCCACGCTGAGCACCGGGTTGTTGAGCACGGTGCGCGCGAAGGTGCTGCCCTGGCCGAGCGCCGCCTGGCCGAGCGCGGTGATCAGCGGCAGGCCCTCCTGCTGCACGTTCACTGGCGCGATGCCGTTGGACGTGCCAGCGCCGCCGTACGAGTCGCCCGCGCGGCGCACGCCGATGGGGTTGTAGACGCCGCCGTTGGCCGGACCGAAGTAGCCGTAGTCGAGGGTGTCGCCACCCGGATTGGGCGGCGCGCCGGCGGAACCCGTATTGAGCGTGTTGCCGTCGGGGAAGTTCGCCGCGTTCTGCCCGAAGCCGTTGAAGATGACCGGGCTCTTCAGGCGGCCGACGTTGCCGACGCCTTCGGTGTTGGCCGGGCCGGGCGGGTTCTGGAAGAAGAAGTCGCGCAGCTGGAAGTTCGGGTCCTGGTCACGCGCGAAGTCGAACATCGACGAGTTCGTGTTGAAGTACAGGTCGAAGTCGATGCCGATCTGCTCGAACCAGTCGAGCGCCACCGAGATGAGGCGGCTCTCGATGTTGATCTGGATCGCACGCACGGCGCGAAGCTGCGAGAAGAGGTTCGTGATGTCGCGGTGCGTCTTTGGCGTCGCCGTGACGATCAGGTTGCCGTTGAACTCGTCCATGCGGCCCTCGGTGGCGCCGCCGATGTCCCAGTTGCCCTGGGGGACGATGTTGCGGATGACCTGCTGCAGCTTGCGGAAGAGCTCGCCCTTGTCGGCGCGCTCAGCATCGCCCGCGGGCGCGCCGAATGGTGCGCCACCACCGCCGCCGCCACCGCCGCCGCCGCCCATGCCGCCGCCGCCGCCGCCGAAGCCGCCACCACCACCGCCGCCGCCCATGCCGCCGCCACCCATGCCACCACCGCCGCCGCCCATGCCGGGCATGCCCTGCGCGAGCGCAGTGTCGATGGCGAAGTCAGGCGCGTTGTCGAAGTACGGGGCCTCGAAGAGCAGGTCGCGCACGTCGTACACGACGGTGACGCGGCGGAGCTGCAGGCTCTCCGACGACGCGATGATGATCACGCCTTCCTCGACAGTCCAGTCGGCGCGGTTCGCGGTCGGATCGGTCTGCACGCCACCGCCCTCGGCCGCCATCGCCGCATCAAGCACCATCTTGAGGGCCGCGTCAGCGCGCAGCTCCTTGAAGACGAGGTTGACCGGCGTGGTCTGCGTGACGTTGACCGAGTTAAGGCTGCGCCACTCGATGTAGAAGTCGAGGCCAGTCACCTTCTGGAAGTAGTCGAAGACCTGCGACAGCTCGGTGTCGACGAAGTCGAGGCCGATCGGGCGCTGCAGCGTCTGCAGCGTCTGTCGGTTCGCCTCGCTCTCGTTGTAGCCGGCCGCCGTGTCACGGCGCAGCGAGAGCTGCTTCCAGTCCTCGGGGTAGGTGACGACCGCATTGGTCGAGCGCGGTCCGGGACCGCTGATGTTCACCTTCGGCGGGATCATCGCCTCGAGCGCGGCCTGCGAGAGGCCCTCGAACGCGAACGCACGCTGGCGCTGCAGGTCCGCGTAGCGGCGGTAGAGCTGGCTCGTCTCGATGATGTCGCGCAGCGCGAGCGCCGCGGGATTGTTCGGGTCGATGAACAGCGTCTCCTGCAGGACCTCGAGCGCCTGGTCGTACTTGAGCTCCATCTGGAGCTGACGCACGCGGAGCAGGTTCTCGTTGATCGTCTTCTGGCGCTGCTCGAGCTCGGCCTTCTGCTGCTCGGAGGCCTTCTGCTGCGCCTCGGATCGCGAGCTCTGCTGCGACTGCAGCTGCGCCATCGTCTCGGCGGCCTTCACGCGGTCGAGCAGGTCCTGCGCGCGGCGGGTGCGCGCGTCGTAGTCGGCGCTCGAGAGCACCGCGCGCGCCTTGTCGAGCGTGACGCGCGCCGTCGTGATGCTGCGCTCCGCGCCCGAGTAGTCGCCGCGGCTGAACTGCTCGTCGGCGCGGCGGAGCAGCGTGTCGAACTCGACCTGCGCCTCCTCGCGCTGCACAGCGGCGTCGCCGCGAACGCGATCGATCGAGGACGCCTGGTTCATGGCGGCCTGCGCGTCGTTGAGTCCCTTGAGTGCCTCGGCGTCACCGGGGAGCTGCGCGAGGAGTGCGGCCCAGAGGTCTGCCGCGGTGGCCCACTGCCCAGCGGACGCCGCGCGGCGGGCCTGATCACGGAGACCAGTGGCGCTTGCGCTGACGATCGGTGCGCTCTGACCCTGGCTGGGATCGGCGGCCATGGGCGGCTGTGCGGGTGCCGACGGAGGAGGCGCTGGCGCTGCCGGTGCAGCCGGAGCCGCGGGCGGCGGCGATGCTGGCGCGGGGTCATCAGGCCACGGCTCGGAGGGCGCGCCCTGCTGGGGTGATGCAAGTGATGCTGCGGAGAGAGAGAGCGCGGCGCCAAGGGCGAGTGCGGAGCGCCAAGGCGCCTTCCTCGACCGCTCAGTTGCTCCAAGGCGTTCGTCGCGCGGGTCAGTCAATGACATGCAGAACTCCGAAGGGTGATCTCTCTCGGCGGCATCCTGCCACACACGAACCGCCGCCAGCCCGAGGGGCCGCCGGTTCGTCCGTCCGTCCGACGGAGCCCCGAAGACTAAACGGCGGAACCGCCACCCGCAAGGGACGCGCGCCCTACGCCCGGTACTATCGCGCGGTTGCATGCATAGCCCCGGAAATCCCAATTCGATGTCGGCGCAGCACGGATCATCCTCAGGGCCGGTTCCATCGAGCCAAGGCTCTGGAACCGGCGGAACGCCGGTTGCAAGGCTCGCGCTGGCCGATGGATCGGTCTTCGAGGGTGTCGGGTTCGGGGCGACCAGCTCCGGCTCCAAGCGCATCGGCGAGGTTGTCTTCAACACCGCCATGTGCGGTTATCAGGAGGCAATCTCCGACCCGAGCTACACCGGGCAGATCCTGGTGATGACGGCGACCCAGATCGGCAACTACGGCATCTCGAAGGAGGATGTCGAGAGCGCAGCGCCCGCGATCGCCGGATTCGTGGTGCGCGAGCTCAGCCGCATCACCTCCAACTACCGGTCGGTGACCGACCTCTCGTCCTGGCTTGAGTCGCACGGCGTGCCCGGCATCAGCGGCATCGACACGCGCGCACTCGTGCGCAAGCTGCGCATCGGCGGATCGATGAATGGCGTGATCTGCTCGGATGCGTCGGTGAGCGACGAGGCGCTCGTGCAGATGGCTCGCGATGCGGCCTCGATGGCCGGGCAGGACCTCGCGTGCTCGGTCAGTCCGCGCGAGCAGGCGGCGTGGAGCGAGGATCTCGGCGACTGGGCGCCCCGCTCCGCCGCGTGCATGCGGGTGGCGGGCCGGCGCCTCAAGGTGGTCGCGATCGACTGCGGCGCCAAGCGGAACATCTACAGGAACCTGGCGGAACGCAACTGCGAGGTCATCGCGATGCCGCACGACTCGAGCGCCGACGCGATCCGTGCGCTCAAGCCCGACGGGCTGTTCATCTCGAATGGTCCCGGCGATCCGGCGGCCGTCGCTGCGACGATCGCAACGCTGCGCGCGGTCGCGGGCGAGGTGCCCACGTTCGGCATCTGCCTCGGGCACCAGCTGCTGGCGCTGGCGCTTGGCGCCACGACCTACAAGCTCAAGTTCGGCCACCGCGGGTCGAACCAGCCGGTGCGAAACTCGCTCACCGGCCGCGTGGAGATCACCTCCCAGAACCACGGATTCTGCGTGGATCCCGACAGCCTCGTGGCCGCGGGCGGCGAGGTCACGCACGTGCACCTCAATGACGGCACCGTGGCCGGCTTCCGCCACCGCACCAAGCCGATCTTCTCCGTGCAGTACCACCCCGAGGCGTCGCCGGGCCCTCATGACAGCGACTACCTCTTCGACTGCTTCATCGAGATGATGGAGACGCGCGCGCCGATCACCGCCGATGCGATGCGGCTCGCGCAGGTGCGGGCCGCTGCCGCGGTGCGCGAGAGCGGCGCCGCGGTTGTGGCGTGAGCTCGTCGGCGCCGGCGCTGGTGCGTGTTGCGGTCGAGCGCGGGGTCGATGCATTTCCTGATGGGCTGACGTACTCGGTGCCGGCCGGGCTCGATCCTGTCGCTGCAGGCGAGCGGGTGCTTGTGCCGCTCGGACGCGGAAACCGCTCGGTGCCCGGGTACGTGGTGGCCACGGGCGATGCGGCGGCGGGCGCAGGTGCCAGCCTCGAAATCAGCCGCATCAAGCCGATTTCTGGGCGCGACCCGTCGGGTGCTGCCGTGCCCGGTGAGGTGCTCGCGCTCGCGCGATGGATCTCGGGCTACTACTGCGCGCCCATCGGGGTGACGATCGCGTCGATCCTGCCTGCGGCGGTGCGACGCAACGTGGGCCGCGTGAGCCGCACGTTCGTGGACATGGCTGCAGACGGTTCCGCATCGCCGCGCCTCCCCCGCGTGCAGCGGGCCGTGATGGATGCGCTGCGCGCGCTCGCGCCCGAGGACCGGCCGATCGACATCGATGACCTTCTCGAGCGTGCCGGAGCGGCGACGAAGGGTCCCGTGCAGGCGCTCGCGAAGGCGGGCCTCGTGACCCTCACGCAGCGCAGCAGCGTGGAGGCGAGGTGGGCCGCGGCGGACATCCATCGTGCGCAGGCGCCCGAGCCCACCGCCGACCAGCGGCGCGTGATCGATGCGGTCGGCGCCACGATCGGCGCGGGATTCTCGCAGCATCTTCTCTTCGGCGTGACCGGCGCAGGCAAGACCGAGGTCTACATACGACTCGTGCAGCGCGCGCTTGCGGCAGGCAAGAGCGCGATCGTGCTCGTGCCCGAGATCTCGCTCACGCCGCAGACGATGGGGCGGCTGGTGTCGCGGCTGCCTGATCACCGCGTGTGCATCCTGCACTCGGCACTTACGGCCGCGCAGCGCCATGAGCAGTGGGAGCGGTGCCGCGAGCCCGGTCCGAAGGTGGTGCTCGGCGCGCGCAGCGCGGTGTTCGCGCCGCTGCCTGACGGTGAGCTCGGGCTGCTCATCGTCGACGAGGAGCATGACCACTCCTACAAGCAGGACCAGGCGCCGCGATACCACGGCCGCGATGTGGCGATCCGGCGTGCGCAGCTTGTCGGGTGCCCCGTGCTGATGGGCAGCGCAACGCCAAGCCTCGAGAGCTGGTCGAACGCCACCGTGCGCGGCGTGAGCGCGCTGCACAGGCTTGCGAACCGCGCGCCCGGGCTGCGTGTGCCCGATGTGCAGATCGTGGATTTCCGCGCCGATGTCGCGCGGTGGCCCGACCGCCGCGTGCACCTCATTGGGCCCACGCTTGAGGCGGCGATGCGCCAGGCCCTCGATGCCGGCGGGCAGGTGCTTCTGCTGCTGAACCGTCGCGGGTACGCGAATCTTGTCGCATGCCCTGACCGGAAGTGCGGCTGGTCGCTTCGGTGCGACCACTGCGATGCGGGCATGGTGGTGCACCGCGCCGATGCGCTCGCCTCGCGCATGGAGTTCGTGCGATGCCACCACTGCGGCGCAGAGCAGAGGCTGCCGCGGCGCTGCCCATCGTGCTCGCGCGCCACGAGCGTGTTCGGGCTCGGCACCCAGCGCGTCGAGGAGGAGGTCGCGCGCCTGTTCCCGCAGCTGCGCGCCGACCAGATGGCGCGCGTTGACAGCGACTCGATGCAGGGCTCGGGCGCCCTTCACCAGATGCTCGGCAGGTTCGGCAGCGGGGAGATCAGGCTCCTGATGGGCACCCAGATGATCGCCAAGGGCCTCGACTTCCCCGGCGTGCGCGTGGTTGGCGTGGTGAGCGCCGACACGGCGCTCAACTTGCCTGACTTCCGCGCCAGCGAGCGCACCTTCCAGCTCGTGGCGCAGGTGGCCGGCCGGTGCGGCCGCGGGCAGGATCCGGGACGCGCGATCATCCAGACCTTCCAGCCTGATGCGCCGGCGATCGTGGCGGCCGCCCGTTCGGACTATGAGGGGTTCGCCGCCGAGGAGCTCGCCGCGCGCACCCGTGTCGGGCTGCCGCCCGCGCGTCGGATGGCCCGCATTGTGGTCCGGCATGTCGAGGAGCGGCGCGCCATGGAGGATGCGCTGGCGCAGGCCGCGTCACTTCGGGCGCTTCCCGAGGCCGGCGGGGTCGATATCCGCAACCCCTCTCCCTGCCCCATCGCCCGCATCGCAGACCGGTGGCGGGTGCAGATCGAGCTGCTGTCCGACGGTCCAGGGGGCATTCAGCGGCTGCTGGCGGCCGCCCGGTCGCGAGGTGCGCTGCGTCCGGGCGAGCATGTCGCCGTGGACGTTGACCCCGTCGCCCTGCTCTAGGAGCGCGATACACTTACGGATCCGCTCGCGCGTCTATATCGGACGCCCGGACCCCGCCTCCACGGAGCCTTTCGTGACGACTCAAAACTCGTCGAACTCCCTCCCTCCGACCTCGCCGCGCGACTCAGTGAATGCCTGGGGCGCGGACTACATCGACGGCCTCTACGAGCAGTGGCGAGTCGACCCGGCGTCGGTGGATGCCGCGTGGCAGCAGTTCTTCAAGGGATTCGAGCTCGGTGTCGAGGCGCCAGCCAAGAGGCGCGGTGCCGGAGGCACCGGTTCGCCCGCAGCAGTGGATGCCGGGCACGCGGGCGCGCCGGCCGCACGCGCGCCTCACGCTGCGGCCGCAGCATCTGCGGCCCGCGCGGCCGACACCGGCATCACCTCCGCCGCGGCGCTTGAGCTGCAGCGCAAGGTCGACGAGCTCATTGCGCGCTACCGCGCATTCGGGCACCTCGCCGCGCAGCTTGACCCGCTCGGCACGGAGCGTCCATTCCCGCAGCTGCTGACGCTCGAGTCCGTGGGTCTGGACGACTCGCACCTCTCGATGACGGTCGATTCCGGTTCGCTGCGCATCCCGTCGCCCGCGACGCTCGCAGATGTCATCGGCGCGCTCGAGGAGACTTACTGCAGGCACATCGGCGCCGAGTACCAGCACATCACCGACCCTGACCGCCGCCGCTGGCTGCAGGAGCGCATCGAGGCACGACGCACCGAGCCGCGCCCCAGCGTGGACGCGCAGCGGCACATCCTCGGCGAGCTCGCCAAGGCGGACGCCTTCGAGTCGTTCCTGGCGATGCGCTACGTGGGCAAGAAGCGCTTCGGCGCAGAGGGCGCCGAGAGCCTGATTCCCATGCTTGATGCGGTGATCGACCAGGGTGCGGCGCTTGGAGCGCGCGAGTTCTGCCTGGGCATGGCGCATCGCGGCCGCATGAACGTGCTCGCGCACATCGTCGGCAAGGACTACGAGCGCTTCTTCACCGAGTTCGAGGAGGCGTGGGCCCCCGACTTCGCCGACGGCGGCGGCGACGTGAAGTACCACTGCGGGTTCAACTCCGAGCGGCAGACGTCGTCAGGGCCCGTGAAGGTGTCGCTGCCGAGCAATCCATCTCACCTTGAGTTCATCAACGGCGTGGTGCTCGGCAGCGTGCGCGCGAAGCAGGAGCTGCGCGGCGACGAGGACCGTCGCGAGGTGGTGCCCGTGCTGATGCACGGCGATGCCGCCTTCTCGGGGCAGGGCACGCAGGCCGAGTGCTTCAACTTCATGAAGCTGCGCGGGTACGACATCGGCGGATGCATCCACGTCGTCACGAACAACCAGATCGGATTCACCACCGACCCCACAGACCTTTTCACCGGCAGCTACTGCACCGATGTCGCCAAGGGCTACGACTGCCCGGTGTTCCACGTCAACGGCGACGACCCCGAGGCGTGCGTGTGGGTTGCGAAGCTCGCGATCGAGTTCCGCCAGGCCTTCGGCCATGACGTCATCATCGACCTGGTGTGCTTCCGCAAGCACGGCCACAACGAGGCCGACGAGCCGAGCTACACGCAGCCGCTGATGTACGCGCGCGTGCGCAAGCAGAAGCCCGCGTTTGCGAGCTACCGCGACCGTCTTGTCGCGGAGGGCACGATCACGGCGGACGAGGCGTCTGCGATGGTCGCGACGCTGAAGGATTCGCTCGACCGTGCGCAGACGGCCGCGAAGGCGACTCCGGTGGAGCCGTCCATCCCGCCCTTCCAGGGCCGCTGGGCTGGGCTAGGGTTCGCCTACGACGGCAGCACGCCGGACACCGGCGTGGCGCGAGAGACGCTCGCGGCCATTGCCGCGTCGCTGGGCAGCCTGCCGAGCGACTTCACCGCGCATCGCACCATCGCGAAGGCCGTGCAGGGCCGAGGCACGCAGGCCGAGCCTGGCGCCAAGGTGGAGTGGGCGACCGCCGAGCTGATGGCCTACGGCACGCTGCTGAAGGAAGGCCATCCGATCCGCATCACCGGCGAGGACGTGCAGCGCGGCACCTTCAGTCACCGCCATGCGGTGGTGCGCTGCCAGGACACCGGCGAGGGCTGGTGCGCACTGCGGTCAATGGGGCCGTTCGAGATCGTCAACTCCCCGCTGACGGAGAGCTCGACGATGGCCTACGAGTACGGCTACTCGCTCGTGGACCCAAACGCGCTCGTGATCTGGGAGGCGCAGTTCGGCGACTTCGCCAACGCGGGCCAGGTGATCATCGACCAGTTCATCTCTGGCGGCGAGATCAAGTGGCGCCGATCGTCTGCGCTTGCGCTCTTCCTGCCGCACGGCCAGGAGGGCCAGGGGCCCGAGCACTCCTCAGCGAGGCTGGAGCGGTTCCTGCAGCTGAGCTCCGAGGACAACATGGAGATCTGCGCGCCGACGACGTCCGCGCAGGTCTTCCACATGATCCGCCGGCACCTCAAGCGCACGCACCGCAAGCCGCTGATCGTGATGACGCCCAAGAGCATGCTGCGCCTGCCCGCGGCGCAGAGCACGATCGAGGAGCTGGTGTCCGGCCGCTTCCAGCGCGTGATCGACGACCCGCGCTCGGCCGACTTCGGGCCCGCGCAGCGCGTGATCTTCTGCATGGGCAAGGTCTACTGGGAGATGGTCGCGCACCGCGAGGCCGCGGGCGACCGCTCGACGCTCTTCGTGCGGCTCGAGCAGATGAGCCCCTTCCCCGCGCAGGAGATCGAGGCGCTGCTGCAGAAGTACCGCGGCGCGGAGTTCTGCTGGGTGCAGGAGGAGACCCGAAACTCTGGCGCGTTCCGCTACGTGCAGGCGCAGATGATCGACCGCTTCGGCGTCAACCCGCGCTACATCGGGCGGCCCGACTGCGCGTCGCCGGCGACCGGCAGCGCGCACATGCACGAGGCCATGGCCAAGGCGCTCGGCGCGATGGTGTTCCCGTCGCTTGACCCTCGTGCGAAGGCCGTCTCTGGCGCGCCGAAGGTGGAGAGCGCTGATGCCGCTGGCGACGATGCCAAGCCTGCCGGCCGCGGACGCCGCAGCGGGAAGGCCGCGAAGGACGAGCCTGCCGCGGCGGAGCCTGCCACGTCGGGCACGGATAACGGCGCCGATGCCGGCGCCGCACCGGCTCCCGCGGCCGCCGGGGATTCGGACACCCCAGACCTGTTTGCCTCGCGTCCCTCGCGCAGTCGCGGATAAGCGCGTAGGTTCCCGGGGTCCATTCCCCTGTTGACGGAGCACCCATCATGGTTGACGTGATCGTTCCAAGCCCCGGAGAGTCCATCAGCGAGGTCCGCCTCGGCACCTGGAAGAAGGGCGATGGCGACTGGGTCGAGAAGGACGAGCTTCTCAACGAGATCGAGTCCGACAAGGCGACGCTTGAGCTCCTCGCGCCGGCGTCGGGTCTCCTGAAGATCAAGGCCGACAGCGGATCCGACCAGAAGGTGAAGGCTGTGGTCGCCGCGATCGACGAGTCTGCGGCGAAGCCGGCAGGCGCGGCGAAGGCTGCGGCGGCGCCCGCGGCGGCTCCCGCCGCCAAGGCCGAGGAACCTGCGGCGAAGACCGCCGGCACCGCGACCCGCGCGACGCCGGTGGCGCGCAAGCTTGCGGCCGACAAGGGCGTGGACCTCGCGAACGTGCCCGGCAGCGGACCCGCCGGACGCGTAATGCGTGCGGACGTGGAGGCTGCGAGCGGCGCGCCCGAGCCTGCGCGCGCTGCGGCAGCGCCTGCGCGCCCCGCTCCCCCGCCGCCTATGCCCGTGGGCGGCCGCGGCGTGCGCCGCGAGAAGATGACGAAGCTCCGCATGCGCATCGCGGAGCGCCTCGTCGAGAGCCAGCAGACCACCGCCACGCTCACCACCTTCAACGAGGTGGACATGAGCGAGATCGCGCGCCTGCGCGCCGAGCACAAGGAGCACTTCGAGAAGCGCCACGGCATCGGCCTTGGCATGATGAGCTTCTTCATCTCGGCCGCGGTGAGCGCGCTTCGACGCTGCCCGCGGCTGAATGCGTTCATCGTGGGCGACGAGATCGAGTACCACGACTACATGGACATCGGAGTTGCGGTAGGCACCGAGCGCGGGCTCGTCGTGCCGGTGCTGCGCAACGCCGAGGCGATGAGCTTCGCGGACATGGAGCGGCACGTCCGGGACTTTGCGATCCGCGCGCGCGACGGCAAGCTGACCATCGACGAGATGACCGGCGGCACCTTCACCGTCTCCAACGGAGGCGTGTACGGGTCGCTGATGTCGACCCCGATCCTCAACCCGCCGCAGTCGGGCATCCTCGGGATGCACGGCATCAAGAGGCGCCCAGTCGAGGACCCGCACCACCCGGGCCAGGTTGTGATCAGGCCCATGATGTACATCGCGATGAGCTACGACCACCGCATCGTCGACGGCACCGAGGCCGTGCAGTTCCTTGCCCACATCAAGGAGTGCTGCGAGAAGCCCGAGCGGATGCTGCTGGGGCTCTGATGGCAGGCTCACTCCCCATCGCATCGCTCGCATCGGCTGCCGCGCTCTGCGTCGCGCTCGCGGGATGCGGCGACGGCAGCGCGGGCGACGCCGCATCCGCTCCCGCCCTGACGGGCAAGCGGCAGGCAAGCGCCGATGACCTCGCCAGGATGGACACGCTGTCGAAGGCGATCGCCGACTCGTTCGAGACCCAGGCTCAGATGCAGGCGCGGATGTCGCGCGGCGAAACGCTCAGCGCCGCCGACTCGCGCGCCTACATCGATGCCGTGAGCGCCGGCTTCGACACCTGCATGGCGATCAGCTCGATGATCCGCCAGCACGGCACATGGCAGGCGCCGATGCGCAAGTCGCTCGAGCGCGTCGCCAAGACCGCGATCGTCCGCTCCGCGAAGGCCCAGGAGGCGCTCGATGCCGCGCGCAAGGCGGGCAAGGCGGGAACCATGGAGGGGCGCGTGCCGCAGCCCACCGGCGAGCAGGGCTACGCGCGCCTTGAGGTGATCGGCATGATGCCGTACACAAAGGCCGAGACTGACGCGATCCCGATGCCGTGATCGCGCCGTTCAGCGCGCGGTTTCCTCGGCGGCCACATCATCCTCGTTCAGCATCAGGACCGTCTCGACGCGCGCAGCCGCGTTCTCGGGGAGGTCCTGGCCGGTGGCAAGGATCGCCTTGCGGCGCTCCTCGAGCTGGTCTGGCTTCACGCCCAGGTAGTTGAGCGACTCGTCGATCACGTCGCGCACGACGGGGCCCGCAATCGAGCCTCCAAAGTGGCCCTTGCGGCGATCGGGGTCGTCGATGACGCACAGCACCACAAGGCGCGGGTTGGCGAGCGGCGCGCCAGCGACGAAGCTCGACACGTATCGGTCCTCGTAGTAGCCGCGCCCCTGGCCCTTCGGCTTCGGAAGCTGGGCGGTGCCGGACTTCCCGAACATCCGGTACGTCGCGCTCTGCGCCTTGCGGCCAGTGCCTTCGGAGAGCACGCGCTCCATCGCCTCGCGGGCGACGAGCGCGACAGGCTCGGGAAGCACAGGCGTTCGGGGCGGCGCGCTTGGCGATCCCTCGTCGTCTGCGGGCAGCACGAGCCGCAGCGTGGGGATCGATCCGTCGGTGCAGAAGGCGCTGAACGCGCGCGCCATCTGCACTGGCGTGACACCGATCTCGTGGCCCATCGCCACCGATGTCTGCGTCCACTTCGTCCACTTGCTCGCCGGCGTGATGAGCCCTTCCTCCTCGCCAGGAAGGCCCACTCCCGTGCGGTGGCCGAATCCGAAACGGTCCACCACACCGCCGCGCATCTGGTCGAAGGTCATGCGCTCGCCTGCCATCGCCATGCCGCTGTTGAGGCTCTTCACGAGCACGGTCTTCCAGTCGACCGTGCCGTAGTAGTGCACGTCACGGATCGCGCGGCCGAACGCGGTGCGGTACGGGCCATCCTTCGGCGTGGGCAGCCTTGTCGACGGGTCGTAGATGCCGAGCTCGGTGGCAGTGGCCCACACGAAGGGCTTGAACGTGGAGCCTGGCTCGTACGCGTCAGTCACGCAGCGGTTGCGGCCGAGCGCGGGATCCTTCGCACGGTCCTTGTCCTCCGTCACCTCGGACCAGCCGGAGCGCTTGCGCAGGATGTCGGCCATCGCGAGCACGTCGCCAGTCTGCGGATCGACGACGACGATGCGCCCGCCGCCCGCGTTGTACTGGTTCACCGCCTTCGCCAGCCTGCGTTCGGCGATCTCCTGGATGACCAGGTCGATGGTGAGCCGCACATCACGGCCTGGACGCGGCGGGATGTAGGCATCCTCGTCGATGTGCAGCGCGTTGCGCCGGGCGTCGCGAAGGAAGGTGAGCTTGCCGGTGGCCGGCGAGAGCGCGCGCTCCTGCATCAGCTCCATGCCGGACAGCCCCTGCTGGTCGACATTGGTGCGGCCGACAAGCTGCGACGCCACAGGCGCGTGGGGGTAATGGCGCACAAGCTTCTGCTCGGTTCCCACGCCGTCGAGGTCGAGCGTGCGGACGCCGTCGAGCTCGTGGTCGTTGAGGTCGGTATCGAGCACCAGGTAGCGCGACTCCGCCTTGTCGCGCAGCCGCTGCCTGATCGCCGTCGCCGGCATGTCGATGACCTGCCCGAGCGCACCCGAAACGTCCTCGAACGGGTCGGTGGCGACGACAACCTCAGGTTCGCGCGCCATCCCCTCGCGGATCCGCTTCCATCCGCGCTCCCAGATGAGCGCAGGATCGGCGAACAGCTTGTGACCGACCGTTGTGGTCGCAAGCACGCGGCCCCGACGGTCGAGGATGCGTCCGCGCGACGCGAGCTCACGGGTGGTCGACGTGCGCGAACCGAGCGTCGTGTCGAGCTCGGGGGGCGGCATCAGCTTCAGGTGCGCCACACGCACCACCGCGAGCGACAGCAGCGCCGCCACGCCCACCAGCACCCCTCGAGTCCACGCGCGAACGCGGCGAGAGTCGGGAGCGCCTGCGCTGCTCATCCGCCGAGCTCCACGCGGGGCGTCTCCGGCGCCTCAACCGTGGGTCTCGCGATGCGCTGCACGCCGGGATCGTCGCTTCGGTAGGGGATCGCGCGCCAGTCCCTCTCGAGCTTGGCGACCCGCGTGCGCAGCGCAGCGGGACCCGTTGCCCGCGCGATCTGCTCCCGCAGCGCCAGCATGTCACGCTCCTGCTGGAGGATCCGCCAGTGGGTCTGCGAGATGCCCTTGGCCAGCTCGTACCGCTGCTGCCTCTGCACCAGCACTGCGCATGCAGTGAGGCCGAGGGCAATGACGATCGAGACGACCTTGGCGAACACTTAGGCCTCCCCAGCCGCGTGCACCCGCTGAGCGGGTGCGCGAGCTGAACTAGTTGGGCAAGCGGATCACGGTGCCGGGCACGAGGTTGTGGGGGTCGTTCAGCCGGTCACGATTGGCATCCGCGATCTGCTTCCACTTGGACTTCGACCCGAGCTTCTTCGAAGCGATCGTGCTCAGCGTGTCACCCTTCTGCACGGTGTACTCGCGGGCGGTTGGGGCGGCAGGCTCGGGCTGCTGCACAAACTGCTGCCCACCGCCCATCGTCGTGGTGTCGCCGGCGCTCATGCCGGGCACGTCGTACTGCGCGGGCTGCACTGGCTGCTGGGTCTCGCCACGCAGGACGGATGCCGAGGGAAGGCGGATCGTCACGCCGGCCCGCAGCTTGGTGGGGTTCGGGATGACGCTGCTGTTGAATTCGGCCAAGGACTTCCATAGCGTGCCGTCGCCATACTTGCTCTGGCAGATCTTGTAGAGGCTCTCGCCCGCCTTGATCGTGTAGAGCTCGGCTGGGACCGCCACCGGGGCGGGCGCCGCAGGTTCCGACAGGCCATAGGTGTGCATCCCCTGGCCATCCACCTGAGGGCCATCTGAGGAGTACTGGCCAACGGTGCTGTTGGTCACCCGAACCGCCGCAGGAAGCGGCTGGATGGTGATCTGCTCAGTCAGCGCACGGCTGCTGCGGTCCGGCGAACTGCTCGCGAGGTTCGCGTGCTCGCGCCGCTGCGCCGCCGAGAAGTGGTCCGACAGGAGGATTCCCACAAAGAGCAGGAGTCCGAATCCGAGCACGAGAGACAGCTTGTGTTCACGGGTCATGGGGAGCAGCGTCCTTGCTGCGTGCCTGAGCACATTGCGCGGATCCGAGGCGGATGATCCGCAGTTTTGCCGAACGGGCCCTGGGGTTCGCGTCGACCTCCGCGTCCGACGCGACCAGGGGTTTCCTTGCCAGGCGGCTGGCGAGCCCACTGCTCTCCAGCGCCGCGAACGAGCGCTTCACGAGACGGTCCTCCAGCGAATGGAAGGAGATCACCGCCACCCGCGCGTCCGGGGCCAGCCACCCGGACTTCCCCTGTTCCACCTCATGGGCCGCTGTCGCGACCTCCGAGAGGAGCCCCTCCAGCGCGCCCAGCTCGTCGTTGACGGCGATGCGGAGCGCCATGAAGGTGCGGGTTGCCGGGTGCAGCCTGGACGTGCGCGCCCGTGGGCCGTAGGCCTCGCGGACGAGAAGCGCCAGTTGCGCCGTCGTCTTGATCGGCGCGACCTCGCGAGACTCTGCAACTTTCCGTGCGATGCGTCGCGCGAACGGCTCCTCGCCGAGGTGACCGATCACGGTCGTGAGCTCCTGCTCGGATAGGGTCGCCACGAGGTCCGCGGCTGTCCGGGAACCCGCAGGATCGAGCCGCATGTCCAGCGGCGCGTCGGCGGAGAAGGAGAATCCCCGCGAGGGGTCGTCCAGGTGCAGGCTCGAGACCCCGAGGTCCGCGAGCACTGCGTTCGCGGGCGGCAGCCCCATCGTCCGCATGCGGAGCGCCAGGTGCCGGAAGTCCCCCTGCAGCGGAACCGTCCTGATTTCGGGCGACGACCGCGCCACCCGATCGGCCGCATAGGCCAGGTTGGATGGGTCGAGGTCACTGAGCACGAGGGTCCCTGAACGCATCGACCGCGCGAGCATCTCCGCGTGGCCGCCCCGGCCGGCGGTGCAGTCGACTACGACATCGCCCTCAGCGGGAGCCAGGGCCGACACCACCTCGGGCCCAAGCACCGGCACGTGGCCGTGCGGATGCTCCGTCACGGCGCTTCCGGTGCGCTGCCGGCCTGTCCCTCGGGCGCGGTGCGGGCCTGCTCGTCCCAGCGCCCGAGCGCGGCGATCTTGATCGCCACGGCGCTCACGAACCCGAACGCGATGAACGCGAGCGCGAAGATCACAAGCGCGCGCGTCCGCGTCAGCAGCGTGACGGCTGCCACCGTCGCGCCGAGGCCCGCGAACATGAACGTGATCCCGTAGAGGGCAAAGACCGCGCGCTTGACGGTGTGCAGCGCGCGCTTCATCTGGTGGTGGATGTGGTTGTGGTCCGCGCTGCTCATCGGGCGGCCAGCGATCTTGCGGCGGATGATCGCCAGCAGCGTGTCGAGGATCGGGAGCGCGAACACGATCAGGCCGGCGATGACAAGGCTCGCGCTGCCGGTCTCGCCCAGCGTGAGGATGGCGACCACGCACAGGTAGCCGATCAGCAGGCTGCCGCAGTCGCCCAGGAAGATCGTGGCCGGGTTGAAGTTCCACGGCAGGAACCCCAGGCACACGCCCAGCAGCGCCATCGCGATCACCACGCGCACTCCCACGAGGCTGCTCTCAGGATCGTCGACCGGCATCGCCGTCGCGACAAGCAGCGCGATGGCGAGGAACCCGATCGCCATGATCGCCCCGGTGCCGGACAGGAGCCCATCGAGCCCGTCGATGAGGTTCGCGGAGTTGCAGCCGCCGATCACGAACAGCGCGACCGCCGCCGTGCCAGCCCAGTAGTAGATGTCCGCATTGTCGAGGACCAGCGGCCCCAGCGTGACCCACACGACCTCCGGCGGCCCCAGCAGCGGGAACAGGAAGCACTTCGCGACCCCAACGCCGATCTCCTCGTATGCAAGCGCCGCCGCGGCGACGAGCTGCCCCGCGATCTTCACCCGCGGATCGAGCTTCCAGATGTCGTCCGCCAGCCCCGTGAAGGCGATCGCCACGATCCCCACGAGGATCGAGATGGGCATCTGCTTCATCGCGAGCGCCTCGCTGTGCAGCGCAACGAAGCTGGCCGCGACCGCCGCCATCGTCCCGAGGAAGATCGCCACGCCGCCGAGGTAGGCGATGGGCCGACCATGGAACTTGCGCGACTGGTCAGGCGCATCGACGATTCCCGAGGACACCGCGATCGCACGCACGAAGGGCGTGGCGACGAGCGTGACCGCGAACCCTGCGATCAGCACAGGCACGAAGATGTTCAGCAGCTCGACCGCACCCACAAGCACATCCTGCTGCGGCACGGCGGGGGCAAGCGGCTCGATGCGCGGCATCGGGACGGGCGACTGGGACGACATCACCTGGGGCAGCGGGCTCATGGCGAGCACGCCCCCTGCGACGCGCGCGCGCGCTGCCATGCCGCCATGTCGGTGATGGTCCGCTCGAGCGCGATCTCCGGGCTCCACCCGACCTCGGCACGAATGCGCCGCAGGTCAGGCTGCCGCACGCGCAGGTCCTCGAACCCGGGGCCGTAGACCTCCGAGTAGGGACGGTGGACGACGGTCGACTCGCTGCCGGTCAACCTGATCACCATCCGCGCGAGCTCGTTCATGGTGATGCGCTCGTCGCGGCCCACGTTGAACACGCGGCCCGCTGCGGATGGCCGCTCGATGAGCTTGGGCAGCATGCGCACCACGTCGCGCACATCGCAGAACGTGCGCGACTGCTCGCCGTCACCGTGCACCTCGATAGGCCGGCCGGCGATGGCGCTCTCGACCATGCGCGGAAGGACCATCCCATAGCGTCCTACCTGGCGCGGACCGACCGTGTTGAAGAAGCGCACGATCACTGACCGCACCCCATGCGCACGGTGGTGCGCAATCGCCAGGCTCTCGTCGATCGCCTTCGAGAGCGCGTAGCTCCAGCGCGCGCAGGAGGTCGGCCCGTACGTCACGTCGTCGTCCTCGCTGAAGGGAAGACGGACGCTCTTGCCGTACACCTCGCTCGTCGACGCGACCAGCACCGGCACGTGCGCCGCGCTCGCGAAGTCCAGCGCTGCCGACGTCTCGCGCACGTTGGTCTCGATCGTGCGGACCGTCTCCTCGACGACAAGCCGCACGCCGACAGCGGCCGCGAGGTGGTACACGCTGCCGATGCCTGCGGGGTCGACATGCGGACGGCAGCACGAGACGGTGCCCTCCATCAGCTCGATCTGGCCGGCATCGGCTCCGGCGGCAGTGCGCGCCGACTCGCGGGCGGCCTCGATGTTGGCGATGCTGCCGGTCGAGAGGTCGTCGATCGCAAGCACATGGGTGCCAGATGCCGCAAGCGTGGCCGCAAGGTGCGACCCGATGAAGCCAGCGCCCCCGGTGATCAGCGCGCGCCGTCGGCCCTCATCACGCATCCGTTGCACCGCCGGCAGGAGCGGTCACTGCCGCCGCGGATCCCGGCGCCGCCTGGGACGCCGCCTCCTTCGCGTACTTGGCCATGACCTCGAAGTTGCGCTTGTAGTAGCCGCCTGCCGTCTGCTGGGGCCGGTTGAGCACCACGCCCAGCAGCGTCGAGCGGTGCGACGCGATCTGCCCGACAAGCCGGGCCACGAGCCCCCGCTGGTCGCGGAAGGCGCGCACGCAGAGCAGCGTCGCATCGCAGTTGTCGACGATCTCCATCGTCTCGGCTGCCACGATCGCAGGCGGCGTGTCGATCAGCACGATGTCGTAGGAGGACTTGAGCTCCTGCAGCACCCTGGCCAGCGAGCCCTTGGACAGGAGCTCGATGGTTGGAGTGGTGCCGGCGCTCAGCACCGACACGCCTGCGGTGCCGTGCTGGATCACGCCGGCGAGCGACGCATACCCGGCGAGCACATCGGAGAGCCCGCGGGACCCGTGGTCGGCGCCGAACACCTCAGCCAGCCGCGAACGCCGGAAGTTGGCGCCCACGACGATCACGCGCCGGCCTGTCGCCGCCGCGCTTGCTGCGAGGTTGGTGATCAGCGTGGTGGTTCCGGAATCCGGCATGGCCGAGACGACGGCGAGCGTGCGCTGGCCCCTCTCCGTCATAGGCTTGAGCACCTGGAAGGCGATCTGGCGCATGCTCTCCGCGAGCACAGATGCCGGGGACTCGGAGACCACGAACTCCACGCGCTTGGGCGACGATGGGTCATCCGCGAGCTCGGGCACGACACCGATGATCCGCGCGCCCTGGATGCTGGCGAGGTCGCTCGTGTAGCGCACGCGCTGGTCCATGAGCTCGCGCAGGAACACGATGCCCACCGCGATGCCCAAGGTCAGCAGCGCCACCCCGGGGATCATGATCTCGGGACGCGGGAAGCTCATCTCGCGGGGCGTGATTGCCGGCTGCACCACCTCGACGCGGCGCGCATCCTCGCGCACGCGCACGAGGTCAAGCTCGCCGATGATCTTGTTCACCTCGGCGCGCTCGTCCTGGAGCCGCGTGAGGCGCTCCTTCATCGTCTCGAGCTCCGCCACCTCGGCCGCCATGGCCTCGATGCGCTTGGCCTCCTCCGCGTAGTCGGTCGCCTGGTCCGCGAGCAGCTTCTCGAGGCCCTGCACGGAATCGCTGGTCGTCTTGAAGGAGGCCATCAGCTCGCGCTTGATCAGCTCGCTGAGCGCAGCCGCACGCTGCTCCTTGGCGGCGGAGAGCACATGGCCTGCCGCGAGCGACTCGGGGTGATCGGGGCCGAAGCGGTTGCTGAGCATGTCACGCCTGATCTGCAGGTCGTTGACGTCGCGGTTGAGCTGCATCATCGCCGGGTCCTGCTCGGCGCGGCGGATGTCCTCCTCCGAGGGCTCGAGCTGCCCCTTCAGCTTGGCGTCAAGCTGCGCACGGCGCGACTCCTCGAGCGACTTCTGCTGCTTGGCCTCGGTGATCCGGTTGGCCATCTCCTCGAGCGCGCGCTGCGACTGCATCGCGTTCTCCTCGAAGGCGGGCAGCTTCTTCTCGATGATCTGGCGCCGGATCTCCTCCTTCAGCTTCAGGACCTGCTCGTCGAGGGTGTCGCGCTGCCGGGTGAAGACGTTCTTGGTCTGGTTGTAGCGGGCATCCTCCGCGGCGCGCCTGGTCTCGAGGTAGACGCGCGACACCGTGTTCAGGAGGACTGGCACGTCAGCCGCGTCGTGCGCAGACCACGTGAGACGGAAGAGGTTCGTGCCGCGCTGGTGGCCGGCGCGGATCTCCTCCTCGAGGTCCTCGACCGCCTCGTCGACGATGAAGCGCCCATCGAGGTCGCGGTACTCGTTGCTCCACTCGGTCTTCTGCACGTCCGGCGTCTGCACCGCGCGCATCAGCACCTCGCGGCTCCGCATCCTCTCGACCTCGGTCTGCGCGAGCCGCACGACCGTCTCCTCCTGGGTGACGTCCTGGCCCATGATCTCGGTGGCCTGCGCCAGCTGCGGCCGCAGCTCGAACATCACGAATGACGTGTAGAGCGGATAGAGGAACGCCGTGCCGAACTGCACACCAACGCCGAGCACCGCGCCGACGAGCAGCCATACCGTGAACCCGATCCAGTGCTGGCGGAGCACACGCACCGGGTCGACCGTCGCTCCTGCGCGGGCGGCAGGGCGCGCCGGGCTGGATGACCGGACAAGCGTGGCGGGAGCCTGGTTGGGCTGATTGGGTGACGAGGACATGGTGCGTGCTCCGCGGGGTTCAGGATCCAGCTGGGCTGTTGATGCGCGAGAGTAGTTTCTCGGCCTGCGCCGACTCGTCGGGGGTGGGCTTGGAGGCCTTGACGCGCTCGATGGACTGGCGTGCGGCGGTCTGGTCGCCCTTGGCCGCCTGCGCCTCTGCGAGGTGGAGCAGCACCGTGTTGCCCGGCTGGATGCTCACGGCACGCGACAGCACCACGACTGCCTCGCTGTGCTCGCCCGAGCGGGTGAGCGCCAGGCCAAGCGTGTCGAGGATGTCCGGTGATCCCGGCGCGATCTCCGACGCGCGGCGTGCGTTCTTCAAGGCCTCGGACACCTGTCCGAGTTCGGTGATCTGCAGGTAGGCAAGGTTGTTGAGCGCAGTGGAGTCGTTGGGCGCAAGGGACACAGCCTCGGCAAGTGCCTTCGCCGCCTCGGCAGCCTTCCCGTACTGGTAGAGGACCCTGCCCTGCAGCACGAGCGCAGCGGCACGCATCCCCGGGTCCTTTGCCGCATCAATGGCCATCTTCGCGAGCGCCTGCGCCTTCTCGGATCCCGCGGGCCCGGTGCCCGCATACACCTCCGCGAGCGCGGCGATCACCGACGTCGGCGGCGAACCCGCGAACGTGTCGAACGTGAACTTCTCGAGCTCGCCAGGCTTGTCGGCAGGGAACGCGGTGCGCGCGCAGTCGACCCACACGCGGTCGGCATTGGGCCCGATCGAGGGAGCCGCCACGGTGCGAAGCTCCCGGAGCGTGACCAGGGCCTGATCGCGCGAGACGCGCGACTTGGCCTCGGCAGCCGCGGCCGCGGCCTGCGCCAGGCGGAGGAACCCGCCCTGCGTGGCAGCCGGAGGCACAGCTGCGAGCGCCATCAGGATGCCGGCCGTGTCTGGCGGCGACATCGACTGGCGAATGGAGATCGAGCGGGTCAGCAGGTCAGCGTCGCCAGTGGCCGCAAACGCCCGCTCGTATGTGCGAGCCGCATCGAGCGGCTTGCCGAGCGACGACTGGCTTCCCGCGAGCATCTCGTACCAGTCGCGGTTGCGGGGCTCGATCCTGATCGCGTCCTCGGCGACCTGCAGAGCGCCGCTGACGTCGCCTGACACCGCCAGGTACGTCATGAGCGCGCGGCGGCCGTCGAGCGACCGGGGGAACGCGACCACGAACTTCCGGATCGTCTCGATCGCGCCTCGAAGGTCATCCTGGTCGACCATCACGATGCATCGCTGGCGGATCACCGGCCAGAGCGTCGGCTGGAGCTCGAACGCCCGGTCCGCCTCGGTGCGCGCCTGCGCGAGTGCGGCCTTGTCGCCCGTGCGCTGGTAGCGCCGGTGGCTCGCGCTTGCGCGCACGATCCACGGGCGCGAATCGCTGGGCTCGAGCGCGATCGCGCGGTCGAGGGCCGTCCCGAGTGCCCGAGACTCCGTGTCGCCAGTGGCCGTGTCGCCAGCCTCGTAGGCCCGCTCCGCCAGGCTCTCCGCAATGACCGCCTCCAGCATCAGGTCCGTGAACTGCTCGCGCTGCGAACGCTTCGCCAAATCCACCTTCGCAAGGGTCGCCCGCGCCTGCTCGAGCTCGCCGAGCTTCACCATCGTCTCGACGATGTTGCGCGCCAGCTCCGGAGTCGGGTTGGCGGCGAACACCGGCTCAAGAGCGGCCTTCGTCCGAGCCCATTCCCCGCGAGAGAACCAGAACTGGCCCTCAAGCCGGTTCGCGGGCATGCCCTCGGCCGGCTGCAGCGACCGTGCGCGCGCGAATGCCTCCTCGCCGGCCTGCATCGCGCCGCTCTCGACGAGGTACGTCGCAAGGTCGATCCAGCGAATCCACTCGCCGGGTCCGGAGTTCATGGTGATCGCCTCGCGCAGGATCCGCGCACCCGCCGGGTCGTCGCCCGCGCGCCGCAGCACCATCGCGATGGCCATCGGCGTCTCGCGGTCCGTCGGGTCAAGCGACATGAGGCGCTGTGCGATCGCGAGGCCCTGCTCCGTGTTGCGGGTGCGGACGCCGGTGAGCTCGTCGCGCTGGCGGTCCGCAGGCAACGCCGCGAACTGCTCGGCGGTGTACCTCGGCTTGCCGGCCTCGTCGACGATCATCGAGAGCGTGGGCTCCGCCTCAAGCAGCAGCGTCGCGAGCCTGCGGCCATTCTCGCGGTCGGATGGCCTATCGCGCCAGATCCGGCGACGGCGCTCGAGCGCGCTGGTGCGGTCGCCGAACTGCGACTCGAGCTCGAGCCACGCGTTCACGAGCGCCAGCTCCTCGGGGTTCGCGGCGGCGGCGCTGCGGAGGATCCCCAGCGCTCGCGCAGGGTCACCCGTACGCGCAAGGAGCGTGCCGTACATGCGCACGTTGGCGGTGTCGCTCGGCTGCCGCTGATACGCCTCCGCGTATGCCTCGATGGCCCCGGGAATGTCGCCCGAACGCTCGCGTGCCATTCCGAGCAGGCGCCAGGTCGCTGCAGGTGCGCCGAGCGCAGCGCGCGCGCGGTCGAACTCGGCGACGGCCACGGCCCAGTCGTTGCGCTCCATCGCGAGGCGTCCGCGCAGCACCGCGCCGAGAGAGCGGTCCGAGCACGAAGACTCGGCGTTGGCAGCGACCGTCTCCGCGGCCGCGATGTTGCCTGCCGCCATCGCATCGTTGAACGCAAGCTCGAAGATGAGCGGGTCGTCAGGCGACATCTGGGCAAGCGCCCCGCGCGCATCGGCGAGCGCTGCCTCCACGCGGGCGAGCTCCGCCTCCGCCGCGGCCCGCGCATCAGGCGCGGCACGCGCAACGACCGCACGGCTGTTGTCCCTGAGCTGCGAAAGGAGCAGCACCCGGCGCGTTGCGCGGACCTTCGGCTCGCCGGGAAGGTCAGCGACCACACGCTCGACACGCTCGAGCGCCGATCCGCCGGCGGCGATCGCACGGAGACGGATCAGGCCCTCGTCATCCGGCGCCATCCTGATCGACTCCTCCACGAGCGCCTTCGCCTCGTCCTGCCGCTCGAGGTTGATGAGCACCTGCGCCTTGGCGCGGCGAAGGCGGATGTCATCGGGCTGGACCACCAGCGCCTCGTTGAGCATCGCGAGCGCATCGTCGAACTTGCCTGCGACGTACAGCGCCTCGGACCGGCCGAGCACGCCGACCACCGGATCTGCGCTCGCGGCACCGCCGGCCGCTGTCGCCGAGAGCGCGTCGATGGCCTTGATGAGCTCGCGTGCGGCGGGGCTCGTCGAGTCGACGGCGAGGATCGCCTCGACCGTGCGCCGCGCGTCGGGGAATCGCCCGAGCCGCGCCAGGATCTCGCCTCGCACCGCAAGCATCGGGATGCTCCCAGGGAACGCCTCGAGGCCCCGGTCGATGCGGGTCAGTGCGGTGCCGAGCTCGCCCCTGTTGATGAGCACCTGCGCGGCGATCATGTAGAACTCCGGCGGCATCACCGGCTGCGTCGACATGACCTGGTCGATCTTTGCGCTCGCGAGCGACCAGTCGCGCATCGCGAAGGCGATCTTCGCGTCCATGCGCGCAAGCGCGGCCTCGCCGCCGCGCTCGCCCACCATGTCGCGGAGCTTGTTTCGGTGCGACTTGAGCTGCTCGAGCGCGGCATCGCGCGCGGCCGCATCGCTCGCCTCCTCCCACTCGACGAAGGCGAGGTCGCCCAGCCTCTCTGCCGCGAAGGCTCGCAGCTCGTCCTGGTAGGCGCCGAGCAGCGACACCGACATCTGCGGGCGCGATGCGAGGCTCTCGAGCGTGGCGCGCGCGGCATCGCGGTCGTAGCCGAACTGCATGATGGCGACCATCCTGAGGTGGATGAGCGCCTGGGGGTCCCTCTCGCAGTAGGCGCGCAGCGTGTCGACCATCCGGCGGATCAGCGTCTGGTCGCCGGTGGCGGCGATGCGCTCCGCGACGTCAAGGATCTGGCCGGCCATGAGCTGGCCGGCCCCGGCAACCAGCGGCTCGCCCATCTCGATGAGCTGCGAAGGCGTCACCGAAGGGTCGCCGAGCGACCTCAGCGCGAGCAGCCTGTCGTACGCGGCAAGGATCACCTCCGGGCTCGACCCTGCCGACGCCTGCGCGGTGGCGAGAGCCTCGTCGAGCTGCTTGCGGCGCCGCTGCGCGTCAGACTGGCGGCCTGCGCGCTGAAGCCGTGTCGCATCCGCATTGATGCTGGTGATGAGCGCCGCCCACGCCGCGCCGTCGGAAGGATCCGCCTCCACGATCTCCCGCAGCTGGCGCTCCGCATCCGCTCGCTCGTCTGCCGTGAGCACCGAGTCGCGCCGGACCTCCGACTCCGCGCGCATCCTGCGGATCGTCTTCAGCGCCGGGTCGCTGGGCGGGAGCGCGGCGAGCGCATCATCGCACACGTTGCTGACCGACTTCCACGCCTCGGGCGTGCCGACAAGCTCTGCGCGCTGCCGCACCGTGCCGATGAAGGCAAGGCGCGCTTCGGCATCCTCGGGCTTTGCTCGGACGCGCTGCTGCAGGACGCTCAGCCACCTCTGGTAGAGCTCGTTGGCCTCGCTGCCTGTCTCGGGCACGATGCGCTCGAGCGCGCCGCGCATGAGGTCGATGTACTGCACGTTGTTGGGGCGCTTCGACACCGCACGCCCATAGCGGTTCATCGCCTCGGCGAAGAGCTTCTTCGCCTCCTTGCCGTCCCCTGCGGCAAGCGCCGCCTCGGCCGAGGCCATCGCCGCATCGCCGAGGTTCCTGTTGCGCTCGGGCGCACCTGAGACCTGCAGGTACGCGATGCCACCCACCACTGCGAGTGCGACGAATGCGAAGAGCGAGATGACGGTGAGGAACTTCTTGTTGAGCTTGTTGGCCATTGGATTTGGTTGGGGAAGGTAGGGAGATGGCGCGCGTCAGCGGCCCTGCGTGGATTCCCACTCGGGCCAGTCCGGCAGGCATCGCATGATGTGCGGCATCGCGTGCGTGAGGAGGTCGCCTGCGCGCTCGGACCAGTCCTCCGCCGACGTGGCCTGCGGGAAGATCCCCGAGACCTGCACCTTGCAGTAGTAGGCGTAGCGGTTGCCCAGGTCGAAGGCGTACGTGCGCACGACGTACGCAGACGGCGTGGTGCGACCATTGGCGACGAAGAAGTAGCCGCCGACCTGCCGGCGCGACGGGTCGCGGCGATCCTGGAACTCGGTGACCGACGCGTCATAGGTCCCCAGCGGCATGTGCACCGTATCGGGGCGGCGAGTCACCGGATCGGACACGGTCGTCGCCGGGTAGGGCTCGCCTGATGCCGACGCCGGCCCATCGGCGCACTTCCACGACTCCTCATCGACAGCGAGCGACACCTCACGGGGCTGCTCGGCCATCACCATGCCGGCTGCGCCCCAGCAGCGCTCGGGCACATGCGGCACCGTGTCGATCATGCCGGTGTAGTAGGCGACGTGGAGCGCAAGTGCGCCCTTGGAGGGGTCACCGTCGAGCGCGTAGTTGCGGTCGAGGTACTGCGTCGTGCCGAGCGACTCGATGATCTCCGCGCTGAACACGCCATCGGGCCCGACCTGCCTCCATCGCCCAAGCTGCGGCGGCACCGTGGAGAGCGCACGCCGCAGCGGCACAGGCTCCTTCTTCAGGTACAGGTCGAGCGCAGCGACGCCCGCACGGAAGCCCAGCGCCGAAAGCACGAGCAGCCCGATGGCTACCGCGTAGGCCACGCGCACACCCTTGCCCACAGTCATGGCGACGCTCCCGGATCGCTTTCGTCCACGACCATCCGGCGCAGCAGCCACACAACGCCGAGGAACATCGCAAGCCCAGGCAGCAGCCAGAGCACGCCGACGAAGTGGTGGAACTCCCCCTGCGCGAGGTTGGTGTCGAAGAGCGACAGGATCCCCAGCGACGTCACCCGGAGGATGTTGACGGCGAGCGCAACGGGCACTGCGCACAGCACGAGCGCGATCCGCTGCCAGGCGATCGAGAGGTTGACGTAGGCGAAGTAGGTGCCCAGCGCCAGGAACGCGATCAGCATCCTCATGCCTGAGCATGCCTCGGCGACATTGAGCGGATGCGGCACGCCCTCGCTCCACACCGTGAGCGTGTTGCCCGATCGGTCGACCTCGAGCCCGAGCACCGCGAGCAGCAGGTAGGCGCCTGCGGCCGCGAGGTCCTGCAGCTGGAAGGTGACCCTGTTGAGAAGCACCTCGGAGATCGTCTGGGAGAACGCGGCGAGGTACGCCAGCGGGAACCAGAGCCAGCGCATGGCCGAGGTGCCCAGGAGCAGCAGCACGATGCCGAAGAGCGTCAGGTAGACGCCCGCACCCATCAGGTTGTGGTGGAAGAGCGGCCGCGGCCCGAAGACGCACAGCGAGTACCAGCCGACGCCGAGCACGACCGGCGCGAGCCCCCACCAGCACGGACGGATCTGCGTGGCCTTGAGCTCGTCGCGGCGGAGCCACACGAAGTACCCGACCACCGCGGGAACGATCAGCGTGTGCCCCCAGTCGCTGGGCATGTTGAACGCAAACCTGAACTGCTTCGCGAAGAAGTCGGCAAAGACCCCCACGAACACCACGACCAGGGCCGACCCTGCGATCCATGCTGCCCTTGGCGACAGCGTCACCGTCGGCGCGATGGCCGGCGGCTGGGCCGTTGCGTCAGGAGCAGGTCTGGCGATCGTGGACACAGGTCTCCAATGAACACCATCGGTTACGCGCGGCTGGGACTCCAGTTCGTACCGAAAGCACGCCCATGATGCCCGGACGACGCCGATGTTCCGACCAGAATGATCACCCACCCACAATGTTGACCGGCGGCGCACCGAACACGTCGTTGCCGAAGTTCCGGTCAAGCAGGAAGCCAAATCCGTAGGTCACTCGGAAGCCGTTCCTGAACACCGCCAGCGGCGTGGCCCAGAAGTTTGTTCCGATAATAATGTGATCGTCGCGCTTCAGGTAGATGTCCGGTTCGGTCCGGTTCCTGATCGCGGCGAGGTTGACTCGGATGGTGGCCTCTCGGTCGCCGGGCAGCCGGCGGATGAGGTCCACCCGCTCCGGGATGGCGATCGGCCCGAGGCCGCCCGCCGCCGCAATGAACCGGCTCAGCGTGGGCTTTCCGGCATTGGGGAACTGCAGCGTGCCTGGGCGTGCCACCTCGCCGTCGATGTAGATGACGCCGATCGGCGGGAACTCGCAGTAGAGCGTGTCGCCCGGTCGGATCACGATGTTCTGGAGGGCATCGCCGCGGTTCATGCGGTCGACGTCGATCTCGATGATGCGCGTTCTGCCCACGACAGCCTTCTGGACATCGGCGAGGTCACCGCCGGCGGCTGCGCGTGCCGCGGCACCCGTGAGCGGGAGACCGGGAAGGGCCGCGACTTGAGCAGGATCGCTGACGGCGCGAGGCGTGGCGGGAGCGGCTCCCGACTGGCGGATGCGCACCCACTGCTGCGCGTTCACGTCGAACACGAAGGAGTCACCCTCGTTGCTGAGCTCGGTGATGGGCGCGCGGCGCACGCCTTGGGCAGGCTCCACGACGGCGTTGTCCGTGACACGGACTGGGGCGAGCGTGTCGACGTCCACCGGTGGCGCGCCGCCCTGCGGCATGGATGGACCGGCGACTGCGCCGGGTGAAGCGAGTCCCGATGGCGGGGGCTCGGGAGGTGGCGCGGGCGG
>CAZKTN010000022.1:0-40449 GCA_964555705.1 uncultured Isosphaeraceae bacterium | reverse complement strand
TCCTCGAATCGGAAGAACAATCGTCCCACAAATGGCTCTCGGGCGCAAGTGGACCATGCGAGGGTCCGCGAAATGGCCCCCGGACCTCGTGCCCCGCTTGACGCGGACCCCCCTCAGCGCGGACGATACGCGGTTCCCGGGTCGGGACCGGCCTGATCGCCAGCCTGACCCCTTTCAGTCCCCCCCGCGGCGTCCCGCAGGAGCACTCATGGCGTCCAGATCGGCCGGCACAGGCATCATCGCAGCGCTCGTCACCTTCGTTGTCCTGACTGTGCTGTCTGCGGTGGCCGCGATCTACTTCTACAGCGCCATGGACAAGGCCGAGCAGGACGCCCGCCGCGCCCAGGAGGACCTCGCGCGCGTCGCGACCAGCGAGCAGCTCAACCGCGAGGAAGTCCGCAAGCTCATGGCGGCGGCGAGCCCCGAGCGCATGACGCTCGTCGAGTACCTCATGAACCAGAAGGGCGAGATTGCGGCCGTCGTGGCCGGCGACCCCAACGCCGACGCACCGGCACTGCGCTCGTCGCTCTCGCTCGCCGAGGGCCAGACCGCGCGAGCCGCGATCGACGAGGCCCGCCGTCAGCTGCGCGCGAAGTCTGACGAGGCCGAGGGCATGCGCGCCTCGGTGACGGCAGCGGAGCGCGCCGCGGAGCTCGCGAAGGCGCAGGCCCAGGCACAGGTCGATGCGTCCAAGCGCGAAGTCGAGGAGACCCGAGCGAGCCTCGAGCCGTACAAGCAAGCCGGAGACCGCCACCAGGTAGAGGTTGACGAGGTCAAGCAGGAGTACGCGACCGCCCGCGAGGAGCTCGAGAACTCCTACAAGAACCGCTTCGCCGAGCTTCAGCAGCAGATCGATGCCGCGAACCAGGAGGTCTCGCTGCTGCGCACCCGAGCGGGCGAGCTCCAGAAGCAGGTCGACCAGTTCCGCGTCAAGCCAAAGGATGCGTCGCTCCTGGTGGACGGACGGATCGTCGATGCGTCCACGTCGAGCGACCGCGTCTACATCTCGCTCGGCACCAAGGACCGTGTGCGTGCAGGCATGACCTTCGAGGTCTACGACGACGCGGCTGCGATCCAGTTCGACCCGCAGACGCAGCGCCAGACTGCAGGCAAGGCGAGCATCGAGATCGTGCGCGTCGGCGAGACCACGAGCGTCGCGCGCGTCACGCGCCAGCGCCCGGGCCGCCCGATCGTGCGCGAGGACGTGATCGCCAACGCCGTGTACAGCCCCGACTACCGCTACAAGTTCCTCGTGCACGGGAAGTTCGACGTGGACGCTGACGGCGCCGTGTCGGACACCGAGGCCGACTACATCCGAGGCAAGATCGCCGAATGGGGCGGCGAGGTGGTCAGCAGCGACTCGATCACGGGCGACCTCGACTTCGTGGTGGTCGGCTCGCAGCCGCCGATGCCGGTTGCGCCGTCGCTTGGCGCGAGCCAGGCGCAGTTCGACGCGTTCTTCCGCGCCCGCGCGGCGCGCGAGTCGTACGACAACCTGATCAGCCAGGCCCGCGACGCAGGCATTCCGGTCCTGAACTGGAACCGCTTCCGCATCCTGACTGGTGCGGCAGAGCGCTGACGCGGTGCGGCCCCGCGGCGCCCTCACCCGCCTGTCGGATGCGGCGCAGTACGCGGTCCTGCGCGGGGCGTTTGCGCTCACCCACTCGTTCGGCATCGAGCAGAACATGCGCACCGCATCGGCGGTGGGACGCGCCTATGCGCGCGTCGTGCGCCGGCACAGGCTCAGGGCGCAGCACCACATCGCGCAGGCGATGCCAGAGCTTGCGCCTGCCGACGTGGAGACGCTCGCGCGAAAGTCGATCGAGAACATGTTCCAGATGTTCATGGTCGAGTCGGTGGCGGTGCCGAGGCTGCTCACGCCGTCGTCTTGGCCCGAGCGCGTGCGCATCGCGCAGCGCGGCGCCGGGCTGATGCACGAGAACGTCGAGCTGCTGCTCTCCAACCGTCCCATGCTGATGGTGACCGGGCACTGCGGCAACTGGGAGCTGCTGGGATTCACGCTGGCGCTGCTCGGATTCGACACGGTCGCGCTCGCGCGGCCCCTCGACAACCCATGGCTCGACGCCTGGATCCGTGCGGTGCGCGAGGCGCGCGGGCTGCGCATCCTCACCAAGTTCGGCGCCACGGCCGAGGTGCAGCGGGTCGTCGAGGCTGGCGGGCGCGTGGGATTCATCGCCGACCAGAACGCAGGCAGCGACGGCCTCTTCGTGCCCTTCTTCGGCAGGCTCGCGTCGAGCTACAAGTCGATCGGGCTGCTCGCCATGCGCTACGAGCTGCCTGTGGTCACCGGCATCGCGCGCCGCACCGGCGACTCGTTCCGCTACGAGCTCGAGTGCGTCGACGTGATGCGCCCCGAGGACTGGGCCGATGCGCCAGATCCCCTCTACTACATCACCGCACGCTTCAACCGCGCGATCGAGCAGGGCGTGCGCTCGCGCCCCGAGCAGTACCTCTGGGTGCACCGCCGCTGGAAGAGCAGGCCACAGCACGAGATCGAGGGGAAGCCCATGCCGGAACGGCTGCGCACCAAGCTCCGCGGGCTCCCGTGGATGACCGATGCGGAGATGGCGCGCCTCGAGCAGCCCTTCGTGCCTGCACCGGAGGCCCGATGAGCGGGCCCGCGTCAGGCGAGCGCCGGCTTGAGGGCGCGGTGATCCTCGTGGTCGACGACGACCAGGACATCCTCGCCGGCATCGCGCTCGCGCTTCAGCTCGAGGGCGCGCATGTGGTGGCCGCCAGCAACGGAGTCGAGGCCCTTGCGCGCGCGGTGTCCGAGGAGCCGGACCTTGTGGTGCTCGACCTCATGCTGCCTGCGGTCAGCGGCCTGTCAGTCGCCGAGCGGCTGCGCAACGTGGCGCCTGACCTGCCGATCGTGATGGTCACCGCAAACAAGGGCCTCCGCCACAAGGAGTTTGCCCTTCGGATGGGCATTTCGGCATATTTCACGAAGCCTGTGCCGCTGGCGCACCTCATCGACACCGTGGCGTCGCTCATTCCTGCCGACGACGGCGATCCGGAGTGATATCTTCGCGCACCCGATGCGGCACTTCATCGTCACGAGCCCCACATCCGGAGGAGACCGGGGCCTGCAGCCCATGGGCTCGCGCGCCGAGATCGTGGCCGCACTGGCGCGCCGCAACACGGCGCCCGAGCGCGCAGGCGAGGACACGCTGTACGGGCCAGGCATCGTCGTCGAGCTGAGCCCCGGGCAGGATCCGGTGCTCCAGATGATCCTCTTCATCGACGACGAGGACATCGCGTGGCAGGTGATCCCGCGTCTCGCCCGCGAGCTGCACTGGCGGCTCCTTGACGACACGTCCGGCCGCGAGATGGTCTTCGGGCGCTAGGTGCCTCCTTCCGTGATGGTTCGTATCGCCCTGCTTGCGCTGATGGTGCTCGCGCTCGACATGGGCTGGCTGCTCGCGACGGAGCACGGAGCTGCACCCTCCTGGCCACGCGTCCTCACCGTGGGGCGCTGCGCGCTCACGCTCCATGAGCCACGGCGCGACCCAGTGGTTGACGATGGCGGCGCGCACACGCTCCGGATCGTCTTCTCGTGCACGCCAGCCGATGGGTCAGCGAGTGGCGGCAGCGCGCAGGGCGTGCGCACGATCCGCGGCACCGCGGTGGTGATCGGCGATCCGCAGATTGATGGGGGCGCGTACGCGCTCTCCGGTGCGCGCATTGGCGCAATCGCACTTCCAACGGTCCTCGATCCCGACAGCGCAGGTGTCCCCGAGTGCCGCACCGCGATCGAGTCGGCGCTGTCGGGGTCCGCGCTCATGGACATCGACCCGAGGCTCCGTCCCGTGCGCGCGGGCGACACGCTGCTTGCCGGACCCGACTCGCGCGTCTATGCGCTGCGCGGCGGCGCATGGTGGCGCGAGGAGGCCGACGGCTCGTGGATGATGATCGCGGAACAGGGTTCCGCAGCGGCGCGACGCGACGCGCGTCTCGCGCCGCTCGAGCGCACCATCACGCAGCGTCAGCTCCGCGACGGCCGCTGAGTCGCGCCGCGCGGCCACGTGCGCGGGGTGCGCCCCGTCTTCTCGATGACGACGATTGTGCCAGTGGGCGTGCGCACCTGGTCCACGACGGCTCCGCGCAGCTCGCCGAGCTCGTATGCGGACTCCGCAACTTCAGCCGCAGCCTGCTCGCCCTTGATCGTGAGCATCACGCCCCCGGGCCGCACCAGCGGAAGGCACAGCTCAAGCAGCAGCGGAAGCCGCGCCACGGCCCTGCTCGTGGCCACGTCAAATCGCTCTCGCGTCGTGCGGTGGTCCTGCCCGAGGTCCTCGGCCCTCCGCTGCTCGACGCTCACGTTCGCCAGCCCGAGGGTGCGTGCCGCATCGGCGAGGAACCGCGCCTTCTTGCCGACGCTCTCGATGAGCGTGAAGTCGGCATCAGGCATCACGCACGCAAGCACGAGGCCCGGCATGCCTCCCCCTGTGCCCACATCCGCGATGCGGAGCCGCTCACCCTCGGCCTGCGCCGATGCGAGGTAGGGCAGCAGCTCGAGCGAGTCCGCGACGTGCCGCTCCCACGCCTGGGCGCGGTCGCGGATCGCGGTCAGGTTGAACCGTGCATTCGCCTCATCGAGCAGGTCGAGGAAGCGGCCGAGGCGCGCGATGTCCTCGGGCTCGAGCTCGATGCCACGAGATGCGAGGCCCACGAGCATCTCAGGAGACGGTCCGCTCATGCCAGGGATCCCCTCGGCCCACCGGAAACGAGCGATCCGCCTGTGGCGCCGCTTCCGGAGCTGACCTCGCGCGACTGCCGCGCCGCGATCCCGAAGAGGATTCCCGTGGCCATCCATGCGGCGACCATGCTCGAGCCTCCAGCCGACACGAAGGGCAGCGTGAGGCCTGTGATCGGCAGCAGCCCCACCGTCATGCCCAGGTTCACGGTTGCCTGCCACGCGCACATGATGCCGATGCCCGTGGCGGCAAGCCTGCCGAACCTGCTGCGAGTCATCGCCGCGATCCACAGGGCCCCGAGCGCGTAGATGCCCTGCAGCGCAATGATGGCGATGCCGCCCGCAAGTCCCCACCGGCATGCGGCCACCGCGAAGATCATGTCGTTGTGCTCCTCGGGAAGGGCGTTGTGGCGCACGAGGGCCGCCGCCTGGGCCTTCCCGTGACCGACCATCCCGCCCGATGCGATGAGCGTCACCGCACGGTCGCCCTGGAATCCGATCGAGCGCACGTAGCGGTCGCTGCCCTGCACCTGCGCGATGAGCGCGTCGATGCGCGCACGCTGGTGAGGCTTCAGCACCGGGTAACTCGCGGGCGCCATCACCGCGGCGATCGCGACCACCAGCGCGATGTGCTTCTTTCGCGCGCCCTGCGCAAGCAGCATCGCGAGCAGCGTGGGAAAGAAGAGCAGCGCGGTGCCGAGGTCCGGCTGCGCAAGTATCAGCACGACAGGCACTGCCGTGATCATGAAGGGCAGCACGATGCCCGCCACGGTGCGCACATCGGCGGCGCGCCGCAGCCACCAGGCCGTGGCCAGGATCCAGGCGAGCTTGGCGAACTCCGCGGGCTGCACGTCAATCGGGCCAAGGTCGATCCAGCAACGGCTTCCGTTTCGAGGACGCACAACCGACTCCGGCACGCCCGGCATGATCAGCACGACGAGCGACGCGAGCGTCAGTGCGAATGCCCACGGGCTCCACCGCTCAAGGCGTGCGGTTGACGGCGCAACGCTCAGCCCACCCATCGCAAGGCCGACCACCGCGTACGCCAGCTGCCGCGACGCGTACGCAGGCTGCGTCGTGCCGATCGCCGCGATGCCGATCAGCGTGAGCGCAAGCGCCGCGCACACAGGAATCCACCCTGCCGTGATCCATGAGATGCCGAGCCGCCGTGCCACGACCTGCGGAAGCCGAAGCCACGCGAAGAGGCTCCATTCGCCGACTGCCGAGGGCCGTACGGGAGTGATGCTGCTCACCGTGCGCCCCCTGCCGCTGCACGCTCGCCGACGGGCCGTGCACGCGACGCACCGAGGTATCCCTCAGCGACCAGCGCACGGATCACTGCGGCGGCCACCGGGCCCGCAGTGCGGCCGCCACCGCCTCCGTGCTCGACCAGCACCGCGACGGCGTACCGAGGGCGGCTGTCGCGCTCAGGTCCGGCGAGACCGACAAACCATGCGTGGTCCGCATCGGTGACGGTGGAGTCGATCTGGCCATCCTCGTCGACGTCGATCTTGAGCGCACCCGACTGTGCGGTACCCGTCTTTCCCCACACGCGTACGCCAGGCACGGCCACCGTCGGCTCCTGCACGCCCGGCGACACCTCGATGTGGTGGCCCGTGCCGTAGGACTCCGCCACCGAGCGGCGGAGCCCCTCGAGCGCACGCGCAATCGCGCTGTCGCTCAGCTCGAGGTCGCGCGATGGCCGCTGCTCGGGACCTGCACCCTGCAGGATGAGCCGTGGCGGCATCCACACTCCGCCGCGCGCCATCGCCGCATACGCGTTCGCGGCCTGCAGCGGGCTCCACGCGAGCGGTCCCTGGCCGATGCCTAGCAGGATCGGCGTGAACGCATCGCCGCGCGACTCGAGGCGGTCGAGCAGCTCGGCCGAGGGCAGCGACCCTGATGCCTCGCCGACGGTGCGCGCTGAACCGTCCGGGCCGATCGCCTCCCGGCCAAGCCCGGACCCCGGCGCAACGCCGAGACCGAAGTCGCGGTACCACGCAGTCATGCGCCGACTGCCAAGTCGCGCAGCAAGCGTGTAGAAGGTGATGTTGCAGCTGCGCGCGAGCGACTGCTCGATGCCGAGCGGCCCTCCGAGCTTCTGCGAGTGCGTGGCCATCCCGTACTGCGGCCTGTATATCCAGCACCGCGCGACGTCTGGCTGACCCGGGAAGTAGTGGCCGTTGCACGCGAACGCGTCATCCTCGCGGCACACGCCCTCCTTCACTGCGGCCAGGTAGACGATCGGCTTGAGGATCGAGCCCGGCGGGTAGATGCCGCCCGCCGCACGGTCGATGAATGGATCGCGCCGTGCGCGTGCGGCGTCACCCATCTCCGTCGCCACCGATGGCGTCGGCGTCGATGCCATCGCGAGCACGTCGCCCGTGTCAATGTCCACCACGACCGCAGCTGCCGCAAGCGGCTCGCCGATCGGGAGCGGCCCCTTCCGTGCCTGGCCATCGCGCCATCCTGCGTGCCACTGCTGCACCTGGGTCAGCCCCACCCTCGGGTCGATCGCCGCCTGCACTCGCGCCTGCAGCGCCGCATCGATCGAGAGCGTGACATCCTCGCCCGGCACGGGATCCACGCGCTCCTCGCTCCCGGTGTCGACCCTGCGGCGCACGAATCCGCGGAGCCCGCGCAGCGCATCCTCCGCACTGCGCTCCACGCCGCGCGCACCCACGGAGTCGCGGCCTGCGCGGTAGCCGCCGAGGTCCACATCGAGCATCCCGCGTGCATCCCGCCTCTCGAAGGGCCGCCGCTCAAGATCCTCCTGCCACACCTCGTCGCGCATCGTGCCAACGACGAAGTCGAATGCGCCATCGATGCGCAGCGTCATCGGGTGCGACGAGCGAAGATGGCCAGGCAGCGCGCTGCGGTCGACCTCGACCTCGATGCTCGACCATGGGTATTCGCGACGCGTCGCGTCGATCACCTCGACGCCGCCCGGCATCGAGTCCGCGATCCGCCGCATCTCGAACGCGACCGAATCGGGCACGCGCTCGACGAGCACGTGGGGCTCCACCATCTCCCGGATCGGTTCCGGCGCGCGGTCGGCGGGCTCGCCGCGCTCGATGCGCTGCTGCCGCTGCCGTGCCCACACCGCACTCGCTCGCCGCTCCGTCGTCGACACGATCTCCGCAAGGCGCGCCTCGAGGTCGCGCTCCGAGATGCCCATCGCGGCCGAGAGCGCGCGCATCAGCTCAGACTCGCGCGCACGCCACTGCTCCCGGTGCTGCGCGATCGCCGCATCGCGTGCCGCCGAGTCCATCTGCCGCCATCCCGCGCGGCCCGACTCGCGGCGCGCCGACTCCTCAGCCTTGCGCTGAACCCACTCGCCGGTGGCGAACGGGTAGGTGACGGCGATGTCGTAGCTCGGCACATCCTCGGCGAGCACGCGACCCTTGCGGTCGAGGATCCTGCCCCGCCACGAGGGCAGGTAGCGCTCGACGTCAAGCCGCTCCACCGCCCGCACAGACAGCTCCTGCGACCGCACCACCGTCAGCCACGCCAGGCGCGCGGCCACCGCCCCCGCCCCAACGAACACGCAGCCTGCAAGGAACAGGATCCGCAGCCTGACCGTGCGCTGGGGTGTGGGTATCGACTCGTTCGATGTGGTCCAGCGCACGTCGCTCCCGCGAGGATATCGGCGCATTACCATCCGCACCCCCATGGAATGCGGCATCGTCGGACTTCCGAACGTCGGCAAGAGCACGCTCTTCAATGCGCTTACGGCGGCTGGTGCGCAGGCGGCCAACTACCCCTTCTGCACCATCGAGCCCAACGTCGGCATTGTGGCGGTTCCAGACCCTCGCCTTGGCCAGATCCAGTCCTGCATCCCGACCCAGAAGGTGATCCCTGCGGCGATGCGGCTGGTTGACATCGCCGGCCTCGTGAAGGGCGCGAGCGAGGGCGCTGGCCTGGGCAACAAGTTCCTCTCCCACATCCGCGAGGTCGACGCGATCCTTCATGTGGTGCGATGCTTCGCCGACCCCGACGTGACCCACGTCGACGGCTCCGTCGACCCGATCCGCGACATCGGCACCATCGAGACCGAACTCATGATCGCGGACCTCCAGGTGGCAGAGGGCCTCCTCGACAAGGCACAGCGCACCGCGCGCGCCGGCGACAAGGAAGCCAAGTCTCGTGCCGAGCTGCTGGAGCGTTGCCTCGCCAGCCTCAACGCAAGCAAGCCGCTGAGGTCACTGGAGCTGACTCCCGAAGAGGCGAAGGAACTGCTTTCCCTAGGGATGATCACGGCCAAGCGAGTGCTCTTCGTGGCCAACGTGGACGAGTCCGACCCGACCGGCCAAGGGCCGCTCGTGCAGAAGGTCCGTGACTACGCCACAAGCCACGGCGGCGATGTGGTCGTCGTGTGCGCGAAGATCGAGTCGGAGCTCGCCGAGCTCAACGAGGCCGACCGCGCGGAGATGCTCGCCTCGCTGGGCATGGGCGAGCCTGCGCTTGCGACCGTGGCCCGCGCGGCCTACCGGCTGCTTGGCCTGCAGAGCTACTTCACCGCCGGCGAGAAGGAGATCCGTGCGTGGACCGTGCACATCGGCGCAACCGCGCCGCAGGCTGCGGGCGTGATCCACACCGACTTCGAGCGCGGCTTCATCCGCGCCGAGATCTACTCGGTGCCTGACCTCCTCGATCTCGGCAGCGAGAAGGCCATCCGCGAGGCAGGCCGCCTCCGGGTCGAGGGCAAGTCCTACGTCATGAGGGATGGCGATGTCTGCCACTTCCTCTTCAACGTCTAGCCAGCGGTCCATTCCGGGCCGCGCATCCGCGCACATGGAGCCAGCATGCTCAAGGGATTCCTGAACGACTTCAAGGCATTCGCCGTCAAGGGCAACGCCATCGACATGGCCGTCGGCATCGTGGTCGGCGCCGCCTTCAACAAGGTGGTCAACTCGATCGTCACCGACCTGCTGATGCCGCCGCTTGGGCTGGCGATAGGCGGCGTCGACTTCAAGGAGCTCCGCTGGGTGCTGCAGCCCGCGAAGGCGGCAACCGACTCTGCCCCCGCCGTCGCTGACGTGAGCGTGCGCTACGGCATGTTCTTCAACTCCATCATCGAGTTCGTCATCGTCGCCTTCAGCGCATTCGTCGCGGTGCGCGTGATGGGCAAGGTGATGGCGATGCGCGGCGCCGACCTCGCGGGGCTGGTCAAGTGATGCCTCGCTCCCCCGAGCCGCTGCGACGCTCGCCAGCAATTCCTGCCTGCGCCCCCATCCTGGCCCCTGCAGTCCGAGCCGCCGCAGCGCTCATCGCGGCTGCCACGCTCGGCGCTGCGCTCGCGGGATGCGCCGGAGGCGGCCCGAAGATGTCGAAGGTCGAGAAGGCCGGCAACATCAAGGACCTCACGCTGTCCCGCCAGCAGCTCGAGGACATGTCCAACGCCTTCGCCGACCGCTACTTCACCATCATGCTGTCGGCCAGCGAGCGCGTGATGCGCGACAACCCCGACGTGAACCAGCGGCGCCTCATGAACGGCCTCCGGCTGCTTGGCGTGAGCAGCATGTACGACATCTCGACGAGCAGCGACTCGCTTACGCAGCTGCTCGACCAGCTCGGCGTCGTCACGCTGCAGAACTACTACTGGGTCGACTCCGGCCGCGCCCATGCGATCTGGGGCGACCGTGCCATCTTCGTGGCCCAGGCGCTTCGCTCCGCGCGCGAGGACATCTGGGACATCGCCGCGAAGGTGTTCACGCAGCAGCAGCTCGATGACATCGACCTCCTCATCTCCAACTGGTGGTACGCGCACGGCGGCACTGAGTTTGTGGCGTACGTGCGATTCTCCGACGTCGCCACCCGCAAGGGGCGAGCGATCATCGAGGAGGTGCGTGGAGGCGGCGGGCTCCTCGAGCCGCTCGACAAGGCCACGGAGCAGTTCGAGGAGGCGAACTTCGCGGCGCAGCGCGCCTTCTTCTGGGCCAAGCGCGTGCCGCTCTTCGCCAACTGGCAGGCGCTCTCGCTTGTCTACGAGTTCATGGTGATGCCTGAGGTGCAGGCTGCGCTCGACGATGCGAGCCGGCTGGTGCACGCGCTCGAGACCTTCCCTGAGGGGATTGACGCCAAGGGCGCGATGGCGCGGCAGCTCATCGCGGACGTCCGCGGCACGATGACCGAGGCGGGCGCGCTGCTCGACAAGGTCGGGCCGATCATGCAGACCGTGCAGGGCATCACTGTGGAGTCGGGCACCGCGCTCAGCCGCGTGAACGAGGCGCTCGTGACGGTCAGCGCCATGCAGGAGAGGGCTGCGGCGTCAGCTTCCCCCTCCGCTGCGCCCTCGCAGCCGGTCACGCTCGAGGACTACGGGGCGCTCCTGGAGAAGGTGCGGCAGAACCTCGTCGAGGCCAACTCGCTGCTGGGCAGCGCGAACACGCTCACGGACCAGCAGCAGCTTGCAGGCCGTCTCAAGCCGATCGAGGACCTCATCCAGATGAGGATCCACGAGGTCCAGAGGGCGACCACCGAGGTCATCAACGGTGTCTTCATCAGGCTGGGCATACTGCTCGCCATCCTCGTCGTCGCGCTTGCGATCATCATGCGCCGACGCACTGCCGCACGGAGCTGAACCATGGATGCACTCATCGCCATCGCCGTGGCTGCCGGGCTCTCGCAGTCCACCATGCCGCTTCCCACCGACCAGGTCCCCATCTCCGATGGCCGCAATACGCGCGATGCGGCCGTGGACGCCCTGGTCGCGAGGTTTCCCGAGTACACGATCCGGGAGGACCAATCCCTTGCGGGAACCATCACCATCGCCGGCAGCACGACGATGTCCCGCATGCTCTCGGTGCTCGGGGAGGACTTCCAGGAGGTGTACCCCGACATTCGGGTCGACGTGAACCAGGGCGGCAGCTCAAGGGGCATCGAGGGGCTCAAGGCAGGGCGCTGCGATCTTGCCGCCGTGTCGAGGGACCTCTCTCCCGCGGAGATCGCCGCCATCGAGCGGGCGACAGGCAAGCGCGTGGCAGTGATTCCCGTGGGGCTTGACGCGGTCTGCGTGTACGTGAATGCCGACAACCCTGTGAGGAGCCTGACGCGCGAGCAGCTCAACGGCATCTTTTCGCTGACCCACAACCTCACCGACACGATGGTGATGCGCTGGAGCGACATCGATCCGGCGCTGCCGCTTGGGGGCGCCTGGGTGACCCTCTACGTGCTGGACCCCAACCACGGCACGATGCAGGAGTTCATCCGGATCGTGATGCCGGGCGAGCGCTTCCAGACCAGCATGTGCTACGAGCAGCCGACCCCATCTGCGGTGGTCAACGCCTGCTGCGCCTACCCCAACGCCATCGGCATCGCGTCCTACATCAACGACCAGCCGCGCGCGCGCATGGTGCCCCTGCGGCTGGCCGGCGATGGTGCCGCCGTCGAGCCGAACTTCTGGACCATCCACCGTGGCGAGTACCCAATGACGACGCCGCTGAACCTCGTCGCCCTGACGGACGAGTCAAGGTCGCTCCCGCCGGCATTGCTCGAGTGGGTGCGCTACCTCTGGTCGCAGTCGGCGCAGGACACCGTTGCGGACATGGGCGGCGTCTCTCCGAATCCCGCATCAATGCCGGCCTTCATCAGGGAGTCGATGCGCACTCGTTCGAAACCGGCAGATCCGACCTCCCCGGGCAGCGCCGCGCAGGCGGCGCCGGCAGCGGCCCCCGCACCATCCAAGTGACCCTCCGCGCGCATCGCGCGGGTTGAACACGTCGCACGGGCCGCGGCCGGTGCGCGGTGGCGAGGGCGGTCCGCGATCATCGGAACGACGCTGGCAGCTCCACAGCGACTGCGAGCCTCCGCAGGTACTCCGACTCTGCGATCTCCTGCGCGCCGAAGCGCATGATGTGCGGGTTCGAGTACTGGGAGTCGAGCAGCGCGAAGCCGCGCGCGCGCAGCCGCTGCACAAGGTGCACGAGGCACACCTTGCTCGCATCGGTCCCGCCCCGCTCCGGCAGGCTGAACATGCTCTCCCCGAAGAACGCGCCTCCGATCGCCACGCCGTAGAGACCACCCACGAGCGCGCCATCGCGCCACGCCTCCAATGAGTGAGCATGGCCGGCGGCGTGCAGGTGCTCGAAGCTCCTGATGATGACGGGGTCGATCCATGTGCCACCGTCGGGACGCTCGGCCGCGCACGCGCGGATGACTTCGGCAAATGCCGTGTCGATGCGGATCTCGAAGCGCCCGCTGCGCACGCGCCGCGCGAGCGATTGGGGGATATGGAACCGCCCGTCGAGCGGGATCACGCACCGGATGCCGACTGTGTAGAACGCCACCTCGCCAGTCTCGGCGTCCGCCATCGGGAACCATCCCGACCGGTACGCCTGCAGCAGCGCATCGACTGGGATGAACGACCGCTCGCGGTGCATGCGTGGCTCGCCGCCAGTCAGCCGCCCTGTCCCGCAGCACGTCGCACTGGCCGCGAGAGCACGCGCACCTGCGCAAACTGCCGGTGGCCTTCGCGCCCCGAGTGGTAGCCGAACCCGGACTGTCGCGCACCCACCCACGGAGTGCCCTTCGACCCGCCGCAGCCCTGGTTGATGCCCACCATTCCTGCTGTCAGCCGCGACGCGACATCGGCAGCGGCGTCCTCCGCACCGAACACCGCAGCGCCGAGCCCGTAGGGCGTGTCGTTGGCCAGTCGCACCGCCTCTTCCGCGTCGCGCACGACCATCACGCCCACCACGGGCCCGAAGGTCTCCTCGCGCATGAGCGCCATCGAGTGGTCCACATCAACGAGGATCGTCGGCGGCACGAAGTTGCCCTCGCCCTCGCCGCCTCCGAGGATCGCGCGCGCGCCATGCGCCACCGCATCGCGCACCTGTGCCACTACGTGCCGCTTCTGCGCGGCATCCACCATCGGCCCGACGTCCACTCCCTCGCGTGCGCCATCTCCTTGCACCAGCTTCGCAGCGCGCTCGCGGAAGCGGGCGATGAAGTCCTCCGCGATGTCGCGGTGCACGTAGATGCGCTCCGTCGACACGCACACCTGCCCTGCGTTGCGGAAGGAGTTGCGCGTGGCGAATGCCGCCGCACTGTCGAGGTCCGCGCCGGGAAGCACGATCAGCGGATCCTTGCCGCCGAGCTCGAGCACAAGCCTCTTCAGCCCTCCCGCCGCGCTGCGCATGATGTCCTCGCCCGCCGCGCGGCTGCCGACGAATGCGATCAGGTTGACGTCGGCCTGCACCAGCGCGCGCCCCTCGACGCTATCGCCGAAGACCACCTGCAGCGCATCGGTCGGCAGCACGGCACCTACGCGCGCAGCCCACGCCTGTGCGCACAGCGGGCTCTTCTCGCTCGGCTTGAGCACCACCGTGTTGCCCGCGAGCAGCGACGGCAGCACGATCTGCTGCGGCATCAGCACGGGGAAGTTCCAGGGCGAGATGCATGCTGCGACGCCTAGCGGGTCAAACCGAAGCTCGCTGCGCACGCGGCCGTCATCGAGCACCTCAGGCGTGAGCGCATCGACGATCGCATCGATCTCCTGCGCGAGCGAGTCGGCCGCCCAGGTGGCCTCGCCGATCGCCTCGCGCAGCGGCTTGCCCATCTCCTGGGATGCCAGCGTGCCGATCTCGGTGGCTGCTTCCTTGAGCGCCGGTGCCGCCGAGGCCAGGATGCGTGCCCGCTCCGCGAGCGGGATCCCTGCCCACGAAGGCTGCGCGCGACGGGCCCGCTGCACCGCCAGACCAACCCCCTGCGGCCCTGCGACAGGCACCTCCCCCACCACAGCCCCGCTGGCGGGGTTCAGTACGCGGATCACATGCGATTCGGCTGTTGCAGGCATGGACGCAAGGTACGCCGCCCAGTACACTTTTCGACTCCCCACATCAGGGGGCCGTCGGTGACAGCGATGGGTGGACCCGCTCCCCCGCCTGGCGCCGCATGGGGCATCGCGGCGCGGCCGTGCGGTGCTCCCGCCCTGTTGGGGAAGCCGCGGCAAGGGTCCCCATGTGGGTCGCCCGACCCCGCGTCGAGCGTTCCACCTCCCTGCGAGTCCTCGCAGGGCCGTGCCTGAGCGGACTTCAGGCGCCTGCGAGACCCCCGGCGCACGACAGCGCCACCGACAACCCGCACCGATCGCCGACGCTCCGCGCCGCGCCCAAGTTCGCGCGCACTCCACGGCTACGATGAGCCAGTCAGGAACTGGATGGCCCGTGGTGTAACGGTAGCACAGGAGGTTTTGGTCCTCTTAGTCCTAGTTCGAATCTAGGCGGGCCAGTTCCGGACCCCTCCGTCGGAGAGTCGGCTGATGCGGCGCGACGCGCACCACCAGCAATGACCACGACCGCGCACAATCCCGCACCCCACGCTGCACACGGACGCCGTCCTGCTGCCGCCGTGATCCTTGCCGCCGGCAAGGGCACGCGCATGAGCAGCGACCTTCCGAAGGTCATGCACTGCGCGCTCGGGAAGCCGCTCGTCCACTGGGTCGTGGATGCGTGCATCGCCGTCGGCGTGCCCCGCATCATCCTGGTGGTGGGCCATGGCGCGGATCTCGTGCGCGCGCACTTCGCCGGCACGGGACTTCCCGTCGAGTTCGTCACGCAGTCGCAGCAGCTCGGCACCGGGCACGCCGTCGACCAGGCGCGCGCGGCGCTCGCGTCGCTTGCGCCGGACGATGAGGTGCTGGTGCTCTGCGGCGACGGGCCGCTCATCACCGCGGCCACGCTGCAGCGGCTCGTTGACGCGCACCGCCACGCGAACGCCGAGGCCACGATGGCCACAAGCGTGATTCCCGACGCGACCGGCTACGGACGCATCCAGCGCGATGCCGCTGGCAGCTTCGAGGCGATCGTCGAGCAGAAGGACTGCTCGCCCGCGCAGCTGGCGATCCGCGAGATCAACCCCAGCTACTACTGCTTCGCGCACGGCGCGCTCTTCGGCACGCTGTCGCGCGTCGACAACCGCAACGCAAACGGCGAGTACTACATCACCGACGTGTTCGGGCTGCTGCGTGCCGCCGGCCGCATGGTGCACGTGGTCGATGCGGTGCCCGCCTCGGAAGTGCTCTCGGTCAACACCCCGCAGCAGCTCGCCGAGGTCGAGTCGATCCTCCGCGCGCGCACCTGCCCTGCCACCTTGGAGGCCGCACAATGAGCGCAGCAGACAGGGAGAACCTGAAGATCTTCGCCGGCACCGCCGGCCGCGACCTTGCGCAGCGCATGTGCGACCACCTCGAGCTGCCGCTCGGGCTCGCGCAGACCACGCTCTTCCCAGACGGCGAGATCATGGTCAAGCTCGACGAGGACGTGCGCGGCCGAGACTGCTTCGTGGTGCAGTCCACGAGCGAGCCCGTCAACTCCAACCTCGTGGAGCTGCTCGTGTGGATCGACTGCCTCCGCCGCGCCAGCGCACGCCGCATCACGGCCGTGATGCCCTACTTCGGCTACGCGCGCCAGGACCGCAAGGACGAGGGGCGCGTGCCGATCACCGCGAAGCTCGTCGCCAACCTCATCGCCACCGCAGGCGCGGACCGCGTGCTCTGCATGGACCTGCACGCTGCGCAGATCCAGGGCTTCTTCGACATCCCGGTGGACCACCTCACCGCAGGCCCGGTGATCTCCGAGCACTTCCAGGCGATCCGCGGCGACCTCGGCGAGCTGACCATCGTCTCGCCCGACGTCGGCAACGTGAAGGTCGCCAACATGTACGCGAACCTGCTCGGGGCCGACCTGGCGATCATCGACAAGCGGCGCCAGTCGGGCACCAAGGTCGCCGTCAAGAACCTCATCGGCTCCGTCGAGGGCACTACGGTGCTGATGTTCGACGACATGATCTCCACCGCAGGCACCGTCTGCGAGGCTGCGCGCGTGGTGATGGACCATGGCGCGCGCACCGTGCATGTCGCATGCACGCACGGCCTTCTCGTCGGCCTCGCCGTCGAGCGGCTGCTCGATAGCCCCATCCGCAGCGTCGTGACCTGCGACACGATCCCCGCGTGCCCGCGCATCGCTCCGCTCGCGCCTAAGCACGTCACGCTGTCGGTGGCGTCCCTCCTGGGCGAGGCCATCCACTGCATCCACCATGACCGTTCCGTCTCGGCGCTCTTCCGCACAGGACTGGGCGTGAAGCGCTGAGGCAACCCGTACCCCACTTCAAGACACTTCATCCACCCACAGGAGATACAGACATGGCAAAGAACGTCCCCGTCATCGAGGCAGAGCCACGCGACCGCGTCGGCACCCGCTACTCCAAGCGCCTGCGCCAGGCCGGCCGGCTCCCAGCGGTCATCTACGGCCACGGCACGCAGCCCACGTCCGTGAGCGTCGACGCCAAGTCGATCATCTCGGCCATCAAGCACGGCACGCACGTGATCGAGCTCCGCGTGGGCGGATCCTCCGAGACGTGCCTCGTGAAGGAGCTGCAGTACGGCTGGATGGGCGATGACGTGATCCACGTTGACCTCACCCGCGTGAACCTCGAGGAGACGGTGCGCGTCTCGGTCGCGCTGACCTTCTTCGCGCAGCCTGAGGCGGCCAAGCGCCCCGGTGCGGTGCTCACGCACGACGTGCAGCAGCTCGAGGTCGAGTGCAAGGTGCGCGACATCCCCGAGGGCATCCGCATCGACATGTCCCAGATGGAAGGCGACGTGATGACGGTCGCGCAGGTGAAGCTCCCCGAGGGCGTGACCGCGATCACCGACCCCCACTTCGCCGTGGTCCGTGTCGTCACCGTCACCGAGGAGGCCGCAGGCGAGGCCGCAGCCACCACGGCCGGCGCGGAGCCCGAGGTCCTCACGGCCAAGAAGGAGGCTGGCGCCGAGGGCGCGGCTGCGGAGAAGAAGTGACCGACCGCGGCCGCACATCCGCATCCGACGCGATCGCGCACCGCATGTGCGGTGCGGGAGAGGCATCCGCATGAAGCTGCTCGTCGGCCTGGGCAACCCCGGACCCGAGTACGCGCGCACCCGGCACAACGTCGGGTTCGAGGCGATCGACCGCCTCGCGCGCCGCTGCGCGGATCCTGCGATGGGCGCAGCGCGCAGCACCTTCTCAGGACTGCTGCTCGAGGCGACCGTCGGCGGCGAGCGTGCGCTGCTGCTCAAGCCGCTCACCTACATGAACCGCTCTGGGCAGGCTGTGTCGGAGGCCGTGCGCTTCCACAAGCTCGACCCCTCGCGCGACGTGCTGGTGATCGCCGACGACCTCGACCTCCCGTGCGGCCAGATCAGGCTTCGCGGCGAGGGCGGTGCCGGAGGCCACAACGGGCTCGCGGACATCGCACTGAAGCTCGGCGGCACCGCATGGCCGCGGCTGCGCATCGGCATCGACCGCATCCCCCGAATCCCGCAGGTGGACTATGTGCTCGGGAAGCCAACCCCCGAGCAGCAGCCGCTTGTCGATGCGGGCATCGAGCAGGCAGTCGCCTGCGCCGAATCGTGGTGCCGCGACGGACTCGCGGCCGCGATGAACCGGTTCAACGCCAAGCTGCGCACGGGCGATTCCCCTGGGGACGCCACGGCGCGAACGCAGGATGCGACCGGCCCCTCACCACGATGACACGCGGCACGTGCCGCACAACCCAGATCCAACTTCCAAGACCATTCACACAGGAGCGACAATCACCATGACTGCAACCACCACCACCGTTCGCCAGTACGAGTCCATGTTCGTCTTCCCGCAGGCTGTCACCGCGGACCTCACGGCCGCGTCGAGCCACGTCACCGACACGATCACGCGCCATGGAGGCACGATCGTCAGCATGACCAAGTGGGACGAGCGCCGCCTCGCCTATGACATCAAGGGCAACAAGCGGGGCGTCTACTTCCTCTGCTACTTCACCGCCGACGCGCAGTCGATTCCCGCGATGGAGCGCGACTACAACCTCTCCGAGAAGCTGCTGCGCTTCCTCATCATGCGCGCCGACCACCTCACGCCCGAGCAGATGCAGGACGCCGAAGGCCAGGCCAAGCTTGCCATGGAGGCGAAGCTGCGCCGCGCGCCAGAGGGCGGCGAGGGTGCCGAGGGCGTCGAGCCCGCACCGATGATGACCGAGGAGTGAGTTCGGACGCCCGCGCCGCGCTCGCCGACCCCGATCGGCAGCCGCGGCTGCAGGTCGGACAGGCGCCCATCGGCGCCTGAGTCCAGCGACAGATCCAGTGCCCGGCCGGCCCCTCAGCCGCCGGGCACTTTTCATTGGGCGGCCGGCGACGGACCGGTGGAAAAGCCGTCGGAAAAAGGGGTGCCTTCTGGGGCTGGAGCAGGTGCGACCGTTAGGATCGGGCGAGCAAGGAGGCCGTTATGGCAAATTTCAATCGCGTGTTCCTGATGGGGAACCTGACCAAGGACGTGGATCTGCGAAGCACCGCCGGCAACCAGTCGGTGGCGACGGTGAGGCTGGCGGTGAACCGCCGCTACCGGACGAAGGACAACGAGGAGCGTGAGGAGACCACCTACGTCGACTGCGAGGCCTGGGGCCGGCAGGCGGAGGTGATGAAGCAGTACCTGTCCAAGGGCAGGCCTGTCTTCATCGAGGGTCGCCTCAAGCTCGACGAGTGGGAAGACCAGCAGGGCCAGAAGAGGTCCAAGCTGTATGTGGTCGTCGAGAACTTCCAGTTCATCGGCGGTCCCGGGAGCGGCGGAGGCGGTGGCGGCGGCAGCGACGGCGGCGAGTCGCGCCGACCGGCGAGCGCTGGCGCGCGCGGTGCGCGCGGCGGAGACCGTGCCTCCTCCGAGGAGCATGTGCCGACGCCCGACGAGGACATCCCGTTCTGATCATCGCTCGCGCGCGTCGTAAGCATCACTCGCCCGCACGCGGTTCGCGGTGCGGAGATGGATCAGGACTCGCGGCCGCGGCCGGCGCGGGACGGAACTGAAGTTGCGCAGTCACGGGCAGGTGGTCGCTTGGCCACCTGCCCTTCCGCTGTGCCGGGTCGATCGTTGCCGAGATCACCTTCACGTCTGGGGACACCAGCACGAAGTCGATGCGGGGACCGCTCACCTCAGCGGACCAGCCGTTGAAGGTGCCCTGCTCCGGTGCCGCGGGATTTGCCGCGCGCCAGGCATCGACGAGCGGATCCGGAGTGCCGGATTCGGCACGCGCTGAGGCATCGCCGGACGCTGTGGCCGTGCGAGCTGCGCTGCCCTGTGGCGATGGAGGCTCGGGATCGGCAGCGGTCAGCAGCTGCAGCGGCGGGCTATCGGGGCCTGCGTTGAAGTCGCCAAGCACCACCACGGGGTCTGGATGGGCGCGCGCGCGGATCCGCTGGAGAAGCAGGCGCGCCGACTCGCGCCGCGCAACCGCTCCGCGGTGGTCGAGGTGCACGTTGAAGACGTAGACCGCGCATGGCTCGCCGCCGCGCCGAACCAGCCGCGCATAGGTGCAGATGCGCGGCAGCGAGGAGTCCCACGATTTCGATCCAGGCACCGATGGGCGATCCGAGAGCCAGAAGGTGCCATGGTCGCCAGGGTCGAGCGCCCACAGGCCCCGGTCGAACATGATCGGGCATGACTCGTCGCGTGCAGGATTCGCGTCACGCGTCCTCCACAGGGCCTGCATATGCGGAAGCCTTCGCGTGAGTTCCTCCACCTGGTGCGGGAGCGCCTCCTGAATGCCCCAGATCTGCGCGCGGCCGAGCGCATCCACCACCATCTCGATGCGGTGCGGCCACGCGTTGTCGCCGTCCGCCGCCGTGTCGAGACGGATGTTCAAGGTGCCAACCGACACAGTGCATCCGGCGCCACGGTCGGCCCCGTCCGTGCCCGCCGCACTGCTGCACCCAGGCGCTCCCAAGATTGCCGCGAGGACCGGCAGAGCAGCCATCAAGGTCCAGGAATGCATGGCCCAGGAGCCTACGGTGGCCCATCCACCCCTCCTGAAAGCACTTGCGCGCGCGAGGGTGAACTGCCACAATGTGCGGCTCGCCACGGAGGCCCCGCGGCGCACAACCCACCGCCCGGCGCCCACTGTGGTGCGCCGACAGCACGCTGGAGCGTGGCGGACTCCTAACTCCCCTCCCCTGGAAGGACAGCGGTCATGGCCCAGAAGAACGTCGAACTCCTGCTTCTCGACACCATCGAGCACCTCGGCATCGTCGGCGATGTGGTGAAGGTGCGCCCGGGATACGCGCGCAACTACCTGCTGCCGATGCTTCTCGCCGAGAAGCCCACCGCCGAGAAGATCGAGTCGCTTAAGGAGGCCCGCGCGGTCGCCCTCGCCAAGCAGGCGCAGATGCGCTCCGACCGCGAGGCGCTCATCGAGACCCTCACGGACATGAAGCTCGTCCTCGTGCGCAGCTGCAACGACCAGGGCCAGCTCTACGGCGCCGTCACGCAGCGCGACATCGCCGACGAGCTCACGGCGCAGGGCCACCCCGTCGACATGCGTGCCGTACGCCTTGCGAACCCCATCCGCCGCATCGGCGCGTGGGTCTGCACGATCCAGTTCGACCGCGACCTCAAGACCGACATCCACGTCCACGTCAACGCCGACCGCGTGCTCGACATCGCGACTCCGGAGACCTCGGCACCCTCCAAGGGCGCCGAAGCTGAGGCCGAGGCCGAGACCGCCGGGGAGGCGGAGGGCGCCGAGCCCAAGGAGCGCAAGCCCCGTGGCGGCAAGGGCAAGGCAAAGGCCGCCGACGCGGAGTAACGTGCAGGTCCGGCGCTGCTGCGGCGCCGTCCATTCGCCTTCACTTTCTGGAGTTCTGCATGGACGCGAACCGATCAGATGACGCGACGGACTGCGTAGAGGGAGGCGCCGGCCTCCCGCGCATGAACGTGAACGCCCCCTCCCGCATGGATGCGCGGGATGACGAAGGAATGGATGACATGGCAACCCTGTCGCTCCGACGAGAGATCATGCCGGAGACCCGGCGCTCGCTCACCCACAAGTTCTGCATCAACCAGCACGAGGGATACCTCACGATCGGCCTCTTCGAGGACGGCCGTCCCGGCGAGGTGTTCATCAAGATGAGCAAGGAGGGCTCGACGCTGTCGGGCCTGATCCAGGGCTTCTGCCGGGCGTTCAGCCTCGCCATTCAGCACGGCCTCTCGATCCAGGAGGCGGTGGCACGCTTCCGCGGGATGCGATTCGAGCCCATGGGCGCGACGTCGAACCCCGAGATCCCCGAGGCTTCGAGCATCCTCGACTACGTCGCCCGCTACCTTGAGGTCGAGTTCCTCAAGAAGCGCGACGGCCGCGCCTGAGCGCACATCCCAACCGACACGTGTCGCGAGCTCGCCCGTTCGGCTCCATGCCGGACTTGTCCTCGCATTGCTGCAGGAGAGCTGACGCTAGGACTGCGGCGATGCCGGCGCTGCGGGTGGCACAAGGCGCCTCTTGAGCATTGCCGCAAGCGCGGCGGGCTTGAGCAGCGCTCCCGGCGGACGCCAGAACACCTCGCGCACCGCATCAGCGCCCGTCATCTCGCCAGCGCCACCCCCACCCTCGGAGATCACGCGCACCGACCCCTGGACGCCGCGCAGCATGCGCGCGAGCGCATCGGCATCGGACGTCCGGAAGATCACGTCAGGGTCCTTGCGCTGGATGCTGCGTACGCCGCACAGCGTCGCCCTCACGCGCAGCTCGGCGTGCAGGAGAAGCTCGTCGACGGCCGGCGGCGGCTCTCCGTATGCCCCCGCAAGGTCCGTGCGCGCCTGCGCGAGGTCCTCGAGCGTTGCGGCGCCGCCGATGCGCCGGTGCGCCTCGAGGCGACGCCTGTCGCTTGGGATCCACGCGCGCGGGATCCCGCCTGCGATCCCGATGTCCACCGGCGTGTCGATCGGCACATGCCTCACCTCCTGCCGCATCCCCGCCACCGCCTGCTCGAGCAGCTCGCAGTACATCTCGTAGCCGACCGCCGCGATGTGCCCCGACTGCTCAGCGCCAAGGATGTTGCCGGCGCCGCGGATCTCGAGGTCGCGCACCGCGATCTTGAATCCCGCACCGAGCATCGAGTAGTCCTCGATCGCGCGCAGACGCTTCATGGCCTCGGGCGTCACGGTCCGGTCGCGGGGCAGCAGCATGTAGCAGTATGCGCGGTGCATCGACCGGCCGACGCGCCCGCGCAGCTGGTGCAGCTCCGAGAGCCCGAACATGTGCGCATCGTCGATGATCATCGTGTTGGCGCGCGGGATGTCGATGCCGCTCTCGATGATGGTCGTCGACAGCAGGATGTCCGCGTCGCCGCGCATGAAGCGCACCATCACGTCCTCGAGCTCGGTGCCCGACATCTGCCCGTGCCCCACCACGATGCGCGCGCCCGGCGCAAGCTGCCGCACCTGGCGCTCCACCTCGTCCATGTCATGCACGCGGTTGTGCACGTAGAAGACCTGGCCCTCGCGCGCGAGCTCGCGCGCGATCGCCGCCGAGAGGCGCCCCGGGTTCCACGGGATCACCTCCGTCACGATCGCGCGTCGGTCGGGCGGCGGCGTGGTGAGGCTCGAGATGTCGCGCAGCCCAAGCATCGACATGTGCAGCGTGCGGGGGATTGGCGTCGCGGAGAGCGTCAGCACGTCGGCCGTGAGCCTGAACTCGAGCAGCCGCTGCTTGTGCTCCACCCCGAAGCGCTGCTCCTCGTCGATCACCACCAGCCCAAGGTCCTTGAATGCGACATCCGCCGACAGCAGCCGGTGCGTGCCGATCACGATGTCCACCTGCCCAGCCGCGACCTCCTGGAGGACCTTGCGCGACGCCGCATCGCCCTTGAAGCGGCTCACGCTCTCGATGCGGAATGGGTACGCGCGCATGCGCTCGCGGAACGTGCGCTCGTGCTGCTCCGCGAGCACTGTCGTCGGCACGAGCACCGCGACCTGCTTGCCAGAGTCGACTGCCTTGAACGCCGCACGCAGCGCAACCTCGGTCTTGCCGAACCCGACGTCACCGCACACGAGTCGGTCCATCGGCCGCGTGCGCTCCATGTCGCGCTTGGCGGCGACGATCGCCGCTGCCTGGTCGGGAGTCTCCTCGAAGGGGAACTCAGCCTCGAACTCCTGCTGCCACTGGGAATCCGGCGGGTACGCGATGCCCCCGGCCGACTCTCGCACCGCCTGCACGCGCAGCAGCTCGCCCGCGAGATCCTTGATCGCCTCCTCGACATCGGCCTTGACCCGCTTCCACCGCTTGCCGCCGAGCGTCGACAGCTGCGGCTTGGGGCCGCCCGCGCCGACATAGCGCTGCACGAGCACCACCTTCGACGCAGGTACGAGCAGCGTGGCGCCGCCGTCGTACTGCAGCTCGAGGAACTCCTCGCCATCGGCGCTCCCGTCGGCAGTGCGGAGCCTGATGTACTTGGCGATGCCGTGGTCGCGGTGCACCACGAAGTCGCCCGGCTCGATCTGGAGGAACGCCTCACGGGCGCGCGCGCCGGGCAGGCCACGGGTTGCCGCCCGCGCACGCCGCCGCGCACCGTGCCGGTGGAGGATCTGGTGCATCGGCACGAGCGCCACCGGTCCGCCTGCGCCCTCCCACACGAATCCCTCGCGCAGGTGCGCCTCGATCACCCCGACTCGGCCGCCGGCGGCCCGGTCCGCGCCCGCCTTCAGCGCCGCATCGAAAAGCTCCTGCGCCCGCATCCGCTCGCCGGGCGTGTCGCACAGGACCAGCACGTTGCCCGAGTCCGCCAGCGCGACGGCCTCCGCCACGCCGGCACGCGCATCATCCGCAAACGGCGGCAGCGGCCGCATCGGGAGCTGCACCGGCGAGGCGCTCGATGTGGCGACCGCCGACATCTCGACGATGCGCCCCCGCCGCTGGAGCTCGGCGATCACCTCGCGGAGCGGCCACACGCCGCGGCCATCGAGCAGCCGCTCCTCGTACCCGCGCGCCTGCTCGGCAATCTCCGCCACCTCCGCGAGCACCGCCACGGTGCCTTCGGGCATCAGCCCCGCGACGCTGACGCAGCGCTCGTCGAGCGCCTCGCCTGCAGCGCGCACGATGTCGACCCGATCGATCGCGCGGTCGCTCGCCTGGGTCGCAAGGTCAACCTCGTGGATCCGCTCGATCTCGTCGCCGAAGAAGTCGATGCGCACCGGCGTCGGCGTACCCGCCGGAAAGATGTCGACGAGACCGCCGCGCACCGCAAAGTCGCCGGGCGACTCGACTGCCTGCACGCGCTCGTAGCCCGCAGCGGCGAGCCACGCCGACAGCGCAGCGATCGACTCCCGGGCCCCGCGCACGAGCGAGCGCATCGTGGACTCCATGTCCGCGGCACCGGGCACGCCCTGCATGAGCGCCACCGCAGGAGCCACGATCACGCGCGGCACGCCTTCGCCTCCGCTGCTCAGCTGCCGCACGACCGCAATCCGGTCCGCGTACTGCCCCGACGCCGCCGCCGACTCGCCCGCCGCCTGCTCAAGCGCCGGGAGCATCGCCACATCGGCGCCAAGCCCGGCGAGGGTGGCGAACGCGTCATCCGCCTCATCGAGGTGCGCAGTCACCATGAGCGTGCAGCGGGGCGCATCGTCCCGAGATGCGAGCGCGGCGACCATCAGGCACGCGCCGGAACCCTGGATTCCCGTGACGCCAGTCACCCGATCCTTCGACGCTGCGACAGCCGCCACGCAGGGGTCGGTGGCAATCAGTTCGACGGGCAACGTGTGCCCCGCATCGGCGCGAGCGCGGTGACTCAAGTGGCCTGGCCCGCGGTGGCGAAGGGACGCACCCTCTCAAGCGTGGCGGCACCGATGCCCTTGACCCTGCGAAGCTCATCCACCGACGCGAATGGTCCCCGCTCCGCGCGGTCGTTGACGATCCGCCCCGCGATCGCAGGCCCGATGCCCGGCAGCAGCGCGATCTCCTCCGAACCTGCCACATTCAGGTCGACACGCGTCGCCGCCACCGGCACAGGACCCTTCGCTGCGCCAGCATGCCGACCTTCACGGTGCGAAGGCACCAGCGCGCATGTCGCGACGGCCACTCCGACGGCCATCGCCGCACCAAGCCTCGCCCGCGACACGGCGTGCCTCTGCGTCATCACGCGCTCCCCCCGCCGCCAGCTGCCGCCTGCGCGGACGCGGCGACCGCGGCGGCCGGCTTCCACGGGCCGAGCGGCTGGCGAAGGCGGCGCCTGAACGCCGACAGGCGCCCCATCACTGGCTTGGGCGCAAGGTCGCTCGATGCCGCACCGAACGCAGCCGAATCGCCCGGCACGTCGCGCAGGCTGTGCCACGCCACCAGCTCCACGTGAGGCTTCGACATCGCGATGGTGAGCGCACGGGTCGCCCACGATGCCTGCACCTCAGGGCTCCACGGCGTTCGCCATACACCGGCCTCTCCGTCACCAGGTGCGCTAGGTGCGCCAATCTCAGCGAAGACCTTCTTCTGCATGGGGAGCATCCGGTCGAGCAGCGCCGAGAGCTGGAGAAGATCGCGCACCGAGCGCCCGTTCCCGTAATCGCCAATCTCAAGGTGCACGTGGAGCACGTCGATGTGGATGCCCTCGCTGATGAGCGACGCCATCCATCTCCATGGCCCCACCGGGTCCGCCTCCGGGTGCGGGCCGTCTGCGAATGGCTCCGTCACCTCCAGCAAGGTGGGCGCGTTGCGGCGCACGTTGCGCACGGCGACAGCGGCCCTGCGCACAAGGTCATTCGCCTGGCTGACGGTGAGCCCATGGGCACTGCATGCATGAAGTCCGCGCGCAAGGCTCCACAGGCCCACGTGAGTGCTGAGCTGGCGGGCCGCTGCCTCAGCGAGACCCCACACCGCCTCGCGCAGCGCACCATGGTCGCCGCGGCGACCCTCGAGCCACGCGGGCAGCCGTCCCGGACCGAGGTCGACAATCGGCCCCAGCACCGTCCGCTTGCCTGACGACACCGCCCAGTCGAGCCAAGCGATCGCGCTCGAGAAGTCGTAGGTGCCCTGAGTCTCCTCGATCTCGGGCCAGTCAAGCGGCACGAACACCACATCGACATCCTGCCCAAGCAGCGGAGCGCAGCGCTGGGGCTGGTCGGACGCGAGCACGCGCATGCCGAGCACAGTGCTCGATGCGGGCTTCGACCCGAACCGGCGGTGGATGAGGATCTGGCCGTGCGCGATCGCCAGGCGCTCGCCAGCGTCGATGGCGGTGGCGATCGAGCGGCGCGCTGCGGCGTCGCACGCTGCCGCATCGGTCGAGGTGATCGCCTCGGTGAACTGGCGCCTCGCACGGTCGAGCTGCAGCAGCGCATCTGCGGCACCGGGGTGATCCCAGACCTGCCACTCCTCGGCCTTGGCGATGACGAACTTGATCCGCTGGCGGGCAAGCTCGAGCGCAAGCCGGTAGGGCGCATCGCGCTGCTCGAGCAGGCACGTCTGCAGCATCAGCCGGCCCATCGGCCCTGCGTCCCAGGGCACGCACAGCGCCAGCGATCCCGCATGGTCGGTGTCGACCACCAGCTGACCCTGCGTAGCACGTACAGATCCGCCGACGGGGTGGTCATCCACGCCAAGCAGGCACGACCGCGCCGGGTCGACGGGCGCGGCTGCCGAATCCTGGCTCACCGTGAAGCGGATCATCGTGCACCCGTGGGGGAGCGAAGTGTATCGGCGACTCCGCGCCCATCGCACGCTGCGGGCCATTTGGCGCAGCCCTTTCAGTAGGCGCAGCGTCTTGCGCAGCGCACTGAGGTCCGCGCCGCGCCTCTGCGCACGCCGGTGCGACGAGGGACACTCGTACACTCCGCGCCGATGAGCCAGGCGGAATCACGCGCACGCCCGATGGACGTGCCCTCGCGCACGCGCACGGACGCACGCGCAAGCACCGTGTTCGCGACGCGGCTGCCGCTGCCCGGCCGCCGTCAGGGCAAGGTGCGCGACCTCTATGACCTTCCGCCGGATGCCGACGGACCGCGGGTCCTTGTGGTGGCCACCGACCGGATCAGCGCGTTCGATGTCGTGATGCCCACCGGGATCCCGGGCAAGGGCAGGATGCTCACCGCGATGAGCGCTTCATGGTTCGAGCTGCTTCGCCGGCACGGCATCGTGCGGGACCACGTGCTGTCGCTCGATGTGCCCGCGCTGGATGTGCCTGATGCGGTGCGCGCGCACCTCGAGGGCCGCGTGATGGTGTGCCGTGCGGCGCGGGTGGTCCCGATCGAGTGCGTTGCGCGCGGGTACCTCGCCGGCAGCGGATGGGCCGAGTACCGCGAGCGCGGCACGGTGTGCGGCGTTCCCCTGCCGCCGGGCTTGCGCGAGTGCGAGCGCCTTCCTGAGCCGATCTTCACGCCCGCGACGAAGGCCGAGCAGGGGCACGACGAGAACATCTCGTTCGACCGCGCATGCGAGATCGTGGGCGGCCCGCTGATGGAGCGGATGCGCGAGCTCACGCTGCGGATCTACCGGGTCGCTGCCGATCACGCCGCGACCTGCGGCCTGCTGCTTGCCGACACCAAGTTCGAGTTCGGGCACGCGCGCGGCCGCGACGGCGCGCCGACCGACGAGCTGCTCCTCATCGACGAGGTGCTGACGCCGGACTCGAGCAGGTACTGGCCGGCCGAGGGATACGCGCCCGGACGCGACCAGCCCAGCTTCGACAAGCAGTTCCTCCGGAACCACCTGCTCGAGCTCGTGTCGAAGGGACTCTGGCGGAAGGAGCCGCCCGGACCGCTGCTTCCTGCGCGCGTTGTGGAGGGAACGCGAGCCCGCTACCTCGAGGCCCTTGACCGGCTCTTCCCTGGTGCACCGGTGCGCGGGCTCTGACCGCCCGCGGCCTGCGCCGGTCAGTCGCGAAGGGCAGCCTCGCACACGTTGCGAAGGAGCATCGCCACCGTCATTGGACCCACGCCACCGGGGACCGGCGAGAGCCATCCCGCGACGTCGCCCGCTGCCGGATCAACATCGCCCACCGTGCGCACTGCGCCATCCGGCCCCGCGACACGGTTGATGCCGACATCCACAACCACTGCACCAGGCTTCACCCACTCGCGCGTGACGAGTCCGGGCACACCTGCCGCGGCGACCAGCACATCCGCGGACCGCGCCAGCTCGGGCAGCTCGCGCGTGAACTTGTTGGCGCTGATCACTGTCGCCTCCTCGCGCATCAGCAGCACTGCGATCGGCTTGCCGACGATGTTGCTTGCGCCAACGACGACGCAGCGCGCACCCTTGAGCGCGACGCCCGTCGACTCGATCATCTCGAGCACCGCGAGCGCCGTGCACGGAACCAGGCTCCGGCGCCCGTACACCACGTTGCCGATGTTCGCCGGGTTGACGCCCTCGATGTCCTTCTCGGGCGCGATCAGCGACTGGATGCGCTCCATGTCGATGCCCTCCGGCAGCGGCATGTGCACCATGATCGCGCGCACCGCATCCTCCGACGAGAGCAGCAGCACCCGGCCCGCAACATCGTCGTAGGTCGCCCCATGGGAAAGGCGGTGAAGGTGGTAGTCGATGCCGACCTCGCCGCATGTGCGCGCCTGGCTCTCGGCGTAGAGCGCCGCCGCGCGGTCATCCCCCACCAGCACCGCGTCGAGCCTCGCCCGCCGTCCGCTCGCTGCGATGCGCGCCGCCACGTGCGCACGCACCCGGGCCGCCAGGGCCTTGCCGTCGATGACCTGTGCTGCCATGGGGGAGGGTTATAGCGGCTGCGCTACGATCCCGCGCATGATCGAACTTGCGCTTGCCTCGATGATCCTCCTCCAGTCCGATACGCCCACGGTCCCGCCGAAGGCCAAGATCGTCCCGGCGACGCCGATCACGCCAGCTCCTGCCGCACCAAAGGCGGCGGATGCGGATCCGACGCTGTTCCCAGGCTCCACAGTGCCGTTCCCCGATGTGGCGCACTGGATCAAGGGATCGGCGCCATCAGGGTTCGAGCCCGGCAAGACGTACGTGGTGGAGTTCTGGGCAACCTGGTGCGGGCCTTGCCGCTCGAGCATGCCGCACATCTCAAAGGTCCAGGAGCAGTACGCCGATCGAGGCGTCACCGTGCTCAGCATCAGCGACGAGGACGAGTCGACCGTGCGCGAGTTCCTCGCGAAGCCGGAGTGGGACGAGAAGACCAGGTACACGCTCGGCACAGATCCCGACGCGTCGACCAAGGACCAGTACATGAAGCCAGCGCAGCAGCGCGGCATCCCCTGCTCCTTCATCGTCAAGGATGGAGTTGTCCAGTGGATCGGCCACCCGATGTCGATGGATGCGCCGCTCGAGGCTGTCGTCGCGGGAACGTGGGACGTGCCTGCAGCGAAGGCTGATTTCCTCGCCGGCATCGCGTTCTCGCAGGCCCAGCGCGGCCTCATGGCGAAGATGGCGGCCGCACGCGAGAGCGGCGAGTGGGCGCCTGTGCTCGAGGCCCTCGATGGCCTGATCGCCACCGGAGGCGACCGCAGCCTCCCGATGCGCGCGCGCAAGTTCGAGATCCTCGTTGGGCCTGCCGCCAAGCCAGAGGCTGGATACGCGTTCGGACGGGAGATCCTCGCCTCCAAGCCTCCGGCCCAGATCCTGAACCAGATCGCCTGGTACACGCTCGACGACAAGAGCGTGAAGGTGCGCGACGTTGACTTCGCGCTCGAGGTGGCGCAGGCAGCGGCCGCATCATCGGCATCGGATGACGGCGCGGTCCTCGACACGCTGGCCCGCGCCTACTGGGAGAAGGGCGACCGCGCCCAGGCCATCGCGACCCAGAAGCGCGCAGTGGCCGCCGCAGGCGACGGACCCATGAAGGAAAGCCTCGAGGCCACACTCAAGGCCTACGAGTCAGGCACCTTCAGCGGCAACTGAACGTAGCGCTCGACTGACAGGCGCCCGCCAGTGACCCGCGCGCTCTACGCGCGGGCACTTGGCGGACGCTCATCCGCCGTGCTGAACATCCACTTCACGGCCGGCGTCGGCGCTCGCGTAGATCGCGTCGATTGTCGCCTGCAGGGTGCGGGCCTGCGCGCCATTCGCGTGCGGCGGAATCCCATCGCGCACTGCGGCGACGAACTGCGCATACTGAGCATCCCAAGCCTGGTCCATCGGCTTGTCTGCGTTGAAGAGCGGACGCACATCCACAAGGCGTCCCTCCTCCTCGGTGGCGATCGTCACCGCCGAGCCGAACACGTCAAACCATGCGCCCGCACGGTCGCCCCACACGGCGATGCCGTCGCGCAGCGAGTCCTCCGGCATGTTGGTGGCCCACGTCACGTTGAGCTCGATGGTCAGGCCGCCCTCGCACCGCACGAGCGCGTGCGCTGCGTCCTCGACATCGAACGTGCCAGTCGCGTTGGGCGGACCGGCCCACATCGACGTGTAGCGGTAGTCCTTGATCGGGTGCCCGAAGACGCTCCACGTGGCGCCGCTTGCGCGCAGCGGACGCGGGTATCCCGCGAGGTGCAGCGAGAGGTCGAGCACATGCACGCCAAGGTCGATGAGCGGCCCGCCGCCGGAACGCGCCTTTGTGGTGAACCAGCCGCCGAGGCCCGGAATGCCGCGCCTTCGGTAGAGGCTTGCCTTGATGTGGTGGATCCGTCCGAAGCGCCCCGCATCGATGAAGTGCCTGACCGTCGCGCTCGCCGGCGCGCCGCGGCACACGAATCCAACCTGCAGCACTGTGCCCGCACGCGCGGCTGATGCGTTGATCTGGTCGCACTCCGCGGCGCTCAGCGCCATCGGCTTCTCCAGCAGCACGTGCTTGCCCGCGTCGAGCGCCGCAATGGCGCAGTCCTTGTGGAAGTCGTTGGGAACGGCGATCGCCACCGCATGCACGTCGGGCATCCTCAGCAGCTCCGCGAGGCTCTGCGCAGCCTTGCCGCCATGCAGGCCCACAAGCGCCTTGGCCCTATCAGGCGCGATGTCCCACGCACCTGCGATCGTCAGGCCATTGCGGCGGGCGGTCTCGGCATGCACTGCACCAATCCCGCCGCAGCCGACGATGCCGATTCGAATGGGCATGGCGCCTAGGATACGGCCCTCATGGAAGGACGACGGATCGTCATCGTTGGCGCAGGCATCGTCGGGCTGTGCTCCGCGTACGAGCTCCTGTGCCGCGGCCACCAGGTCACTGTGCTCGACCGCGAGCCGATCTTCGACAGCGCAAGCTGCGGCAACGCGGGACTCCTCTCGATCGGGCATCCCCCGCTCACGCGGCCCGGCGCGAGCATCCGCGGCCTGCGCTGGATGCTCTCCTCGACGAGCCCACTCTACATCCGCCGGAGGCCATCGCCGGAGCTGGTGCGGTGGCTCCTCAACTTCCACCTGCACTGCACGGACGCGCACCTTGAGCGCTGCATGAGCGTGCTCTGCGCACTGGGGTTCCGCACGCTCGAGCGGCTCGAGCAGATCATGGATGCCGAGTCGATCCGGTGCGGCTACCAGCGCACAGGCTGGCTCGATGTGGTGATGGACCCTGCGAACATGGCAGCCGCCGAGACTGAGGCCGCAATGCTCACGCCGCACGGCTACCGCACGGAGCGCATTGACGGCACCGAGCTTCGCCGGCGCGATCCGGCCTTTGCCGACGGCGTGGCGGGCGCGATCCACTACCTCGACAGCGCCAACTGCCATCCGGGACTGCTCACGCGCGGCATCGCCGATGCAGTGCGCCGGCGTGGCGGCACGCTGCGCACCGACGCGACGGTCACCCGCATCGAGCGCGACGCACAGGGCCGCGCACGCGGCGTGAGGCTCGCGCGCCCGCACCCCGATGCGCCGTCGGAGGTTGTGCCCGCCGATGTGGTGGTGATGGCTGCGGGCGTATGGAGCAGCGAGCTTGCACGCACGGCGGCGCTTGACATCCCCATGCAGGGCGCACGCGGGTACCACGTGCAGCTTGAGGGCGTGCCCGTGCTGCCCCGCACCGGGTGCGTGCTGCACGAGACGTTCGTCGCGGTGACCCCGATGTCGACGCCCACGGGCGGGCAGCTCCGGCTGGCGGGCACGCTCGAGATCGGGCCGCTGGGATTGCCGTGGATGCGGCAGCGGCTGGCGATGCTCACCACGGGTGCGCGGCGCTACCTCAATGGCATCGACGGCGCGCGCGCTGTCGCCGACTGGGCGGGCTACCGACCGTGCACATCCGACGGCATGCCGGTCATCGGATGGGCGCCCAACACGCCTGGTCTCTACGTGGCCACCGGACACGCGATGATGGGCATGACGCTCGGCCCAGTGACCGGGGAGATCGTCGCGCAGCAGATCTGCGGCGAGCCCTCGCGCATCGAGCCTGACTATCTCGCAGCGATGGCGACTGCGCGCTACGCGCGCCGGGGCGCGTCCCACAGCCTCGCGGCGCCCCTCACGCCAGAGGCATCGCCGAACCTCGCCTGACGCACCGGGGTCGCGAACGCGTCACCGAACACGTGCGGCGCGATCGCACCCGGAAGCCGCGCATAGAGCTCGGAGATGTTGCTGACGCCGCCGCCGAGCACGATCGCATCAGGGTCGATCGTGTTGCAGACGACCGCGAGCGCGCGGCCGAGCCTGCCGATCATGCGGTCGATGACCTCGCGGGCATGAGGCTCAGAGCTGCGGGCCGCGATCTCGGCGAGCGGCCGCGAAGTGCCGGACGCTCGCGCGTACTCGGCCTCGATGGCAGGCCCCGACAGGAACTGCTCGATGCATCCGGACTTCCCGCAGTAGCACGGCCGTGCAGCCATCTCCGCATCACGCTCCCCTGGCATCGGGTTGTGGCCCCACTCGCCACCGATGCGGTTCGGCCCGGTCAGTATGCGGCCGTCCGCCACCACGCCGCCGCCGACACCGGTGCCGAGGATGACCGCAAAGACGCATCCCGCACCGGCACCCGCGCCATCCGCTGCCTCGCTTAGCGCAAGGCAATCGGCATCGTTGGCGCATCGCACGGCACGGCCAAGCCGCGCCTCGATGTCGCCTCGGAGGTCATGCCCGTTGAGGCACGTGGAGTTCGCGTTGCGGTGCAGTCCGGTGCGTGGCGACACGCTGCCAGGGTGGCCGATGCCCACGGTGCCACTGCGCCCGAGGTCGCGCTCGAGCGACTCCACGAGCGCGCACAGCGCCTCCACCGTCGCCGCATAGTCATCCTTGGGCGTGGGCACGCGGCGGCGGTCGATCTCGCAGCCGCCTTCGAGCGCGCACGCGGCGATCTTCGTGCCCCCGAGGTCGATGCCGATGCGCAGCAGCTCGCCGCTCATGGCGCACGCCGCGCACAGATGCCCTTGGCGATGTCGCACACGAGCTCGGCAACGAGCTTCGCGAGCATCGCGTCCGGCCACGGGCCAAGCCCCGGCGCACCCTCCGCGATGTGCGCCGCATGCACGTCAAGCTCGCGCGAGAGCCGGGCTGCGCACATGCGCACCTCGCGCGGCGAGAGCCCGCTTGCGGCGGTCGCGCTCGCAGGTGCGCCAGTCACGCAGTCGATGTCGATCTCGAGCGTCGCCGGGCCGCTGCCGGCGTGCGCCACCGCACCATCGACGCTCGCCGCGAGGTCAATCTCGCCCCTGATGATCGCGTCGAGCGTGAATGCGCGCATTCGCGGATCGCGCAGCGCCGCCATCACTGCGGCGTTGGCCGTGCACTCCTGCAGCCCGATGACCGCATACCGCTCGAGCGTGCCGCCATGCGCGGCATACGTGAATGGGTTGCCTGAGTGGCGGCCCTCCATGGCGCGCAGGTCGCCATGAAGGTCGACGTTGACGCAGTTCATCGGCTGCCTGGCGAACTTGGCGCATCCAGCCATGATGCCAAGCGCATTGTTGTGGCCGCCCCCAATCACGATCGGCACTGCGCCCGCGCCGCGGAGGTGCGCTATCACCGCCTCGACACGTCCGTCGATCTCCGCGCAGAGCTCCCTCAGCCGCCCGAGCAGCGAGGCAGCGGACTCCGCCGCGCGCGCGGCGCGCCGGCCTCCAAGTGCCGCCTCGCGCCTGGCCGCCGCGAGCGCGCGGTCCGCAGCCTTCGCCTCGCGCTGGATGTCACGCACGTCGACTGCGCCTGCGACTGCAATGCACGACGCATCGATCGTGTCGTTCGCCTGCATGTGCACGAGAGCACGCAGCGCCTCGCGCCACATGCGCCGCGTGCCGGGACGACCAAGGTTCGCGCGCACGCCGACATCCTCAGGGATCCCGAGAATCGCCACCCGCGTGCCAGGCGGCACGTGGCCTGCGCTGTCGCACGCGCGCAACACCTCGCCGAGCCGAGTCTCGCCCGCCCGGCCAGCTGTGGTGGTCCGCAGTTCGCCCTCTGCGACTGGCCTGAGCCATTGCATAGCGGGGAATGTACGCCGCATGAGGGATTCCACGAACGCAGCATGCATGAGGCCAGATCGCTAGCCTCCCCGCATGTCATCCTCGCCAGGCAACTACCGGGCGATCCTCGCGGGACTGGTGCTCGGCACGCTCGCGGGACTGGGAGCGCACGAGCTGCGCGCGCGAGTGCCGGGATCGATGGGGGTCCTCGACACGCTCACGGATGCGGTCGCCTACCCGGTTGGGCAGATCTTCCTGCGGCTGCTGTTCCTCGTCGTCGTGCCGCTGGTCTTCGCGTCAATTGCGGCAGGCGTCGCCAGGATCGCAAGCCCTGCCGTGCTCGGACGGATGGGCCTTCGCACCTTCGGCTGCTTCGCGCTGACGATGTCGGTGTCCGCGGTGCTCGGCGTTACCGCGATGCGCATGATCGGGCCCGGCGAGGGGTTCGACCCGGCCATCCGCGACGAGCTGATGTCGGCATTCTCGGGCGATGTCGCGAGGATCGAGACGGCATCCCAGGCGAGCGAGCCGGCGACCCTGCGCACCCGCATCACGCAGATTCTCGATGCGGCGCTGCCGCGGAACATCCTCGGCGCCATCACCCAGCTGCAGATGCTGCCGCTGATCGTGCTGTCGCTGCTTGCCGGGTTCGGGATTTCCACAATGTCTCCCGAGCGCCGCGAGCGAGCGGCATCCGCCCTTGAGATCGTCGCCGACGCCATGATCGCCATCGTGGGCGTGGCCATGAGGCTTGCGCCAGTCGCGGTCTTCTGCCTGATCTTCGTGGTCGTCGAGCGGTTCGGCCTCGAGCTTCTCGGCAAGCTGGCGATGTACGTGGCGGTCGTCATCGGCTGCTACCTGATCCAGCTCCTCATCCTCTATCCGGCGCTCATTCGGGTGCTGGCCGGACGGGGCGGCTTCGCCACGCTGAAGGCATGCATCCCGCTCATGGTGACCGCCCTCTCCACAAGCTCGAGCAGCGCGACGCTCCCGACCACCATCCGCACAGCGGAGCGCGAGCTAGGCGTCCGGTCCTCTGTGGCGGGTTTCGTGCTGCCGCTTGGGGCCACCATCAACATGAACGGAACCGCGCTCTTCGAGGGATGCGTGGTCCTCTTCGTGGCGCAGATCTTCGGTGTCGACCTCACGCTCGCGCAGCAGTTCCTGGTGGTGCTGCTCTGCATCGTCACATCGGTGGGCGCCGCGGGAATCCCGGGCGGATCGCTGCCGCTTCTGATGCTCGTGATGGCGCAGGTCGGGGTGCCTCCTGCGGGCCTGGCGATCATCCTCGGCGTCGACAGGATCCTGGACATGGGCCGAACTGTCGTCAATGTGATGGGCGACGTGGTGGCGGCGACCTTCGTCGAGGCCGGCGAGCGGCGAACCAGCGTCAGCTGAACCGCAGGCGCAACCGTCCGCCCACGACATGCGCGGCGCACTTAGGATCGCGGGATGCCGCGCCGCTCCACGTCCACCTCACGTCCCGCCCGCACAGCACGCTCAGCCAAGGCTTCACGGCGACCCGCTCGCGGACGCTGCATCACCCCCGAGGACCTGCTGCGCATCGCCGTGCCCGGCGAGGCGCAGATGTCGCCCGATGGCACAAAGGTGCTGTTCACGGTGCGCCGCACGGACACGGCCTCGACGTACGCGACGCGCATTGCCGTCATCGGCACCGGGTCGCGCACGGCGACTCGGCACCTGACTGAGGGACCGCGAGACTCGACACCGCGCTGGTCACCCGACGGATCGTCGCTCTCCTTCGTGCGTGCCGCGAGTCCCGGACATCCCCAGCTCATGCTCATGCGTGTGCCGACCGGCGCACGGGCCCCCAAGCCTCGCGCGATCACGCGGCTTCCCGAGGGAAAGTTCGGCGATGTCCGCTGGTCTCCCGATGGCATGCGCATCGCGTTTGCATTCCGCGCGACCCCGCACGAGCGAACCGCCGACGCCGCAAAGGCGCGAGCTCGCCAGCACCGGTCGACACCGCCTCTGGAGGTCACCGACCCGTGGTACCGGCTCGACGGTGACGGCTACTTCGGCCGCGCACGCTTTGCGCTCCATGTGCTTGACCTGAGGACCGGTGCAGTCGGCGTGATCGACGCGAAGGACACGATGGGCACCTTCAGCTTCGACTGGTCGCCCGACGGCACGGCGATCGTCATCTCGACAAACCGCTCCCCAAAGGCCCTGCTCGAGCCCGCGCGAAGCGAGCTGAGGATCCTCGGGATCGGCGATCGCGGAGTTCGGCTTGAGCGTGACATCGAGCTGCGAGGCCTGCCCGAGGGGCCGAAGACTGCGGTCGCGTGGAGCCCTGATGGCTCACGCATCGCATGGGCCGGACGCAACGGCCACGAGGGCCTCTACTCGCCGGAGAACCTGGAGCTGTGGGCGCTCGACCTCACCACCGGTGTCGTCGAGTGCGCCACGGCAGGCTCGGATGTCTGCCTGATGGCGGCGACGCTCGGCGACACGACCGATGCGTCGTTCGCGCCCGCATTCGTGTGGATGCCCGACGGCAACAGCGTCCTGGCGCGCATCGGATGGAACGGATCCGGGCACATCGCCAGCATCGACGTTGACGCGGCGCTCACCGGACGCGCCATGCGCCGCGGCGAGCTGCGTGTGCGGCTCCACACGCCGCGCGGCGCCGAGCACTCGTTCTCGGCATCTGCGCTCTCGCGTGACGGCCAGCACCTCGCGGTGGTGCGCACATCGCCGTGCGAGCCGCCGGAGATCGCGGTCGCCACAGTGGACGGCGTCGAGTTCCCGGTGCGCGCACTCACGACCCTCAACGACGCGCTCCTCGACGAGCTCGACCTCTCCATGCCTGAGGAACGCTGGATCCGCACGCGCGACGGCACCATCGTGCACTGCTGGGTCATGCGCCCCCCTGTCGCCGCTCGCGCACCCAAGCGCCACCCCGCGATCCTCTCGATCCACGGCGGTCCCCACGCGCAGTACGGCAACGTCTTCTTCCACGAGCTGCAGGTGATGGCTGCGGCCGGACACTCGATCTGGTACCCCAATCCGCGCGGATCCAAGGGCTACGGCCGCGCGCACTGCGCTGCGATCCGCGGAGCGTGGGGCACTAGCGACTGGACTGACGTCAAGGCGGTCGCGGACGCGATGCGCCGGGACGCGAACACCGACGCGACCCGCATGGGCATCATGGGCGGCTCCTACGGCGGCTACATGACCAACTGGGCCGTCGCGCATGACCGGAGGTTCCGTGCGGCGATCACCGACCGCTGCGTGTCGAACCTCATCAGCCATGCGGGCAACAGCGACTACCCCGAGATTCCGGGCGAGTACTGGCGCGGCATGCCATGGCAGCGTCCGGATGAACTGTGGCGCGCGTCACCGATCGCGCATATGAGGGGCGTGCGCACCCCGATGCTGATCATCCACAGCGCCGGAGACCTGCGCTGCAACATCGAGCAGGGCGAGCAGGTGCACGCGGCGCTCGTCACGCAGCATGTGCCGTGCAGGTTCGTGCGCTATCCCACCGAGGCGAGCCATGGCCTCAGCCGCATGGGCCCACCAGACCTTCGCCTCCACCGGCTCCACGAGTACCTCAACTGGTGGAGGCACTGGTTCATGCCAACCGGCACGCGACGCCGCACCGCGCGCTAGCGCATCAGCGCGCGACCACTGCCGACCGGAGGCTTGCGCGCTTGGCTGTGGCGCACGACGGCGCCGTGACCGCCTCAGTTTGATGAGCCGGCGGGTCCGGTCTTGCCGCCGAAGATCCCCTGAAGACCCTTGCCAACGCCATCGAGGTCCTTCTTGATCTCGCCACCAGCGCCACCGAGTCCCTTCGTCGTCTCCTTGAGGCTCTCGGCAAGCTTTGCCGCAGTCTCCTTGGCAGTCTCGCCGAACTTCTCGATCGCCGTGCTGAGCGTTCCGCCCGCGGCGTTCAGGCCCGCGAGGGCCGTATCGCTCAGGCCCTCGACATTGGACTTGAGCACGCCGGCGACCACCGACTGCAGCACCTGACTCGTGATCTCCGAGGTAATCGACTCCTCGGCGTTCGTGCTGCTGACGTTCTCGAGCGTGATGTTCGGGATGCGTACCTTCACCGGGTTGCCGGTGACCGTCATGCCCATGCCTGTCGCCGTGACGTCAATGTCGCTGACCACAAGCTTTCGGATCAGCACTTCCTTGCCAGGCTTCTCCTTGGCGGGCGCTGGCTTCTCCGTCGTGTCGGACATCGACTTCTGCACGTTGTCGGCCACAGCCTGAAGGTTGATCTTCCCGTCCTTGCTCACAAGCGCCACAGCGAGCCCCGTAAGCGCGACCTCATCGATCTCGATGCGCTCGCCCAGCAGCGCGGGCAGTCGCACAGTGACCGATGTGCGGTCAAGCGAGAGCATGTCGCCCTCGCCGAAGCCCTCAGGCTGCGCGACGCGAAGCCCGCTGACGCTGCTCGTGCCGCCGAGGAGCGCGATGTGCGCACCCCCCACCGAGGTCTTGGCGCCGAGGACCGACGTCCCCTGCGAGGAGATCACGCGCGCAGCGGTGAAGTCGATCGAGAGCACCACCGCAAGCACAACGGCGGCAACCACCACCAAGGCGCCGACACCGATCGTGACGAGCGAGCGACGGCCTTTTGCGACTGCCTGAATGGACATTGGGTTCTCCTCGGCGCGTACGCCGTGTGTGCTGGAGCCATGACGCGCGCCTGAATCGACAGTGCGCCGTGACCTGATGAGGGACATAGCGTATGATCGTTGCCCCATGCAGCATCCGGAGCAAAATCCCGAGGCAATGAAGGCGGCGATGGGGCATGTGCGCGCCCTGCTGAGCTTTATTGGCGAGGATCCTGACCGAGAAGGCCTTCTCGACACCCCAAAGCGCGTCGTGAAGGCGATGCACGAGCACTTCAGGGGATACTCGATGGACCCCGCCGAGAGCCTCGGGCGCACCTTCAAGGAGGTCGAGGGGTACGACCAGATGGTGCTGCTTACGGACATCGACCTCCAGAGCCACTGCGAGCACCACATGGTGCCCTTCGTGGGGAAGGCGCACGTGGCCTACATCCCCGATGGCAAGGTCGTCGGCCTTTCGAAGCTTGCGAAGGTGGTGGAGATCTACTCCAAGCGCCTTCAGGTGCAGGAGAAGCTCACCGCCCAGATCGCAAACGCCATCCAGGAGCACCTGCAGCCGCTCGGCGTAGCCGTCGTGATCCAGGCTCGGCACTTCTGCATGTGCTACCGCGGCGTGCACCAGCCCCGTGCGTGGACGACCACGAGCCGACTCACAGGCGTGTTCCTCGAGAATCTTGCGACGCGCGAGGAGTTCCTGAGGCTGATCGCGCTCGGGCAGAACAGCTGAGCGCGCGGCCCGGCTATGTCACGATGGCCCAGGCCATCGCGGCGGACACCACGCCTAGACCGCATGCCAGTCCGATGCCGAAGGACCGCGTGAGGCACCCCGCCATCCACGCCGCCGCACCCGGCGCGAGCACCACCATCCATGCGACGACAGGCCCAGCGCCGCTGCCGACCTGCTGCGCGTGATCGAGCCGGACGCCCACGCGCCAATTCACGAGCGTCACGATGCACGCGACGCCCGCGGCAAGCAGCGCTGAACGCTGGGGCGGTGCGCCCCGCTTCGCGCGGAGCCGTACATCGATGTGATCCGCGACTGACC
>CAZKTN010000021.1:0-41045 GCA_964555705.1 uncultured Isosphaeraceae bacterium | reverse complement strand
CCGAGGATCGGCTCGAGCGCCTTCACCTGGCGATCCACCGTGGCCGCATCGCGCGCCTCGAGGTTGAGCCTCAGCAGCGGCTCGGTGTTGGACATGCGCACATTGCACCACCACTCGCCCGCATCGAGCGACACGCCATCGAGCTCGGTCACGCGCGCCTTCGGGTACGCCGCCTTCAGCGCCGCGATCGCACCCGCCTTGTCCGCGCACTCGAAGTTGATCTCGCCTGACTGCGAGTAGCGCCTGAAGGGCGCCACCATCGACGACAGCGTGGTGCCCGGCGCACGCGACGCCAGCGCGCTTGCCACTGACACAAACGCCCGTACGCCGCTGTCGGCGTTGAACATGTCCGCGAAATAGAAGTGCCCCGAGAGCTCGCCACCGATCGGCGCACCGGTCTCTGCGACCTTTGCCTTCATGAACACGTGCCCGACGCGGCTCTCGACGGGCACGCCACCCGCCTCCTGGATCGCCTCCGCGACGGACCTCGACGAGCGCAGGTCGTACACCACCGCCGCGCCCGGAGCTGACTTGAGCGCATCGCCCACCAGCATCGCGAGGATCAGGTCGCAGCCCACGGGCTCTCCGCGCTCGTCGACGATGACGCAGCGGTCCGCGTCGCCGTCGAAGCAGACGCCGAAATCTGCCTTGCCGCGCCGCACCGCATCACGCACCTGAGCAAGGTTCGCTTCCACCAGCGGGTTCGGCTCGTGCACGAACTCCCCTGTCGAGTTGTCGAAGTTGATGCGCTCAATGTGAAGCCCCGGCACGTCGTCGAAGAGCTTGGGAACCGCGGTGCCCGCCATCCCGTTGCTCGCGTCCACCGCCACGCGCAGCGTGCGCGAACCCTCGAGCAGCGACGGAGCCATGAGCCTCAGCAGGTGGTCGCGGTACTCGCGCCACAGGTCGCGCGATTCCTCGCGCCCGCCTGCGGGCGACGCGGCGGGCCGCTGCGCAGCCACTGCCCACTCCCTGATCCGCTCGAGTCCCGATCCCATGCCGACCGGCTTCGCGTGCACCCGGCTGATCTTGAATCCGTTGTAGCGCGAGGGATTGTGGCTTGCCGTCACCTGCACCGCACCGGCGCAGCCGATGTGGTTGACCGCGAAGTACGTCATCGGCGTGTCGACCATCCCGATATCCACCACATGCGCGCCATAGTCGCGCATCCCATGCTTGAGCGCGGATGCGAGCGACGGCGAGTGGGTGCGCATGTCGCGGCCGACCACGATGTGCCGCATCATGGGGTGGTCGTGGCCATCGGCGGCCGCACGCTCGAGCAGGTACCGCGCCGTCGCGAACCCCACCCGCCACGCCACGTCCTCATTCAGCGGATCCGGATAGGTCGCCCGGATGTCGTACGCCTTGAACACGCTCTCGATCATGGGCGCGATCCTAATGAGGGACGGCACGCTGCGGCGCCGCATCGGGCTCGCGTCTCAGGGCCAAAATCCGCATCCAAACCACTCACCGCAGAGGACTTGCGGCTCCCGCCGGGACCGGGGTACATTGCTCGGCTCGCGTGAGCGGGGCTGCGCTGTGCCGCACCGCCCCCGCGAGACCCGCCCGGCACGATGGGCCGAGCGGGAGAACAGGCCGCGGCGCGTGCCGAGGCCATGCCAAGAGGGACGGGCCCGTTCGGGCCACGCCCACCCCCAAGCGCCCTCAAGGACGAGTGCGTCAGCCGAGGCCTCCAGCCTCGGCTCCATCGGTCGCGCCCGTCGGTGTCGCTCCCCGCCCAAGCGGGGCCGAAAGGAACCACCATGTCACTTGTCAACGAACTCGTCGAAGCCGGAATCCACTTTGGGCAGCGCCGCTCGAACTGGAACCCGAAGATGGCGCCGTACATCCACGGCATCAAGAACCAGATCCACATCATCGACATCCGCGAGACCGTCAAGGGCGTGCTGCTCGCGAAGAAGTTCATCAGCCGCACGGTCGGCTCGGGCAAGGACGTGCTGTTCGTCGGCACCAAGCGACAGGCGCGCGGCGCAATCGAGCAGCACTGCGCGGCTGTCGGCATGCCGTACATCACCGAGCGCTGGCTCGGCGGCCTGCTCACCAACTTCCGAACCGTGCGTGACCGCCTCAAGAGGCTCGAGGAGCTCGAGGGCCTGGTCGCCACCGGCGAGATCAAGAGCTACTCCAAGAAGATGGAGTCGCAGCTTGCGCGCGAGCTCAAGAAGATCCACCGCAACCTCAACGGCGTGCGCTCGATGACCCGCCTGCCTGGCGCGATCGTCGCGATCGACACCAACCGCGAGACCAACGCGCTTCGCGAGGCGAAGAACCTCGGCATCCCAACGGTGTGCCTGATCGACACCGACGGCGACCCCGATTTCGCCGACATCCCGATCCCCGGCAACGACGACTCGATGCGCTCCATCGACATCATCGTGCGCGAGCTCTGCGCCGCCGTGAACGAGGGCAAGACGCAGCGCCAGACGTCGGCACCCGATGCCGCAGCCGAAGCCGACGCATCGGAAGCCCCTGCTCCCCGCAAGCGCTCGATGCGCTCGCGGTTCCGCATGGACGAGCCGGTCGCTGCCGGCGAGGCTGCGGGAGCCGCCGACGCTGCCCCCGGCACCGAGCCCTCAGCAGGCTGATTCACGAAGTCCGCAACACTCGACCCGAGGATCCCACATGACCACTGTCAACATTGACGCGAAGACCGTGATGGCGCTGCGCCAGAAGACTGGCCTCGGGTTCGGCGACTGCCGCACCGCGCTGGCCGACGCCGGCGGCGACATGGCCAAGGCGGAGGCGCTGCTGCGCGAGAAGCTCAAGGACAAGATGGACTCCCGCTCGGACCGCGCCGCGGGCCAGGGCGCTGTGGCCGTCGCGATCGAGGGCGGCAAGGCCGCCATCGTGGAGGTCCGCGCCGAGACCGACTTCACCGCGCGCAACGACGAGTTCGTGGCGATGGTGAAGGACGTGGCCAAGATGGCGCTCGCGCTGCCCGCGGGCGAGGCGACCGCCAGCGACGCGATCACCAAGCGCGTGGACGACATCCGCATCAAGACCGGCGAGAACATCTCGTTCGGGCGCGGCGTCGTGTACCACGGCGGGCACTTCGGCTCGTACGTGCACCATGACGGCAAGCTCGGCGTGCTCATGCAGTACGAGGGCGAGCTTGACGCCGAGACCGCCAAGGGCATCTGCCAGCACATCGCCGGCGCACTCGAGCTTCCGCAGGCGGTCGACGAGAGCGGGCTTCCCGCGACCCTCGTCGCCGAGAAGAAGGCCCAGGCGCGAGCCGAGGCAGAGGCCACCGGCAAGCCCGCCCCCATCGTCGAGAAGATGGCCGAGGGCAAGGTGCGCAAGATGATCGATGAGCTGACGCTCGTGGGCCAGCCCTACTGCTGGGACGAGAAGAAGCGCATCAGCGAGCTGCTCCCCAAGGGCACCCGCATCCTCGCCTTCGCGCGCGTGCGCGTCGGCGGCGGAAGCTGATCAGCCGCCCATCGCAGCGCGCGGGGCCTGCTCGCGCAGCTCGTCGGCAAGGATGCGCGCGACGCGGTCCTGCAGCTGCTTGGCCTTGGACACCGCCGCTGGCTCCGTCAGCCCGTTCGCAAGCACGCTGAACGCGTAGCGACGCCCATCCGGCGCAGTGACGTAGCCCGAGAGGCAGCTGGTGCCGTCGATGTAGCCGGTCTTGCACTGCACGACCGCATGCGCGGCATCGATGTCGTTCATCCGCTTGCGCACCGTGCCGGTACGGCCGTTGACGGCAAGGCTGTCCGCGAACATGCGCCCTGCCGCGGGATCCTCAGCGAGCGCCACCAGCCAGCGGGTCATGCCATCGGCCGTCACCCGGTTGGCGCGCGAGAGGCCAGAGCCGTCGCTGACGGCGAACGGCGACGCCGGCTGTGCGCCGATCACGCGCGCGACCGTCTCGTGGACCGCGCGCGCCCCGTCGGCCCAGTTGCCGGGCTGCCCGGTGCGCGCGAACGCGATGCGCTTGAGCAGCGCCTCCGCATACATGTTCTGGCTGTCCACGTTGCACCGAGTGATGACGGTCGACAGCGGGCTCTCGATGACCGGCCCTATGGTGCGGCCCGCAGGGGCAGGATCGCCGGCAACCGCCGATCGCGCGCCGCCCACCGCGATGCCTGCCGACTTCAGCCGCTCTGCGAGCAGCAGCGCAAGGCTTGACGCCGGATCCGCAAGCGCCACCTCGACCGGCTCGGCATACGACTGCTTCACGTTGCCGTGGGCGGTGAGCGATCCGTCGGCGGGATCGATTGCGAACCAGATGGAGTTCCTGTCGTTCTTGCGGCTGCGCGACGATGCCCTGTTGCGGATCTCCAGGCCTGGGATCGCGGGCTCCATGCGCGAGAGGTCGGGCGCGGATCCAGCCACGTGCTTGGGCCAGATGCGCAGCGCATTGACGTGGAAGTTGAGCCCGCTCGGCGGCGTGCAGTACGACTCGGTGAGCTGGTCGCGCGGCCACACCGGGTGATGGCCCTCGCGCGCGAAGATGCGGTCGTCGGCGATCACCTCGCGCACCGACCTGATGCCCGACGCAGCCGCCGCGCGCACCCACGCGCCGACCAGGTCCTCCACCGTGATCCCCTGCTTCACGGTGCCGTTGGGAAGCGTCATCACGGACTCTGCCAGGAGCACCGGGTCGGCGAAGGCAGGGTCGCCGTCGCCCACGATCACGAGCCGGTCGCCATCGAGCAAGAGCCTCGTGCGGAACGCGAAGTCGGCACCGAGCGTCAGGAGTGCAGCGCCCGTCGTGACCAGCTTCATGTTGCTGGCCGGCACGAGCGGCTCTCCCGCGAGGATCGATACTGGCGGCAGAGATCGCGCAGACGTGTCGCCAGGTGCGTCGACCCGCCGCACGCTCACGGCGATGCGCGCCTTCTTGAGGCCTGTCGCGGAGACCGCACGGGAGATCTCGGCACCGAGGTCGGCGCGGGCAGGCTGGGCGCCAACGGCCATCGCGAGGGCCGAACACGCAGCGACGAGCGCCATCCTGGCGCGGATCGATCGGGTCATCATGACTCGTCTGTATCGGACAGTTGCTGCAGCTCGGTTTGGGAATTCGCGTCGGCGCCGAGCGGGATCTCGCGCAGCGCGATCTCGACGGACGCATCCGGATCATCCTGCCGGATCTCGACCTGCTGGTTGCGTGCCAGCTCGAGCAGCGCCAGGAAGAGGCCGATCATCTCGCCGCGCGTGCGGCCCTCCATCACCTGCTGCAGCGTGAGGCTCCGCCGCGTCGCGCGCCCGAGCCTGTCCACGATGTCGGCCTGGTGCAGGCTGATGGGCGTGTCGTCGTACTCGACGCGGTGGTCGCCCAGGCGGGTGAGGTCCACCGCCGCGATGATGCGCTCGAATGCCTCGACAAGGTCGAGGATGTGAGCATCCTCGATCTCGATGGAGGCCTCCTCATCCGCGTCGTCGGCCACGTCGCCGCCATGGCCACCGGCCGGCCAGCGCCGCGCACTCTCGTGCCGCAGCGCATCGAGCGACTCGGCCGCGGTGCGGTAGCGCTGGTACGAGAGCAGCTGGCGCACGAGCTCGAAGCGCGGGTCGGCGGCATCGAGCGCGTCGGTCGGCGAGTCGTCCGAGCCATCGCCCACCTGCCGCGGCGCGAGCGTGCGGCTCTTGATCTCGACAAGCGTCGCCGCCATCACGAGGAACTCTCCCGCAAGGTCGACATCGATTCGGTCGATCTGCTTGAGGAACGCGAAGTACTGCTCGGCGATCGTGTGGATCGGGATGTCACGGATGTCGACCTCGGCGCGCCGCACCAGGAAAAGCAGCAGGTCCAGCGGACCCTGGAAGCTCGACAGGCGCACCTCGTAGTCATCCTGCAGGGGCATCGCCGGAAGGTATCCGGTACCCTGCCTCGCATGCCCGTCGCGGCCAACGAGGAGACCCGCTTCATCGCCGAGGCCCTCGAGGCCGAGGCCTCGAGCATCAGCTCGATCGCCGAGCGGGTCCGCCAGGATTCGCGCACCGCGGAGGACTGGACCCGCGCCGTGGAGCTGCTCAGCGGATGCACGGGGCTGGTGGTTGTCGCCGGCATGGGCAAGAGCGGGCTCGTGGGCGCAAAGATCTCGGCCACGATGGCCAGCCTCGGGCAGCCCTCGCATGTGGTCCATCCGGCGGAAGCGGTGCACGGGGACCTTGGCAGGATTCGCCGCGAGGATGCCGCCCTGCTGCTCTCCTACAGCGGCGAGACCGAGGAGGTCGTCAACCTCGCGCTGATCCTCAAGGCCGACGGTGTGCGCCGGATCGGCATCTCCTGCCGCAGCGACACAAGCCTCGCGAAGGCGTGCGATGCCCACCTGGCGCTCGGGGACATTGTGGAGGCGTGCCCGCTAAGGCTCGCGCCCACCGCGTCCACGGCCGCGATGCTCGCAGTGGGCGATGCGCTCGCGCTTGCCGTCTCGCGCCGCCGCGAGTTCACGCATGACGACTTCCGGCGCCGCCACCCCGGCGGCCTGCTTGGCGCAGGACTCAAGGGCATCACCGAGGTGCTCCGCTTCAGGGTCGGCGACAACCTGCCCGTGGTCGCGGACACGTGCTCGGTGCAGCAGGCGCTTGCCGCAGCCGGCGAGGGCCGCCGCGCGGGCGCGCTGATGCTTGTCGATGCGCAGGGCAGGCTCTCGGGCATCTTCACCGACGGCGACCTGCGAAGGAACCTGAACTCGCACGGCGTGGCCGTGCTGCAGCAGCCGATCGCCAGCGTGATGACGAGGCACCCGTGCACGCTTCCTTCGGATGCGCTGGTGCGCGATGCGGTGCGCCTCGTGCGCGAGCGCCGGCTCGACGAGATCCCGGTGGTGGATGCCGCCGGGCACCCGATGGGCCTCGTCGACGTGCAGGACCTCATCACGATGCGGGTCACGGAGGGATAGCGATGGAGACCTACGTCAGCGAGATCGACGGCGACATCATGACAGTGGTCGCGGATGGCGGCCTCAACTCGAGCACTGCGGGTCAGCTCGCCGACTCCGTGCAGTCGCTCCTCAAGGGCGGCATCAGCAAGGTGATCCTGGACTGCTCGAAGCTCGAGGTGCTCTCGAGCACCGGGCTCGCATCGATCCTCCTGCTGCACCACCGCATGCGCAAGGTGGGAGGCGACGTGAAGGTCGCCGGCCTGCGCGGCACGCTCATGCAGGTGGTGCGCATCTCCCGGCTTGACCGGGTCTTCGACTGCCATGCGGACGTGAGCGCCGCGAGGCTGGCGTTCCGGCCTCCGCACGCGCCCTGATCGCCAGGAGCTCACGCCGGCTGGAGCCGCGCGGAGCGGCCGCGTCTTGCGCACCCCCCTGGCGCAGCCGTCACTCGCCCACTTCGAGGTAGGTGTAGCCCGCGAGGCCGCGCTCGTACGCGCGCACAAGAGCCTGGCTCTCGCCGACGGTCATCTGCCGCTGGCGGACCGCACGCTCGCACTCGCGGCGGATCTCGGCCGCAAGGCGGCTGGCGTCGAACTGCACGTACTGCAGCACCTCGCGCACCGAGTCGCCCTCGACGATCTCGTCGATCCACCACTGGCCGTGCTCGTCGAGCTTGACGTGCGCGACGTGCGTGTCGCCGAAGAGGTTGTGGAGGTCGCCGAGCGTCTCCTGGTACGCGCCCACGAGGAATGCGCCGATGAAGTAGGGCTCGCCCTCCTGCGTGTCGTGCAGCTCGACGAAGCGCTTGATGTCGTGGTCGTCCACGAATCGGTCGATCTTGCCGTCGCTGTCGCAGGTGATGTCCGCAAGCGTCGCCTTGCGCGTGGGGCGCTCGTCGAGCCTGTGGATCGGCATGATCGGGAAGAGCTGGTGGATCGCCCAGATGTCCGGGAGGCTCTGGAAGATGCTCAGGTTGCAGAAGTAGGTGTCCGAGAGCGCGGACTCGAGGTCGCCGAGCTCCTCGGGCGCCTCGTCGCCGAGCTCCCGCGCGCGGTCGCGGATCTTCGCGCACGTGGCCCAGAACAGCTGCTCCACGAGCGCACGGTGCGCGAGCGTCATGTAGCCGACGGAGAAGAGCCGGAGCGCCTCGTCGCGCGCCTCCAAGGCATCGTGGTACTGCTCCACAAGACGCCGGTCGCTGACGCTGCGCCACGTGTCCCACAGGTCCACGAGCGGACGCGGCAGCGGCTCGGCACCCTCGGGCACGGCCGGAAGGCTCGCCGGCGGGTGGTGACGGTCGGGCCTGTTCGCGCCGAGCGTGTCGAAGATGAGCACCGACTGCTGCGCGACCATCGCGCGCCCGGACTCTGTGACGATCGTCGGGTGCGGCACGCCCTCCTCGTCGCACACCGACATGACCTTGTAGACCACTGAGCTGGCGTACTCGGGCAGCGTGTAGTTGGTGCTGAACTCGAAGCTCGTCTGGCTTCCGTCGTAGTCGATGCCGAGGCCGCCGCCGACGTCGAGGTACTTCATGCCCGCGCCCATGAGCGCGAGCTCCGTGTAGATGCGCGCGAGCTCGTTGACTCCGGCGTTCACCTGCCGGATGTCATGAATCTGGCTTCCCATGTGGCAGTGCAGGAGCTGCAGGCAGTCCTGCATGCCGCGCTCCTTCAGGATGCCGAAGACCTCGAGCACCTCGGTCAGCGAGAGGCCGAACTTGGCCTTCGCGCCGGAGGAATGGCGCCAGCGGCCCGCGCCTGGCGTCGACAGGTTGACGCGCACGCCGATCTTCGGCCTCACGCCGTACTGCTCGGACGACTCGAGGATCAGCCGCAGCTCAGTGATGTTCTCGATCACCGGGATGATGTTGCGGCCGAGCTTCGCGGCGAGCGTCACGAAGGCGATGTACTTCTCCTCCTTGAAGCCGTTGCAGATGATGAGGCGGTCCGGCGTGTCGCAGGTCATCCCCATCACCGCGAGGAGCTCTGGCTTGGAGCCGACCTCGAGCCCGAAGCCGAGCGGACCGCCGTAGCGGCGCACTTCCTCGACGACGCGGCGCTGCTGGTTGACCTTGATGGGGTACACGCCGCAGTAGGTGCCCTTGTAGCCGTTCTCCCTGATGGCCGCGCCGAAGGCCTCGTGCATGTCCTGGAGGCGCCGCTCGAGCAGGTCGCTGAAGTGGATGAGCACAGGCGTCCGCAGGCCGCGCTCGCGCATGCCCATCACGACCTCGTGAAGGTCGACCTCACGGCCCGGCGTGCGCGTCGGCCGAACCACCACATGGCCCTTCGAGTTGATGTCGAAGAAGCCCTTGCCCCAGAGGCGGGTCTGGTAGATGTCCGCGGAGTCGTCGATCGTCCACGCGGAGTCAAGCGTCGAGCGCGGCGCGCGTGCGCGCGACGGGTCGCCTGAGGAAGCTCCGTTGGCCGGCGTGCCCTGGGCGGGCGCGGGACGGCTGGCTGAGGCGGCCTGTGATGCCGAAGACTGGGTTGTGCTCATCGTGGTGTCGGAGAGGCTCGCGGCTGGCGTTCCCACCAGGGCCCTTTGCCGCGAGTGAAGTGACAAGTGTACTCCGCACGCGAGTCAAGTGAAGAGACTTGCGCGAAGTTCGCAGTCAGTCCGGCTCGCGGGATCCGTCGGCGGAGTCGGGCGGCGACCAGCGCGCGGGCGTCGGCATGTTCGGTGCCTCGAGCGCCAGCATGGCCGTCGCCGTGCCGAACGCCGCCGAACGCGGGAAGACGCGGTCGTTCCACGTGCCATCGCCTGACCGGGTCGCCCACATGAGCGCCGCCACCTTTCGCCGGCACTCCTCGCGCTGGGCGCCCTCAAGCAGCTCCGCCGCCTGCGCGGCGTACCAGTGCGCGAACTGGAAGTAGTAGGGCGCCACGCCGTAGGGCGGAACGTGGGTGCCTGTCTTGGCACGGCGCCGCTCGAGCTCCTGCCAGTAGGCCACGAAGGCGTCAATCGATGCTGCCACCCGTTCCGGGCTGCCGCGACCTGCCAGCAGAAGCACCATCTCGCCGCTGACCATCCGGCCCGTGGCGCCCGGCATCGAGCGCTGGGGCTCGCGGGTCTGGGCCGATGCGGAGTACGCGAAGTTCCCTTCGGGCGTCCGGCACCGCTCGAGCGCGTCGAGGGCGCGCATCACGACGCCTTCGTCGACTGCGATCCCCTGCGCCCGAGCCTCGAAGAGCACCTGCAGGCACGGCGCGGTCATGAAGGGGCTCGCGCGCGAGGGCGTCTCGGCGCCCGGCTCGCGGGCATAGTTCCAACCGCCCGTCTCCGGGATCTCAAGCCTCTGCAGCGTGTCGATGTACCAGCGCAGCGTCTCGCCTACCCGGGCATCCATCCCCTCCGGCACGGCACCGCAAGCACGGGCCGCGAGCAGCGCGCGGGCCGCGTAGCAGGCGCCCCATCCGCGCACGTCGTATCCGCCTGAGTAGGTGTCGATCGAGAGGCTCGGCTCCGACGTCTTCGCGCAGATGAACTCGATGGCCCGCCTCACTGCAGCCTGACGGCCAGCATCGCTCGCGTAGCCGGGCATGCGCACGAGCGCCTCTGCGACAATTGCGGTGCCCCCAACGCGGTAGCCCTCGGGGATCCTTCCACGCACCCGGTACACGCCCTCGTAGGGCCACTCCGAGGCGCCGTCGCCTTCCTGCATCTTGAGGATGAGCGCGATGCCCTCCGTGATCGCCGCGGTGCGCGCAGCCTCGGCCGGTGCCGAGAACCGGCTTGCCACCACCATCGCGCAGAGGAGGTCCATGAGCATGAGTGCACGGTATCGCACAGCCACGCCACCGATGCCTACGATCGACGCCCATGCTGAAGATCCTTGGAGGTTCGCTGAGGTCGCGGATGCTGCAGGCACCGCCCGGACACGTCACGCGACCGATGGGCGCACGGACCAAGGAGGCGATCTTCAATGTGCTTCGCGGATGGTTCGACGACACGCGCGTGCTCGACCTCTTCTCGGGGCCCGGCACCATGGGCATCGAGGCTGCCAGCCGCGGCGCGGGCCGGGTGGTGTGCGTGGAGCAGGAGCGCCAGGTGTTCGACTTCCTGCGCGCCAACATCGCGATCCTTGGCGTCGGCGACCGCGTCAACGCGGTGCAGGCCGATGCGCTTGGGCCTGGCGTGATCGGGCTCGCCCCGTCCCCTGTGGATGTCGTGTTCATTGATCCGCCGTTTGAGGTCGCGCGCACGCCTGAAGGCATGGCGCGGATCACCGAGCAGTGCGCACGGCTTCGCGCGGTGATGGCGCCAACGTCGTTCCTGGTGCTGCGGCTTCCGGAGCTTCCGGGCGACGAGGGTCTTCCGATCGCAGGGTTCTCGGGTCCCGAGATCCGCTCCTACGGGCGGGAGCAGCATGTGCTGCTCTACGCGCCCACTCCGGGGACACCGGGCCCTGAGCAGGCCGCATGAGCATGATGCGGTGGTGACGATGCCCGGACAGTTCCCGCGCAGCCTTCTGCGCATGAGCTGGTGGACAGCGTTCGGCGGCGTGCCCGCGGTTGTGGTCCATCCGGCGCGCGATGCCGATCCGTCCGATGCGTCGGCGCCGATCCCTGGGCCGCTGCCCACCCTCATCTGGATGCACGGACGAACGGCGAACAAGGAGCTCGATCCGGGGCGATACCTGAGGCTCGCGCGTGAGGGCATCGCGAGCATCGCGCTTGACCTTCCGGGCCACGGCCAGCGCGAGGACCTCGCGATGCAGGCGCCGGCATGCGCGATGGCGATGATCGAGCAGATGTCCGGCGAGATCGACGCTGTTGTGGCCGACGCAGGTGCGATGGGGATCGTCGACACGTCACGCCTCGCGGTGGGCGGGATGTCCGCCGGCGGGATGGCCTCGTGCGTGCGGCTCTGCTCGCCGCACCCGTTTCGCTGCGCGCTCATCGAGTGCTCGACCGGCGACTTCGCGTCGCTCGCAGGGATGCCGATCCATGACGCGGCCATCGCGCAGCGGATTGACCCGATGACGCACCTTGAGGGCTGGCGCGACATCCCCTTCATGGCGCTGCATGCGCGCCACGACGAGTGGATGCCGCAGGCCGGCACCGAGCGGTTTGTGGGTGCCCTGCGCGCAAGGAGCGCGCATCCCGAGAGGGTCGTGATGCACACCTACGAGCGCACCGGCGCCGTCGCGGAGCACGTGGGCTTTGGGCAGATGTCGCACGACGCGAAGTCGCGCGGGTGCGAGTTCCTCGCGCGCTACCTGCGCGGCGACTGATCGGCGGGCGGAGGCGCCGGCACCGGCGGCGCGACGGCGGCCGCCGCGGCCGCGTCACTTGAGGCCGCACTTGCGCCAGCGCCGGGCGCGGACTTGGCCCCCGCGGCGCGGCGCGCGAGCACCGGGCTGCGGCCGCGCCAGATCGCATCGCCAGATCCTCGTGCGACGATGTCATCCACGAAGCTTCGGTAGCCGGATGCGAAGCGCTCGAGGTCAGGCGTGAAGTAGGCGCGGATCCAGTAGCGGCCGGGCACCAGACGGGTGCCGCGCCGCAGCGCACGGTCGAGCGCACGCGCCTCGTCCTGCGGCATCGGTGCGCTGCGCAGCGTGTCGGACACGCGGCCCGCGATGCAGTCCGCGAGCAGCCGCGAGAGGCCGGACCCGTACGCGCCGTCCTCGCCCTCCCGGAGGTAGTGCACGAGCGCCCACACCTGCGCGTAGTAGGTCAGCAGCCGGTCGCGGCCATCCGCGAGGTACTCCTGCGCGGTGGAATCGAGGATCTGGTCGATGGGCACCGTGCGGCCTCGGCGCACCGCGTCGCGAAGCTCGCCGAATCGCTCGAAGTTGCGCCAGGGCGTGAAGACAGGCTCCCCGCTCTCGGGCGAGATGCGATGCCCCTCCATGTAGGCCGCGATCCCCTCCTCAAGCCACGGCGGCAGCTCCTGCTTGAAGAGGGACTGCGTGAACTGGTGCCACCCCTCGTGCGCCAGGATGGTGAGCGTGTCGCCGGGGCCGATGTCGTAGAGGATCGCCTCCGCGTTGGAGGTGTAGCCGCCACGGCCCAGAGCGAGGTACGCGCCGGCCTCGGTGCCGAGCTTCATCCGGGTGTGCGCGGCCCACTCGTCGCGCGAGCCGAACACATAGGTGTCGAGCGGGCGGTCGGGGGCAGGAAGCGTCGCAAGTGCCGTAGTCCAGTGCGCCATCGCGCGCTCGGAGAAGATCGCCATGAGGCGCTTGAACTCCTCGCTGCGCATCGTGGTGTGGATGCGGAAGCTTGGCGTGATGATGCGCTCGCCCTCGCGGGTGGTGCTGCGCCATGGCTCGATGGCGCGCACGACCGCACCCTTGGGGACCATCTCGACAGGTTCGGGCGCTGCGGTCGGCGCACGGGTCACGCTTCCCGCGCGCGCAGGCTCTGGCGACTCGGGCATAGCGCGCGGGTCATCCGTCGGCGGGCTCGATCGGCAGCCGGTTAGGGCGGCAATGGCGAGCGCCACCGAAGTGAGGAGCGCACGCGCGGCGTGTCGAGGCGTTGGGGTGGACCGCGCCAGCATCACGTTCTGCGTACAGGCTACGCCCGGAATCGGGCACAGGCACGCGGAGAGATCCACTTCTGAGGCGGATTGGGCGGTTCAGGTTCCCGAAAGCGCCTCGCTCGCCTTGCGGGCGGCGGCGATGTCGGCCTCAGCCTTGGCCAGGAGGCTCCGGGTCTCCTCGACCAGCTCGGGCTTCGCCTTGGCGAGGTAGCCCGGGTTCGAGAGCTTCGCGCGGTAGCCCGCCGCGATGCGCTCCCGGTCAGCGATGGTCTTGGCCAGTCTCTGGCGCTCGGCCGCGGAGTCGACGGCATCGACGAGTCCCGAAAGCCAGAACTCCTCGCCCTCGAAGGCGACAGGCACAGCGTCGGCGGGTCGCGATGCCAGGTCGAGCGTCACGACCCCTGCGAGGCCGGCCAGCGTCTCGACCACGCCCGCACCATCTTGCACGATGGCGGATGTCGCCGCGGGCGCATGCAGCGTGATGCGTCGCTTGACCTCCACCCCCCGCTCGCCGCGCACATTGCGGATCGCGAGCACGAGGGCCTGCACGCGCGAGAAGCGTGCCAGAGCATCCGCATCGTCAAGGCTTGCATCGACGGCAGGCCAAGCCGCACGGGCCAGTGTGGCCGACGGCTCGAGGCGGAGCCCCGCGACAGGCGTGCCTGCGATCCCCTGCACCCAAGGCCACAGCGCCTCGGTCACGAACGGCATCACGGGATGCATCAGTCGCATCGAGCCGTTGAGCACTGAGCGCAGCACCGCGCGCTGCACCGCATCGGACTTGACCGTTGGCTTGATCGCCTCGAGGTACCAGTCGCAGAAGTCGCGCCACACCAGGTTGTAGAGCGCCTCGGCGCAGGCGTTGAACTGGTAGCCGTCCACCGACTCGTCCACCGCGCGCGAGGCGCGCGCGAACGTCGCGAGCATCCACCGGTCGACGAGACGCTCGGGGCGCACGGCGCCCTCGACCGGGTCGCCACCCTCGGGGAACTGCGCGAGCGCGAATCGCGTGGCGTTCCACATCTTGTTCGCGAAGTTTCGGCCGATGTCAAAGCGCGCCGATGTGTTTCGCGCGAGCGGCATGCCGTCGCTGGGCATCGCCTGGCCGCTCGATGCGCCGAATGCGGTGACCATCTGCTTCGCGGGATCCTTGGGGCACGCCTGGACCGGAGCCGCGACGGTGTGCCCTGAGGATGTGGTGACCGTCTTGGGCGTGAACGCCTCGCCGGTGAACGGGCAGAGCACGTCGACGGGCAGCCTCACGTCCTGCGTGCCGGTCGACATCTGCACCAGGCAGAACCGCAGCGCATCGGCGCCATGCGTGGCGATGATGTCGCGAGGGTCGACGCCGTTGCCGAGGCTCTTGGACATCTTCTGCCCGTAGCCGTCCTGGACGATGCTGTGGATGAACACGTGCCTGAAGGGCACCCGACCTCCGAGCAGGTAGCGGTTCATCATCACCATGCGGCTGACCCACAGCGTGATGATCTCGCGCGCCGTGGACAGCACAGCGCTCGGGTTCCACCTGCCGAGCAGGCCATCCATCCCGAAACGGCCCGGCTCCGGCCAGCCGAGCGTGGACATCGGCCACAGCGCCGACGAGAACCAGGTGTCGAGCACGTCGGGGTCGCGCACGAAGCCGTGCGCCTCGAGTGCCGCGCCGGCGCCATCGTCGCGCGCGCATGCGTGGATGGTGTAGTCGCCAGGGCCTGCGGCACGCAGCGCCGAGTCCACGCCCCCCGCGCACTCCACCGCAGCGCCATCGGACACCCGATTGGCGCGGATCGCCAGGCCCGATGCTGCACCGGCTGCGGTGGCAGCATCGAGCGCCTGCAGGGCCGACGCGGACAGTCCGCTTCCCTGAGCATCCACGGTGACCGCTCGTGACCACACGGGGATTCGGTGGCCCCACCAGAGCTGCCTCGAGATGCACCAGTCTCTGATGCCCTCGTGCCACTGCTGGAAGGTGCGCGCGTAGCGCGGCGGGAAGAAGCGGAGCTCGCCGTCGCCCTCGCGTGAGGGCAGCGCGGCGACGCTCGCAGGCAGCGCGCCATCGACCTGCTCGGGCGCCATCGCGCGGAGCGCCGCGCCGCGCAGCCTGTCGTCCGTGACGCGCACGTACCACTGGTCGGAGAGGTATGGCTCGACGGGCACATGCGAGCGGTAGCTGTGTCCGACACTGTGCCGGTAGGGCTTGGCGTCCTCGAGCAGGCCGTTCGCGCGGAACCAGTCGACGATTGCGGTGCGCGCCGCCTCCCGTGACATCCCGACAAAGGCACGAGCGTCGGCCGACACGTCAGCCCACCCGTGACGGTCGCTGATCGACGCGTCTGGCGCCATCACGTTCACGGCTGCGAGGCCGTGACGCACACCGATCTCCCAGTCGTTGGCGTCATGCGCGGGCGTGACCTTGAGGAACCCCGACGCGAACTGCGCCTTCGCGTCGGAAGGATCTCCGCCGAGCGACACGGGCATCACCACGTAGTCGTCCTCGACGATCGGGATCACGCGGCCCACGATCGGCAGCCGCACGCGCTTGCCGCGCAGCGCAGCCGCACGGGGGTCCTTCGGATTGACGGCCACACCGGTGTCGCCGAGCATCGTCTCGGGCCGCGTCGTCGCCACCGTGATGTGGCCCGAACCGTCCTCAAGCGGGTAGCGGAGATACCAGAAGTGGCCGTCCACCTCCTCCATCTCCACCTCGTCGTCGGCGAGCGCCGTCTGGCTCACCGGGTCCCAGTTCACGAGGCGCTTGCCGCGGTAGATGAGCCCGTCGCTGAAGAGCCTGAAGAAGGCCTCGCGCACGGCTGCGGTGCACACCGGGTCCATCGTGAACCGGACGCGGTCGTAGTCGCACGAGGCTCCCATCGCGCGGAGCTGGTCGAGGATGACCGCCTCGTACTCGTCCTTCCACTCCTGGACCTTCGCGACAAATGCCTCGCGCGGCAGGTCGGTGCGGCGGATCCCCTGCTGAAGCAGCCTCTTCTCGACGACGGTCTGCGTGGCGATGCCTGCGTGGTCCGTGCCCGGCATCCACATCGCGTTTGCCCCCCGCATGCGCGCGACGCGCACGAGCACATCCTGCAGCGTGTTGTTGAGCGCGTGCCCGAGGTGCAGCGCGGCCGTCACGTTGGGAGGCGGGATGAAGACCGAGTACGGCGCGCCGGGATCGCCAGGCTCGGCGTGGAAGCAGCGCTCGAGCGTCCAGCGTTCGAGGCATGCGGGCTCGTGCTCGCGCGGCGAGTACGCTTTGGCGAGCGACCTTTCAGCCATGGGCTCCGAAGTCTACCGACGATTGCCGCATGCACGAGGCGGACGGCGCGCGGTGGCGTGCCTCTGCATGAGCGCTGCGCTGTGCGCGTGCGGGGATCCATCCGACGCGCCGACGCCGGACCCGCCGAGCGAAGCGGCCGAGCGCCGCGACGCCGATGCGGATCGCACGGCGCTTGAGGCGGCCGAGCGCTACGTGAGCTCGGGGGATCCCGCGAGCGCGCACGCCATCGTGACGCGGCTTCTCGAGCGGGGCGAGCATGCGGCGGCGCTCGACATCCTTGCGCGGTGCGAGCTGCTGCGCGCCGAGGATGCGGCGCAGGACGAGGTTGCGGCGACCGCACTCATGGCGGCGGCGGATGCGTACCGCCGTGCGTCGGTGGCCTCGCCGGCCGATGCGGCGCTCGCCGCGCGCGCGGCGATGGCGACGGACCAGGCTGGCGAGGCAGCGCGCTGCATCGACCTCTACCGGCGCGCGCTCGAGCTTGATGCCGCGTCAGTGCAGCTGAGGATCTTCCTTGGGTTCGCCCTCGCACGCGAGGGCCGAATCGCCGAGGCGGAACTCGCCTTCTCGCGGGCGGCGTCCCTCGCGCCGGACTCGCCTTGGCCGCTTGCAGGACTCTCCGCGTGCGCGATCCGCTCGTCGGACCCAGAGCGTGCGCTGGAGCTTGCGCAGCGCGCACGTGCGCTCGGGACCGAGGACCTGTCGCTGCGCGTCGCAGAGAGCCAGGCGCTCCGCGCGAGCGGCCGCACCGCTGACGCGCTCTCGCTCATGCTCGCGCTCGAGCCCGAGAGACGACTCGCGCCAGAGGCAGTGACAGAGATCGCGCTCTGCCATGAGGCGCTTGGGCACCCTGCCGACGCGGCACGCGCATGGGAGGAGCTTGCCCAGTCCCCAGCCGGCACGCGCCATGCGGCGCTCGAGGCCGCTCGGTGGTGGGACATCGCGGGCGATGCGGAGCAGGCGCGCAGCTGGCGCACCACGGCCGCGGGGCTTCCGCGGAGGCCCCGGCCATCGCGGTCACAGGGCGCGAAGTGACAGATCTCATGCAGCCGGCCGCCGGATGACCGGCGACTGAGCGGCGCCGTCACCGCCGCACGTGCCGCTACCGCAGCCAGCGTCCGCCGTCGAGCCTGATCGACTCGCCGGTGACGTAGTGCGCATCGAGCGCGAGCCATCGCACGCACTCCGCCGCATCCTCGGGAGTTCCCGGCCGACCGAGCGGGATGCGCGACTCGTACCTCTGGCGCATGTCCTGCGGCGCACCTTCAGGCCACGCCACCACGCCCGGCGCCACCGCATTGACGCGCACGTCGGGCGCCATCTCCACGGCGAGGCACCTCACCAGCGCATCGAGACCGGCCTTGCTCGCGAAGTACGCAGCGTGCGCGGCATAGGGCCTTCCCTCAAGGTGCATGTCCGTCATGCAAACGACTGCACCGCGGCCTGGCAGCGCGCTCTGCCGCAGCGACCCGTGCAGCGCCTGGACGAGCAGCATTGGCGCAGTCACGTGCACCCGAAGGTGCCGCTCGACATGCTCGGCGGTGATCTCGCCCAGCGGCTGTGGCTGGTACACGCTCGCGTTGTGCACGAGCACATCGACGCCCCAGCCACTGAGCTCCGTGCCGACTCGCCGGACCGCATCAAGATCCATGAGGTCAAGCGACACCGAGCGGTGCGCCGACGCATGGCCATGAGGCGACGCCACGGACTCCTCGGCGCACATCGCGACGGTCATCGCGGCTCCCGCCTCATCTTTCCGCCACGTCACCGCCACATCGAGCCCTGCCCGCGCGAGGGAACGCGCGATCGCGCGTCCCACACGGCCAGACCCGCCCGTCACCACAGCATGCGGACGCCGCGCGCTCATGTTCGGTCCTCCTTCTCGCGCGGCGGCACCGGCATGCGCCGACCAGCCTCGCTCCATGCGTCGGTGGGCGGCCCGCCCGCCTTCCGCGAGCGGTCGACGTACGGACGGAGGCTGTGGCCGGAGTCGCGCCCGCCCGTCGCAGCCCGGCGTGCCGCCACCGCGAGCATGATTGCCCCGACGACCGCGACCGTGAGGATGACCGCCATCGCGACAGCGCTCACGGCGCCGCTGGAGGGACCGCCATCGGGCGGTGCAGTGGCAAGCGTGATTCGCAGGTGCAGCACGATGCGCAGTATTACCATCGACCCCGCGCAATGGCTCCGGATCCCCGACCCCGACTGTCCCTCGAGGAACGGGTTGTGGCACGCCTGCACCTCAAACGCCACCTGCGGCGGCTCCTGCTGGGGCGCCGACGCATCGCGATCGGCATCGCGGCGCTCGTGTGCGTGATCGCGGGGCTCCTGGCGGACGGCCGGGTCGTGCGGCTGACCCTCGAGTCCGTGTTCTCGTCCGCCGTCGGAGGGTCGGTCACCATCTCCTCGTTCGAGTGGACCGGATGGGGCAGCGCGAGGCTCCGAGGGCTGAGGCTCCGCGCGCCCGGATGGGACGGTCCTGCAGGCGAGATCGCATCGCTCGACATGATGGAGGTGGACGTGGCCGTGCTGCCGCTGGTGGCGGGCCGTGTCACCATCCACGACCTGGTGGCCACCGGTCTGCGGCTGCGTCCGGCCGAGCATCCGGACACCGGGGAGCTGAGCATCTTTGCGCTGAAGCCCAAGACCGGTGGCGACGGCGCACTGGGCATTGGTGCGCTGCGCGTGGAGAGGGCCACCCTGACCGATGCCCAGGCGAGCGTGCAGCGGATTGTTGGCGACAGGCCAGTGCCCGTCGCCAACTTCCGATTCACGGCACGAGTTGCTCCGTCACCGGAGTCCGGCGGAGTGTCCACCCTCGTGCTCGAGGGCCTTGACTCTGGACTGCGCCTCACGGGGACAATCGACCAGCGCACGCGCGCGTTCGACACGACGCTGACCGGGTTCTCGATCAGTGACGACCTTCTCGTCTGCCTTCCTATCGAGGCCAGGATGATGGCGCAGCAGATCGACCCTCGCGGCACGCTCGACCGTGCGCAGCTGCGATGGTCACCGGACAGCGGGTTCAGCGCATCGGCCGAGGTCTCCAACTGCGAGGCCACGGCACCGGACCTGGGCATCGAGGGATTCTGGATGCGGCTTGAGCTCGGCCGCGCCGTTCCTGCCACGGGCGCACCCCGCGTGCAGATCGACAAGGCCAGCATCACGCTCGACCGCGACAGGCTCTCCGTCCGCGACCTCTCGGGCAGCGTGCTGTCCTCGAAGGCTGCAGCTGGCGGACCTCGCATGCCCGTTACCGCATCGCTCTCGATTGACCTCGGCGCAGGCCAGCTCAAGCCGCTGGTGTGGTCCGAGCGGGAGGAGTGGTTCCAGGAGGTGCTTGACGTTGCGCCCTTCGAGCTTGGCATGCGCATCGACGGCTTCCGCGTCGGGGTGACCGGTGCGGCGCAGTCAGTCGAGCTGCCGCGCACGGTCGCGGAGTTCTTCGAGTACTTCAACCTGCGGCAGTGCAGCTTCGATGTGTCGGCGACGGTCAAGCGTGGGCATCCGACGGTCGCCGCAGACGGCACGCCGCAGCCGGGAACGGTGTCGACCCAGGCGGCCCTCTTCCTCCGCGACACCGTGGGCGCGTTCTCCGAGTTTCCCTACCTGCTCGAAGGGGTGCAGGGGCGAGTCACCTTCAACGACCTCGAGGCGAGGGTCGAGCACCTGTCGGGCCTCGGCAGCGACGGCTCGAACGTCACGATCACGGGCCTCATCACTCCAGCTCGCGACTATGCCGCGGTCAACCTGACGATCACGGGCGCCAACGTGCCGATCGACGACCGGCTCATCGCGTCCTTCGACGAGTCGGCGGCCACGCTCTCGCGATCGCTCTTCTCCACGGCCAGCTTCCTAGGTCTCCAGCGCGCGGACATGCTGCACGCGCGCAACCAGCGCGATGCGCTTCGCGCCGAGCAGGTCGCTGCCGAGGCGGAGGTGGCACGGATGCAGTCGCCCGAGAGCGACGCGTCGGCGGCCGAGATCGCGGAGGCATCCCATCGTGCGGCAGCGCTTCGCAGGAAGCTCGAGCTCGGCGCATTCTCGCCCGGCGGCACTGTCGACTTCACGGTGAACGTCACCTACGACGGCGGAGCGGAGTCGCTGGCGGACATCGCGGGATCCATCGAGCTCAAGGACGTGCGGCTGCTGCCGGCGGCGTTCCCGCTGCCCGCGCTTGTCGGCGCAAGCGCCGGCGACGCGGCCGCGAGCCAGCCAGCGCGTATCACGCTTGCACCCGACCGGATCACGATCGACCCGCCCGGCATCAGGTTCCGCACCATCTCTGGAGGCACCGGGCTGATCCAGGGTCATGTGGATGTGATCACGGACGGCATGCAGCGCCAGTTCGCCGCGGACATCGACTTCACGATCGCCGAGGAGCCGATCGGCCCGCTGCTGTTTGCCGCCATCCCGCCGACAGGCACCGACGACGTTGCAGGCTGGCCTGGCGAGAGGCTCAGCGAGGGAGGCAAGGTCTTCGAGTCGCTCGGACTTCGCGGCCTCGTGTCGGCGCGCGGGTCGATCCGCACGGACGCCGCCCACATCATGGATCCCGACGTCTCCGTCGACGTGTGGCTCTCGCAGGGTCACATCCAGCCCAATCCCGAGATGAGCGACTCGATGTCGGCCAGCGGCCTCCTGTGGCCTGCCGGATTCTCGCTCTCCGACTGCTCCGCGAGCATCTCCATCAGGGGCGCGACGGCGACGCTCAACGAGTTCGCGGGCCGCCGCAAGTCGGGGACGGTGCGGGCACGCGGCGAGCTGGCGATGGACACTGGCCGCAGCAGGGCCACCGTGAACCTCAACGGCATCGGGCTCGGCGAGTACGCGGTCAACATGGTGCCCTACGGGCGGCGTGCGGATGCGGTGGCCCTCTGGCGTCGCTACCGGCCGCGCGGCACGTTTGACGCGCAGATCAAGCTTGCGCAGGATTCGGCGTCGGACCCGATGGACGCAGTGCTCATGATCGAGCCGCGGTCGTTCGAGCTCACGCTCTCGCGAGGGCCCGTCGACTTCGACTTCACGCAGGGTGCCCTTGTGGTGTCGCGCACGTCAGTCCTCTGCCAGGGACTCTCGGGGACGCTTGGCGCAAAGGGCGGGCTGCGCTCCCAGATCTGCCTCGATGGCGCATACGGCATCGAGGAGGGCATGCTTCAGCTCGCCGGCGAGATCGATCGCCTCTCGGTTGGCAGTCCGGTCATCGGCGAGATCGTGGAGAGGCTCGGGACCGCGGAGCGCGCGGCTGCGCTCGACGAGCTCGCGCCGGAGGGCCTCGTCGACACGGACTTCTTCCTGATCACTCGCGGACGCGAGCTGTCCGAGCTCTCGGTGCGCGCCACGGCGGAGCAGCTCTCGGTCGGTCCGCCAGCCAACCGGCTCGACCTGTGCTTCGATCCCCCGCTCTCGATCCGCAGCGACGCCGGCATGACGACGGTCCTCGCGCCCTCCGCCCGGTTCCGCGGCGGCGAGCTCTCCTTCGACGCGTGGCTCATGACCCGGGACGTGACGGTGCCGCTCGCAGGCGAGGCCCGCTTCATGGTGAACTCGACGGGCCCTGCACCAGGCCTTCTCGCGCTGCTGCCCGAGGGCGCACGCCGCCCGCTGAACGCGGTGGGGTTCGGCTGGGATGGCGGGCTGCGCAGCGATGTCGTGCAGGTGACGCTTGAGCGGGCCGATGACGGGGTCGCGGTGGACATGACAGGATCCTTCGTGCTTGAGGGCGGCACCATGGCGATCGGGCCCGAGATCGGCGGGATCGACGCGCGCATCGGGGTGAGCGTGTCGCACAGGCCCGAGGGCACCGCCTTCGACGTGGACGCCGACGGCACGCGCGCCGTCGTCGCAGGCAGGGTCGTCGACTCGTTCCATGCGACGATTGGGCGTCCGGCTCCCACGGAGGATGTCATGATCGGCCCTGTGTGGGCATCGATCGGCGGCGGAGTGCTCGACGTCGAGGGAACCATCGCCGATGGGCGCGGCGGCGACGGGTCGTGGTTTGTCGATGCATCCATGGGTGGCTGCGCGCTCGCTGCGCTGCTGCCGCATGAGGCCACAGACGCGGAGGGCCGCACGGGCGAGCCGGCCGAGCCTGTGCCGGGAACCGTGCACGGGCGCATCACGGTGGCCGGGGTCGCGGGCGACCCATCGAGCCGGGTCGGGAGCGGATCGATCTGCGTGCGTGACGCGCGGCTTGCGGAGGTGCCGGTTGGCCTCGCGCTGCTGCAGCTGACGCAGCTCATGCTTCCGCTGAATGCGAGCCTCAGCCGGGCCGAGTCGAGGTTCTCGCTCATCGACAGCGTCATCCACTTCGACATGCTTGAGGCCGACTGCTCGACGCTCATCCTCTCGGGCCGAGGTTCGATGGACCTCTCGAGCGGCACGCTCGCGATCCGCCTTCGCAACCGAGGCACCGTGCCCCTGCTGTCGGACATCGTCGGCAGCGTGATGGAGCAGATCTTCCAGATCGACCTTCGCGGCACGCTCGAGGACCCGCGCGCGAGCATCGCGCCGATCCCCGCGATCGCGCCGATGCCGACACTTGCGGAGCAGGCGCCCGCCGCCGGAGCGGTGCGTTGAGCGGCATGGCACCGGAGCTTCGCGACGCGATCCGCGAGCTTGTGCGGCTCGCGACTACGCAGCACATGGCGCATCCTGCGGACCGCACCCGGCTTGGCGCAGTCGAGGAGCTCGTCACGACGGCGCTCCGCGCGCTCGGGGACGACATCGACCTTGGGCAGGTCAAGCTGATGCGGCGCGCGCTGCGCGAGATGCGCGCATCGTTCACCCTCTTCAACCACCACCGGTCGATCCGAAAGGTCGCCGTGTTCGGCTCTGCGCGCACGCCACCCGACCATCCCGACTACTCCGCCGCCCACGTCTTCACGCGCACGCTCGCCGACCGAGGATGGATGGCGATCACCGGCGCTGGGCCCGGCATCATGCAGGCGGGCATAGAGGGACCGTCGCCCGAGCAGGCCTTCGGCCTTGCGATACGGCTGCCCTACGAGCAGAAGCCGGTGGAGGCGATCAGGCACGACCCGAAGCTGCTTGAGTTCCGCCACTTCTTCACGCGCAAGCTCGCATTCATGGGATCGGCGGATGCGGTGGCCGCGTTCCCCGGCGGATACGGCACGCAGGACGAGCTCTTCGAGGCGCTCACGCTCGTGCAGTGCGGGCGCAACGCGATCGTGCCGATTGTGCTCGTGGAGGGCGTGGGCCTCGACGGCAAGCCACTCGGCTACTGGCCGCGCTGGGAGACATTCATTCGCGATGCCGTGTTCGCCGAAGGTTGGGTGGATGCGGATGAGCTCGCGCTCTACCGCATCGCGTCGAGCCCCGTAGAGGCCGCCGACATCGTGACCGGCTTCTACCGCCGCTACCGGTCGAGCCGCTGGGTCGGGGACCTCTTCGTGATGCGGCTCGATGCGCCCCTTCCCGAAGGAGCGACCGGCGCGCTGGCCCAGGAGTTCCGCGGCCTTCTCGAGAGCGGCACCATCGAGCAGGGCACACGCCTTGACGGCGACGATGCGCCCGACGGGACGCCACGCATCTGGTTCCGCCACGACCGCCGGCGGTTCGGGCTCCTGAGGAGGATGATCGACCGGATCAACTCGCTCCCCCATGCCGCGATCGCGCTCGTGGCCGCGCTTGGGGTGGCGATCGGTGCGGTCGGATGCGCGAGTGCGCCCGTGGGGAGCGGACGCCCCGAAGGCGAGCCGGGCGACTCGGCGCCGGTGACGGAGGCGGCGGCAGAGATGCCGTCCATGCGGATTGCAATGCCAGTGGACCGAGGAGATGTGGATGGGCTCGTGACGCTCACGTGGCAGGTTCCCGAGAACGACAGCGTCATCCGCACCTGGTTCGCGGCGCACGAGCCGCCGGGCACCGATCCTGCAGAGCTCGCGCGGACTGCCGCGCAGGGATGGGCGATCGCGCAGGTGCCGCTCGAGTCGCTGCCAGATGCGCTGGTCGCGCTCGGCGGCAGCTTCGGCCAGACCCGCACCTGGCATGGGCAGGCGCTCGAGTGGCGCGAGATCGCGGGCGCTCGCGTGGAGGGTGGCGCTGCCGTGATGATGGGATCGAGACCCGCACGCCTCTCGGACGGCATCGTCAGCCTGATGCTCCGAGGATGGACGGTGCCGCTCGAGGTCGGTGCCGTGTACGACGTGGAGATGGTGCCGATGCAGCGCATGCCGCCGGGCGCGGGGACGCAGTCGACCGTGCGCGAGCGCACCGAGTGGCTCGGCGAGGCGTCGATCACGCTGGAGCTGCCCCGGGGATCCGCCACGCTCATCGCCGGCCTTGCACCCGCCGCTAGGCGAGGCGCGCGACCGAGCACCGGGCCGTTCACTGCAGCCGCACCGACGATCGGCGAGTTCCTGCTCGTTCCCGTAGGCGACCGCACGTCGGCCCTGCCGCGCCGAAGCGTGATCGTGCTCATCCCGCTGATCGCCGACGTGCACATCGATCCAGGCATGGAGCCGGTCGTACCATCGCTCCCTGACGCGCCGCCGGGCGCCGAGACGGCCACCACGCCATGAGCGACATGCCACCACGACCACCACTGATGCCTCCTGGACCGTACGAGGCGCGAGGCGCCATGCGGATGCACCGGCGCCGTCGGCGGCTCATCGGCATCTCGGTGCTGCCGACCCTTCTCACGCTCGGGAACCTCGTCTGCGGCTTCGCCGCCATCCACTACGCGTCCAAGCCGATCGGGCCGACTGAGGTCTTCGGCTGGAGCACGCTGACGATCGCAGGGGCGCTCGTCTTCCTTGGCATGCTGTTCGACGGCATCGATGGGCTTGCGGCGCGACTCACGCGGTCCGCGAGCGAGTTCGGTGCGCAGCTTGACTCGATGGCGGACATGGTGACGTTCGGCGTCGCGCCCGCATACATGATGCTGCGGCTTGTGGGCTACTACTACGGCGGACCGGAGAACTACACGGGCGTGCTTGGCCCCGACGCGGACAGCGCCTACGGGAAGGTGATCTGGGGCATCGCCGCCTTCTACATCTGCTGCACGGCCCTTCGCCTCGCGCGCTTCAACGTGGAGACCGTGTCGCATGCCGAGGAGGACCACCGGAACTTCCGCGGGCTTCCCTCGCCAGGCGCAGCGGGCGCCGTCGCAAGCCTCATCATCCTGCACCAGCACCTGTGGGTCACCAGGTTCAACGAGGTGGCGCCTCCCGGATTCGGCGCAACCTCGAGCCTTGCGATCCCGATCGTGACGGTGTTCTGCTCGGCCGCGATGGTGTCGCGCCTGCGCTACGCGCACATCATCAACCGCTACCTGCGCGGCAAGCGGAGCCTCGCATACGTGGCCTGGATCGTCGCTCCGTTCGTGCTGGCGATCTGGTGGTTCCAGATCACGCTCGCGGTGCTGTTCACCGCCTACCTGCTGAGCGGGCCGCTGCTCACGATGATGTCGCGCGGCGCATCACGGCAGGTCCCGCCGGACGGGCATGCCGCAGGCCCTGACGCGCGCCGCCCGACGATTCAGCCGCCGGCGCCCTGAGCGGCGGGCTCCGCCGAGCCTGCAGACTTGCCGCCACGCCCTCGCTTCGCCTGCCACTCGGGGGTGCCAGGCGCTCCGGGCATGCGCGCATCGCGCTCGACCGGGACCAGGTCAACGGCCACCGGGTAGTGGTCGCTCGCGTGGCCAGGAGGAGCCTTGTCGGTGCGCCAGTTGTACGCATCGCCCGGATGGAGCGTGGACAGCACGAAGAAGCTGTCAGGCACAAGCTCGTTGGCGAGCGAGTCGCTGACGACGATGAAGTCGATCGCGCGCCCTGACTCATGCGTGATGAACCGGTCGCGGATCTGGTCGGGCGTGACCTTGCCCTCGATCCACGGGCGCCAGTCGTAGGAGTTCAGGAGCCCGGCACGGTCGTACATCTTGCGCGCCTCCTTGGTGGCGGTGGCGTTGAAGTCGCCCACCACCGCGAGGTTGCGCGACGGGTTCGACGCGAGCTCGGCCTTCACCGCCGCGATGATGCGCGCAGCCTCGGCCTCGCGCTGCTCGTTGAACGCATCGCCACCGGCCTTGTGGTGAATGCCGATCACCACCAGCTCGTACCCGCCGGGAAGCACCGCCGTCGCGCGGATCGGGATGCGCTGGTAGCGGAAGCCGTCGCCCGAGGGCCTGTCGAGGAGCCTCGCGTCCTTGAGCGGGAACCGCGAAAGCACCGACTGCTCGACGCCGCGCGCATACTCCGCATCGAAGCTCTCGAGGTGGTCGTAGCCAAGGCCCTTGAGGTACGTGTCGCGGAACCACGCGAGCGCCTCGCGCGACTCGATCTCCTGGAGCACGAGGATGTCGGCGTCGAGCCGGCGGATCGCCTCCGCGAGCGCCGTGCACCGCTCCGCTGGGGTGGCCTGCGTGATGTCCTCGTTCTCGCCCGAGAGCGCGGGATCATCCACGTGGTCGAACAGGTTGAGCATGTTGTAGGACGCGAGCCGCACTGCACCCTTGGCGCGTGCCGGCGGATCCTTGACGCCGTAGTGGAAACCCGCGGGACGGTTGCGCTTGCGCGAGCCGGCGTTGCCCTCCTGGCCCGCTCCGCCATCCGGCGCAGGCGCACCGTCCTTCGCAGTCCCGGTGCCTGCGCCCCCAGTGGCCTTCGCGGGAGCTTGCGTTGCCGCACCGCCCTGCCCGAGCGCCACGGGCACGCCGAGCGCCACGCCAATCACCCAGGCCAGGACCGCAAGGGCACGAACGCCGATCAGCGACTTGAGCATGCGCGAAGTGTACGCGTGGCCGCTGCGCACCCCTACGATCACCGACTCATGCCAATCAACCCAAGCAAGCGCCAGTTCCGCGCATACGTCGAGCGCGTGACGCGGGAGCGCAAGGACCGCACTGGGGCCGGCGTGCAGGTCTCGCGGCATGGCACGGCCAGGAGCCTTGCCCGCTCGCGCTCCGCGTTCAGCCTCATCGCATCGTTCCTTGGCCTGACGCGAGGCTCGCGCGGGATCCTTGCGCTGGCGCTCTCGACGGTGACGATCTCGACCGCCCTCGCGCTTGTGCCGCCTGCGGCGACGAAGGTGGCCGTCGACTACTGCTTCGAGGCGCGGCCGCTGCCGCGCGAGCTTCGCGCGATGCTGCCCGCGTCGTGGACCGCGCTCGACACGCCTTCAGGCCTGCTCGGCATCCTTGCGATCGGCATGGTGGCACTCGCCGCGGTCTCGACGGCCGTCGGCATGACGGGCCGGTGGCAGGCGACACGGCTCGTGAAGCGCATCCAGAACTCGCTGCGGAGGCGCGCGTTCTCGCATGCGTCGCGGCTGCCGCTTCACCGCGTCCACGAGCTGCGTTCGGGCGGCCTGGTGTCGATGCTGCGCGAGGATGCCGGTGGCGTGGGTGACCTCGTGTTCAGCCTGCTCTACAACCCATGGCGCGCCGTGATCCAGCTCGGCGGCAGCCTCGCGGTGCTCGCGTTCACCGACTGGCGCCTGCTGATTGGCGCCGCTGCGCTGCTGCCGCTCGTGTGGGTGACGCACCGCACGTGGATCGGGCGCATCAGGCCCATGTTCCGCGACATGAAGTCCACGCGCGACCGGATCGACTCGCATGCCACCGAGGTCTTTGGCGGCATGCGCGTGGTGCGCGGCTTCGCCCGCGTGCGGAGCGAGGTCGGCCGCTATGCGGGCGCCGGGCACCTGATGTCCAGGCAGGAGCTGCGCACCTGGTGGTGGTCGAGAGGCATCGATGTCTCCTGGGCGCTGCTCATCCCGACCGCGAGCGCGGCGCTGCTGTGGTACGGCGGCCGGCAGGTGCTCGAGGGCCAGCTCACGCCCGGTGACCTCGTGATGTTCCTGGCCTACGTGGTCATGCTGCTCGCGCCGATCGAGATGCTCGCCTCAAGCGCCACCGCATTCCAGACGAACCTCGCGGGCCTCGACCGGCTGCTCGACCTGACCGCTGAGCCTGCGGAGATGCCAGACAGGCCTGGCGCGCGCGCGCTCAGGCGAGAGGATGTGCGAGGCGCGGTCACCCTCGAGTCGGTGTGCTACCGCTATCCGGGCAGCGAGCGGATGGTGCTCGAGGGCATCTCGATGCACGTGCCCGCGGGATCGGTGGTTGCGCTCGTGGGCCGGTCGGGCAGCGGCAAGACCACCCTCTGCAACCTTGTGGCGCGATTCTTCGATCCGGTGAGCGGCCGAATCACGGTTGACGGCACCGACCTCCGGGATGCGACGCTCGAGAGCTGGCGCGCGCTGCTTGGCATCGTCGAGCAGGACGTGTTCCTCTTCGACGGGACGATCGCCGAGAACATCGCGTACGCGAACCGGGGCGCCAGCCACGAGGCGATCGCCGAGGCGGCGCGCGCCGCCAACGCCGCAGAGTTCATCGAGGCGCTGCCGGGCGGGTACGACACCGCCATCGGCGAGCGCGGCGTGAAGCTCTCGGGCGGGCAGCGCCAGCGCATCGCGATCGCGCGCGCACTGCTCGCGCAGCCGCGCATCCTGATCCTTGACGAGGCCACCAGCAACCTCGACACCGAGAGCGAGCAGCTCATCCAGGCTGCGCTGGCTCGGCTGATGCGCGACCGCACCACCTTCGTGATCGCGCACAGGCTCAGCACGATCCGCCACGCCGACCTCATCGTCGTCCTCGAGGGCGGGCGCGTCGCAGAGATGGGCACCCACGACGACCTGATGGCGCGCAGCGGCCGCTACCGCGAGATGGTCACGCTGCAGACGAGCCCTGCGCGGGAAGGCCCGACACACGGCCACGCCACTCACGCCTCCCCCGCAGCGACAGCCACAGCGAGTGCCACTGGATCGCGGTGAGCATCGCGAGACCAACAGGGTGAAGCAGCACTGCGCGCCATGAGTGCCCGAAGGCGCGCCTCAGCACGATGCGGTGCGCGAGCTGCGCCAGAAGCGCTGCGCCTGCGAGCGTCGCAGCGACCGCCGGCACGGACATCCCCATCACTGCCGCGGTGACCGCCGCGGCCACGATGGCCCATGCGGCCACCTGGCCGAGCACATGCAGCGCCGTGACGAGCAGCAGCAGCCAGGGCGATCCGAGACCCTCGTAGGCGTTCTTCGCGAACCCGCGCCACACCTGCGGCAGCCCTCGGTACATGCGCACCTGGGCGAGCGCAGTGCCGTCGAAGAGGTCGGTGCGCAGCCCCGAGCGCCGGAACTCGCGAGGCATCCGGATGCCATCGTGCATCGTGCCGGGGAACCTCGTGTAGCCGTCGATCGCGAGCCACGCGGCGCGCCGTGCGAACAGGAACTGGCCCACACCGGCGCTCGCGGCGGGATCGAGCGTCGCACGCATGCGTCCCATCGGCAGGTACCCCAGCAGCACGTAGTGGATGAGCGGCACGACCGCATCCTCCGACCACGACCCGGTGACCTGGCGCGGCACCGTCGACAGCAGGTCGCACCCGAGGGACTCCGCCGCCGCCAGAGTGCCCGACAGGCACTCTGGAGCAAGCGTCACGTCGGCATCGGTGAACAGGACCCATGTGCCGCGCGCCGCACGGCCCATGCGGTCGCATCCCCACATCTTCCCGTTCCAGCCATCCGGCAGCGGGTGCGTGGGCACGATGCGCACACGCGGATCCTCGGCCGCGAGCCGACGCAGGATCTCTCCCGTCCCGTCGGTCGACTGGTCGTCGTACACGCAGACCTCGACCTCGTCGCCACCGCATGCGAGCGCAGACCGCACGCATGCCTCGATGTTCGCGGCCTCGTTGCGCGCAGGGATGCACACGGTCACGGCGATGCCGACGGACTCCGCGGGGAGGGCCCCACCGTCGCCGGTGCGGTTCGCGGCGTCGCCACGCGTACCGTGCGCGCCAGCCGCATGTGCCCGCCGTCCACCGCGGTAGAGCGGCATGTTGCGCATCGTCACCACCAGCGGAATGAGCGACGACAGGAGCCCAAACGCAGCGAGCGCCGTCCATCCCCAGTGCGCCATCATGTCACGCCCCCTGTTCCCGGCACGGCTGCACGGCGGCCCGTCATGTCGATGGCCGTCGACCTCCCCCGCATCCGCGCCCACGCGTCAAAGACGGGGTGCACCGCACCTGATCCGCTGCCGACGACTGTGCGGAACCGTGACGGGTCCCTCGCAACCGACAGCTGCCCGAGCGCCGCTGCGTTTTCAGCCATCCCCCTCTCGATCGTGCGCTGCCAGGCGCTCGCGCGCGATGCGTCGTCGGGCGCCGCGAAGTCGCTCACGCGCACGAGCATCTCAGGCTTGCGGTCGATCCAGAACGGGTACTCGACAGCCATGCCGACGATGCGCGGGGCGCGGCCCTCACGCGCAAGCCGCGCCGCAAGCAGCGCGGCGCCTGGCCTCACCTCGAGGGGCGCGCGCGGATCCGCGAAGCGGCCCTGGGGCGTGATGATGAGCGTCGGCCTCGGATGCTCGCGCATGCGGTCCATCACGTAGTCGACCATCGGCCCCGCCGCGCCCGCGTCGTCCGGATCGATGCCGAAGATGCCGATCTTGCGGAAGAACCCGAACCGCTCAAGCTGCACACGGTCCATCGGCGAGCACGATGCACGCGAGGGCATCAGCGCATCCTTCATGAGCACGGCCGCGATCGGATCCCACCATGACGAGTGCGACAGCGCCACGATCAGCGGTCGCCCTTCCACGTCAAGTCCATCGGGGCACGAGTCCTCCGAAAGCCGAAGCGCATGGAAGTGCCTCGCAACGAGACGCCTCGAGTACCACGCGAAGAACGAGAAGAAGCGCGCATTCCAGCGACCCGGGAGGATCGCATCGCTGCGACCAGTTGGGCCGTATGAGCGCGCCATCTTGCGGGTCCCTCGGAGCAGGCGCCGGTCAGGCTCCCGCGCCCACCGGCTCGGCGACGCGGCGTGCGGCGCCCGACGCCGCAGCGAGTGTGGCCGTCGGCATGCCGGGCTGGTTCGCGGCGTGCACCTCCCCCACGAGCGCGATGCCGAGATCCTCGCATGCGGAGCGAGCCGCCGTGACGCCGCTCATCATCACCATCGGTGTGCCTGGACCGGGGTTCGCGCTGCCGCCGGCGAGGTAGAGATTGCCGAGCACGCGGCTGCGGTTGCGGGGCTTGAATCCGCCCTTGAAGAGGCCGTGCGAGGCGAGGCCGTAGATCGCGCCGCCCTCCGCGTTGTACATGCGGTCGATGCCCGCGGGCGTGAGGTGGCGCTCCACCACGATGTGCCGCTCGATGTCCTCCATGCCATGGTGCTTGAGCTTGCGAAGGATCACGGGGCGGTACTGCTCGAGCAGGCCGCCGGGCCCGTCCCAGCGCTGGCCGGGACGCATGAACGGCGTGTGCACAAGGATGTAGAGCGCCTCGCAGCCTTCCGGCGCCTGCGAGGGATCGGTGCGGCTGGGCACGCACAGGTAGAGCGTCGGGTCGCGCGCAGGGATGCCGGCGCCGTAGATGTCGCCGAACTCCGACTGCGAGTTCGACGAGAACAGGAAGTCGTGGTGCGCAAGGTGGTCGTACTGCCGCGAGAGGCCCAGGTAGAGCACCACGCCACTGCACGCGGGAGTCCATGACCGACCGATGGCGCGCTGCTCGCGAAGCGCAGCGGGATCGCCCATGAGGTCTCGGTATGTGCGCTGCACATCGCAGTTGGAGACGACCACGTCCGCCTCGATCGTGCGCCCGTCGTCAAGCTCCACGCCGCGCGCACGAGTGCCGTCGCTGGTGATCTTGCGCACGCCGCATCCGGTGATGACGGTCGCGCCATCCTCGCGCAGGCACCGCTCGAGCGCGCGTGCCACGGTTCGCGTGCCGCCCATCGCGTACCAGCAACCCTGGTCCGCCTGCGCCGACGCAATCAGCGCCAGGATCGACGGCGCAAGGAAGGGGCTCGAGCCCACGTACTGCAGGAAGTGCTCGCAGAGCTGCGCCATGTGCGGCTCGCGGATGTGGCGGTGCACGGTGCCCGCCATCGTGGCCATCATCCTCATGCGCATCACGTCGCCGAGCAGGCCCGGCTCCCCCGTCGGCGGACGGCGCATCAGGTCGCCCATGCCGCCGAGGTCCCTGTAGAAGAAGACCTTCTCGCTCAGCCTGAACATGCGGCGGCTGTAGTCGAGCAGCTCGACCCATCCGGCGCCCGCGCGCTGCCCCGGAAACTGCCGGTCGAGCGCCTGCGCCATGCGCGCGGGATCGTCGAGCAGGTCGATCGCGGTGCCGTCGTGGAAGAGGCAGCGCCACTGGGGGTCAAGGCGCACCAGCTTCAGCAGGTCGTCCACCCGGCGGCCCGTGCGCTCGATGATTCCGCGCACAACCTGCGGCAGCGTCAGGATCGTGGGCCCCATGTCGAAGGAGAATCCCTTCTCCGAGTACACGTTCATCTTGCCGCCGAGGTGCTCGTTGCGCTCGACGATCGTCACATCAAGCCCGTGGGTGCGTAGCTCCACTGCCGCGGCGAGACCTGCGAGCCCGCCTCCGATGACAACTGCACTTCGCCCCGCGGAGGGGCGGGCGCTGTGCGTCGTGGACCGTTGGCCGGGAGCGTGCTGGATCATGTGTGACTTGACCTCGTGAAGGGGTCGCCGCTGCGGGATCCGTTGCCCGCGCAAGCGCCCGATGATGCGATGCCGCTGCGATCCTGGCGCGGTGCGCCGAGGCCGCTCAGGCGGCGGAACAGGGACTGCACGGATGGCGACGGCTCGCCTGACGGCGTGCGCATACGGGTGGACGTGCTGGAGACGCTCACCTCGCGCGACATCGCACGCAGGCCAGCCTCCCCGCGTGTCGCGCCCCATCCGCTCGAGCCATTGCCGGTGATGGACGTTGCCGGGTGCGCCGTCGGACGGACGGCGTCATTGAATGTCACCACACCAGCCCCAAGCGCCGAGAGCGTGGCACGGTCGCGCGACATGCGCCGCGCACGCGACGCAGAGCACCACACCGACACGGCAAGGTGCTGGTCGAAGCGGCGGTGCAGCGCCAATGTCGACTCAAGCCCGTCTGCCGCAAGCACCGCAAGCGCAGGCCCGAAGTGCCTGCCGCGCGCAAGCTCCGACATCAGGTCGCCGCCGGCGACTGCGGCAGGCCGCCAGTGAACGCCACGGGACCCCTCGACGACGCCGCGAAGCGGCCGTCCTCCCGAGGCCACCGCATCGCGCACGCACTCCGCCACGCGCGACGCCGACTCCGCACTCACGAGCGGCAGCGCGCCCGAGGCTCCCACGAGCGGCGCGAGATGCTCGATGAACCGCGGCCAGACGCGCGCATCGACGATCGCGCGTCGCGGCGCCATGCATGTCTGCCCGGCGTTCATCGTGACCGCATCCCAGATGCCGCGCGCCGCGATCGCAGGGTCAGCGTCGTCAAGCACCAGCGCCGAGTCGCACCCCGAGAGCTCGAGGGTGGTGGGCGTCAGCGTCCGTGCGCACGTCTCGGCCACGACGCGCCCCACCTCCGTCGAGCCGGTGAACACCACGTGGTCAAATCTTCGGTCGCGCAGCAGCGCCTCGCCGGCGGCGCGATCGCTCGCGGTCCAGTCGAGCGTGCCTTGGGGAAGCCCCCGCGCGAAGAGGTCCAGGAGGGCGACCTGCGACCTCGGCGACCGCTCGCTTGGCTTGACCGTCACACGGTTCCCCGCCACCAGCGCCTGCACGAGCTGGATCCCCAGCAGCTGCACCGGGTAGTTCCACGTCGCGATGATCGCCACGTGGCCCACCGGCACCCGCTCGATGCGGTGGGACATGCCCATCATCCACCAAGGACGTCCCCCTACGGGACCGCCCATCAGCACCCGCGCCGCATGGCGGCGGTGCCAGCGGATCGAGTCGACCAGCGGCAGCACGTCCGTCGCCAGCGCCTCCCAGCGCGACTTGCCCACCTCGGCGCTGATCGCATCGACTAGGGCATCCGTGCGTGCAGCCACCCGGGACTGGAGCTCCCCTAGCCACGAGACCCGAGACGCGAGCGGCGCAGTGCCCCATGCGTGCATTCCCACGGGACCGCTTCCCGCCGCACGCGGAGCCGGCGCTGGACGCACGCGGTCTGGACAGTTCGGGGCAGGCGGGAGAGACATGGGAGACGTCTGCGGATCGGTTCGCGGGCCGTGCGGACGCGGATGCGCGCGCATCCGATAGCCTCACGTTCGCGAAGGCTACATGATGATCGCCACTGCACCCTCCTCGCCGCACGCGCCACTGCACAGCCGCTCTCCCGATGTCGCGGTGATCGGCGCCGGACCCGGCGGGCTCGCATCGGCGATGCAGCTCGCGGCTGCCGGGTGCCGGGTCACGGTGTACGAGGCGCATGACCGCATCGGAGGGCGCACCCGCAGGCTCGAGAAGGATGGCTTCGCGTGGGACTGCGGACCCACCTTCTTCATGATGCCCTATGTGCTCGAGGAGATCTTCTCCTCCGCGGGCGCATCCCTCGCTGACCACTGCACGCTCACCCGCCTTGACCCCATGTACCGGCTGCTGATCGGCCAGCCGGGCGCGGACCCCATCCGCATCGACACCACGCAGGACCTCGATGCGATGGCCGCACGGCTGTCGGCGCTGGACCCGCAGGACGGGCCGGCGTTCCTGCGGTTCATCGCGGACAACCGCCGCAAGCTGGCGCTGATGACGCCCATCCTCAAGAGCCCGATGCGCAGCGTGCTCGACATGGTGAGCGTGGACACCATCAAGGTCGGCCCGATGATCCGGCCCTGGGAGTCGGTGCACGGTCTCCTGACGCGCTACTTCCGGCATCCCGCATCTCGGCTGGCGATGAGCTTCCAGAGCAAGTACCTGGGCATGAGCCCCTTCGACTGCCCTGGGCTCTTCTCGATCCTGCCCTTCATCGAGTACGAGCACGGCATCTGGCATCCCGAGGGAGGCTGCAACGCGCTCATGTCGGCCATGGCCGACGTGTGCCGCGGGATGGGCGTCACGATCCGCTGCGGCACGCCTGTCGACTCGATCGCGTTCGCGGGCCGGCGCACCTGCGGCGTGAACGTGCGCGGCGAGATGCACCCGCACGACCATGTGGTCGTCAACGCCGACGCGACATGGGCGCTCAAGAACCTAGTGCCCGAGTCTCTGCGCGGCCGCGACACCGATCGCGCGATCGACGCGAAGCGCTACTCGTGCTCCACCGCGATGCTGTACGCGGGCATCGAGGGCGAGGTCGACCTCCCCCACCACACGATCTACACGTCGACGCTCTACCGCGACAACCTCGCCGACATCTCCGAGCGCGGCACGCTGAGCGCGGACCCGTCCACCTACGTCTGCAACCCCTCGCGCATCGACCGCACGCTCGCGCCCGCGGGATGCAGCGCGCTCTACTGCCTGATGCCGGTGACCAACGACAAGGCAGGCCACTGCACCGTCGACTGGAGCGCCGAGCGGGAGCGCCTTCGCGAGGACTTCCTGGTGCAGCTCGAGCGCATCTTCGGAATCGGCGACATCCGCTCGCGGCTGCGCACCGAGATCATGTTCACGCCTGCGGACTGGGCCGGCGAGCGCATCAACCATGGCGCCACCTTCAACCTTGCGCACAACATCGGGCAGATGCTCCACCGCCGCGTGCAGCACCGCTACCCGGGCACGGACGGACTGTGGTTCACGGGCGGAGGCACGCATCCCGGATCGGGGCTGCCTGTGATCTTCCTGTCGAGCACGATCGCCTCGCGCATGCTGTGCGATGAGGTGGGCCTCGCCCATCCGCTCGACGCGGCGCCCCCGACCGCGCGCGGTATCTTCGCCGCGTGCCCCTGACATACGGCGAGTACCTGAAGGTCCCGGAGCTCCTCTCGCTGCAGCAGCCGGTGTCCGGCGGCCGCGACCACGACGAGATGCTGTTCATCGTCATCCACCAGGTCTACGAGCTCTGGTTCCGCCAGCAGATCCACGAGCTCGGCTTCCTGCAGTCGTCGCTCGAGTCAGGCCATGATGTGGATGCGCTGCGCACGCTCAAGCGCAAGCTGACGATCCTCAAGACGATGGTCGGTCAGATCGACGTGCTCGAGACGATGACGCCGGTCCACTTCCTCGGCTTCCGCGGCCTGCTTCAGAACTCCTCCGGATTCCAGTCCGCGCAGTTCCGCGAGTACGAGATCATGCTCGGTTCCCGCCGGCGCGGAGTGATCAGCCACTACCCGGAAGCGTCTCCCGAGCGCGCAAGGCTCGAGGCGCTGTGGCAGCAGCGCACGGTGTGGCAGTCGTTCCTGCTGTGGCTGCGCGGCAAGGGACATGCGGTGCCCGACGATTGCCTTGCGGTGCCGGCGCAGGCGCTGCCTGAGCCGAGCGATGCGGTGCAGTCGATGCTGCTCAACCTCTACCGCGAGCATCCCTCCGAGCGCGCGGTGTGCGAGCTCCTCGTGGACCTCGACGAGGGCCTGCAGGAGTGGCGCTACCGCCACGTGAAGATGGTGGAGCGCACGATCGGCTTCAAGCAGGGCACAGGCGGCTCGCCCGGGGTGGCCTACCTGCGGGAGACGCTCTTCCGGCCGCTCTTTGCCGACCTCTGGGCGATCCGCACGCAGCTGTAGCTGCGCGCGACGCCCCAAGTCCGGACGAGTCGAAGACGGGGCGCGTGCCGCTACCGGCCGACGGTGCCCGACGCGCTGCGCAGCTCGATGCGCCCGCTCGCGAGGTCCCACACAACACCCGCCGCGCGCACAGGCGCCACCTGCCCCGCGCCGAGCACGCTCACCGTGCGGCCCGGTCGCGCGCGCAGCTCCGCGATCTGCGTGCGCACGTCATAGTCGAATTCCTCGCACTCCATGTCGTACTGCGGCGTGCGCACGAAGCAGCGCCCGACGCCGCGCACCCGCAGCATCTCCGCGCTGCCGCCGAGCCCGAAGTCCTCGCGTCGGCCGCGGCTCGCGGCATCGCCTGCCTCCGGCCTGTCGAGCAGCGCCTCGATCCTGTCGCAGGTCAGCGTCAGCGTGTCGCCCGACGACGGACCGGCGCGCACAAGCTCAACCGACCCGTCCATAGTCATCAGGTGCCGGCCATCAGGCTGCATCGCCATGCGCATCGCACGCTGCCAGCGGAACCTGCTCGTGCCCTCGATGCCTCCGCCGGGAGCGGCGCCCTCGCCCACGCTGCCGGTCCTCGCCTTCCCCTGACCAGCAGGCACATGCACCAGCACGTCGCCTGCCCCGGGCACGTCGGTGTTCGAGGTCACGGTGTCGTAGTCGATGCGAGGGCCTCGCAGCCGGAAGAGCCGCGGCTCGCCCTGCCGCGCGCCGCTGGGCCACACCTGGTTCTCGACGCGCGCGTCGCCCACGGCAAGCACCCGGCGTGCACGCACATCGACGCCAGCGTCGCCCCGGTCTATCGGCAGCGCTCCGGGCGCACGCTCGAACTCGATCGTCACCGCGGCTGCGTCGAGCGCATCGAACTCCTCCGGCCTCGGCTCAGCGCGCACGCGCACGCTCTCCGTCACCTCAAGCAGCGCGCCGTCGTTGCCGCGGTCGACGTAGGCCATCGCCCCTGTCCACGTGGCCTCGAACTCCGGCGCGCGTTCGAACGCCGTGGGCCGATCGATACGCACGGGAGGAAGCGCGGGCTGGGTCGGGTCCGCAGGCCCGGGAGTGCCAACGAGCGACTCAGGCCAGCTGCGCGCGCGGCCCGCTCCGTTCGAGCGCACCGACCTCTCGCGCTCGTTCACGCTCAGCGATGGCATTCCGTCAAGGAGGACGCCCGCGCGGATGACCGCCACATCCGGCCCGGCGAGCTCGGCCCGGCGCTCTGGCGGGTACGCATCGATCGCCGCCGCGAAGATCCGGGCCCCGTCCTTGAGCGCCAGCTGCACGCCACCGTCGGCCTGCGCGCGCGCAACGTCCACCTCTCCTAGTGTCGCATCCGCACCCACACCTCCCGCACGCTCCGCGAAGGTGACGCGCAGCGAATCGCTCCACATCGTCTGCGTGCCGTCGGTCGCCTCGACGCCCTTGGTCGCCACCAGCGTGCGCGGCGTTGCCTGACGGCTGTCCCCGGCGACGCGCTGCGTCAGCGAGAGGTCAACGTGGCCTGCACGCATCGCAAGCGACGGCGCATCCGCGAGGAGCACTTCCTCGCCGTCGATGGTGACGTCGATGTCGCCGGGCGATGCGGGCACTGGCGATCCGGCCGGGAGCGGATCCATCGTCAGCCGTCCGGTGAACCGGATGACGATGATGTCCTCCGCGGCCGCGGCTGCCGGAGCCGACTGGGCCGCCATCGCGGAGAGCGCGAGCGCCGCATGCATGGGCAGCGCCGCCGTCTCGCGCGCAGGGACGTCAACGCGCCCATCCCGCGCGTCCGCAGGTCCCGCCACCGAGCGCGACAGCAGGTCGCTCTCGAGCGTCATCACGATGCGCAGCAGGTCGCCGCGCGCATCGGCGCGGCCCAGCGGCGAGTATCGCGTGAGCTCCACGTTCTCGTTGAGGTCAAGCCGGTAGAAGCGTGCCTTCGGCGGCGCTGGCTGGAAGATGCTGCAGGGCACCGCATCGTCGTCAACGGATGGAGTTCGGCCCTCGGGTGCTATCGACGCCGCACGCCGCGCACCGCCGGTGCCCATTCGGCGCCGGTCGATCACGATCGGGCCGAGCGCTCGCTCGACCACCAGCCGCTCCACCGTGCGGGTGTCCTCGCCGAGCAGGAGGTCGAGCCCCTCGCCATCGAAGGTGAGCATGTCTGTCGTCAGGCGGAAGGCCCGCTCGCAGGTGATCTGGTTCAGCGTCGTGTCGAAGTCGAGCTGCGGCGCCTCAAGGATCGCGCTCGGCGAGTCATTCGCAAGGTCGACCGCCGCGCCAGGCTCAGGCCGGTACAGGCGGATGACCACCTCGCCCGTGAACCTGCCCGACTCGAGGGCACGGTTGGGGACGTGCACGCGCCCCGCGTCGGCGCGGAGCGTGGCCACCCGGCCGTCGCTCAGGTAGAAGACCGCACGCGGCTCAAGCATGCTGAGGTACGCGCCGGGCTCGGGGTCGAGCTTCGTGGCGCTGTACTGCTGCTCGAGCCGGCCATCCGCGCCGGCCACCTGCACCCACGCGCCGCGCTCGAGCGCAATCGCCCCAGGCGCACCGGGCCTGCGTGCACTCTCGCGCTCGGCGTCGGTGAGCGGCGTCGGCTCCACCATCGGCACTGCAGGACCGATCCGGCCCTGTCGCATGGCCGGCGCACCACGATCCATGCGCGCCGCGAACCACAGGATCGCCACCGAGGCGGCCACCGCAAGAATGACCGGGATGATTCGCCTCATCGGTGGGCGCGAGTGTACGACTGCGCGCCGCGCGCGCCGCTCAGCCCGCTCATGCATACCACGCAGGAAGGGCCACAACCGCGAGAAGGTCGTAGGCGGCGTGCGCACCCACCGCGATGCCGAATCCGCGCATCACGTAGAGCACGCCGAAGTACGCACCTGCGCCAGTGAAGAATGTCGCGCGCGACCAGTCGATGCCGCCATCGGCGGCACCAAGCGGGTGGTAGATCGCGAACAGCGCGGCTGAGACCGCGACGGCGAGCCCGATGCCCCACCGCTCATCCATGCGCATCGCATCCACAAAGAGGGTGTGCAGCAGCGAGATCAGCGCCATCCTGAAGATGAGCTCCTCGTAGATGCCCGCGCCGATCGCAAGGCTCACCTTGCCGAGCACCCCGAGGGCCTCAGGACCCGCCGCTTCGGCGCCAGGCGAGGCCTGCGCGAGCGCCATCGCGCCCATCGACGCCCAGGCAGCGTCGGAACGCGCGATCACCTGCGCGAACACCGCAAGTGGCAGTGCCGCCGCCGCGGACTCGACCACCATGAGGCCGAGTGTCGGAAGGTCGAGCGACCATGGGCGGCGAGACAGGAGCTGCCATGTCACGAGCACGACCACCACCGCCAGCGCCGGAAGCGCCATCACCATGAGGTCGATGCCGACAGCGTCGAAGAGCCTGAGAAGCCCCTCATGCGCGCGATTGGTGATCGTGCCGTTCTCGGCGCGCAGCGCCCACACGAGGCCGATCTCGTAGATCACCACCAAGGGCGCAACGAGCGCCAGGATCTCCAGCGGTTGCTTCGACCGGTCCCAGTATGTCTGCGTTGCCCCGGCGCTCCGTCTCGGGGGCATGGATGCACCAGCCGCGCCTCGGCGCGGCGATCCCATGCTCAGGCCTTCTTGGCGGAGCCTGCGGCGCGCATCTTGTTGAGCCGCTTTGCGAGGCGGCTCTTGCGGCGCGCAGCCGTGTTGCGGTGCATGGTGCTCGTCGTCGAGTAGCGGTCCACGAGCTTCGACACGTTGCGGAGCGCCGTCTCTGCGGCCGCAGTGTCACCGCCCTGGGCAGCGCTCTGGAACGCCTTGATGGCGTCCTTGACGATGCTGCTGCGCCAGCGGTTGCGGGCGTTGCGGGAGGCGGACTGACGGACTCGCTTCTTGGCGGATGCGGTGTTTGGCACGTGGTTGGTCCTCGAATCGGAAGAACAATCGTCCCACAAATGGCTCTCGGGCGCAAGTGGACC
>CAZKTN010000020.1:45294-49726 GCA_964555705.1 uncultured Isosphaeraceae bacterium | reverse complement strand
GAGGTGCGCATCCGCAGGACGGGGTCTCCCGGCATCATCATGGTTCAGTCTCCGGTGGGGATTCCGTGGCTCACGCCTGTGATCTCGCCGTGCCTGCGAAGGTACTTCGCGACCACAATCATGTACGTCGCGTGGCTCCACGTGAGCGGGCTCACGCTGACCTGCGCACCTGTGTACGGATCAAACTGCTCCGCGAGCACGCCGCTGGGAAGCGCGCGCTGGTGCGCCCACTCGAGCAGCGGCAGCGCCTCCTGCAGCTCCTCGACCGTGCGCGCACGCTCCACGAGCCACTGCGCATACCAGAGCGTGCAGATCACCCAGGGGTTGCCGGGCACGCGGCCGATGTCGTGCCGCTCCACCGCGTGGTAGTGGTCATGCTCGTAGCGCGCCATGCCGCCCACAGGCGTCTGCACCCACAGCCGCTCGCGCAGCGCGCGCATGTGGCTCTCCACGCGCTCGTCGCGCGCGTCGAGCGCACCGAACGCAAACAGCGCGAACGCACTCGCGTCGAGCGTGAAGTCGAGCCGGTAGCTGCCGTCCTCAAGCGGCGTCGCCATGCGCGCGAACCGCCCGCGCTGCGCATCCCACATCACGCGGATCATCGCCCGCGTCATGCTCTCGGCGCCCGCGCGGAACTCCTCGGCGCGGTCGAGCGCGCCCATCTCGCGCGCGAAGTCGTGCGCCGCGCGCAGCGCGCCGATCGTGGAGCACACCGTGAAGAGGTGCACGCCGCGGCGCTCCTCCCACAGGTCCCAGCTTGGCTTGGGCAGGCCGCTGGGGTCGCGGAACTCGAGCATCCACTCGGCGGCGTCGATCACCAGCGGGTTGTAGAGGTCGCGCACGAACTCCACATCGCGGAACACCAGGAAGTGCCGCCGCAGCGCCCATGTCACGAGCGCCGTCTCGTCCTGCTGCACAGGCAGCGTCTTGCGTCCCTCGATCACCCACGGGTGCCAGCTCGAGGCGAGCGTGCCCGTTGGGTTGTACTTGTGAAGGAAGTAGCCCTCGGGCTCCATCACGCGCTGCGCGAAGCGGAAGAACGCGCGCGAGAGCTCGCCCTGGTGCGCGAGCACCAGCGCGTACGACACCATCGCGCCGTCGCGCGGCCACATGTACGAGTAGGTGTCGCCCGCGAAGTGCGTGATGTCGTAGTCGTTGGCGGCGATGATCGCGCCGCCCTTGTCGATCTGCGTGCGCACGATCAGCGCGCTGCGCACGTAGAGCTCGCGCAGGTGCTCGGGCAGCGGCGAGAAGTCCACCTTCTCCTTGCATGCCCACCACCGCCAGTACGCCTCGGTGCGCACCATCATGCGCTGCGGCGACTTCTCGCGGATCTTGCGGTCAAGCTGCTTGATGGCGCGGTAGTCGTTGCCGGCCGCGATCCAGTAGCTGATCGTGCCACTGCCGTTAGGCGCGAGCGCAAGCCCGAACCCCACGGTCGAGTCAACGCTGCCCTGCGCGATCGAGTTGCGCGACAGCAGACCGTCCTCCGCATCGCGCCATGTGCCCTCCGCGTCGCCGATGCGCTTCTGGCCGCATGCCCACGTGTCTGCGCCGAACCCGCGCGCGCCGCACCCGTTGATGAGGAAGTAGGTGCTGTCCTTGTAGTGCACGAGCCCGCCCGTCGCGGGGTCGTAGTTCACGGTGTCGCCCACCGCGCTCTCGCCGATCGACAGGTCATGGTGGAAGAAGATGCGCACATCGCGCGGGTAGCCCGCCATGTCCGTGACGCGCACGCTGCGCAGGTACACGGGGCTCCAGTAGTCGACCGCATCCTGGCACAGCAGCTCGATGCCGAGCCGCTCGTTGCGCAGCCGCACCTCGGTCACCATCGAGTCGCGCACGTAGCGCAGGTCGCGTTCCCATCCCGGCGCGTCGACCCACGCGAACTGCCCGTCCACCCACACGCCGAAGCGCTGCAGGTGCCCGCACGTGTGGTTGGGCATGCCCACGTTGGGCCAGTGCAGGTCGCGGATGCGGTACAGGTCGTCAAAGGCGACCAGCATCTCTCCGTTGCCGACCGGGATGTTGCGAGGCACGTTCGCTCAGCCCCTGAAGCGGGAGAACACGAGGCTCGTGTTGTGGCCGCCGAAGCCGAATGAGTTGTTGATGCCGTGCTCGAGCGCGCGCTGCTGCGCGGTGTTGGGCACGAAGTCGAGGTCGAAGCCCTCGTCGGGCTTCTCGAGGTTGATCGTGGGTGGCAGGATGCCGTGGTGGATCGCGAGGATCGTGGCCACGCTCTCGATGCCGCCGGCCGCGCCAAGGCAGTGGCCCGTGCAGCTCTTCGTGGAGCTGACGGCGAGCTTCTTTGCATGGTCGCCGAACAGGCTCTTCACCGCAGCGACCTCGGCCGCGTCGCCAAGGGGCGTCGACGTGCCGTGCGCGTTGATGTAGCCGATCTGGTCGAGGTTGAGCTGCGCGTCGGTGATCGCGTTGAGCATCGCGCGCCGCGCGCCGGAGCCCTGCTCGTCGGGCGCCGCAATGTGGTGCGCATCGCCCGATGTGCCGAAGCCCGTGACTTCCGCGTAGATGCGGGCACCGCGCGCCTTCGCGTGCTCGAGGCTCTCGAGCACCAGCACAGCCGCGCCCTCGGCGAGCACGAACCCGTCACGGTCCGCATCGAAGGGACGCGACGCGCGCGTGGGCTCGTCATTGCGCGTGGACAGCGCCTTCATCGCAGCGAACGCGCCCACGCACAGCGGCGTGACCGCGGCCTCCGCGCCGCCGGCAAGCATCACGTCGGCGTCGCCGCGCTGGATCAGGTGGTACGCGGCGCCGATCGCGTGCGAACCCGTCGCGCACGCCGTCGCGGTGGCGATGTTCGCGCCGCGCAGGTTGAACCGGATCGACACCTGCCCGGCCGCGGCGTTGACCATCAGCCTTGGCACGGTGAAGGGGCTCACCTTGCGCGGGCCGTTCTTGATCAGGTTGACGTGGCCGTTCTCGATCGTGTCGATGCCGCCGATGCCGCTGCCGATCGCCACGCCATGGCGGTAGGGGTCGCCCGAGGCGGGTGACCATCCGCTGTCGCGCACCGCCTCATCGGCGGCGAGCAGCCCGAGCACGGCGAAGCGGTCCATCCGCTTCACCTCGCGCACGTCCGCCACGGGAGTGTGGTCGAGGTTCTTCACCTCGCCCGCGAAGCGCACGCCCCAGTCGTAGTTCTGGTCGAAGAGCGTGATGGGGCTGATGCCCGAACGGCCATTGATAAGGCCGTCCCAGGTCGATGGGACATCGGGACCCACATCCGTGACCGCACCCAGGCCGGTCACGACGACACGTCGGAGCGTGATCGTCCGCATCTGCGGCGCTCAGCTGCCCGAGGTGGCAGCGCCGCCCTGGTTCTTCATGATGTAGGTGATCGCGTCACCGACGGTCAGGATCTTCTCAGCCTGATCGTCCGGGATCGTGGTTCCGAACTGGTCCTCGAACTCCATGACGAGCTCGACCCGGTCGAGGCTGTCCGCGTTCAGGTCATTCGCGAAGCTGCTCTCGCGCTTGATCTCCGCCTTATCGACACCCATCTGCTCGGCAACGATGGCGATGACCTTCGTCTCAACTTCCGCTTCTGTCACGTGTGGAGCCTCCATAGGGGTTTGCGGCGTTCATGCCGCGGGGCGAGAGTATAGCGGTGCGTCCCAAAGTGGGTGGTGGCCGATAGACTTGCCCCCAATCTCATGTCAAACGCCATCGACCGCCGTGTCGCCTTTGTGACGGGGGCCAGCCGAGGCATCGGCAAGGCCATCGCCCTACGCCTTGCCGCCGACGGGCGCCACGTGGTGTGCGTCGCCCGGAATGCCGATCAGCTTCAGGCCGTGGTGGGGGAGATTGCCGCCGCGGGGGGTGCCGCCGAGCCCTTGGCCTGCGATGTGGGTGACGGCGAGGCGCTTGCCGCCGCAATCGATGGGGTCGCCGAGCGCTGCGGGCGCCTGGACATCCTGGTCAACAATGCCGGAATCACTCGGGACGGCCTGCTGATGCGCATGTCCGACGCGGATTTCGACGACGTGATCCGGGTCAACCTGCGGTCTGCGTTCGTGGCCTGCCGCGCCGCAGCCCGCCCGATGATGCGCGCCCGCTTCGGCCGCATCATCAACATGGCCAGCATCGCGGGAATCATGGGAAATCCCGGCCAGGCGAACTATGCGGCGAGCAAGGCGGGACTGATCGGCATGACCAAGTCGATCGCGAAGGAGATCGGGTCCAAGGGGATCACCGCGAACGTGGTCGCCCCCGGCTTCATCCAGACCGACATGACCGAGGTGCTTCCTCAGGCGCTCAAGGATGCGGTGATGCCGAACATCCCTCTGCGCTCGTTCGGCCAGGCCAGCGACATTGCCGCGGCGGTGTCGTACCTCGCGTCAGATGGCGCGGGCTACGTGACCGGCCATGTGCTGCAGGTCGACGGCGGCCTCGCGATGTGATCAGCGGC
>CAZKTN010000020.1:0-45194 GCA_964555705.1 uncultured Isosphaeraceae bacterium | reverse complement strand
ACGTGACCGGCCATGTGCTGCAGGTCGACGGCGGCCTCGCGATGTGATCAGCGGCCGGGGCCGCCTGGCGGACCCTGCGGAACCTTCACTGGATCCTTCGGCACGGGACGGCGCATCTTGGGCGCGCCGGCGCCTGTGCCACCGCCGCCACCGCCGCTGCTCGAGCCCTCGACGCTGGTCGTCTGCACATCCTCCTGCGCGATCTCGATGACCTCGTCAGGAAGCTCAGCCTTCGCGAGCAGCTCCCTGATGTACGTGCGCCAGGCGCCGATCTGGTCTGCGCCGGAGAGCTGCTCCATGATGTCGGGAGTGGCAGGAAATGCCGTAAAAACGCCGCTTTCCGGGCTCATGTCGCAGTCCCAGAGCATGGGCGACTCGTCGTCGCCTGCGCGCACGATGCCCATCGTGGCGAAGTTCGCGCCGTCGTCGGCGCACACGACCTCGATCTGCTCGAGCTGGGACGTGATCGCGGGCCACGCGCCGTTGGAGACGAGCGCCTCAAGCGTGACCTTGTCCTCGTCGCTCATCGTCTTGCCGGCCTTGTCCGCATCGCCGACGGCGAAGTTGTGCCAGAAGAGGAGCACGGCGATGCGCTTCTCGGTGGTGTTTGGGGCGTCGTCCTCGGCGAGCTTGACGCGCGGGTCGATGCCGAGCTCCTGCATCAGCTCCGCGATCGACTTGATCTGCGGCGGTGGCGGTGGCGGCGGTGGCGGTGGCGGCGCGGCCACGACTGGCGGCGGCGGGGGCAGTTCCTCTTCGCCGCATCCGGCGAGCGAGAGCGATGCGGCTGCGGTCGCGACTATCGCGAGTGCGAGGTCAGGCAGTCGGTGCGGGCTGGACGGGCTGTGCCGGTTGATCATGGGTCTTCACCTCGAGCGAGCGGTCGATGCGACGCATGAGACCCTTGAGGACCGAGCCGGGCGCCATCTCAAGCGCGACCGGACGGCCTTCGCCCGCGGGCAATCCCGCGGCAAGGGCCTGCATGGACTGGCTCCATCGTACCGGGCTGGTGATCTGCTCGACCAGAAGTTTGCGCAGGGTTCCGATATCCGAGCGGTGGTGGGGCTTCGCGGTGACGTTGCTCCACACGTCGCACTGCAGCGGGCGGAAGTCCACGTGCTCGAGCGCGCGGGCCATGCCCTCGGCAGCGGGGGCCATCAGGGGGCTGTGAAAGGCGCCGGCGACGGTGAGGCGCGTCGCGCGCAGCCCCATCTTGGATGCGACATCGACCGCACGGTCGCACGCGCCCGCCGAACCCGAGAGCACGATCTGTCCGGGCGCGTTGAAGTTCGCGCACACGAGGATCTCGCTGCCCTTGGCGTCGTCGCACACCTGCTGGGCCTGCGCCTCGTCGGCGCCGATCAGCGCGACCATGCCGCCCTTGGACGCCTCGGCAGCCTGCTGCATGAGGCGGCCGCGCGTGGCGACAAGACGGAGACCGTCGAGGAAGGTGAACGCGCCCGCAAGATGCAGCGCCGTGTACTCGCCGAGCGAGAGTCCCGCGCACGAGTGCAGCGGCATCTGGCCGTGCGTCTCGCAGAGCGCGCGCCAGCACGCGATGCCGCAGGTGTAGAGCGCAGGCTGGCTGGCGTCGGTGCGGTTGAGGATGTCGGCCGGGCCGCGGAAGCACGTCTCGGAGAGCGATGCCGCGCCGGCGCCGCACGCCGAAAGGTCAACGGCCTGGTCAGCCTCGGCGAAGGTCTGCGCCGCGGCGGGGCTCGCATCGCGCCATGCCAGGCCCATGCCGACGGCCTGCGCGCCCTGGCCCGGGCAGAGTGCGATCACGGAATTCGTGTGGGTGCTCATGGATTCAGATCCTCCAGACGCTGCTTGCCCAGGTGAGCCCGCCGCCGAACGCGACCAGCACGACGGCGTCGTTGGGCTTGATCTTGCCCGCACGGTTGAGCTCGTCGAAGCAGAGGCCCACGCTGCCCGAGCTGCTGTTGCCGCAGCGGTCGATGTTCACGTAGACCTTCTCGGGCGGGATGCCGATCTTCTCGCGCGCCGCGTCGATGATGCGGATGTTCGACTGGTGGCACACCACCTGCGACACCGTCTCGGGCGTGAGGCCCGTGTTGCGCAGCGCGTCCTCGATCACCTCGCGGAACTTGGTGACCGCGAAGCGGAACACCTCCTTGCCGTTCATGCGCAGGTAGCCCAGGCGGATCGGGTTGTTCACGTCATCGGGCGGCACTTCCTGCATGCGCTTGGGCAGGTAGAGCGCGTTCCACCCGCTGCCGTCCGCGCCCATCGCCTGGTAGAGGCATCCGCGCGAAGGGCTGTCGTCGCGCACGAGCACCACGGATCCGGCCGCATCGCCGAAGAGGATCGACACGGTGCGGTCGGTGTAGTCGACGATGCTGCTCATGATGTCGCAGCCGACGACGCCGACGGAACGGAAGCGGCCCGAGCGGATCAGCGCCTCGGCCACGTTCACCGCGTAGACGAATCCGCTGCATGCGGCCTGCAGGTCGAAGGCAGGCGCGGGCGTCGCGCCGATCGCCGCCGCGACGCGGCACGCCGTCGAGGGGCAGGGCATCTCGCCGGAGACGGTCGCGACGATGACAAGGTCGAGGTCCGTGCCGGTCATGCCCGCCATCTCGAGCGCGCGCGAGAGCGCATCGCGCGAGAGCGTGAAGCAGCCTTCGGTGTCGGGGTTGCAGACCTGGCGCTGGCGGATGCCGGTGCGCTGGAAGATCCACTCGTCGGTGGTGTCGACGAGCTTCTCGAAGTCGGCGTTGGTGAGCGTGCGCGAGGGGAGGCACGAGCCGCTACCCGCGATGCGGACACCGTGGGTCCACGCGGGCTGGCTCATGCTTCGGCGAACTGCGCCGCCTCGAGGCGGCGGACGATGGCGTCGTTGATGCCGAGCTCCACGAAGTTGCGCGCGCGGCGGACTGCGTTGGTGATCGTGCGCGCGACGCTCGAGCCGTGGCTGATGAGGCACACGCCGTTCACGCCCAGCAGCGGCGCGCCGCCGTACTCGTGGTAGTCGTGCTTGGCGTAGAGGCTCTTGACCACCGGGTCGAGCCGGCCGGCGAGCGCGGGATCGATCTCGAAGACCTCGCGCGCGAGCGCCTTGAAGATGCCCGAGGAGAGGCCCTCGGCGAGCTTGAGCATCACGTTGCCGACGACGCCGTCAGTGATGACCACGTCAGCGTCTCCGTTGAAGACGCCGCGGCCCTCGACGAAGCCGATGAAGTTCACGTCGCCGACGCCGCGCAGCATGTCGCGCGCATCGCGCATCTCCTGCGTGCCCTTCTGCTCCTCGCCGCCGACGTTCATGAGCGCCACGCGCGGGTTCGAGATGCCCAGCACCTCGCGCGCATAGATCTCGCCCATCAGGCCGTACTGCGCGAGGTGGCTCGCCTTGGGCTCGATGTTTGCGCCAACGTCGAGCAGCACGATCGGGCCGCTGAATGTGGGCACGGTGACTGCGATGCCGGGGCGCACGACGCCGGGCAGGCGGCGCATGTGCATCTGCGCTGCGGTGACGCATGCGCCGGTGTTTCCTGCGCTGATCACGGCATCGAGGCGGTTGGGGTCCTTGGGGGATCCCATCTTGCCCATCACTGCGATCGAGCTGTTCTTCTTGGTGCGGACCGCGTCGACCGGCGGCTCGTCCATCTCGATGACTTCGCTGGTGGCGACGATCTCGAGCCTCTTGCCGGCGTCGATGCCGCGCTCCTCGAGCGTCTCGGCGATGAGCGGTCCGTCACCGATCAGCACAAGGGTGTCGTCGGCGTGGAGGGTCTCCACGGCCGCGATGCAGCCCTTCAGGATCTCGTCGGGGGCATTGTCGCCCCCCATCACGTCGACGCCGATGCGCATGGCGCGGGGTCGGGGATGGGTCAGCTGGCGTCAGACTGCAGGGACTTCATCTGAAGCCCTGGGCGGACGTAGCCGCAGCCGGCGCACGCAGCGTGGGGACGCTTGGTGTTGCCGCAGTTAGGGCACAGCACGGTGTGGGCCGGGCGCAGGGCCTGGTGGTTGCGGCGGCGGCGGGTACGACCGGGGGAGGTGCGGAATGCGGGTTGCATGGTGTTCCTATGGAAAAGCCGCCCGGCGGGGGGCGGAGGGACGATTCTACGGGGAGGGGGGGTAGTGTCAAGATCCTTCGGTCCTCCCGTTGCAGGGTCTGGGGGGTTTCGTTACGATCTTCCGTCTGCCCTAAGAGGCCAAAGGTTCGACATGCCGACCATCAACCAGCTCGTACGCAAGCCCCGCCGCACCCCCAAGGCCAAGAGCAAGACCCGTGATCTTGCCCAGTGCCCGCAGCGCCGCGGCGTTTGCCTCCAGGTGAAGACCGTCACCCCGAAGAAGCCCAACTCGGCGCTCCGCAAGGTCTGCCGCGTCAGGCTCTCCAACGGCAAGGAAGTCACCGCCTACATCGGCGGCGAGGGCCACAACCTGCAGGAGCACTCGATCGTGCTCGTGCGCGGTGGCCGTGTGCGCGACCTCCCCGGCGTGCGCTACCACGTGGTGCGCGGCACCCTCGACTGCCTCGGCGTCGATGGCCGCAAGAAGGGCCGTTCGCTCTACGGCGTCAAGCGCAAGGCCGCTGCCGCCAAGAAGAAGTGACCGGCGATCTGATCAAGCACGGAGGCCGGCGCGTGCCGGTCCCGGGCACGTAGCTGCGGCGAACCATCCGGAGATGCCCATCCTCCCGCCGCGGCCAAACCTGGTCCAGCACCCGCTGGGCCGAAGCCGAAAGGATTGACCCATGCCCAACAAGTTCACAGCCAGCGAGTCGCAGCTCAAGCCTGATCCCCGCTACCAGGATCTGGTGGTGGCGAAGTTCATCAACTGCATCATGTACGACGGCAAGAAGGCGACGGCGCAGAAGATCGTCTACGACGCCTTCGACATGATCCAGAACCGGCTCGACAAGGAGAAGCCCGAGACGCTGCCGAAGACCGCGATCGAGCTCTTCCAGAAGGCGCTCGAGAACGTGCGTCCGAGCGTCGAGGTGCGCAGCAAGCGCGTCGGCGGCGCCAACTACCAGGTGCCGATGCAGCTCAACAAGCGCCGCGCGCAGAGCCTGACGTTCCGCTGGATCATCGAGTCCGTCCGCGAGGAGAAGGGCAAGCCTGTTGCGCTTCGCCTTGCGAAGGAGCTCTACGACGCCGCGAAGGGCGAGGGCAAGGCCGTGACGACGCGTGAGAACACGCACCGCATGGCCGACGCCAACAAGGCCTTCGCGCACTTCGCCTGGTGACCCGCGCCGTGGCGCACCCGGACCCGGGCTCGCGCTGGCATAGACAGGAGATCCTGCCGTGGTTTGGCGCCGCTTCGCAGGCGCGGCTTCGCCGTGCGCATGCGGCGGTGGTCGGATGCGGTGCGCTCGGCTGCGCGCAGGTGGACCTGCTCGCGCGGGCGGGCGTGGGGCGTCTCACGCTCATCGACCGCGACGTGGTGGAGTGGACGAACCTCCAGCGGCAGTCGCTCTATGTCGAGGATGACGCGCGGCGGGGCGTGGCGAAGGCTGCGGCAGCGGCGGCGCGAGTGCGTGCGATCGATTCGTCGATCGAGGTGCGCGAGTGCGTGGCGGATCTCGTGCCGGAGAACGCGCTCGAGTGCATCGGCGATGCGGATGTGATTGTGGATGGGCTCGACGGGTTCGAGACGCGGTACATCCTGAATGATGTGGCGGTTTCGCGCGGCGTGCCCTACGTGTACTGCGGTGTGGTGGCCGCGCGCGGGATGACGATGCCGGTGGTGCCTGCGGTGGCGGGAGCTGCGGCAGCGCCTGATGTGGCGGGAGCAGCGGGTGCGGGACCGTGCCTGCGGTGCGTGTTCGACGAGCCGCCTGCCGCAGGCGTGGAGCCCACATGCGATACCGCGGGTGTGTTCGGGCCGGCGGTGGCGGTGGCCGCGGGGCTCGCGGCGGCGAACGCGATTCGGATGCTTGCCGGGCTGCACGAGCAGGTGGACCGGTCGCTGGTGTCGTTTGATCTGGCGGCGGGTCGCGAAGGCACGGCGCGTAGCGCGGCGGGCGGTGCGGCGGGTGGTGCGCACGGCGCGGCAGGCCCATTCACGCGCCTATCGCTTGATGGTGCGCGGCGCGCGGACTGCGTGTGCTGCGGCGCGCGCAGGTTCGAGTGGCTCGGCGGCACGCGTACGAGCGATGCGACTTCGCTCTGCGGGCGCAATGCGGTGCAGGTCAAGCCGGCGCGGGCGGGCGGACTAGCCAGTGCGGGCGGAGCGGGCGCCCCAATGCATGGCATGCCCGAATCGCTCGATGCGCTTGCTGCGCGCCTTCGGGAGCTTGGCGAGGTTCGCGTGGAGCGCGGCGTGGTGCATGCGATGCCGCGCGGCGAGCGCTCGCGCGCGGGCGTGCCGATCGAGCTCGCGGTGTTCGCGGATGGCCGCACGATCGTGCGCGGCACGAGCGACATCGACGAGGCCAGGCGCATCCACGCGCGTCTCGTGGGTTCGTGAGCGCGGCTCCCTCTGCCGATTGCGCGAATTGCAGGCCGTGTGGGCATCGGCGATGGCGTACGCCGGGCTATCCTCACCCGCATGGGACAACTCGGCACAGCACTCTCTGACGGACTGAAGATGACGATTGGCTACGCGGATGCGCTCGTGAAGACGATTCCCGATGCGCGCTTCGCGGAGATGCCGAAGGACGACCTCAACAGCCCCGCGTTCCTGATCGGTCACCTGGCGATCTACGCGCCGAAGATGGCCGAGATGGTGGGCCACAAGGGCGCCTGCTCTGTGCCCGACTCGTGGGAAGAGCTCTTCAAGAACGGCGCGAAGTGCGTGGCGACGCCCGGCGCGTACCCGTCGAAGGCCGAGCTCGTGAAGGCGTTCACCGATGGCTGGACGACGGTGGCGAACCTGCTGCCGAAGGTCGATGACCCGGTGTTCAGCGGGCCGAACCCCTACGAGGGCCTGCGCGAGCGGCTCCCGACCCTTGCGGCCGTGTCATCGTTCATGTGCCTTGCGCACAACATGATGCACCTCGGGCAGATCAGCGCGTGGCGCCGCGTGGCGGGGCTCGGCTCCGCGATGTGACCATCATGCGAATCCACATGCTGAGGCTTCGGGCAGGCACGGCCGCGCGCGCGGCGGTGCTCGCGCTTTCGTGCGCACTTGCGATGCTTGTGGCGGCGCCGCGTGTGGCGTGCGCGCAGGGCACGTCGGGGGCGTTCGCGGATCCGATCTCGATCGGCGAGCTGAAGATGCTGCTCGAGCAGAGGGGCGATGTGCCGTCGGGCGCGTGGCCGCAGATCCAGGCCGCACACGATGCGTACCTGCGCCGCGCGGAGGAGTTCCGCAACGGCGACATCGAGAAGTTCCAGAGGAAGTCGCGTGCGGCGGGCTCGCAGTCCGATCCGGCAAGCCAGGTGGCCGAGTGGCAGGCGCTGATGCGCGAGTACGCCGAGCTGAACCGCAAGTTCGATTCGATAGACGAGGCTCTGTTCATTGAGGTGGCGACGGCGATTGAGTCGTCACCGGAGGCGGCAGAGGCGGTGGAGGGCGCAAAGCTTGCGCGTCGCCGGCATGCGCTTCGCATGGGCTTCGGCCGGGCGATGATGTCGTCGAGCGTGATGGCTGATGTGGAGCAGGTGGCGTTCGACCTGCCTGTGCCCGATGCGGCGCGTGCCGGCGTTCGGCAGGCGATTGCGGGGTACGGCCGCAAGCAGACGCCGTTGCTGCGCGAGTACGGCGACCGTGTGCAGCAGATGTATCTCGAGTTCATGAAGGCGCAGGTCGCGGCAACGCAGGCTGCGGCTGCGCGGGGCGAGGCAGGTGGCCAGGATGGGGCTGCCCCGATCGGCGAGGGTGCGGGCCAGGAAGCGTGGGGACGGCTCGGCCCGGAGATCACGCGGCAGCGCAAGCAGCTGCTTGCGAACAACCGTGACGCGTCGCGCGCGGTGCGCGAGGCGCTCGCAGCGAACCCTGAGGCGCAGCAGCGGTTTGCGGACCAGTGGGTTGTGGCGTCGTACCCGAGCATTCCTGACAGCGAGAGCACGGGAGTGCCGCAGGCGGGCCGGCGTGCGCTGCGCGTGCGCGGTCTCGATGAGGCGGCGCGCGCATCGGTGAAGCAGGCGATTGCCGACTGGCGCGCGGCTGACGAGGCGCTGGTCACAGAGTGGTCCGCAGTGACGGAGGAGTTCGAGGCGACGGTGACACCATGGACGTTCGACGATGCGGCGTACCGGAGCTTCAGCGAGCGCGTTGGCGAGTTGCAGCGGCGGCGGATGGAGCGTGCCACGCAGGCGCTGAGCGCCATCGATGCCGCAGTGGGCGCTGACTTGGCGCCCATCGTGCGCGGCGCCGACCTCAGCCGTGACGGCGAGGTGCTCGAGCCTGAGCGCGCCGACGCCGATGTGCCCGCTGCAGGCGCCTCCGCGGGCGCGGATCAGGCGGCAGACGTCGGGGGCATCTTCAAGCGCATGCAGCGAAAGGCAGTGGCAGGCTGGAGCGCAGCGTTCGGTGTCGAGGATGTGGCGCTGATTGCTGCGGCGATCGCGGCGGACGACGGGCAGCGCGCGATCCTGGAGTCGCTGGCGGCGGATCATGCTGCAGGGTGGGCGGCGAGAGTCGATCCCATCTTCGTGGAGTCGCAGCGCCGGATGGATCAGTTCCTGAATGCGAAGGAGTTCTCGAAGCTCAGCGATGAGGTACACAGCAGCATCGACGCGGCGCGTATCCGCCGTGATGCGCTGGATGCGGAGTTCTTCGACGCTGTGGCGGCGGCGGTGGCCTCAGGACCTGATGCGGCACGCGCGGTCGCTTCGCTGCGGCAGCTTCGCGAGATCGACGGTGTCGCGCGTGATGAGGCCGCTCGCTTGACGATGCGGATGGGCGAGCCGGTGAGCGTGCGGACCGATCCGCTCGTGGGAGTGTGGCCACTCATCGCGGCAGAGCGGCGGGCTGAGCTGCTCGCGCTTCTCGAGGCGCGGGTGCCCGCGGCGAGGCAGGCGGCAGCCGGGCTCGCCGAGGCATCCCGGGCCCTGAAGGAGACGGACTCGCGCATGCATGCAATGACCGCTGACATGCCTGAGCCCGAGAAGGAGGCGATCTACAGCGAGTCCGCACGGGTGATCGGGCAGGTCTCGAAGGCATGCGAGGCGCTTCGCGCCGCGGACGAGGCGATCGCCGAGGGGGCCCTCGCGCTGCTGGCCGATGATGCGCGTGCACGTGTTCGCCTCCAGCACATCCGTGCGAAGCATCCGGAGTACTTCAGGGAAGACCCTGCGCAGCGCGCGTTCGACCGGGCGCTGGCGCTCGAGGGGATCGACGATGCGCTTCGCAACTCGATCACGGCGGCGCTGACGGAGTACCTCGCGGCGCGGGATGCGTCGGAGGTCGCGCTCGTGCAGGCGGTCGGCGCGCGCACGGACTATCCGGTGTTCGATGACGGATCCCCCGAGGCGGAGGCGCGCTTCGCCAAGCAGTACGAGGCGTGGATGCTCGGCAACGAGAAGGTGGAGCGCGCGCTCTATGTGCGTCGTGGCGGGCGCGAGCGCGCGCTTGTGGCGCTGTCGGGCATCCTTGGGCCTGATCGCGCGAAGGCAGTTCGTGTGCCCGACGCGGCTGAGCTTGCGCGCGAGGAGGCCCGGCTGCGGGACGGGTCGGCCGCGGACTCCGACGAATGATCCTTGCGCTCGACCAGGGCACGAGCAGCTGCCGGGCGATGGTGGTGGGCGCCGATGGCGCGGTGCTTGGCGCCGCGCAGCGCGAGTTTGCGCAGCACTTCCCGCAGGACGGGTGGGTGGAGCATGACGCGTCGGAGATCTGGCGCACGCAGGTGGAGTGCGCACGCGAGGCGATCGCGAAGGGTGGCGTGGGGGCGGCGCAGATTCGCGCGGTGGGCATCACGAACCAGCGCGAGACCGTGGTGCTGTGGGACCGCCGCACGGGCGAGCCGGTATCGCGCGCGATCGTGTGGCAGGACCGGCGCACTGCGGCGGCGCTCGCGGCGCTTGCCGATGCGGGACATGCGGACGCGGTGGCGCGCACGACCGGGCTGCTGCTTGACCCATACTTCAGCGCATCGAAGCTGGCGTGGCTGCTCGAGCACGTGCCCGGCGCGCGCGAGCGTGCGGCCCGCGGCGAGCTTGCGGCAGGCACGATCGACTCGTGGCTCGCGTGGAAGCTGACAGGCGGGCGCGTACACGTGACGGATGTGAGCAACGCATCGCGCACGATGCTGATGGACCTTCGCACGTGCGACTGGGATGCGGGAATGCTGGGGCTCTTCGGCATCCCGCGCGAGATCCTGCCGCGCATCGTGCCATCGAGCGGCGTGGTGGCGGAGTGCGATGCGTCGGCGATCGGCGCGGCGATCCCGCTCGCGGGGATGGTCGGGGACCAGCAGGCGGCGCTGTTCGCGCAGGGGTGCCACGAGCCGGGCACGTCCAAGACGACCTACGGCACCGGCTGCTTCGCGCTGATGCACACGGGCGTGCAGCCGCGCACGAGTGCGGCGCGGTTGCTGACCACGGTGGCATGGCGCATCGGCGATGCTCCGGTGGAGTACGCGCTCGAGGGCAGCGTGTTCACGGGCGGCGCGCTGATCCAGTGGTTGCGCGATGGGCTGGGCATCATCCGGACGGCCGCTGACGTGAACGCGCTTGCGGCGACGGTGCCCGATGCGGGAGGTGTAGTGCTGGTGCCTGCGCTGACTGGCCTGGGCGCGCCGCACTGGGATCCGCATGCGCGCGGGCTGATTGCGGGGATCACGCGCGGCACGACAGCGGGCCACATCGCGCGTGCGGCGATCGACGGCATCGCCTGGCAGGTGGCTGAGCTGATGGATGCGATGGCCTCCGATGGTGGCCTGCGTCCTGCGTCGATGCGCGTCGATGGCGGCGCGAGCGCCAGCGACATGCTGATGCAGGTGCAGGCGGACGTGAGCGACATGCGCATCGAGAGGCCTGCGGTGCTCGAGCTCACTGGGCTCGGCGCGGCGTTCATGGCCGGGATTGCGGTGGGCGTGTGGCGCGATCCGCGCACGGCGGCGTCCGTGGTGCCGATTGCGCGCACCTTTGCGCCTTCGATCGATGCTGCAGCGCGCGATGCGCAGCGCGAGCGCTGGGGCCGCGCGGTGAAGCTGAGCATGGGATGGCACTCATGACATGGAGGTTGCGATGAGCGGATCGTCAGGTGAGCCACGCCCCTTTGTGCGCGAGTCGATGCTCGCGGCGGCCGATGGCGGATCGTTCGATGTCCTCGTGGTGGGTGGCGGCGCGACAGGCCTCGGCGTGGCGGTCGATGCAGCAAGCCGCGGATGCTCGACGTGCCTGCTCGAGTCGCACGACTTCGCCAAGGGCACGTCTAGCCGCAGCACCAAGCTGGTGCACGGCGGCGTGCGCTACCTGGAGCAGCTCGACATCGCGCTGGTGCTCGAGGCGCTGCGCGAGCGCGGCATCATGCACGAGAACGCGCCGCACCTGGTGCACGACTTGGCGTTCATCGTGCCCCGCTACTCGTGGTGGGAGGCTCCCTTCTACGGCGCGGGCCTGAAGCTCTACGACCTGCTCGCCGGCAAGCGCAACCTTGCGCCCACGCAGTTCCTCTCGCGCGACGAGACGGTGGCCGCGATCCCCAACGTGGCGCGCGACCACCTGCTCGGCGGCGTGCGGTACCACGACGGGCAGTTCGACGATGCGCGCATGGCGCTGTCGCTTGCGCGCACCGCGGCGTCGCTGGGCGCGGTGCTCGCCAACGGTGTGCACGTGGACGGCCTGCTCAAGGATGCGCACGGGATGGTGTGCGGAGTGCGGGCGACAGACTCGGAGTCGGGTCGGTCGTTCGAGGTGCGCGCTCGCGTGGTGGTGAACGCATGCGGCATCTTTGCGGATGGGCTGCGTGCAGCCGACGACGCATCGCAGCGCGCGATGATCGAGCCTGCGCAGGGGGTGCATCTTGTGCTCGACCGGTCGTTCCTCGCGGGGAATGAGGCGATCATGGTGCCTCACACCGACGACGGCCGCGTGCTGTTCGTGATTCCCTGGCACGACACGGTGGTGGTGGGCACCACCGACACTCCCATGCGCGAGGCGGAGCACGAGCCGCGCGCGCTGCCGGAGGAGATCGAGTTCATCCTGCGCAATGCGGCGCGCTACCTCGAGCGCGATCCCACACGCGCGGACGTGCGCAGCGTGTTTGCGGGCCAGCGCCCGCTGGTGCACGAGGGCGGGCGCGACGGGCCCACGAAGTCGATCTCGCGGACCCACAAGGTGGTGGTGTCGGCGTCGGGACTCGTGACCATCGTCGGCGGCAAGTGGACGACCTACCGCAAGATGGCAGAGGACACGATGGCGCGAGCGCTCGATGTGGCCGGGCTCGGCCCGCGGTCGTGCGTGACCGAGTCGCTGCGAATCCACGGGTATGTGCCTGCGGGCGACGCCGCCATGCCTCAGGAGGACTGGCTGCGCGTCTACGGCAGCGACGCGCCGGCGGTGCGCGCGGTGTGCGCGGAATCCGCATCCTTTGGCACAACCATTGCACCCGGACTCCCGTACATGATGGGATCGATTGCCTATGCGGCACGTCATGAGATGGCACGTTCGCTCGATGATTGCCTCGCGCGTCGAACGCGTGCGCTGCTGCTCGACGCTCGGGCGGCGTCTGGCGCAGCGGATGCGGCGGCAGCGGTGCTGGCGACCGAGCTCGGCCGCGATGCCGTGTGGGCCCGCGACGAGGCGGCGCGGTTCCGTACGCTTGCGGCGCGCTACATCCTGGAGCCCTGAATGATCACACCGACCCTCCTTGCCGCCGTAATCGCACTCGCGCAGGCCCCAGCGGCGCCGGCCGGCGCAGGTTCAGCGGCACCTCCTCCGGTGGGCAGTGCACCGGCAGGGCAGCAGGTGCCGCCGGGCGCGCAGCAGATCCCATGGCCCATCACGCTCGGGCTGCGCGTGGTGCAGGTGCCGATGCGGGTGCCGGTCGTCAACCGGGTGGTGATCGTGCCTGATGAGGCGACGTACCTCGACGAGATCTCGCGCTGGTCGCTCGCCGGCCGCTGGCCGGTGCTCATCGAGGACAACTTCTTCACCCCGATGTTCGTGCGCGCGTTCGGTCCGGAGAGCGTGGTGAGGCGCTCGGCGGCGGCACCGCTTCCTGCAGACCGCGCATCGCAGCAGGCTGCGGTGGCGCAGGCGATCTCGAACGCGTGGCGTCCGCCGCAAGGTGGGATGTCAGATCCCTCGGCTGCACCGACGGGCACGGCAATGGTGGCGCCCACGGAGCCGAGCACGCTGCCGCCGCTGCAGGCCTTCAAGGCCGTGGGCTTCGAGCCCTGCGGCATGGTCTTCGCGTCGATGGGCGATCCAGCGTGGACTGCGGCGGTGGCGCTTGCGGCAGCGCACGGCCAGCCCATCGGGTGGATCGACCGTGATCTGGGCGCGCCATGGTCGTCGATGCCGGCCGCAACAGTGGTGGAGCTGTCGGACACGATCGAGCGGGCCGTGGCGGCGACGGGGCTGTCGTGGCCGAAGCTCGGCGATGCTGTCGATGCCGTCACGCTGTGCCGCACCGCGAGCGGACGTGCGATCGTGCCGCCAGGTGCGCGGTTCAAGCTTCCCGAGGGTGCGAGCGTCAAGCCCGATGAGGCGGTGTCGCTGACTGATGCGCTGTGCCGCAACGCCGACGGCTCGCGGTGGGGCGTGGCAGGATGGATCTTCGGGGACTCGACGCGCAGCGCGTACATGGCGATGAGCGCGCTGTTCCTGGACCGCACGTCGGCGCTCTGCTTCAACAGCTACCCATCCGACGGGCAGTGGGGCCGCTACGGGATGGGCGATGCGGTGGAACTGTTCAAGCAGGCGGGCCTGGAGGTCACGCTCATCGACGGACCGCAGGCGACCGGCGCAGCATGGATCAACATGGCCATGGGCGGCATCAGGCCTGACGTGCTTCTCGTGAACTCGTCGGGCAACGTCGACTTCTTCGAGCTCTGGAGCAAGACGCGCATGCGGCCCGAGCAGGTGCCGATCGCGAACCGCCCGCTGGCGATGCAGTTCATCCACTCGTGGAGCCTCGGGTCGCCTGAGGTGGTCGACACCGTCGGTGGTCGGTGGCTTGACCACGGCGTGTACGCGTATGTGGGCAGCGTGTGGGAGCCTTTCCTGTCGGCGTTCGTGCCGCCCGTGCTGTTCACGGAGCGCTTCGTCAACCTTGTGCCCTTCGGGTGGTGCGCGCGCTGGACCGACGGCCCGATGGATGCGCTGTGGCGCGTGACGGTGATCGGCGATCCGCTGATGACCACGCTGGGCCCCAAGCGCGAGCGCCCGAAGAGGGTGAAGCCTGCGGGTCCCGACGCGGCGCGCGGCGAGATGGAGCTCAAGGGTGTGGCGCGCGATGCGCTTGTGGCTGCGCAGTCCTCGGGCGCGGCGGCGGACTACGCGCGCGCGCTGCGTGCGCTGGTGCTTGCGGGCGACGATGCGATGGCCGCCCAGGTGTGGGCAGTGGCGCTCAGCAAGGGCGCTGCCGCGGAGTGCGCGCCAGATGCGATGGGGCCGCTTTTCCGCGCGCAGGATGCCGATGGCGTGGTGGCGGCAATGCGTGCGATGCCCGCGGGCAAGGCGACGCTTCGCGATCGCGACATGCTGTGGCAGCTCTGGACGCCGACGCTGCCGTCGCTGCGCGATGCGGCGACGCTCGAGTGGTTCGCGACGCAGGTGCGCGAGAGGCGCCCCTACGTCGACCTGATCCCGCTGCAGGGAGCGATGGAGCGGGCGGGCGTGCGTGACAAGTGGATCGAGGCCGTCACGCTCTGGCGAACGCGCACGAGCGACAACGAGGTCAAGGCCGAGCTGAACAAGCTGCTGCAGGGCTGAGCGATCAGCGCACGTCCGCAGTCTTGCGCGAACGTACGGCTTCGCGTTCGCGCGCGCTCTCGTCGAGCAGGCGCCGCCTCACCATCATCGGGTCGAGGTCGAATGAGGCCTCGAAGGCGGCGCGTGACTCCTGCGGGAGCAGTGTCGCGGCGGATTCGATGACGGAGCTTGCGACGGCGACGAGGCCAGTGAATGACGGGTGAAGCTCGTCGCGAAGCAGCAGGGGGCCGTGATCGTCGACGCTCCATTCGGTGCCGCCTGCGCGCATCGACCCGTTCGTGTTGATCGACATCACGCTCTCGCGAAGGCCAAACACGCGTGCGCCCGGACGCGACTGCGCCCACTCGCGGATGCGCGAGTTGACGGCATCGAGCGTGGCAGGGTCGGGCACCTGCGCGCGGCTGAGCATCTTGCCGATGGCCGCCTTCATGTCGGGTATGTCGCCGACGATCACCGGGATGCCTCGCGATAGCGCGCGGTCGGCCTGCGCGAGTCCGCGCTCAAGGTTCGCGAGTCGCTCGTCGGCTGTGCGCATCGGCGCGCCCAGGGCATCCTTCGTGCCGTAGACGTACCAGAAGAGATAGTCGATGCCGATCACGATCGAGGGCGACTGGCGCAGCGCGCGGTCCATCTCGCCGGCAAGGATCGGGCCCGGGTTCACGAAGACCATGCTCGATGCGTAGCCCTCGACAGGGTGCCGGCCATTGAGGCCCACACGGAGGATGTCGGCGAGCGACACAGAGACCCCGTCGCCTGGCTTCGCGCCATGCTCGCGCACCGAGAGCCCAAACCCATCCGATGCGCTTGCGCCGATCACGACCGGTCGGCTGAAGAGCGTGTCGGCGCTGGCGTGTGGAGCGACAGTCGGGTCTGACGCCGCTGCGGTGGCGGTCGCCTCGCTGGCGCTCGCAGCAGGCGATGGCTGCGGCGATGGGGATGTGCCCAGTGCAGCCCCGTCCCCACCCTGCGGGCAGGCAGCGGACGCGATCGAGCATGCCAGTGAGATGAGAAGCAGCGCGCACGAGGCACGCGCGGCGGCGCGGAACCGCGCCGGCACTTGCTTCAGCAGAGCTTCAGCGCCTTGCACGCCATGTCCCCGAGGTCCGCCGGGCTCTCCGCAACCTGCACTCCGCAGGCGCGCAGCGCATCGATCTTGGCCTGCGCGGTGTCGTCGGCGCCGCCGACGATCGCGCCCGCGTGGCCCATGCGGCGGCCCTTAGGCGCGGTGCGGCCTGCGATGAACGCGACGACGGGCTTGTTCATGTTGTCGCGGATCCAGCGGCCTGCCTCGGTCTCCGCGCTGCCGCCGATCTCGCCGATCATGATCACCGCATCCGTCTCCGGGTCCGCGTTGAACATCTCGATGACATCGATGAAGTCGACTCCCTTGATCGGGTCGCCGCCGATGCCGACGCACGAGCTCTGCCCGATGCCGCGCTGCGAGCACTGCCACACCGCCTCGTAGGTGAGCGTGCCCGAGCGGCTGACGATGCCCACGGCCTTGCGCGTGGGCGCATCGGCCTTGTGCATGTGGATGTAGCCAGGCATGATGCCGATCTTGCATCCGCCTTCCCACTTGCCCTCGCCGACCTTGCGGCCGGGCGTGATGACGCCGGGGCAGTTGGGGCCAATGAGCGTGACGCCAGGGTTTGCGTCGATGTGCGCGCGCACGCGCACCATGTCCTGCACGGGGATGCCCTCGGTGATCGCGCAGATGGTGCGGATGCCGGCGTCGGCGGCCTCGCAGATCGCGTCGCCCGCGAAGGGCGGCGGCACGAAGATCATGCTCGCGGTGGCGCCGGTGGCCTCGACAGCCTGCGCGACGGTCTCGAAGATGGGGAGCCCGTTCGCGTCCTTCTGGCCGCCCTTGCCGGGCGTGGTGCCGCCGACCATGCGCGTGCCGTAGTCGAGGCATCCCTTGGTGTGGAATGCGCCCGCGGCGCCGGTGATGCCCTGGCAGATGACCCGAGTGTTGCCGTCAACGAGGATTGACATGGGTCGCTAAAGATAGCAGCAGCGGCGTGTTGCGTGCCGGCTCCGCTTCGCTTGAAATGGCGCGATGAGCACCGCCTCGCGCACCAAGGGCCTGACCTACAAGGATGCAGGCGTCGACATCGACGCAGGCGACGCGGTCGTCGACCGGATCAAGCCGATCCTGAGGCGCACGTACGGGCCGCGAGTGCTCGGCCGTCATGGCGGATTCGCGGGAATGTTCCGCCTCGACTTCAACGAGAAGCTCTTCAAGCGCAACTACAAGGACCCTGTGCTCGTCGCGTGCACCGACGGCGTGGGCACGAAGGTGATGCTCGCGGCGGAGCGGCGCATCTTCGACACGGTGGGCATCGACTGCGTTGCGATGAACGTCAACGACCTCATCGTGCAGGGCGCGGAGCCGCTGATCTTCCTTGACTACCTCGGGCTGTCGAAGCTCGATCCCAACGACACGACCTCGATGATCGAGGGAGTCGCGCGCGGGTGCGAGATCGCGGGTTGCGCGCTCATCGGCGGCGAGTGCGCGGAGATGCCCGGCATCTACAGGCCAGGGGACTTCGACATCGCCGGGTTCTGCGTGGGCGTCGTCGAGCTTGACCGCGCGATCGACCCGATGCGCGTGAAGAAGGGCGATGTGGTGATCGGCCTCGAGAGCTCAGGCGTCCACTCGAACGGGTACACGCTGGTGCGGCGCATCGTGGCGGATGCGAAGCTCGATCTTGACCGCGCCTATCCCGAGCTTGGCGCAGCGTGGGGCAAGGAGCCGCTGTGGAAGGTCCTGCTCGAGCCCACGCGCATCTACGCGAAGCCGATCGTGCGGCTGCTCGCGAGCTACAAGAGGAAGCGCGTGGTGAGCGGCATGGCGCACATCACCGGCGGCGGGCTGCCCGGCAACGTGTGCCGCGCGCTGCCTGAGACGCTCGACGCGGTGATCGACCGCGCGTCGTGGACGCCGCACCCGGTGTTCCCCTTCCTGCAGAAGCACGGCGGCGTGGACACGGAGGAGATGTTCCGCGTCTTCAACATGGGCATCGGCTACACGCTGATCGTGCGGCCCGACTTCGCCGACGGCGTGATCGCGAAGCTGCGCAAGTACGGCGAGGTGCCGCACGTCATCGGCCGCATCGAGAAGGGCCGCGGCGACGTGCGCTGGGCGTAGGCGCGCTTTCATCGCCGGCTGCTTCGGTGTGCGGGCGACAACCTGCCCCTGCTCAGACACTCCCTCCTGCCTCGTGCAATGGCACTCGGCAGTCGGGCAACTCGCAGGGGCAGGCGATCGCCCGCGCCCGACGCGGTACGGAGAGCTCGACAGTGCGTCACATGTCGCCAGGTCCTCATGGTGCGACTTGCCCACAGTGGGAAAGTGGGACATACTGACGGTATGGCCAAGTCCGACCAGATCAGCACACGGAACACCGACTCAAAGGGGCGGCTCACGCTTGGCGAGGGGTTCAAGAACCGCACCGTCATCGTGGAGCAGCGTGGCGACGAGCTGGTGGTGCGCCTTGCGCGAGTGGTTCCGGAGACAGAGGCGTGGCTGTACTCCGATGCGGAGGCGCTGGCATCCCTCCGACGCGGCCTCTCCCAGGCGAAGGCCAAGTCCTTCTCGCGTAACCCGCCGAAGTTGGAGGCCGCGCGAAGGCCCACCAAGCGACTGAAGGATGATTGATGCCGTTCCGTTGCCGATGGACGGAGGAGGCCGAATCGGCATTCCGTGGGCTTGAGGCCGCAGCGCGCGCGTCAGCCCGAAACCGTGAGCGGCGCAAGCGGTCCAAGTCCAGCCTGGCCGAGGGGCTGTTCAAGCAACTCGAGAAGTGCATCCGCCTGCTCCTTGCGGACCCGCGTCATCCCGGACTCCGAACGCATGAGTACTCGTCCATCGAAAGCCCATTCGATCGACGGAGAAAGGTGTTCGAGGCGTATGCGCAGAACCAGACTCCTGGCGCCTACCGCGTGTTCTGGTGCTACGGGCCTGATCCCGGCGAAATCACGATCATCGCGATCGTGCGGCATCCGTGACGCTGTGTTGGCTCAGCGGGGCCAGGCTGCGAGCATCGCCGTGAGGTCCTTGCCGTCAACCTCGCCGCTTGCGTCGATGTCGGCTGGGCACCGCGCACACGTTCCCCACGACGCGAGGAGTGCCGTGAGGTCGGTGCCGTCCACAGTCCCGCTGCCGTCGAGGTCGGCGGGATTCACCGGCGGCCCCATCGCGACCGCGCCAGCGACGAAGAGCCGCCCGGCCCCCAGCATGGCCTCGTAGCCAGGGTTGATCTCGTCGATCGGGGTTGCAGACATTGCCAGACGCCCCATGACGGTTGCCGCGATGTCCTCGATCGGCACGTCCGCTGTGGGCCACTCCGGATGCTGGCCGCGAACGAGCGCCGCTGCGCCGGAGACGAACGCAGTGGAGAAGCTCGTTCCGGACCATGCGCCAACCTGTCCGCCGGGTACAGCGCCGAGTACGGATGCCGAGGGGCTCGGTGCGCCACCTGCCTCGAAAAGTACGGCACCGGGCGCCGATAGCGCCGCGAACGTGCCAAAGTTCGAGAATGCCGCGCGCTGGTCGACATGGTTCGTCGCCACCACGCCGAAGGATCCGTTCGCTGCCGCCGGGTACTCCTCCGGGGCGATGCGGTTGAGGTTGCCGATCGACGCGATGAGCGTGATTCCGGCGTCCTCGGCCTCCTCGGCGAGATCCTCAAGCGCCACCGAGTTGTACGTGGTGCCAACGCTCATGTTGATGACCTGCGCGCCGCCATCGATCGCCGCAGCGATGCCCTTGGCCATGAGGTAGACGGTCGTCCTTCCCTCCGTGTCGAGGACCCGGATAGGGAGCAGTGTCGCATGAGGTGCGGTGTACCCAACAAGGCTCGCCACAAACGTGCCGTGCCCGGCCATCTCGTCGGCGATGCCATCGCCGTCGTTGTCGATGCCATCGAGCGGATCGCTCATGGTGGGAAGGCCGTCAACCAGGTCGATGCCTGTCGCGAGGGGATTCCTGACGAGAGGATGATCGGTCGCGAGCCCGCTGTCGACGATCGCGACGACAACGCCGGCGCCGCGCGCCATGGTGTGCGCGGCGGGGAGCCCAAGCAGATCGCCGGCGAACTGCTCGCGAAACGTGGCATCGCCCATGCCCACGCCCGTCACCCAGAGCGAGTCGGTGCGGCCCTCGCCGGTCTCCGCCTCGTAGCCGAACTCGCCCCACACGAGCGTGCCCGACTTCACCATCGCATCGATGGCGAGTTCCAGCTCCGGCGGCGGCTCGGCGCCCGACGACTTGAATCGGAGCAGGTGGATCGGGCGTCCGGGGATCTGCTCGACTGCCGCGAGTCCCGGCGCAAGGGGCTCGAGCGCGTCGACGACGGCCTGCAGCGACGTACCGTCCGACAGCCTCAGCACAATGTCGCTGGGGATGATGCGATCGCGGTCGTCGCCTGCGTGCGCGTTCGCTCCGGCGCAGGCGAAGCACGCGAGCGCCGCGAGCACACGGGAAGCCGACGAAGGGATGGTCAAGTTCAGGGCATGGAGTGGGCGCATGTGTCGTGTCCGATCGCGATGAATGAAGCCCAGTGGGCAGGATGCATGCCTGCAGCGCACCGGGCGCGCTGCGCAGCGCAGAGGGCAGTCGCGAGCGAGGGCCGTTCCGTACCGCTCACCGTACCCCAGCGCGTGTAGAAGTCCACCATCAAGTCGCAGGTGTCCTGGTCGCTGACGCTCCAGAGGCTCCCAACGACCGTTTGCGTGCCGCAGGAGAGGAATGCGCGAGGAAGGCCGAGAGCCTCCTCGCCCGGCATGAGCCCTGACGCGCCAGTCTCGCATCCGCTGAGCACCACCCTCCGCGGCGTGCGGGGCAGCGACGCAATCTCCCGCGCGGAGAGCCATCGGTCGTGGAGGCGCAAGCCGCTTGCACGTGGCGCGGCTGGAAGGAACTGCCCGTGGCATGCGAGATGGGCCAGCGCCACATCAGGATCCGCGAGCTGCGCCGACACGGCCTCGGCGGTGGCGGCCTGGCCTTCGAGCACGCGCACCTCGCAGCGAACGCGGAGCGCATCGGCGACAGCGGAGACCTCATCGGCGATGCGCGGAGCGGATGAATCCGCCATCCCAACGACAAGCGCAGCACATGGCCCGTTGTGCCCGCTCCGTTCGGCGAGTCGAGCCCACACGGACGCCGATGGTGCGATGGACACCGTGCGCCGCATCGTCCCGCAGTGGCCCGTCACCGCGGCGAGCGGCATTGCGTGCAGCGGACCGCATGGCGCGACGATGACGTTAGACGCGTCGCCAAGCGCATGCTGAAGCGGCATCCAGATCTCGTCGCCCAGCCGGCGGAGGAGGGGGTTCACATCGGTCGACGACGGCATGGAGGGCCGTGCTGCCATTCGCAGTTGCCGCCTGATGCGGAAGTGCAGCTTCGCGACAGCATCCGCTACGTGTGCGGGACTGCCGGTGAGCGGCATCACGCGGATCGCATCGCGCGTCGCGATGAATGCGAGCAGTCGCCCGTCAGCCTCGACGTACTCGACGAAGGCGTCATCCGGGCCGAGCGTTGATCGCCATGACCCGCGTGGCGATTCCTGCGCGCCTCGGTTGCGGGCAGCGCGCGCGCTGGCCCGCTCCGCGAGGCGGCGCTCGAGAGTCGATTCCGTCTCGATGAGCTGCACCTGGATGGGATCGATGGCGGCCCCGCGCGCGTCGTCCCCAGCTGCGGATGCGAGCCTGGCGTGCAGGCCCTTGAGCCTGTCGAGCAGGCGACTGACCTCCACATCCGCATCGCCATCGGCATCGCGCAGCGCCCCGAAGAGGCGATCGATCAGGGAGCGGCTCCGTGCGAGCTCCGCTGCCGCGAATGCCTCCTCGGCCGCTTCCGGTCCGCCACGCTCGATCAGCGAAAGGATGAGCTGCTCGTATGGGGCGAGCCTCGAGCCGAGGAACGCGCTCCTCAGGCGGTCTGCGCCGAAGGATGCGCGAGTCTGCTCCGTCGCGGCAACAGCAAGTCGCGCAGCGGCAACAGCCTCGTCGACATGCCCGGCGCGCCGGGCAAGCCGTGCGCGGGTGCTGCATGCGGCCCCGATCAGTGTGGCAAGGCCGATCCTGCCCGCGCCATCTGCGGCCAGGCGTGCCACAGCCAGCGCGTCCTCCCGATGCCCCATCCACTCATGGGCCTGCGCGAGGTGCTCGCCGGCGATGACTCGCTGCACGGAGTCCGGTGCTGCATCAACCGCTGCGGACAGCTGACGGATCGCCGCTCGCGCATCATGCCGCGCCGCATCGTCCTCGGCGGATGCAGCGAGCGCTGACATCGCGAGCGCACGCACACCGAGAACCCGCAGGTCCGCGCTGCCGCCAGCGGCCGCCTGGTCGGGGATGGCGTTCAAGGCGATGAGCGCATCGGCGAAGTCCCCCCGGGCGAGGGCCAGCCTTGACGCAGCCAAGGCCGCGCGGCGCGACTCGAGCGGCATGCCAAGCGTGCCAAGCGCTGCACGTGCGGCCGAGAGCCGCTCCGCAGCGATGTCGCTCAGCCCGCTTGCCTCGAAGACCTCGGCCTCCTCCAGAGCGAGCCTTGCGGCATGGCCGGCTGCCTGCTGCGGCAGGCGCGCCCGCGCTGAGGCGAAGTGCTCGAATGCTGCGCTCAGGTCGCCCGTTCGGGCGGCCAGGTCGGCAAGGTTGCCCTCTGCCACCGCCCAGGCGAAGGCCTGCGACTGCGCCGCGAAGTGCGCCGTGGCGGCTGCGAACGCATCGCGCGCCTCCGCGAAGCGGTCGAGCTGCATGAGCGCCTCGCCCCGGGTGTTTCTGATGGTTGCTTCCAGGGCGGCATCGCCGGCAACGAGCGCAAGCGCCCGATCGAGGTGCTCGAGCGCCCCTTCAGGCTGCGACATCGCCTTGAGGACGTTGCCGATGTTGATGTGCGCCCGCGCGGCGAGGCCCGCGGCCCCTTGCGCCGCGAGTTCGGAGGATGCCATCAGCCCCTCAGCGAGCGCATCGTCATGGCGGCCGACCTTGAGCAGCGGCTGCATTGCCGCGAGCCGGATGCGCGCAGCCTCGACGTGGGCGCCGTGCGCAGACGCATCGGCCCGCGCTGACTCTGCACGCCGAATCGCATCCTCGAATCTTCCGAGGTAGGCAAGCGAGAGCACCTCTGCGCGTGTCGCGCGGGCCCGAGCCACCGGGAACTGAAGCCCCTCGCCGCATGCCACGCGCAGCTCCGCAAGCATGGCTGCGGCGCTGGAGGGATCGCTTGATGCGGCACGCTCGCACTCGTCGCCGAACTGCACGAGTGCAGGCTCGGGTGCCTGAAGCGAGCCCAGGTACGACTCGCGCGCGACGCGGTCGAGCTTCAGGAACTCGTGCACCGACATCGGCACCCCCGCGCCTCCGACCGGCTCGGTGGATGAAGGGTTCACGGGATGTCGAGGTTGGGCGCAACGACAGCGCCAGCCTCGCCTAGGTGAACAGCCAGGTCGTACCGCGCCGGCGCAGCATGCACCAGGAAGAAGCCATCACGATCGGTGATCGCGTGCAGCGGGGCTTGTGGATCGCGGACAAGTGTCACCGGCAATCCTCCGCATCCTGACGGAGCGCACACCTGACCGCGGATCGCGACTGACCCGTCGGGGCCCGGCTGGCCGATCTCCAGGTCGATCGAGACTGGCTGGCCAGCTGCGCTCACGTCGAACGAGACCTGCCTTGTGCCAGTGCCGCGACGGATGCCGACGGTCGCAAGCGACGTCGTGTCATCGTGCACGCATGAGGCAATCGCCGCGACTGCACGGTCCCACCAGACGCGCACGCCGGACGCCGACGGCTGCGGAAGAAGCGACGACAGCGCCTTGGCCCTTACGAGCGCGCCTGAAGGAACTCCCTGCGGAAGGTCAGCGGTGTCCGACGCGATGGCGTCCCGCACCAGCATCACCTGCCTCACGACCGCGGACTCGGCACTCGTCGCCGCATCGATCGGGCCTCCGCGCAGGAGCGCATCGATCAGGACCTCGATTCGCTGTGCCTGGGACCCGTGGACTGGATCGTTGGATGGTGTGTCGCTCATCGCAAGTCTCGCTCAGTGCGTGTGGTGCCGGCATTGCGACCGGTGTCCGTCAAAGTGGAGTCGAGTCGTGGGCCGCAGATACCGCGTTCCGAAAGGATCTCGCAAAGACGCCGGAGGCAGCGGGCCCGCGTGGGACCGATGCTGCCCACCGGCATCCCCAGCCGCTCGGCAATCGCCGGGTACGAGGGCTCTCCGGGAGCCGAGAAGAGCGCCTCGAGCAGCCTCTGGCAGCGTCCTCCGAGCTCGGAGAGCGACTCGCGCACTGCCTGCCGCTGCTCCAGGAGCTCCACGCCCTCCTCTGCGGTGGGGCCCAACGCGGCGGCGTCATCGGAAAGGGTCCCAGTCGTGGTTCGGCGGCGGTTCCTGAGGGTTCGCCAGCACTCGCGCCTGGTCGTGGTGGCGAGCCATGCGACAACCCGGCCAGACTCGCGGAGCGACGAGAGGTTGGAGACGGTGGCCATAAAAACGGCCTGATGCACGTCCTCGGCATCGGCCTCCTCGAGCCGATGGCGCCTGATGACGCTCCAGACGAGACGCGTGTGTCGCTCCACGAAGGCACGCCACGCCGCAGCATCCCCCAGCAGGCAGCGTCTGACGAGTTCCGGCGTGGGATCAGACATCAATTTTCCCCAGAGTGTATCTGCGGCCGGGGGTCGAACCTCAAGTCACGACCAGGACGTTCACCATTCACAGACAAGGAGAGACCCATGACCCGTTCCAGATTCACGCTTCTCGCATCAATTCTCATCGCCGCTGCACCAGCGGCTGCCGACGTCTCAATGAGCGAGGCGATCGCGATCGCTGAGGCCACAGTCACTGACCGGACCCTGGTGCAGGTCACGCTCCGCGAGGAGGATGTGCCGGTCTGGCGTGCTGTGTTCGTGGATGCCGCGATGACGAACGAGCAGGAGGTGGATATCGATGCCGCTTCGGGCGATGTCGTGGGGCAGGGCTTCGATGCCATCGACCCGGAGGACCTGCTGGTGTACGAGGCCATCTTCGGCGATCCGGATGCGGTCGCCATCGAGTTCGCGGAGGCCGTGGCCATCGCACAGGAGGCCGCTGGAGCGAAGCAGTCGCCTTTCGATGCGCAGATCGACATCGAAGCCGGAATCCTTGCGTTCCAGGTCGAGTTCATGCCGAGCGGGATGAAGTACTACGTGGATGCCGCGACGGGTGTGCTCGTCAACGAGAACGGGGATGACGCAGGCGACGATGACATCCTGTCTCCCGAGTCGCTCCTTGCGGGAATCGACGCAGCGGTGACGCTCAATGGCCTTCCAGTGCTGTCCGCAGAGGGCGAAGACGAGCAGGGTGGCGATGACAACGCTGCAACGGTGGTCGAGGTGCTCCAGTGGGATGCCAAGGCAGGAGAGCTCGTGCTCGTCACCTTCGATGCGGTGCTGGGACAGATCGTCTCGGACGTCTCGTTCGTGCCCTCGGGTAACCAGCTTGCGCGCCTGCAGCCTGTGATCGATGCACTTGGCTCGGTGACCGTCACGTACGCGAACGCCATGGCCGAGGCGCTTGCCGCGCATCCCGGCGCGCTCGGGGTCCATGAGATCGCACTCAAGGTCGAGGACGCTGGCGTGTTCTATGAGGTGGAGCTTGTCAATGACCTCGGTCTCGAGATCGAGGTGCTCATCAGCGCCACCGGTGGCGGCACCGCGCAGTCGACCGCTGGCGTCAACTTCCACGTGTCGGACTACAACCTCGACGGGGTCGTGAATGCCGTCGACCTGACCGAGCTGCTGGCTGTGTGGGGCACGACGAATCCCCTGTACGACCTTGACGGCGACCAGCAGGTCACCGGCGTCGAGCTCGCCGCGCTGCTCGCGGGCTGGAACTGAGTTAGGTCACCACGAGACCTGGTGCTGGGCGGATCGTCCGTCTGGCTCTTGAGGGCCCCGCCACACCGGCGGGGCCCTCGCTCGTGTTTTTGCGGCATAGGTGCGGGCTGAGCGAGCCTCGCCGGATTCAGCGGGCGTGCCCGCGCAGCCCCCGCTCACTCCCCGCGGCGGCGGGCCTTCTTCTCGGAGTCGCGGCGCTTCGACTCGAGACGGCGCTCGATGCTGCCGCGCGTGGGCTTCGTCTTGCGGCGGCGCTTCGGCGGGATCGATGCGCGCAGCACAAGTGCGTGCAGCCGCTCCATGCACTCGTCGCGGTTGGCCTTCTGCGAGCGGTGCTCGCTGGCGGCGAAGCGCAGTGCGGCATCGGAACCCATGCCCACAAGATGCGCACCCGCCATCGACTCAAGCCGCATGCGTCCGGCGTCGTCGATGCCGCCGATCGCGGCAATTGCGACGCGCAGCTCCGCCTTCGTCTCAGTCTTGTTCACGTGCTGGCCGCCCGGCCCGCCTGAGCGCGAGAAGGAGAACTCGAGCGCAGACGGCTCTACCCATGCGCGTGGGCCAAGCGAGATCGCGTTCTCGGGGCGCGCACGTGGCATCGGATTGTGAGGTTGCTCCGGTAGGCTCACGGGGTGCATTCTCGCCTGTACGAGCGGTTCGTGTGCGTGTTCGGCGCAAGCGTCATGGTCTGCGGGATGTGCTGGGCCGATGCGGCGGTGCAGCAGGGGGCGGCGCCTGCCGCTGAACCCTCAACTACGCGATCGCCGGCCGCCGCACCCGCACCCGCACCCGCGCGGTCTGTGGATGTGGCGGCACCCACGGCCGAGCGCGAGGCCAGCGCCCTGATGCCGCCTCCATGGGATGACGCGCTTCACATCGAGATCAGCCCCGGCGCATGGTTCGCGCGTCTGCGCGGCACCACGCAGCTCAGCCCGGGCAACGTGACGCTCGATGCCGAGAGCGACCTCTCCGTCAACTCGAACGAGACCAGCTTCACCGGCGAGGCGTGGGTCTCGTGGGGGGGCTTCTACTCGGTGGGCGTCTCCGGATTCTCCTTCGAGACATCCGGTACCGGCACCTCGCAGGTCACGGGCACCTACGGATCGATGGCGGTGAACTCGGGCGACACGCTGTCGAGCTCGTTCGACGCGTGGATGGTCAACGTGGAGTTCGACTACACGATCTGGCGTCCCTTCGCGGACCAGGTCACGCCGTGGTCCGAGCCGAGCGGCCGCAAGCCGCAGGCAGCGGGTGCGGGCGGCAGCTCCGCCGACCTTCGCTTCAACGCGATCGCCGCGGCCGGCTGGCTGCAGACCGACTTCTCGACGAGCAACTCCACGGCCGGCGGATCCGAGTCGTGGGAGCGTGGCGCGTTCTTCCTGCAGGCCGGCGGCGGAGTCGACCTTCGCATCAACCCCGGCAGCACGCTGCCGATCTTCAAGTGCATCGATGTTGGCGTGGCCGGCGGCGTGGGCACGAGCTTCACGCGCGACGAGTACATCGTCTTCGTGCGCGCGGGGATCACGGGGTACGTCACGCCGAACGTCGGCGTGGAGTTCGGCTACCGGTTGCTGAACTTCGAGGTGTCGCCAGGCTCGGGCAGCAACTGGGATGGCAGCATCCAGGGCCTCTACGGCGGCATGTCGGTGAGGTTCTGAGCGGGCGCCGCATGGTCCACCGCCGTCCACCAAGGCAGGCTCCCAGTGCGCATCCGCGCCCTGACACGCCTGCGATCCGGCTGCATGAGCTGATCGCCGCAGGCAAGGGCGCGATCCGCAAGGGCCGCGAGGGCCGCATGTCGCGCGCGAAGCTGCGGCACACGCTCCTGACGCTGATGCCTGACCGCATCACGGGCGGCTCGCTGCGGCGGCGACACCTGATGTCCCCGATCGCGCTGCGCGAGATCGAGCTCAAGGTGCCCAACTGGCCCGCGGCGTTCGAGGGAATCCGCATCGGTCACGTGTCGGACCTTCATGTGGGCGACCTGATGCCCGTGTCGCGGGCGATCGATGTGGTAGAGGCGCTGGGCAAGGCGAAGCCCGACCTCCTTGCGTGCACGGGCGACGTGGTCGACCTCCACATCGAGGGAGCGGAGCCGGTGTTCGAGGCGATCGGAGATGTACGTGCGCAGCTCGGCCGGTTCCTGGTGCTCGGCAACCACGACCATCTTGACGATGCGCGCAAGCTCATGCGCCTTGCGCGCGGTGCGGGAATCCAGACGCTGGTGGACGAGTGCGCGCCGCTGCGCGCGAAGGGCGACAGCCTGGTGGTCGGCGGCATCGACTGGGCGTCGACGATCCGCGACAACTCTCAGCGCGTGCGTGGGCTCGTGCGCGAGGTGGGCGCGCCGCACCTGCTGCTCGCGCACAACCCCAAGGCGTTCCGCGAGGCAGCGCGGCTCGGCGTGGCGCTGACGCTTGCCGGTCATACGCACGGCGGGCAGTTCTCGGTGCGAAATGGCGGGCACCCCAAGGATGCGCGGGCGGCAGCCAAGCGTGCGCTTCGCGCGGGGCTCTACCACGAGGCAGGATCGCACCTCTTCGTGACGACGGGCGCCGGGTCATGGTTCCCGCTGCGCGTGAACTGCCCGGCGGAAGTGGCGATCATCACCGTGACGCGCGCGTCATAGGCGCGGATGCGCTACTGCTTCGCGCGCATCGCGGCCCCGCCATCATCCGACTGTGGCGTGCCGGCGCTGGTGCCGGCAGCGGAGTTGCCCTGGCCGCGGTCGTCATGGTGCGAGCCCTCGTGGCCGCGCGTCAGCAGCAGCGTGCCAACGGTGATGATGCATGCGGCGAGCGCCTCGGTGAGCAGCCCGTATCCGAGCGCGACGCCGATTGCGCCGCACATGAAGAGGCTCACCGAGGTGGTGATGCCGCGCAGCGCGTTGTGCTCGCGGAAGATGAACGCGGCGCACACGAAGCCGATGCCGGTGACCACCTGGCCCGCGACGCGCGTGACGTCGCCCGACCCCGCCTTCCTGATGGCGGCCTCGGCGACAAGGCAGTAGGCGCACGCGGCTGCAGTGAAGATCACGAAGACGCGCGCGCCCGTGTAGCCGGTGCTGCGCTGGCGCTCGAGGCCGATGAGCCAGCCGAGCAATGCGGCCATGCCGATGCGTGCCATCGAAATGAGCGTGTCGGGCGAGAGCAGCGGCTCGAAGTACTGGCCGTGCGTGCGCGTCGCGTGCGGGGCGGCAGCCTCGGAACCAGCCTGCGCAAGCGCCGCTGCACCGAGCGCTGCTCCGGGAAGCGCCGCATCACCGGCCGATGCGAGCGCCGCCGCGCCGATCCCAGCGATCGCTAGTCGCGCAAGTGCGGCGGGCGCAGTGGGGCGCATCATGCGGGGAGCGTATCCCGCAGCAGGTTCCACAACGCATCGATATGCGCGGCAGTGCACCGCGTCTGGCCGATCGACACGCGTGCGACCTGGCGCTCCTTGCCATCGGGCGCAGTTGGCACGCGTGTGCCCGAGATCATGGCGCGACCGGAAGCATTGACGGCCTTCACGAGCGCTGACGTCGCGTCGCAGCCCGCCGCGAGCCTGAAGCACACGAGCCCGAGCCGCTGCGGCTCGACGAGCATGAATCGGCGGTCGCTGCGCATGCGGTCGGCGAGCGACTGCGCAAGCGCCACATGCGTGCGCACCAGCGACTGGAGCCCGGCAACGCCTGCGTGCCTGATCGTGAACCACAGCTTGAGCGCGCGGAATCGGCGCCCAAGCGGCACCTGCCAGTCGCGGTAGTCGATGACCTTGCCGCTCTCGGTTGCCGCATTGCGCAGGTACTCGGGCAGCACGCTGAGCGCGCGCACGAGCGCCGCACGGTCCGCGACCCAGAAGGCGTCGCAGTCGAAGTTGACGGCGAGCCACTTGTGCGGGTTCGTGCACCAGCTGTCGGCAAGCTCCGCGCCCTCGGTCACCCACCGGTGCTCTGGGCAGATCGCCGCAACGCCAGCCATTGCCGCATCGACATGCAGCCAGATGGAGTGCTCGCGGCAGGTGGGTGCGATGCGCGCGATCGGGTCGACGGCCATTGTGCTCGTCGATCCAACGGCAGCCACGCAAATGAACGGCACGAGACCCGCCTGGCGGTCGCGCTCGACCATCGCGCGGAACTCGTCGGCGCGCATGGCCAGGTGCTCGTCGACCGGCACGAGCCGCAGCCTCGATGCCGGAATGCCCGCGATGCGCAGAGACTTCTCGATCGACGAGTGGGCCTGCGAGCTCGCGTACGCCACCAGCAGTCCCGCCCGAGGGTCGCGCGCCAGCATGCGCTCGCGTGCGGCGACCGCCGCGCACAGCATCGCGCTGCTTGCGGTGTCCTGGATCACGCCGCCGCCCTGCGATCCGCCGCCTTCCGGCGAGCGGAACCGCGCGGGCAGCCCGAGCATCTCCGCAAGCCAGTCCATCATCAGCGTCTCGAGCTCCGTGCACGCGGGCGATGTGCTCCAGAGCATGCCCTGCACGCCCAGGCCCGCGCTCAGCAGCTCGCCGAGGATGCTCGGCCCGCACGTGTTGGCGGGGAAGTACGCGAAGAAGTTCGGGCTCTGCCAGTGCGTGAGTCCCGGCACGATCACGCGGTCGATGTCCCTCACCACGGCGTCCCACGACTCCCCATGCTGCGGTGCCGAGGGAGGCAGCTGCGAGCGCACCCAGCCGGGCTCCACTTGCGACTCGACGGGCAGCCGCTCCACGCGCTCGAGGTAGTCGGCGATCCAGTCCACCATGGCGTGGCCATGGCGGCGGAAGTCAAAGGGGGGCAGGGGAGTATCGGACTGCAAGAAAGGGCTCGTGTCGTGAGTTGTCGGCACTACTTTGGGGCAATTGCCGGGCGTTTGTGAGTCCCGCGCAGGCCTGTGCCGATCAATGGTGACAGGCTACGGCCGAAGGAGCATTCACGATGAGCGACACCACCCCGACGACCACATCCACATCATGCTGCACCGGCGACGCGAGCACATGCCCGTGCGCGGCGCGCCTCGCGAAGGTCGAGCGCACCGTGTGCCGCATCAGGTTCTGGCTGTTCGTGTCGCTTGGCGTGCTGATCCTGCTCATCGGCATCGCGCTTGGCCGTGGCGGGGCGATGAAGGAGATGCGCGAGCGAGCACGCGGACCGCAGGACGGGCCGCGCGCTGCAGCGCCGCTCGCTCCGGCCATGCGTCCTCCGCCCGCGATGCAGGGTGGCCCGATGACGGACCGGGACGCGCGCCGGCCGCAGCGCGAAGGTCGCGGACCCGGAAAGCGTCAGAGTGACGACTGACCCGGCGCGCTACGCGTAGAGCGCGCCGAAGCGGTTGGCCATGAAGTCGGCGAACGAGATCTGCTCGTTGCGCACGAACCCGTGGGTGGGCAGCCGCTCCTGGCGCAGCATGTCGACGACTGCGCAGATGCCTGCTGCCGTCGTGATCTGGATTGCAGTCCAGTGATGGCCGCCCATCTCGCGGTGGCGCACGATGCTCGCGAAGTTGCGCTCGGTGAGGTGGCCGTCGACCATGCCGATCGCTGACGTGAAGATCGCCACGATGTCCTGCTGCGTTGTCGGGATCGACCGCTCGAACACCTTCGCGAGGCCCTCGCGGTCGTCGATGAACCTGAGGTCATGCAGCAGGAGCTTGAGGATCGCCTGGTGCCCCGGGTAGCGCATCGTCTTGTAGTTCATGTGGCGCACCTTGCCGTGCATCGTCTCGGCAAGGGTGCCCAGGCCGCCTGAGGTGTTGAAGGCCTCGAACTCCACACCGTTGATCGTGATGTGCTCGAGCTGCTCGAGCGGGGGCACAGTCGTGAACTGGCCGTCGACCACAGCCTCGCAGGGCTGGCAGTACTCGTTGATGAGGCCATTGGTCGACCACGTCAGGTTGTACTTCATCGTGTTTGCAGGATTCTCGGGCAGCGCGCCGACGCGGAGCTTGACCTCCTGGATGTCCTGCATGCCGTGCATCACATGGCACGCGGCGATCGTGATGAACCCCGGCGCGAGGCCGCACTGCGGCACGAACGCGGTCTTCGAGTCCTTCGCGAGCTGGTTCACCTTCTTGGTGACGGCCACGTCCTCGGTGAGGTCGAGGTAGTGGGCGTGCGCATGCTTTGCGCGCGTCGCGATGAGCTCGTTGCAGAAGAAGGGCGCGCAGGAGAGCGCCGCGAAGCGGCCCGAGAGCGCCTTGTCGAGCGCGGCGGAGTCGTCGAAGCGGGCCACCATGCCCTTGACGCCGGGTGCGAGCGCCTCAACCTCGGCAACATGGCGCTCGCTCGAGTCCACCGAGAGGACATCGAAGTCGCCGCAGCTCTGCAGCAGGTAGGCGACCATGCGGCCGATCTTTCCGGCACCAAACACGACGACAGGAGTCTTCACGGGACTGGGCTCCTCTGGAGATTGCGGGGCGTGAAACGGGAAGGGCAAGAGTACGCCGGGGCGGCGTCCCGGGCAGGGCTCGACGGGATTGCGCGCGCTGCGGCGTGCCGCGGCGCTGCACGTGGCTGAGTGATCAGGCAGGCAGCCGCGACAGCTCGTCCTGGACCTCAGTGATGAGCTTGCGCATCATTGCCGGGCCGAAGTCAAACGAGAGCCCCGCAGCCTCGAAGAGCTCAGGCAGCGGGCGCGATCCGCCGAGCGCAAGCGCGCGCTTGTAGCCCGCGAGCGCGGCCGCAGGGTCGCGGCGCGACACGATCCACATCTGCAGCGCGCCGAGCTGCGCGATGCCGTACTCGATGTAGTAGAAGGGGCTCCCGAACAGGTGCAGCTGGCGCTGCCACGACGCCTCGAGCGCATCGTGGTGGCCGCTGTAGTCGACGTCGCCGCCGAAGCGCTTGTGGAGCGCGACCCATGAAGCGGTGCGCTGTGCGTGCGTGTGGTCCGGGTGCTCGTAGACCCAGTGCTGGAAGGCGTCGATCGTGGCGACCCACGGGAGGATGCTGACGATGTCCTCGAGCTTGTCGCGCTTGGCGCGCGCGGCATCCGCGGGCGCGTAGAACTCCTCGAGCTGCGGGAACGTGAGCAGCTCCATGCTCATCGAGGCGACCTCCGCGAACTCGATGGGGCTGCCGCGGTAGGCGACGAGCGGATCGTCTGCGCAGAGCAGCGAGTGGAACGCGTGGCCCGCCTCGTGCACCATCGTGATGAGGTCGCGGTGCAGTCCGGCGGCGTTCATGAAGATGAAGGGCGTGCGCGAGCGCTGCCGCTGGTACTGGTAGCCGCCGGGCGCCTTGCCCGCGCGGCTCTCGAGGTCGAGGCATCCGCCGCCGCGCATCGAGTCGAACATCTCGCCAAGATGGCCGTCGAGCCTGTGGAACGCCTTCGACGTTCGGTGAAGGAGCTGGTCAGCGCCTTCGAAGGGCCGCAGCGGCGGACGCCCGTGCAGGTCCACCTTAAGGTCCCACGGTGTGCAGGCGCCGAGGCCAAGCGCCTTGGCTCTCTCGGCCTGCAGGTCCTTCATCAGGGGCACGCACACTTCCTCGATTGACGCATGGAACTGGCGGCAGTCCGCCACGGAGTAGTCGAAGCGGTGCAGCCGCTCATGCTGGAAGTCGCGGAAGCTGGCGAAGCCGGCATTGCGGCCCATCTGGTGCCGGATCTTCACGAGCCCGTCGTAGATGCCGTCGATGCGCGCACGGTCCTGCAGGCGGCGTGCGGAGATCGCCTCCCATGCCGACTTGCGCACGGCACGGTCCGTGCTTTCGAGGTAGCGCGCCATCTGCGGCAGCGTCTGCGTGCGGCCCTCGAACTCCACCGTCATCGCGCCGGCGACCTGGCTGTACTCCTGGTCGAGCTTTGTGGCCTCGGTCTGCAGCGGCACGTTCTCGGCGCGGAAGAGCTTGACCTCCTGCCGCATCGCGCGCAGGTAGACGCCGTAGCGCGCCTGGTCGAGCGCGGCCGCATGCGGCGATCCGCTGATGCGCTTGTCGAGCTCGAAGCCGACAGTGCGCAGCTTGGGCTCCACGTTCTCGACGAACGCAAGGAACGCCTTGCGTGCGCCCTCGTCATCGGTGCGGCACGTCATCGCGATGTAGAGGTTCGCCTCCGCCTCGCTCGCTGCAGCGTCGAGGTCGCTGCGGTCGAGGATCAGGCGCTCGAGGTCGGCGGGCGACCCGATCGGCCTCTGCTGCAGCTCGCCGTAGAGCGGCTCGAGCTGCGACCACTGCGTCGCATCGAGGCCCTCGGGAAGGGAGTCAGTGTGGCTTCCGCGTCCTGCCGGCCCACGTGCGGTGTCAGTTGTCGAGATCATTGGCCGCAAGCATAGGCGGCGACGGGGTGGAGGCCCTCGCGGCGACCGCGGGGAGGCCTGTGCGCTGCTCGATCGCGTGCGCAAGCGCCTGCGCATGCAGGGGGTCGTCGCAGATCGTGAACAGAGTGGATCCGCTGCCCGACACGTGCACATCGCGCTCCGCGATCGCCGCGATTGCCCGAACGTGCTGCGCGAGGGTTGGAGCGACATCGAGCGCGGGCGCGGCGAGGTCGTTGAAGGGCGCGTCGAAGGGCACCCGTTCGGCGCCCACGGATTGTGCGAGGGCGCGCACGCGCGCATCGTCCACGGTCGCCCCGACTCCGCCGAGCTCGTCGAAGCGGCGGTACACGGCAGGCGTCGGGCAGGGCACCTCCGGGAAGGCCAGCACGACGTGCGCGTGAGGGACATCCGCGAGAGGCTCGATGCGGTCGCCGAGCCCGCCGACGAGCGCGCTCCCTCCGTGCACGAGGAACGGCACGTCGGAACCGAGTCCAGCCGCGATGGTCGCGAGCCGATCGGTGGAGAGTCCGAGCTCAAAGAGCGTGTCGAGCGCGCGCAGCATCGCGGCGGCATTGCTCGAGCCGCCTCCCAGCCCGCCGCCCACCGGGATTCGCTTGGTGACGAGGCTCTTCACGGGAAGCGGCTCCTCGAGCTCGCGCTCGAGCGCCTGGTGCGCGCGGTAGGCGAGGTCCTTGGTGATCGACCAGTCGATGTCGCTCGGCCGTCGCGCCTCGCGGTGCCACACCGTCGCGAACATGGAGAGGCTCCCCTCAGGCAGCCGCGTGAGGCGCAGCTCGTCTCCGAAGTCGAGCGTGACCATCCAGCTCGAGATCGGGTGCATTCGGTCGGGGCCCGGACCTCCCACGCTGAGCGCGAGGTTGAGCTTGCTTGGCGCCAGGACCGTGACGGTGCGCGGCATCCCCCAAGACTACGCCTCCGGCTGACCTAGAATTCGCGACCCATGCTCTGGCAGCCGCCACTTCCCGAGTCCTACCGGCTTGCGTCCGAGGCCGAGCTCGGAGAGCGCATCGCGGCCCGCCGGCGCGAGCTGGGCAATGCGCTGCTGATCCTGGGGCACCACTACCAGCAGGATGACGTGATCCGCCACGCGGACCTCATCGGCGACAGCCTCAAGCTCTCGCAGATGGCGGCTGCGGAGGCGCCGCGCCGGGGAGCGCGCACAGTGGTCTTCTGCGGCGTGCACTTCATGGCCGAGACCGCGGACATCCTCACGGGAGATGACGTGGCCGTCGTGCTGCCGGACCTCTCCGCCGGCTGCTCGATGGCGGACATGGCCGGCTACGAGGACACGGTCGACGCGTGGGAGGCGATCCGTGCGGCGCTCGATGCGGATCCTGCGACGCGCGGCGAGCGCGTGATCCCGATCACCTACGTGAACTCGACGGCGGCCATCAAGGCATTCGTGGGCCAGCACGGGGGCGCATGCTGCACGAGCTCCAACGCCGGAGCCGTCTTCGACTGGGCGCTCGCGGGCGGATCGCAGCCGCTGCGCGATGGCGAGCGCGTGAGGATCCTGTTCCTGCCCGACCAGCACCTCGGCCGCAACACCGCACGAACCCGAGGTTTCGTGACGGAGGTCGATGCGCGCCGCGACGGCAGCGCGGCCGAGACCGCGCTGTGGGATCCGCGCAAGCCTTCAGGCGGGCTCTCCTCGGCCCAGATCCGCGCCGCGCGCATCTACCTGTGGGCCGGGCACTGCTCGGTGCACAAGCTCTTCAGGCCCGAGCACGTGGAGGCGCTCCGCGCCGCGGGCGACGGCACGCAGGTGCTCGTGCATCCGGAATGCGCGCAGGAGGTGGTGGAGCTCGCGGACCTCGCCGGCTCTACGGAGTTCATCATCGACACCATCAGGAACGCCGATCCTGGCACGCGCTGGGCGATCGGCACCGAGTGGCATCTCGTGAACCGCCTCTCGCGCGAGGCGGAGTCGCGCGGCGTGCATGCCCGGATCCTGTCCGAGTGCCAGTGCCTGTGCACCACGATGTACCGCATCGACCAGGCGCACCTCGCGTGGGCGCTCGACGCCATTGCGCAGGGGCGCATCGTCAACCGCATCAGCGTGCATCCTGAGGCGCGGACCCATGCGCGGGTCGCCCTCGACCGCATGCTGGCGCTTGCGCCGGCCCGCGCGATGAGCCTCGTAGACTGACGCTCCCGTGAGCACAAGCGAGAACTCCCAGGGTTCCCGGCGGCGTCCGAGCTGGATGCGCCGGATCATCATCATCGGTTCCGTGGCGCTGGTGCTGCTGGCGCTCGCGGTCGTCACTGCGCCGGCATGGCTGAGCGGCTCGATCGCGCGTCACGTGCTCGCGTCGAACATTCAGGGATCCGTGCGCGGGAGCGTGAGCGTTGCGGACGTGCAGCTGTCGTGGCCGGGCCCGCAGCGCATCACTGGACTGGCGATCGCGGGTGCCGGCGGCGACCGTCTCACGGTTGACCTCGACGTGGATGCCGGACTGTGGGGACTCGTGCGCGGCACGGCGCCGCTGCGCGTCATCGCCAGCGGCGGCATCGTGACGCGGTACTCCGACGATGGCGCGCTGTCGATCATGGATGCGCTGAGCGCGCCGCAGCCTGTTGCGGTCGCGAGCGCGCCATCGGGCGACATGCGCGCGGCATCTGCCGGTGCCGATCCGCTGACGCTGCCCGACGCGCTTCGCGGCGCGAGCCTGAAGATCGAGTCCTTCAACGTGGACGCGACGCCGACCGGCACGGGCCCGAAGGTCGCGATCGACGCACTCACGGGCGAGCTTGCCGTGACCGACGGGGGAGCGACGTGCAACCTTGATGCGGGCACCAAGCTTGGCGACACGAAGGGACGGCTGAGCGTGAAGGCTTCGGCGTCGAAGCTGTGGAACACGGTGACCGGCGGCATCGACCCGTGGCGCTCATCGGTGGACGTGAGCGTGCGTGGCGAGGCGCTTCCGATACCGGCGGCGGGAATGCCGATCGAGGCGCGCACGCTCGACCTCGACATCGACGCGACGGAAGTCGGCAAGGAGCTTTCGATCAAGGGTTCCACGCAGCTCGTCCTGCCGGGCGGGCAGGTTGGGAGCGTCATCGCCGACCTCGCCTTCTTCCCGGCGCGCGCGGACGCGGCCTCCAAGGCATCCGCATCAGGCACTGTGCAGCTGCGCGACGTGCCCGTGTCGCTTGCGGCGCCGTACCTCGCGGGCACGCCGCTTGATGCCGCGCGTGACCTTGGCGCCACGTGCGACGCCACTGTGGCCTTCACCGACCGAAGCGGCCAGATCGAGCTGCGCACGCAGAGGCTCGAGGCGACCGCGACGCTCGCCGCCGATGAGAGGATGGAGAAGGTCTCGGCCACGGGCGCAACGCTGTCGACGACGGTCGACCCCGCGCTCGCGAAGGCACTCGGCATCGAGATCGACCAGCCTGCCGCAGTGCAGCTGCTGGTGCGATCGGCGCTCGTGGACCTGCCGAAGATTGCGTCGGGCGACATGCGCGGGATCGCGTGTGACGTGGGCATGTCGCTCGCGCCGGTGCGTGTGCGAGCGGGGTCCGACGCGGACTCGCCGTGGGTTCCGCTCGGCGCGACCACGCTGTCCGCATCGACTGCGAACCTTGGCGAGGGCGCGCAGGTCGAGCTCGGCACGAGTGCGTTCGGCTCTCCAGTGGGCCTCTCGGCCACGCTGACGAAGCTTGTCGACGCGAAGGGCGCGCTCTCCGCGGGTACGGCTGCCGCGAAGGGCACGCTCTCCGCAGGGCCCGTCGATCCCGCATCAATCCCATGGATCGACGATGCGATGCGCGCTCAGCTTGCGCAGGCCGGCATCGGCTCCGCATCGGTGGCGACGCAGTTTGACGGATCCGCTGATGCAGGCTCAGTGCAGGTGAAGCTGGATGCGTTTTCGCCCCAGGCGGGCGCAGCCGTTGCGCAGGCGAGCTCGACGCTGGGGTGGAGCGCGGGTGCGTTCACCGCCAAGGACACGAGCGTTGCAGCGACGCTTACCCGCGCGACTCTTGCGCCGTGGCTCGGGGAGGAGATCGCGCTTGCGGAGGACGTGTCGCTCTCTGCGACGCTTGAGCCGGTGTCGCTTGCGCGACGTGCGGCCACCAAGAGTTCGCCTGCATCGGTGGAGTGGCCCTCGAGCGTGCGCGCGAGCGTCCGCACGCCGCGGGTTGCCGTGCTCCGCGCACCGAGCCTGCTGAAGCCGGTTGCGCTTCGTGATGTGCTCGTCCAGGCGACCCTCGGCATCGATCCCGCCAATGGAAGTCTCGCGGACCTCGACACCAACCTGTCCACCGCGCTCATCCCGTCGCTCGCGCAGGGCGCGACCGAGGCGGCCACGGTGAAGGCAACCTATGCAGGTCCGATCGACGCGAGCCGCTTCCGCACCGAGCTCGACCTCGCGCTCGCGCAGGGCTCGGCGCTGGCGTCATGCGTCGACGCAGGCGTTGCGGGAGCGCTGCTGGAGGGGCCCGGCACAGTGCGCGGACGCATGGAGCGCGCGAACGGGTCGGACTCCGTGTCCGCGCAGGTCAGGCTCCCTCGCGCGAGCGCGGAGGTCGACGCGACGATCGCATCGGGCTCGCTCGTCGTGCGGCCATCCACTGCGACCGTCGAGCTTCCCACGTCGCTCGTCGAGGCTGGGCTCGGCCTGCGCGAGATGCCCGATCTCGCGGCCACGCTCGCTGACCAGCGCGCGCCGCGAATCCGCACGGACATCCACGTCGAGTCGGTCAAGTGGACGGGCACCGCAGAGGATGCCGCAGTCGTGCTCTCTGCAACGCTTGGCTCAGGAACGCTCTCCCCGCCGGGGCGACCGCCGGTGGCCATCGATGGCGTGCAGCTGTCGGTGGCGAGCCCAAAGCTGGCGAGCTCCGCGAAGGTCTCGGTGCAGGGGCGCGCCGGCGTGGGCGGCGCGCCGCTGGCCCCATTCGCCCTCGGTGCGGAGCTCGCAGGCGACCTGCGTGCCGTGCTCGACCCTTCGCAGCCGCTGTCGCTCTCGGCCAGCACCGCGAACGTCGAGCTCCCCGGCACGCTCGCCATCGCGCTCACGGACTGGTGGCGCGGCAGCAGCGTGGCGACAGAGGCGGTCTCCGAAGCCGACAAGATCGCGATGTCGGTCACCATCGCATCGGCGCGGGTTCCGTCGCGCGATCGGCTCGGCGACGCGAGCATCGACATGGCTGCGCAGCTTGAGCGCATCCGGCTTGTGCCGAAGGGGAAGCCTGCGGTGGCGGTGGGGCCGGTTCGCATGGCGATCAAGAGCGCGCGACTGGCCGACCGAGTCACGATCGAGGCGAGTGGCGCTGCGGCAATCGCGGATCCGGGCGCCGATGCCGCGCTCCGCACAACTGGCGAGGTGAACGCATCGCTCGCCGCGGCGGGACTTGTCGGTGCCGATGGTGCGCTCACTGCAGACCGCGCGCAGCTCACCGGTTCGGTGCGCGTCAATGGGTTCCCGACCGTCATCGCGGACACCTTCGCGGGCGCGAAGGGCGACATTGTGGGCGCGATCGGGCCCGCAATCACGATGGAGCTCGATGCGCGTTCGGCGGCATCCTCAGGCCAGCCCGCCGCTGCAGGTGCCGCCGCACCGCGCGTGACCGAACTCTCGCTCAACCTGAGCTCAGCGATGGTGCAGCTGCAGGCGCCGCGGATGACGCTCTCGAACGGGATGCTCAGCGTGAGCCCCTCGCAGCCGGTGCAGGGCAGCATCGCGATCTCGCCGGCGCTCAAGGACTGGGTGCTCGAGCAGATCAACCCCGTCTTCTCCGACATCATCTCGGCGCCGCCCATCAGGTGGCGCGTGTCGTCGATCCAGTTCCCGCTCGACCTCGACATGACCCGCCTCTACGGCGCGCTGCAGGTGGAAGTCGGCGAGGTGCGCCTCAAGCGCAGCAACCAGCTCGTGGGCAGCCTCATCGTGTCGGAGGGTTCAGCTGATGGATCTGTGCCCGCGCTCATCGATCCGCTGCGCGTCGAGATCGCCGCAGGCCGGCTCACCTACCGCGACTTCAGGCTGTCCATCGGGCGATTCGCCAAGGACTGGCAGAACAAGCTCAACATGTCAGGGGACATCGACCTGACACGGAAGCCCCCCTACGTGAACAGCATCTCCTTCGAGGTGCCGTTCCAGTCGATCGCGCGCACAGCGGCCGGCTTCAAGCAGATCGCAGGCCCCGCAGAGCAGATCACGAAGGCGATCCAGGCGCTGCCCATCGATCCTGGCACGCTGCTGCTCGTGGACGTGACCTACTCGGGTCCGCTTGCGGCCCCTGACGGCACGCCCGCACAGCTGACGGAGCAGTTCAGCGTCCGGCTGGACGAGCAAGCCCTCCAGCGCGTGACTGTCCGGGACGTGGTCGGCACCGTCAAGGGCATCGCGGACCTGTTCAAGAAGAAGCCATCCAATGCTCCTCCGCCGGCCCCAAGCGGCTCCCCGTAGCGGAGTGGCGCGGCGCGCGCCGCCGCATCACATCGGCTTCTCGCCGACGGTCTCGTCGTACACCTGGAGCAGCTTCGACTTGTCGAAGATGAGCTCCTGGCGCGAGAGCCCGGTCACCTCGTAGTGCGGCGTGAGCTCGATGGCGTCCACGGGGCACGCCTCCTCGCACATCCCGCAGTAGATGCAGCGCAGCTCGTCGATGTCGAACTGCTTGGGGTACTTCTCGCGGTCCTCCCATGGGCTCTCGTCGGCCACGATGTGGATGCAGTTCGCGGGGCACGCGGTCGCGCACATGAAGCAGGCGACGCAGCGGACCCGGCCGTCCTCGTCCTTGTTGAGGCGGTGCACGCCGCGGAAGTAGGGCCGGTACTGGCCGCCCTCCTCGACCGGGCGGTCATCGCGCTTCTGCTCGGGGTACTGGACGACCCAGATGTTCTTCTTGTTGGACCCGTTGCGGCCGATGTTCTCGAGGCAGTGCCGCATCGTGGTGCCGAGCCCCTTGATGATCGAGGGGATGAACAGGCTCTCGGCGCGGCTGAGGCGCTTTGGCGTGACGTCGATGACCTCGTCGTCTCTGATCGGCATGGGGTGGGAATGGTAGCTACCCTCCCTCCGTGAGCACGCCGACGCCGCAGGAATCCGGCCAGTCGCGCACACCGCTCGAATCTGGCGATGCGGCCGCAAGGGCCCGCGCGCAGGAGCAGGAGGTCCGGCGCGAGGCCGACAGCATCGAGCGGAGGGTGGGGTTCCAGATGCTCGGGCTCGGGTGGCAGATGTCCACGGAGGTGATCGCGGGCGCTGCGCTCGGCTGGGGCGTGGACCACTTCTTCGGCACGGGCCCAAAGGGCGTGATGATCGGGGCGCTCGTGGGTGTGGTGGTGGCGATCTACTCGCTGGTGCGGGGCGGCCTTCGCCTCTACAAGTCGGTGGACCGCGCCGATGCCATGCGCAAGCAGGCGCGCGAGGCCGCAGAGAAGGCCCGTCAGTCTGGAGATGGCTCATGAGCACCGCACCCTCAGCACCCCCCGAACCGCTCGCGCGAGTTCCCTGGAAGAGCGCCCTGTTCTCGGGAGCCGTGGCGGCGGGACTGTGCTGCGCGGGCTGGTGGGCGGGATGCCGGCTTCTCGCCCCGACGGTGGAGATGGGCCCCGACACGGTCAGAATCGGCTGCTACGGGATCATCCTCACGTGGGTCGTCGCGGCGCTCTCGATGCTGGCCCTGACCCCCTGGACAGCCCGCCCGTTCAGCACGCTGGCGGCCCTCTGGATGGGGTCGACCATCATCAGGCTGCTGGTGACGCCGGCGGGGGCCTACCTGCTATATTTGTCGTCCCCTTCGGCGCCCAAGGCGCTCGCGCTTGCAGTGGGGTTGGGCTACTTCGTCCAGCTCATGACTGAGGCAGGCGCGATCGCGGCGGGTATGGCCAAGGCCCTGGTGCCCACCAAATGACCTCCCTCCTCACGGCCACGAGCGTCCTCGACCTGATTGCCGCCGGCGGCAATCCGATCGACCACATCGTCGACAAGAAGACCTTCGGCACCGAATGGCTGTGGCTGAGCATGCTGTCCCTGGCTGTGGCGGGCGCACTCGCCCTCATCGTCATGACGCGCGCCGCCAAGGCGATCGCCACCGGTCCCGAGTCGATGGGGCACGAGCGCTTCGTCACCAAGGGCCGACTGTCGCAGATCGTCGAGACCATCTCCCTGTACCTGCGCGACGAGATGCTCAAGCCCGTGATGGGCGAGCGTCTCGCCAACGCGTGGCTCCCGTTCCTGCTCGCGCAGTTCTTCCTGATCCTAATCCTGAACCTGTTCGGGCTGATCCCGTTCTTCGACGCGCAGGAGTTCGTCTATGGGCTGCTGGGCAAGCGCATCGCGGACACGCCGCACGACGAGACGCATGTCTTCTTCGGCGGTGCGGCTACGGCGAGCATTTCCGTGACGGCGGGCCTGGCGGTGTGCAGCTTCTTCGCGATCCTCTGGCAGTCGATCCGCGAGCTCGGCGTCAAGGGCACCCTCGAGCACCTCTGCGGCGGACCCGACCTCGTGCGCGGGCCGCTCGTGCTGTGGCTCGTGATCCCCATCATCTTCGCGGTGGAGCTCTCGGGCATGTTCATCAAGCCTGCAGCGCTCGCTGTGCGACTCTTCGCCAACATGGTGGCAGGGCACACGCTGCTCGTCGTGCTGTTTGGCTTCGGCGCCTCGGCCGCGAAGCTGGGCATGGGCGGGGTGGCTGGCGTCACCGCCATTGCAGGCGGATTTGCCGTCGCCATCACCTTCCTTGAGCTCTTCGTGGCCTTCCTCCAGTCGTTCGTGTTCATGTTCCTGACCGCGGTCTTCATTAGCCTGATGAGCCACGGCGACGAGCACCACGAGCACGCCGATGACCATGGCCACGGGGCGGAGGCACACGCCCACGCGCACTGATTTCCCGGCGGAGGCGGCCCTGGCGTGCGTGCCACGGGCCATCCCGAAGCCGCTATCCTTGTCGACCCTCCCGGCCGTGGGTGCCGGGGGAATTCAGACCTCACCGAAACGGCGCAGCCCACGGCGCCACCAGATTCCCCGGAGACCACCTCGGCCATGAAGCCCATTGCACTCGCCACCCTCGCCTTCGCCGCCATCGCGCTGTTCGGCGACACCTCCGCATTCGCGCAGGCTGCCGCCACTGCCGCCGCTGCCGCCGACAAGGTTCCCGCGAACGCCATGAACTGGGGCTCCGGTCTCGGCGCCGGCCTCGCCGCCGCCTTCGCAGTGCTCGGCGCCGGTCTCGGCATCGGCCGCATCGGTGGCAGCGCTGTCGAGAGCATCGCTCGCCAGCCCGAGGTCGCCAACAAGATCTTCATCAACATGATCCTCACCGCCGCGCTCATCGAGGGTGTTGCCCTCTTCGCGGTCGTCGTCGGTCTGCTCGGCTTCCCCACGGGCGGCTGAGTTTTGTGTGCGGCCGCCGCGCGCCCGCGCGTCTGGCCGCTCTTTCGGTGAATCTCCCGGTTCCGGGCCTCCGCAAGGGGGCCCGGAACCTCCCCGAGACAGAGGCGCCACATGGACCTGATCGCCGCCACCAACCCCATCGCGTTCGAGCTGCTGCCCTTCGGCACGGCCGTCGCGGTCTTCGTCATCTTCTACCTGATCTTCCGCTACAAGATCTGGCCAGGCATCGCGAAGGGGCTCGACGAGCGCAACGCGAAGATCATCTCGGAGATCAAGGCCGCGGAGCAGGCGCGCCATGCCGCAAAGGCGAAGCAGGACGAGCTCGAGGCCAAGATGCGCGAGGCGCTCGAGCAGGCCGACCGCATGATCCGCGAGGCCAAGGCCGAGGCGCTGCGCGCCGGCCAGGAGATCCGCGCCAAGAACGAGGCGGAGCTCGCCGAGCGCATCAAGCGCGCCAGCGACGAGATCGAGGCTGCGCGCCGCGCGGCAGTCGCCGACATCCAGGCGCAGGCGTCGGACCTGGGCGTGTCGATCGCGCGCCGCATCCTGGGCCGCAGCATCAACGCCGAGGACCAGAAGAAGCTCGTCGAGGAGAGCCTCCGCGAGTACGCCGGCACGGGCCGCAACTGACCCGCCAACGACCCAAGGACCACCAGTGCCAAGCGCCGCACCATCCGAAGTCGCGACTGTCTACGCGAATGCGCTCTTCGAGCTCGCGAAGTCCGCGGGCGGCGATGCGGGCGCTGCGGACATCGGCGAGGAGCTCACGGCGCTGTGCGAGATCGTGCGCGCCGACGTGCGCCTGAGGCGCTTCGTCGAGAGCCCGGTGATCGGCGCCGCCAAGCGAGCCGCCGCGCTCGAGAGGATGCTCAAGGGACGCGTGAGCGACCGCCTGCTCACGTTCCTGATGGTGCTCAACCGCAAGGGCCGCCTCGGCGCGCTGCTTGCCGTGTGCGACGCCTACGACGCCACGCTTCAGCAGGCCTTCGGCAAGACCGAGGTCGACGTCTACACGGTGGACGGCGCGGCACCATCGCCTGAGTCGCAGCAGGTGATGCGCGATCGCATCAAGGCCGCGACCGGCAAGGATCCGATCTTCCATTTCTACGCCGACCCCCACATGGTGGGCGGCGTGAAGTTCCGCATCGGCGACCAGCTCGTGGACGGGTCGGTCGCCACCCGCCTGCGCAGGATGCGCAGCGCGCTCATCGACAAGGGCGGCGCGCGCGTGCGTGCCGCATCCAAGGACTTCCTCAGTTGATGCGCGGCGCAAGGGCGGAACAGGAGCCCGCCCCGCGCGCCTCGCATCGAACCGCAACGCCTCGCTGAACAGCCCCGGAGCACAGACGTGAAGATCAAGACCGACGAGATCACCGCAGTCATCAAGCAGGAAATCGAGCAGTTCTCCAGCCAGCTGGAGATCTCCGACGTGGGGCAGGTGGTCGAGGTGGGCGACGGCATCGCCCGCGTCTACGGCCTCTCGAAGGCGATGGCCGGCGAGCTGCTCGAGTTCGAGAGCGAAGGCGGCACCGTCACCGGACAGGTGATGAACCTCGAGACCGACACCGTCGGCGTGGCGCTCTTCGGCGACGGGACGCGCGTGCGCGAGGGCGACACGGTGCGCGGCACCGGGCGCCTCCTTGAGGTGCCCGTCGGCCCCGAGCTGCTCGGGCGCGTCGTCGACCCGCTGGGCAACCCGCTCGACGGCGGCCCCGCGATCACCACCAAGCAGCGCGGCAAGGTCGACATCGTCGCCCCCGGCATCAGCAAGCGCCAGCCCGTGAAGGAGCCGCTGCAGTTCGGCATCAAGGCTGTCGACAGCATGATTCCCGTCGGCCGCGGACAGCGCGAGCTCGTGATCGGCGACCGCAAGACCGGCAAGACCGCCGTCTGCCTCGACTGCATCATCAACC
>CAZKTN010000019.1:42781-50357 GCA_964555705.1 uncultured Isosphaeraceae bacterium | reverse complement strand
TTGACCGCCTCGGTGATCGGATCCGTGATGGAACCAAGGTTGCTGAGCCCGGTGGCCTGCACAGGGTCGAGCCCCTTCGCCACGAAGTCGCATGTCGCCTTCACCGCTCCGCAGCGGGTGTGCCCGAGCACAAGGATGAGCTTCGCGCCCGCGACCTTGCACGCGAACTCGAGGCTGCCGAGCGCCTTGGGGCTCGCGACGTTGCCTGCGAGGCGCGCGCTGAACACGTCGCCGATGCCCAGGTCGAAGAGCAGCTCGACCGGAGCGCGCGAGTCGATGCAGCTCAGCACGGCCGCCATCGGGTGCTGCCCGCCGGAAGTCTCCTCCACCTGGCGGACGAGGTCTCGGTGCAGCCGCTGGCCGCTGACGAAGCGCTCGTTGCCCTCCTTGAGGAGCCCAAGCACCCGCGCCGGGGTCATCCTCGACTGGGTCTCGCGGGTGCTCACGTCCACGTACTGCACGCGGTCCTGGATGCGCGGATAGCGGTCCTTGAACCCGATCAGGCTTACGTCGATGCCTCGCGCCGGCGCCGTCTCGTTCACGAACTCGTGGATCATGGCCACCATGTCCGGGTCGATGAAGTCGGCAACGCGCGCGTCGATGAGCACATGCTCACCCCCGCTGAACCTCGCCAGCTCCGTGGCGAGGCGCGCGCGGTTCAGGAAGGTGGTCTGGCCCGAGAGCTCGAGGCGGTGGACCGTCCCGCTCGCGTGCTTCTCCTCGATGACGCGCACGCCCTGCTTGGTGTTGCTCCACAGGATGAACACGAGGCTTGTGGCCATGCCCATGATCACGCCGAGCAGGAGATCCGTGAACACGATGGCCAGCACCGTGACGAGGAATGGCACGAACTGCACCATGCCCTCGCGCCACATCGACTTGAAGAGCGCAGGGCTCGCCAGCTTCCATCCGGTCACCACCAGCACCGCCGCAAGCGTGGCGAGCGGGATGGTGTTGAGCAGCCCAGGGAGGAGCGCAACGCTGCCGAGCAGGAGCACTCCATGGAAGATGGCGGACACACGGGTGCGCCCACCGGCCATCGCGTTGACGGAGCTGCGCACGATCACCGACGTCATCGGCAGTCCGCCGATCAGCCCAGCGGCGACGTTGCCCGTGCCCTGCGCCAGCAGCTCGCGGTTCGGCGGCGAGGCGCGCTTGAGCGGGTCCATCTTGTCGGTGGCCTCGAGGTTGAGCAGCGTCTCGATCGATGCCACGATCGCCAAGGTGCCGGCGGCGACCCAGATCGCGCTGTCGCCGATCCTGGCAAAGTCAGGGAAGGTGAACATGGCGCTCCACGTGAGGCCATCCTGTCCCACGACCGGCACGCTGACGAGGTGCGACGGGTCGATCGCCCATGCGGATCCCGTACGACGCAGCACCTCGCTCAGGATCGTGCCGCCGAGCACCGCAGCGAGCGGCCCGGGAAAGAGGCTCTTCTTGAGTACGGGGATGCTCTGCCACGCAATCAGGATCGCGACGGAGACAAGGCCCACAAGCGCGGCGCCGGGGAGGAACGCACGAAGCGCATGAAGGAGCGCCGAGAATGTGTTGTCCCCGTCATCCTGGCGGAAGGCCATGTCCCCCTGCCAGTCGGAGTCGTGGCCCACCAGGTGCGGGATCTGCTTCAGGATCAGCAGCAGGCCAATCGCAGCAAGCAGACCCTTGATGACGTTGGTCGGGAAGAACTTGGACAGCCCGCCCGCCTTGAACAGGCCAAAGGCGATTTGCATGCCGCCCGCGATGACCACGGCGAGCAGGAACGCCTCGAACGACCCCAGCGACGTGATCTGCGCGAGCACGATCGCGGCAAGCCCTGCCGCCGGACCGCTGACGCTGATGCTCGATCCGCTGAGCGCGCCGACCAGGATGCCGCCGATGACGCCTGAGATAAGGCCCGAAAGCAACGGTGCCCCGGATGCAAGGGCGATTCCGAGGCACAGAGGAATGGCAACGAGGAAGACGACGACGCCTGCGGTGAGGTCACGACCGATGCTCACAGGGGGCACGGGGAGAACTGACGCGGGGGGCGCTGGTGAGGCCATGCTGTGGTGGGGTCGGGGGTGAAAGGGGTAGTCCTGACCCACGGCGCGCCGGGGGTCCCGACTCCACGATGGAGCCGACAGCCTGCAACATTAGGAGTTCGGCTCGGTGCGGACAAGGGCTTCGCAGGCCGATCGGCACAATCTTCTCGGACGGGCCCGCTCGCGCACCGCGCGACCTTATTACTGACCAAAATGTCGTGAATTACGGTGCCGCGGTGGCCGCACTCGGACCCCGAGCGAAACCCGCGGACGGGAGCTCGCGCTCGCAGCGCTTGCGGCCCGCGAAGAGCAGCTGCACCTCGGGGTCGACCTCGATCCGTGCCGGCTCGAAGGCGGTCTTCACCTCTACCCGTGCAGGCGAGTCCGGCGAGATGCTCACCCTCGCATCGGTGTGCGCGCGCTCCGCGTCGCCCTTGGGCTCCTCGCCCCACACTCGCACCGTCACTTCGGCGGCACCCGTGCCCACATTCGCCAGCGATGCCGTCGTCACCCACTCGGCTCCGCCGCCGCCCACCGACACGTCGTTGAGCTCAAGTTCAGGGAGCGCCTTGCCGAGGATCCACTCGTTCGCAAAGGCGTCGAACGCAGCAACATCGGGCGCACGCGCACGCAGGCTCTCCACGAGATCCTCGATCAGCGGGAAATCGAGTCCCTCGGGGGTCTGCACGCCATCCTTCCATGTCGTGACAAAGTCGCGAAGGCCTGCGAGCATCGCATCCTCGCCCATCAGATTCCTGAGCATCCAGAACACCAGCCCGGCGCGCTGGTACGTGATCACCGTGTCGCCCGGCCGCGTGCCGGTCACCCGGTTGATCGGCCGCTCGTTGTCCGCGCTGCGGCCCTGCACGTACTCCTGCTCCCAGCGGCGCCGGAGCACGTTTGCCTGTTCCGCGCCGCGCTCGTGGTGCAGCAGCATGACCGCGCTGAACTCCGCGAGCCCCTCGCTGATGATGTTGCCGCCCGGACCCTTGCCCGGCATCACGATGTTGCCCCACCACTGGTGCCCGCTCTCGTGCGCCACGATGTAGTAGGCGGCGTCGAAGGTGCCCTCCTCCCCCTCTTCCACCGGCCGCGAGAGGTAGCCGATCGTCTCCGAGAAGGTGATGTTGCCGGGGAACCCTTGCGCATATCCCGCAAGCCCGGGGAACTCGGTCACGCGCAGGTTTTCCCATGGGTAGGGCCCGAACCAGGCCGAGTAGCTCTTGCGCGCGTCATCGAGCGCATCGACCATCGTGGCCACGTTGTGCGGCGTGCGCGCAGAGTGATAGACGGTGGTGGTCTCGCCCTTTGCGGCCTCCAGCGGCCCGCCCACGATGTTGAAGAAGCGCACCGGATGCTCCGTCTCCCACACCGTGCGGCGACGGCCATCAGTCACTGACGACTCGCGCTCCACGCCCACCACGTTGACGGTCCACGCGTCCGGCGCCTCGACCGCGAGCCGCACCTGAGTTGGCCACGCCGGGCCGAAGGCGGGATCGACTCGCGTCTTCCACAGGTCAAGCGGGTAGTCCTTCGGGTCGCGGCTGTTCTTCTCGTCGACTCCCACGCCATCAACGAAACCGACCACCGGCAGGAAGCTTGACGAGAAGCTGGTGAGCACAGCGCCCGACGGCAGCAGGAACTCTCCGGTGCCCGCGCCAAAGCGCGACCAGCCATCGGGAAAGGCGCCCTTGAGGCGGAACGAGATGGTGACGGTCCCATCCGTCTGAATCGGCGTCTTCGGCGTGATGACGTAGAGGCCGCTGCGGTCCTCGATGCATGGAGGTGGCTGGTCCTTTCGCGTCGGGTCGGTGGGCACACCATCCACTGTCCAGTCGGATGACTCGAAGTGCAGCCCGACCGTGATTGGGATCTCCGGCATCGGGGTGCGGTGCGGATTGCGGATCACCATCGTCGCCGCCACCTCAAGCTCACGCGACTCGGGGAACAGCTTCACCTCGCCGTCGACTCGGTCGAGCGCCGGCACCGGAACGTCCTCCCACGTGCTCGAGTTCCTCGTCCAGTAGGCCTTCGCCGCGCTCTCCGCGGGCTTGCCTTCGTATCCGGCACGGATCTGCACTGCGATGTAGATGCCGACCGCCACCACTGGAATGGCGGCGACGATCGGGATCAGCGCGGCACGGAAGAGCGGCCACGGCCTGAACCGGTCGGCCACGGCGCGCAGGTCAGGCGTGCGGCGCGGCCAGAACTGCAGCGTGAGCACCACCAGCAGCGCGGCCAGCAGCAGCACCACGATGCGGTTGGCGACGATTGCGTCCCACATGAACGCGAGGCGGTCAAGCTCGCTCCACTGCACCGCTCCCCACATATGCCAGGCCGTCAGCCAGTTCATGTAGCCGAACTGTGTCGCAAGGCCGGTTCCGATGAGCGCCGCGAGCGCGACGCCGTAGACCACGAAGCGGTTGCGCAGCAGCGCGTACAGCAGCGCGACGAACGCGCACCACACGACCAGCGTGGGCGCCACGAGCGCTCCTAGCACCAGGAACAGCGTGGGTATCTCGAGGGGCATCATGATGCCGGTCTGGAAGAACTGCACCACGAGCACGATGGCGATCGCCGCAGCCGCGCAACCCATGATCACGGCAGCAAGCGCCGCGTTGGCGAGCACCTTGCCCGCGAGCACCGCACTTGTGGGGATCGGCGTTGCCCTGAAGATGCCTGCGAGCCCGCATCGCTCCTCGCGAACCAGGCTCTCCACCGTGTAGAAGAGTGTCAGCAGGCACAGCAGAAGCGTGAGCGTGTTGAAGGCTCCGGCAGCCGCAGAGCCCGAGGTGACGAGAAGCCACGTTCCCAGGGGACCAAGGCTGAAGGCGGAGTTGCCCGCAGTCTGCAGCAGGATGAGTGGGCCAAAGAGCCACACGCCCGGCGAGCGAAGGAGCGCCCATAGCTCGATCAGCAGGATGCCCCATGTGGTGCCGACGAAGCCGGGCACGGTGACGGTGCTCGCAGGCGCAGCGCCCCGCGCAGCGATCGCCGCATGATCGGGCACGTGCCGACCCTCGGCCTCGCGCGCGTCACGCACCAGCGCATCGACGATTCCCACGCGACGGTCGCGCCGGGCCTCCCAGGCGAGGCGACGTCCCGTCAGCCACACGAAGAGGAGCCCAATTGCCGCAAGCGCGATCCGGCTCGCCGCGAACAGAGTGTCGGGCTCGACGGCAGCCGTGTTGTAGAAGGCCACGCCCCTGTCCTCGTCCATGTAGGTGCGACCGAACCACCGGAAGCCCGTCGGGTCGATCGCCTGCATCGCACGGTCGATCCACCGCGGCAGCCACTCCGGGTTGAACCCCCACACGAAGAAGACTCCGGTGACCAGAATCACCACCGGCAGCGCGAACACCAGCACCGGCTGGCGGGTTCGTGCGCCCAGCCACATCGACACGCCACCCACGAACAGCACCATCGGCAGCGCCACAATGACCAGCGGCCCCACATAGGCCCACAGCGAGAATGCCACCCGCGTGCGCTCGTTCTCGTCGATCGGCGCGAACTCGAAGATGGCCATCTGCACCACCGTCCATAGGGCCAGGATGACCCCGAGGACCAGCACCGCACCCGCGAAGCGCGACACGGCATACTGCATGTGGGTCAGCGGCGTTGCGTTCACCAGCGGCATCACCTTGCGGTCTCCGTCGGTGAGCGCCGGCATGCCGCAGGCCACACCAACGAAGAACGGCAGCATGAGCGCGCACAGGGCCACGTCGATGAACGCAACGTTGAATGCGCTGTTGAGCGCAACCTTCGCACCACCCGTGTCCGCACTGCCGCCGCCCACCTGGACATTGCCGGCGTAGAGCCCAAATGCCATGAAGCAGAACACCACGAGCATCACGATGTTCATCGGGCGCCGCCACGACGTGAGGACGTCGAGGCGCGGATATGCGAGAAGGCGTGCGATCACCGCACGCCTCCAATGTGGGCGGAGACATCAGGGGCCGAACTCAAGCTCGATGCCCCTGCCCGCAACGGCGCCGACCGCACGAGCGCCGGCGGCACCTCATGCGGCGGGCAGCGCATCAGCACGAGGTACGCGTCCTCAAGCGTGCCGACGCTCGGCGCGAAGCCCTCGACATGCGCCATCCCCGCCGCGGCGAAGACGCGAACCCGGTTGGTGCGACCTCCCGCGAGCACGGCGCTGAGCACGCGATGCGCCTTGGCGAACTCCGGCAGCGCCGCGTCGTCGACGAATCCCTCCCAGATCATCCCCTCGACCGACCGGCACGCCGCCTCGGGCGTCGTGTGCGCGACAAGCTCACCTGAGCGGATCACCGCCAGCTGCGGGCAGAGCGTCGCCACGTCCTCGACGATGTGCGTCGACAGCAGCACGATGCGCCCGGCGCTCATCTCGGCGAGCAGCCGGTAGAAGCGCTGGCGCTCCTCAGGGTCGAGGCCTGCGGTGGGCTCGTCCACGATCAGCACGCGCGGGTTGCCGGCGATCGCCTGCGCGAGCCCCAGGCGCTGACGCATGCCGCCTGAGTAGCCGCCCACCTTGCGCCCCGCGGCTGCCGTCAGGTTGACGCGGGCCAGCAGCTCCATCGCGAGCGCGCGACGCCCGCGCGGTCCCGTGATCCCCTTCATGCGCAGCAGGAACTCGAGCATCGCACGGCCGCTGAGGTCGGGATAGAAGCCGAAGTCCTGCGGGAGGTAGCCGAGCCGCTCGCGCATGTAGCCGGGATCCGCGATCACGTCGTGGCCGTCGAGGGTGACGGTGCCTGCGGTGGGCTCGACGAGCCCCGCGACGATGCTCATGAATGTGCTCTTGCCGGCGCCGTTTGGGCCGAGCAGCCCGAACATGCCTTCAGGGATGTCGAGGTCGACGCCCCTCAGCGCGCACACGGGTCCGGGATGGATCTTGACGAGGTTCCTGATGGAAATCATGGTCAGCCTTGAGGTGGATGGCGCGCGGGAGACTATTGTGAAATCACGATACTTGTCAACAATAAGACCTGCCGCGCGGACCGCGGCCGCTCACGGATGCATCGCGCGCGGCACTACGCCGACGGCCTGCGGGCGCGCGACCTGGATCGCCTGCACCACATGGCCGTAGACCCAGCCGAGGCCGCGCATGAGCCACAGTGTCGCCGTCGCGAGGCACAGGCCGATGGCAAGCATCGAGATGGAGGCGCCGACAGGCACCTGCAGCACGCCATCCGCGTCAGGCTCGAGCCTCCAGCCGAGCACCTGGATGACGGCCGATTCCCCACCACCATCGCCAACCACCATGACGGGAAACCCGAGCAGCGATCCAATACTTGCCAGCACAAGCGACACGCTCAGCGCGCACAGCGAGATAGTGAGCGCGAACGTGCAGACGCTGATGAAGAAGTTGCCCAGAAGGTAGGCCAGCGACAGCCAGCTCCTCACATCCCGGAGCCAGCACAGGATGCGCTGCCAGAACCCAACGGAATCCGCCCCCTCCACAGGCTGCACGCGCCGCGGCATGCGCACGCCAAGAAGCGCCTCCACCACCTTACCCTCGAAGAGGCAGAGTGCGCGCGCGGAGCCCAGCAGCAGCACCAGGAGCGGCACACCGA
>CAZKTN010000019.1:0-42681 GCA_964555705.1 uncultured Isosphaeraceae bacterium | reverse complement strand
CTGGCCGCACAGATGTGGCCGGAGATGCCGGACCGCCGGGAGCAGCGCTGGGCGCAGCGCCAGCTGGACCTTCGGCCGAACCGACAGAGACTGCGCCCGCCGCCGGTCCCGTGGGCTCTGGCGCGTGCACTCGCCAGCCATAGGTCTGGCTGTCCTGCTCGATGTACGCGCGCGCGATCTCGCGCGGCGTGCCGAACTCCGCGATCGCGCGCTCGGCGGGCATCCCGCCGTCGACGGCGCTACGAAGGTGCGTCTCGGCGTCAATCACCGCATCGTGGCGAAGCGCAGGATCGCAGCCTGAAAGCTCCGTCTCCAGCGCCGCCACGTACCGCATCACCTGCTCGCGCGCGGACATGCTGCGGTCCGACGGCGAATCATCGCTATGCATCGATCCCTCCAATCACGCGGTCAATCCAGGCGCGCGTGCTGCGCCACGTATCGGTCCATGCGGCCAGTACGCGCTTGCCCTCAGCCGTCAGCGTGAAGCACTTGCGCGCCGGTCCCTCGCACGACGGAACGAGCGTGCTCCGCACGAGGCCATCGGCCTCCATGGCTCGGAGCATCGGGTAGAGCGTGCCCTGCTTGAACGAGAGCCCAGCTGGCGCCTCGTCGGCAAGACGCCGCGCGATCTCGTAGCCATGGATGGGCTCGGCCGAACCCGCGATCGTGGCAAGGACCACGAGCCACGCCGTGCCAACGCTCAGGTCGCGCTGAAGCTTGTCTGGGAGCGGTAGTGCCAAGGTCACGCTACTGTAGTTCCTACAGTAGCGGTGTCAAGTGACGATAATCGTTGACATCGCCCCCAGTTGCTCGTGAGCGCCTATCCGCCGTCGCGCAAGGCCCCGAGAAGCCCTGCGGATCCAAACATTTACCCGCCGCGATTCCTTGACTGCAACAGCGGCTCGGGCACCTTGCCGTGTTGGGATTGCGTTCCCCCTCACCGGGGAGCCTGTCATCTGGAGAGAGTGATTGGGACCCGTGTGGCGCTCGCCACACATCAGTGCGGACTCAACCCTCTCCGGAGACCTACCCCAATGACCCTCTCGAAGACTCTCATCACCGTCGGCGCGGGCGCGCTCGCCATGTCCGTGGCCTCGCTTGCGTCCGCGATCGACGGCACGATCACCTCGCAGTCCAGCGATCTGCAGCACATCCGGATCGGTCTCGATGGCCAGATCCAGGGTTCGACGGCCGCCGAGGGCGACCTGCGATACAGCGCAATCCCCGGGCCGTACGCATCCCTTCCGGTCGGCACCGGACTGCGCGGGTTCAACTACTACCAGACCAGCGGCACAGGTGCCTCGATGTACCTCGGACAGTTCCAGTTCGTGGGCGGCACCGATACCGCGGGCGGATCGGTCACCTTCAACTTCTACAACTACTCGGGGACGGGCGCGGAGTACGGCTCGCTCGCGAACACCTTCACCGTGAACCTCGCGCAGGCGGGTGCGTTCGTCTGGACGATCAGCCTCGACCCAGGCTTCGAGATCCCCACGCTTGGATATGTCGAGATGGTGAACGGCACGGGTGGCCTCAGCCGCTGGTTCCTCACCTCCACAGCTCCCTCGGTCGGCACGTCCCTGGGCACCGTCAGCGCCGCGTATCCCTCTCAGGGCTTTGCGCTCATCGAGGGCGTGCCCGCTCCGGGAGCGCTCGCACTGCTGGGCATGGCTGGCCTCGCCCGCAGCCGCCGTCGCCGCTGACGCGCGACTCCGGCACACTCCGCACTGAACACAGGCGCCTCGGCCAATCGGTCGGGGCGCCTGCCTTTTTGCCCGCATCGCATGGACCCGTGCGCTGCCTCCAAGAGCGCGCCAGGCGTCCGCACGCCGCGCGAGCCACCCGCGCGTCTAGCCCGCCGTGTCCGACGAGTACCGCTCGCGCACCGACCTGAAGTAGCCGAGCAGCTCAAGCGCGATCTGCACGATCTCGGGGTCGAAGTGGCGCCCCGCCTGCTCGAGCAGGAACTGCGCAACCCTCTCGTCGCTCCACGGCTCCTTGTACGAGCGCCTGCTCGTGAGCGCGTCGTAGACGTCGGCCACGGCAACAATGCGCGCAAAGAGCGGAATCGACTCGCCGTGCAGCGGCGTGGTGCCGGGCAGCTGCTCGAGCTCCGATGGAAGGCCCAAGAGGTCCTGGCGCACCATCTGTCCCGGATACCCGGATCCATCCCACTTCTCGTGGTGGTGCATGGCCACGAGAAGCGCGGCCTCGTCGTATGGCGTGGCCACATCCGCGAAGAGCTTGCCGCCGAGGACAGAGTGCGTCTGGATGCGCCGGTACTCGGCGTCATCGAGCTTGCCTGGCTTCTTCAGGATGCTGTCGGGGATCGCGACCTTGCCCACATCGTGGAGCATCGCCGCGATGCGCAGCTCGTCGCGCCGGCGCTGCCGCTCGGCCTCGTCGATCTCGTGCAGCGATGCCCATCGGTCGTACATCGCCACCGAGCACTCCGCCACACGCTGCACATGCGCACCGGTCTCGCTCGGGTCACGCATCTCCGCCGTCGCGATCGTGCGCATGATGGCGCTGCGCACGAGCTTCGCGCGCTCGAGCGCCAGCGATGCCATGCCCGCGAAGAGGTCCACCGCCGCCTCATCGGCGCGCGTGAACAGGGCCTGCTGCCCTGCCACCTTCCCGTGGCCACGTGCATTGATGAGCTGGATCACGCCCACGATGGCGTCGCGCGCATCGCGTAGCGGCGCAACGAGCATGCTCCGCGTCGTGTAGCCGGTCTGCCGGTCAACCTCGGCGCGGAAGTGGTACGGAAGCGATGCATCAAGCGCGTGCACGTCATCGATGCGCAGCGTCTTGCCGGTGCCGGCCACGTGCCCCGCGATCGAGCTCGAGTCGACAGGCAGCACAAGATCAGCCAGCGGAAGGCGCGCACCGGCACCCAGCTGTGCCTGCAGCGTGTCGTTCTGCGTATAGACGAGGCGCAGGCCCGTAGATGAGGCGAGCCAGATCGAACCGGCATCGGCATCGGTGAACCGCCTCGCAAGGAGCAGCGTCTGCTCGATGACCTCATCGAGGTCCTGCGCGCGTCCGAGGCGCGCGCCAAGCGCCGCGACCTCGGCAATTCGCTCGCGCTGCTCCTCGCTCTCCTGCCCGAGCAGCTCGTTCATCGCCGCCAGCCGGCGGTTGGCGGCGTCGATCTCCGCGTTGCGCCGGAGGAGCTCGGCCTGGCTTGCCGCGAGGTCCCTGATCGCGCGGTCGCGCTCGCGCTGCGCACGCCCCATGCGCGCGTGGTAGCGGATCCGCGCCACGAGCTCGACCGCCTCAGGCAGCTTCACCAGGTAGTCGTTGGCGCCAAGCCCGAAGCAGCGCTCCTTCGTCGTCGCGTTCGAGTCGGACGAGAGGACCACAAGCGGGGTGTCCCGCAGGTCGGGGTTCGCCCGAATTCGCTCGATCTGCTGCAGGCCGTCCACCCCAGGCATCACGAGGTCCTGCAGGATCACGTCCGGCCGGCGCGCGAGGGCGGTACGCAGGCCCGCATCCGCATCGCGCTCCGCGAGCAGCTCAACATCGTCAAAGGCCGCGAGAAGCCCACGCAGCGCAGCCTCGACAATCGGCTGGTCGTCGACGAGCAGCACCAGTGTGCGCCCACTCGCTGATGCTGCCGGATCCGGCATGCCCCGATGCTAGCCCCCTGCCTCCAGTACAACACCCGCATTCGCGCATGAGCGGCACCCAAACAGAACCGACTCGCGCGGGATCCTCCGGGCGCCCGAACGTCGTCGTCATCTACCACTTCTACCCGCACTACCGGAAGGCAGTCGTCGAGGAGCTCGCGCGCAGCGCGGTCGCCGAATTCACCTTCGTCGGTGACGACCACGAGTACCTGCACTCGATCGAGCCTGCGCAGCTGGGGCCTCGCGTGCGATTCAGGCTTGCGCCCACGCACCGGCTGCCAGGCCCATTCATGTGGCAATGGGGCGCCATCACCTGGGCCATCAGGCCTGAGTTCGACACGGTGATCATGCATGCGGTGCCGCACTGGCCGTGCACGTGGATTGGGGCGCTGCTCGCGCGCATGCTCGGCAAGCGCGTGCTGTTCTGGGGGCACGGATACCTCTATGAGCCCCGCGGACTCAAGGGACTCATGCGACGGCTCTTCTATGCACTGCCGCACGAGCACCTGGTCTATGGCCGCATCGCCAAGGACATCCTGCTGCGGCACGGCTGGAAGCCGGAGCAGGTGCACGTGATCTACAACAGCCTCGATACGGATGCCCAGGTGCGCATCAGGAGGTCGATGGGCGTGGCGCACCGCGAGGCCACCCGCACAGCGCTGTTCGGCCGTGCCGACATGCCGGTGGCGATCTGCACCACGCGGCTCATCCGCATCCGCCGACTTGACCTGCTCATTGATGCGCTGCACTCGCTCGGTTGCGCGGGGCACCCGGTGGCGCTCATTCTTGTGGGCGATGGGCCGGAGCGCGCTGCGCTGCGGTCGCAGGCCGAGCGGCTGGGCGTCCGCGTGCACTTCGAGGGCGCCTGCTACGACGAGCACCGCATCGCCGAGCTCATCAGCGCATCGACGGTCACCGTGGCGCCGGGCAAGGTCGGGCTCACCGCCATGCACAGCATGGTGTATGGGGTGCCCGTGATCACGCACAGCGACGCGGATGAACAGATGCCGGAGTGGGAGGCGATCATCCCTGGCGTCACCGGCGCGCTGTTCACGCGCGGCAGCGTCGAGAGCCTGGCGGCGGCGATCCATGACTGGACACGCGATGCATGGCCGGCGGAGGCGACACGGCGCGCGTGCGAGTCGGTCATCGACCGCTTCTGGAACCCTCACGTGCAGCGGCGCCTCATCGAGCACGCGGTGCTGGGCACGCCAGCCGATGACCTGCTGCCGCTGCGGCCCGAGTAGCGCCCGGCTGCACGCGCCTCAGGTCGCCAGCAGCTCCGCGAGATGAGCCACAATTCGCTCGCCCGTGCGGCCGTCCCAGAGCGGAGGGATGGATCCCGACTTCCACTTCCCGTCCATCAGGCGCGCCATCGCTGCAGGGATTGCAGCGGGGTCGGTGCCGATGAGCTCGTTGGTGCCCATGGTGACGGTCTCAGGGCGCTCCGTGCTGTCGCGCAGCGTCATGCACGGCACTCCCATCACCGTCGTCTCCTCGGTGATGCCGCCTGAGTCGGTGATCACCCCGAACGAGTGCTTCACGAGATGGATGAACTCGAGGTAGGGCTGCGGCTCGACGATCAGGATCCCCCGGGGCGCCCCTCCGATGGCTGCGAGGCTCTTCGATGTGCGCGGATGCACAGGGAAGACGATGGTCCGGCCTCTCGCGTTGGCGACGATCGTGTCGAGCAGCCGGCGCAGCGATGCCGGATCGTCCACGTTCGCCGGCCGGTGCAGCGTGAGCACCAGGTACTTGCCGGCCTCAAGGCGCTCAGCCTTCAAGAACGACGGCTCGCGCAGCCTGCCGAGGTTGGCAAGCAGCGTGTCGATCATCGTGTTGCCCACAAAGAAGATGCTCGACTCCGCTGCGCCACCCTTGCGAAGGTTCGCGTTGGCGACCTCGCTCGTGGTGAAGAACCAGTTGGTGATCGAGTCAGTCACGACCCGGTTGATCTCCTCAGGCATGCTCCAGTCGCCCGAGCGGATGCCGGCCTCCACGTGCGCCACAGGCACGCCCATCTTGCGCGCCACGATCGCGCAGGCCATGGTCGAGGTGACGTCGCCCACAACCACGCATGCGGCCGATGGAGCCTCCATCAGCAGCCGCTCGTAGCGCGTCATGATCGTCGCGGTCTGCTCCGCCTGCGTGCCGGAGCCGCACTCGAGATTGACGTCCGGCTCAGGGATGCCGAGCTGCTCGAAGAAGTCGGCGGACATGCGCCGGTCATAGTGCTGTCCGGTGTGCACGAGCCGCGGCACGATCGGCGACGCTCCTGCGCCCGATGTGCCGCCAGAGGCGGCAGCGTGCCGTTCGGCGTGCGCGGAGAACGCTCGCATGATCGGCGCGATCTTCATGAAGTTGGGGCGCGCTCCCGCGATGATGTCGATGCGCCGCGTCATGTGCGTGAGCCTCCTCGCGCTTCCGCCAGCCTCACGAGCCCCGAAAGCATGCCAGGGAAGACTAGCCCGTGAAGCGGCACCACGGAGTACCAGTACGCGATGCCAAGCAGGCCGCGCGGACGGAAGCTTGCGGTCATGCCGATCACGCTTGATCCCGGCCCCGCATCGCCCTCGCGCACGTCAAGCTCCAGCTGCGCCACGCCGGGCAGGCGCATCTCCGCGCGCAGCACCAGCCGGTTTGGCGCGCTGATCTCTGTCACCCGCCAGAAGTCGAGCGCGTCGCCGACCCTCAACTCGTGCTGGCTGCGACGTCCGCGGCGGAGGCCCGGCCCGCCCACGCACCGGTCCATGAATCCGCGCACGTGCCAGAGCCACGTGCCGCCGAAGTAGCCGCGCTCGCCACCAATCGAGCAGACGGCCGACCATGCCGCATCCACCGATGCCTTGGCGCATGCCTCGCGGTGGTCGCGGAACTCGCTGCCACCTGACCATGAGGGGTCACCCGGCATCGTTCCCGCATCCGACCAGGCCGTCTCCACCTGGTCTGCGCGCTCGCGCGCGATTGCCGCATCGATCGCCTCGCGGATCGTCAGGCATCGGTGCGGCATGAGCCGCTGCGCATCGTCGTTACTGCACACCACCCTATTGCGCAGCCCCTCCGCGAGCGGACGTGCAATGCTTGCATCCAGGGGCGTCACGAGATGGATCCACAGCGAGCTGAGCCTCGGCGTCAGCACCGGCACGGGAATCAGGATGCGGCGCCGAAGGCCCAGTGCGCTGGCCATGTCGCGGATGATGTCGGAGTATGACTTGACCTCCGGTCCGCCGATGTCGATCGTGCGCCCTGCCGTCTCCTGAGTCTCGAGCGATGCGATCAGGTAGTGCAGCACGTCGCGCACTGCAATCGGCTGCGACTCGGTACGCACCCACCTTGGCGTGACCATCACGGGAAGCCGCTCCACGAGGTACCGGAGGATCTCGAACGAGGCAGAGCCTGACCCGATGATCATCGCGGCACGGAGCACCGTCACCGCCACGCCGTGCTTGGCGAGCGCAGACTCGACCTCGCGGCGCGATGCGAGGTGATCGCTGAGTCCCGCCCCGGACTCACCTAGCCCGCCGAGGTAGATGATCCGCTTGAGCCCGGCCTTCGCAGCGGCCTGGCCAAAGCGCTCCGCAAGGTGAAGGTCGCGCTCGCGGTACTCGCCGCGCGCCGCCACCATGGAGTGCACCAGGTAGTAGGCGGCCTCGCATCCCTCCATGGCGCGCGCGAGCACAGCAGGGTCGCCAACGTCACCCTCGATCACCTCCACGCGCTCCGACCTGGCCCATGGACGCGACAGCAGCTTGGCCGCGCTTCGGGCGAGGCACCGGACCCGGTATCCGCGCTCGAGCAGGCGCGGCACGAGCCGTCCTCCGATGTAGCCCGTGGCTCCGGTGACAAGGATGGGTCTCGATTGCGCGGGATTCACGTGGAGCCGAGGTTAGCCTCGCAGATGCCATGAACACGTCAAAACAGCGGGTCGCCCTCGTGACAGGCGCGAGCGCGGGAATCGGCCGCGAAACGGCCATCGAGATGGCCAAGGACGGGTACGCGGTGCTCGTGGCCGACATCCTGGTCGACGAAGGCAAGGACACCGTGCGCCGCATCGAGTCCGCGGGCGGCCGGGCCGTGTTCGTGCGCACGGACGTGTCTGCGGAAGCTGACGTGCGTGCGAGCGTGCAGGCCGCCCTCAGCGAGTTCGGTGGCCTTGACGTGGCCGTGAACAACGCTGGACTCGAGCAGTCCGGCTGCCCGATCACTGAGGTGACCGTGGAGCTCTGCGACCGCATCATGGGCATCAACGTGCGCGGCGTTCTGATGGGAATGAAGCACCAGATCCCGGCGATTCGCGCGCGCGGCGGCGGCGCCATCGTGAACCTCTCCTCGATCGCCGGACAGCTCGGATTCCCTGGTGCAGCGGTGTACGTGGCAAGCAAGCACGCGGTGATCGGGCTCACGCGTACGGCCGCGCTCGAGTGCGCCCAAGATGGGATCCGCGTGAACGCCGTATGCCCGGGAGCGATCCAGACCGACATGATCGACCGCTTCGCTGGCCACGACAGCGCGGCCAAGGCGGCGCTGGTCGCGCGGCACCCGCTCGGGCGCATCGGAACCGTGCCGGAGGTCGCCTCCGCCATACGCTGGCTCTGCTCGCCTGCCGCATCGTTTGTCACTGGCCAGTACGTGACCGTCGACGGGGGCTACACGGCCCAGTGACGCCGTGGCGACAGTTCACAATTTCGGCTTGCTTTCGAATTCATGGATTCGAGGGTGGGGTGTCGTTCCGCAACCAGCCCCGGAGTACCCGCATGCCATACCACCCCCACCCCGCCATTCCACGTGCCGGCACGTCCTGCCTGATCTCTGCAAGCATGGGCCTTGCAGCGAGCCTCGGGACGTCATCGGTGGCGTGCGCGGACTTCGTCTACAGCGGCGTCGTGAGCATCGACATCCCCTCGAGCGCCGACGGGCTCTTCATCGACCTGCACAGCGGAACCTACGGATCGTCGCGCGACTCGATCGCCGGCTGGGACCTCAACATCTACGGCGTAGGCACCATGATGCTCGCTGGCCAGGGGGAGTTCGGCTTCATGGCCGCGGGCGGATCGAGCGGCGATCTCATCGACAACCTTCAGTTCCGCACCGAGATCGGCAGCGGTTCCTCGTTCGCGCAAGGACCGCTCGGCATCGAGACCTCCGGCAGCACCGCGTTCAACTTCAACAGCTCGCAGAACCTCTTCGGCTTCAGGTTCCGCAGCAGCCAGACCGGGCACTACCACTACGGATGGATGCGCCTGCAGCTTGCCGGCAGCGACTTCGGCCAGCCGAAGGCGATCTTCGAGTACCTGTGGGAGGACACTCCGGGCACCTGGACGAATGCTGGTGTCATCCCTGCACCGGGTGCACTTGCGCTTCTTGCTGGAGTGCCGTGCACGCTCGCGGGACCCCGGCGCCGGCGCCGGAGCGGCTAGCGAACGGTCTCCATAGCGGCTGGCGACGCGCTTGCCGATGCCCCGTAGGATCCTCGACCCGATCCACGGAGGCAATCGCATGGCATCGACACGACCTGCACGAAAGAGCGGCTCTTCCCGGCGCACCGCAACCCGTCGCGAGAGCGACTCGATGGGCGACATGACCGTCCCCGCCGACGCGCTCTACGGCGCGACCACGCAGCGCGCGGTCCTCAACTTCCCGGTCTCGTTCCGGCCAGTGCCGCGCCGGCAGATCGCCGCGCACGTGCTGCTCAAGCGCTGCTGCGCCGAGGCCAACGCGGAGCTGCGCACACTCGAGCGCTCCAAGGCCACCGCCATCGTCGGTGCGTGCAACGAGATCCTCGCTGCGCTCACGCCTGACGGCACACCCGGCCATGAGCCCGAGTTCATGCGCCACTTCCCCATCGACGTGTTCCAGACGGGCTCGGGCACGTCCACGAACATGAACGTGAACGAGGTCATCTCCAACGTGGCCAGCCGCCGCGCGGGCAAGCCGATCGGCTCCAAGCATCCCGTCCATCCCAACGACCACGTCAACTGCGGCCAGAGTTCCAACGACACATTCCCCACGTCCATGCAGGTCGCCGGTGCGGTGGCGATCCATGAGGTCCTGGTGCCTGCGCTCGACCGGCTCGCGAAGGGGCTGCGCGCCAAGGCGAAGTCGTGGGACCGCATCGTGAAGATCGGCCGCACTCACCTGATGGATGCCACTCCAATCCGGCTCGGGCAGGAGTTCTCCGGATACGCCGCGCAGGTTGAGGAGGGCATCCGGCGCGCATCGCTCGCCGCGGCGGCGCTTGCCGGCAACCTGCCCATCGGCGGCACGGCCGTCGGCACCGGCATCAACGCGCACCCCAAGCTTGGCGCGAAGGTGTGCGCACGGCTCACGCGCGCGACGGGCATCCGCTTCACGGAGGCGCGCAATCACTTCGAGGCGCAGGCCACGCGCGACTGCGTGGTCGAGGCGCACGGTCACCTGCGCACGGTCGCCGTGTCTCTCACGAAGATCGCCAATGACATCCGCTGGCTCGGCTCCGGCCCTCGGTGCGGGCTTGGCGAGCTGTCGCTTCCCGCCACGCAGCCCGGATCGTCGATCATGCCGGGCAAGGTCAACCCCGTGATCTGCGAGAGCGTGATCATGGTCGCGTGCCAGGTGGTGGGCAATGATGCGGCAATCGGGTGTGCGGCGCTTGGCGGCGTCGGCTCGGTGCTCGAGCTGAACATGGCGATGCCTGTCATCTCGGAGCGGCTCCTCGAGTCGGTCGAGCTTCTCGCCAACGGATGCCGGATGCTCAACGACACCTGCATCGCCGGTCTTGAGGTCACGCCTGCGGCAGCCTCGACCGTGGAGCGGAGCCTCATGATGGTCACCTCGCTCGCGCCCGTGATCGGCTACGACGCAGCGGCGGCGATGGCCAAGGACGCGCTCAAGACAGGCGAGACGATCCGCGAGTACTGCACGCGGACCGGAATCCTCGACCACACGCAGCTTGACCGGCTGCTCGACGCCACCGCGATGACCAAGCCTGGCGGCAAGGGCCCGGGCGGCGGCTGACCGACTTGAGCTGCGTGCGCGCGCGAAGGCGCTGCCCTGCGCCAGGCGCGCCGGCTCACGCCGGCAGGAACACTGAGGCCACTGCGCCCGTCATCCAGCACGCGAGCGCGCCCGCGACCATCGCACGTGGCCCGATCGCGGCGAAGTCGCTCCGGCGATCGGGCGCAAGCGCGCTGAGCCCGCCGATCTGGATCGCGATGGAGGGGAGGTTCGCGAATCCGCAGAGCGCAAAGGTGGCGATGTGCGCGCCCCGCGGCGAGATGCCGCCCTCGACCTTCATGCGGGCAAGGTCGGCGTAGGCCACGAACTCGGTGGCGATCACCTGCTGCCCCATCAGCGAGCCGAGCGCCGCCGAGTCGCTCCCGGCGCCCATGCACCATGCGATGGGCTTCAGCAGCATCCCGAGGATGTTCTGGAATGTGAGCACCGGGATGCCGTACTGCTCGCGGAGCGCGGCCACCGCATCCAACTGGCTCAGTGCCGCGAGCGGGTAGTTCAGCAGCGCGATGAGCGCCACGAACGCGACGAGCATCGCCGCCACATTGAGCGCCAGGCGCAGGCCGTCCCCGGCGCCAACCGCAGCCGCATCCACGACATTCGTCGTGGTGCGCGGCATCGACTGCATTGACTCGAGCGACTCCTCGCGCGGCGATCCGGTCTCGGGCAACATGATCTTGGCCATCACGATCGCCGCAGGCGCGGACATCACGCTCGCCGTGATGAAGTGCTTGGCGACAAGGATGCGGGCAGCCTCGTCCTGCCCGCCCAGCAGCGAGATGTACGCGGCCATCACCGAACCCGCGATCGTCGCAAACCCGCACGCCATCACGCACATCACCTGCGATCGCGTGAGGCCCGCGATGAACGGCCGGATCGTCAGAGGCGCCTCGGTCTGGCCCACGAAGATGTTGGCGGCCGCCGAGAGCGACTCGGTTCCGGTGACGCCCATCACCGCCCGGATCGCCCACGCAAACGCGGCGATCACCCGCTGCATCACACCGAGGTGGTAGAGCACCGCCATCAGCGACGCGAAGAAGACGATGATCGGCAGCACCTTGACCGCGAAGATGAATCCCCAGGGTCCGCCCACATCGGCCGCGTTGCCGAAGATGAAGGCAGTCCCCTCGTCCGCGAACGAGATCACCTGCGCCACGACCGCCGCGATCGCATCGAAGGGCACCGACACGGGCGGGAACCGCAGCATCAGGTACGCCAGGCACAGCTGGGCCCCAACGCCCACCAGCACCGTGCGCAAGCTGATGCGGTGACGGTCGCTCGAGAGGGCGAGCGCGATGAGCAGGAGCGCCGCGATGCCGAGCAGGCCGGTCAGCTGACCCATGCGGCGGATGCTAGGGCAGGCACGGATGCCTCATGCCGAGTCAGCCGATGCGGACCTCCCGGTCATGCGGCGGATCGCCTTCTCGGTCTCCACGATCAGGCCCATCCCGAGCCCCATCGCGGCGACTCGCATCCATGCGGTTGCGTCCATGGGTGCCGAGTGGAAGAGCGCATTGGCCACTGACCACTCGGAGAACGCCACCTGAACGCACAGCATCGCTGCGATGCCCGCCCACAGCCACATGTTCGACAGCAGCGGCACGCTCCACGCGGGGCGAAGCAGCGCACGGCACGGGAAGAGGTAGAGCATCTCGCCGACCACGATCACCGACACCGCGGCGGTCCTTGCGACAGGCTCGCCCATGCCGCGCTCGAGCTCGAGGTGGAACATCGTCATCGATCCGGCGCAAAGCAGCACCGACATCAGCCCGGTCCGCATGAACAGCTCGAATGTCATCAGCGGCCGACGCGGGTCCCTAGGCGGACGCTGCATGATGTCGGGGTCGCGCCGCTCGAAGACGAGCGGGATCCCAAGCAGCACCGACGTGAACATGTTGATGTAGAGCGCCTGCACCGGCAGGATCGGCAGCGGCCACGCCAGCAGGATCGCCAGCAGGATCACGAGCCCCTCCCCGATGTTCGTGGGCAGCGTCCATGCGATGAACTTGGTGAGCGTGTTGAAGACGCTCCGCCCTTCCTCCACCGCAGCCTCGATGGTCGCGAAGTTGTCATCCGCGAGCACGATGTCAGCCGCATCCTTGGCGACCTCGGTCCCCGCCTGCCCCATGGCGACGCCGACGTCCGCCTGCCGCAGCGCCGGCGCATCGTTTACGCCGTCACCCGTCATCGCCACGACATGGCCCCGCGACTGCAGGGCGCGCACGAGACGCAGCTTCTGCTCGGGCGTCATGCGGGCGAAGACCGCGGTGCGCTCGACGGTCTCAGGGAGGTCGGCATCCGAGACGGCGGCGAGCTCGGCGCCGGTGAGCACGGACGGCCCATCCGCCGCACCCGGACCCGCTCCGATGCCCATCATGCGCGCAATGCTCCCGGCAGTGCCAGCGTGGTCGCCGGTGATCATCTTCACCTGGATTCCCGCATCCGTGCAGGCCCTCACTGCGAGGATCGCCTCATCGCGCGGCGGGTCGAGCATGCCCGTGATGCCCTGCAGCACCAGTCCGCCGCCCTCGACGGCGGTCTCATCAAGCGCATCGGCGGACCACGGCATGCGCGCCATCGCCAGCACCCTCAGGCCCTGCGCCGACAGCTGCCGCGCTGCAGCGTGCACAGCGTCCTCATCGAGCGGCGCAACCCCGCCGCGCGCGGTGGCCATGCCGCCGTCCCGGCACATCGCGATCACCCGCTCAAGTGCGCCCTTCACGTGCACCATCCGCGCGGTGCGCTGCCTGTCCTCGTGCAGCGTGGCCATCCACTGGCGGTCGGACTCGAACGGGATGGCATCGATGCGCACCCACCTCTCGCGCAGTGCCGCCGGATCGAGCGCAGGCGCAGAGCGTGATGCCTTGGCGGCCGCAACGACAAGCGCACCCTCCGTGGGATCGCCCTGGATGCCCGCGATGCCGGAGGCGTCACGCGTGAGCGTCGCGTCGTTGCAGAGCGCCGCGGACTCGAGCATGCCGAACAGCGCAGGGCAATCTGCCACATCCACGGGGACCCCGCCGCACTGGAACGACCCCTCCCGCTCGTAGCCAGCCCCAGTCACGTCAAAGGGCGTGCCGCCGGCGACGACAGCGGCCACCGTCATCTCGTTGCGTGTGAGCGTGCCCGTCTTGTCGGAGCAGATCACCGTGACGCTTCCGAGCGCCTCCACCGCCGGCAGCTTCCTGATGATCGCGCGTCGCGACGCCATGCGCGCGACGCCCACCGCAAGCATTATGGTGACGGCCGCGGGCAGCCCCTCGGGGATCGCGCCCACGGCCAGCGCCACCGCGGCCTTGAACATCTCGGCCATCGGCTCTCCCCGCATGACGCCCAGACCGAAGGCCAATGCGGCGATCACGAGGATCACCCACAGCAGCAGCGTGCTGAAGGCGGCAATCTTCCTCGTCAGCGGGGTGGCGATCTCCTCGGCGGAGGCGATCATGCCGCTGATGCGGCCAATCTCGGTGTCATCTGCGATCGCCACCACCATCGCGCGCCCGCTGCCGCGCACCACCAGCGATCCCGCGTAGGCCATACCCTCGCGGTCTGCGAGCACGGTGCCCTCGGGCATCTCGGCCACCGACTTGGAGACGGCCTTCGACTCGCCCGTGAGCATCGACTCGTCGACCTTGAGGTCACGTGCGTGCACCACCCTGGAGTCCGCCGGCACCCGGTCACCGGGCTCTAGCACGACGATGTCGCCAATGCACAGCTCGCCAGCATCGATGCGCCTCCGCTCCCCTCCCCGGATGACGGTCGTCTCGATGCTCATCGACCGCGCCAGCGCATCGATTGCCTTCACTGCGCGCTGCTCCTGTATGAAGCCGACGACGGCGTTGACCAGCACGACCCCCATGATCACTGCGCTGTCGACATACTCGCCCAGCACCAGCGTGACAATGCCCGCCACCAGCAGCAGGTAGACAAGCGGCGCATGGAACTGCGCGAGAGCGAGCTTCCACCACGGCGCCGCACGCCGTGCCGTGATCCGGTTCGGCCCGTCGCGAGCGAGCCGCTGCGCAGCCTCTGACGGCGCAAGCCCCGACGCGCCATCGCTCCCGAGGCGGCGGAGCGCCTCGTCCGCAGGAAGCGCATGCCAGGGAGCCTGGTCTGACCGAGCCACGGCGGGATCCTAGACCTCGCGCGACACGCCGCCACAAACGAAAGGACGCCGCGGCAGGCCTTCGCTGCAGCGGCGTCCAACATGTCCTGGCGCCTCATGCGCGCGAGTGCGCGCAGTTTCCGCTCACCGCAGCGCGTCGAGCGCCTTCGTGAGCGAAGACAGGTTCTCCGGCTTGGTGACCTTGCCGTCGAGGATCTCGGTGGCGGTGGCAGACTCGTAGGTCGCGCTGTTGACCTTCGTGGCGGGCGCGAAGTTGAGTCCGCCGAGCTGCAGCCCACCGTAGAGGCCAGCGCCCGCGATGAATGGCTTGTAGAGCGTGCTCGTGGAGCGAGTGTCGCCGGTCGACGTGCCTCCGGTGCCCTCACCAACTGCCTGCAGCTGCATGCCGCCATTGACGAACTGGCTGAGCGCACCCTCGTCGTAGAAGACGATCATGAAGTGCTTCGACTGTCCGCCGATCTGGAGTCCGATCGTGCCGGCGGCGACGTCCATCGCGAACGGCGCACCCCATCCGCGGCCGATCGCCTTCATCACGACGCCGCCACCACCCTCGCCGCCGACCCCAAGGCCGCCCTGCGCGGTGTGCATGATGACGACGCCCTTCACGTTCTTCATGTCCTCCTTGGTGGGCTTCTCAGCGGAGGCATTGAGCCGGTTGATGGTGTCCACGGCATTGGTGACACGGGCGGACATGGTGCTTGCGCCGCAACCCACAAGCTGGAGCGCGGCAGCGACAACAACGGCAATCGGAAGGATGTTCTTCATCATGGGGGCGCAGGATACCCTCGCAGCCTATGGAATCGGGGACGATTCACGGCCATCTCCGACCCATGCTCCGCGTCGAGTTCGACGTGCTCGTCGACTGGGCCGCTGCGGAGGGATGGAACCCCGGCCTGCATGATCCTGACTGCTTCTGGACTGCGGATCCCGACGGCTTCGTTGCCGTCGAGCTCGACGGCGCGCTCGCCGCAGGCGGATCCATCGTGAGCTACGGCGGCACGTACGGCTTCATGGGCTTCTTCATCGTGCGCCCAGACCTTCGTGGCCGGGGCATCGGGCGCCGGCTCTGGCATGCGCGAAAGCAGCTTCTCATCGATCGCCTCAATCCCGGTGCGCCGATCGGCATGGATGGCGTGTTCGCGATGGAGCCCTTCTACGCCAAGGGCGGGTTCGTCAGGGAACACCGCGAGCTGCGGTTTGAGGCAGCAGTGTCACGTCCACCAGCGTCACGCGTGGTGCGATTGGCCGGGGCTGCCGGATGCGACGCGACGATCGTGCCTGTCGGGGACCTGTCGCTTGAGGAGGTCATCCGGTACGACGCCACACACTTCCCCGGTCCCCGAGAGCGCCTCATGAGATGCTGGATTTCGCAACCCGGGGCGCTCCCCCTTGCGGCAGTCGAGCACGGTGCGGTGACTGGCCTTGCGGTGGCACGCCGGGCGCGGACTGGCATGCGCATCGGCCCGCTGTTCGCGGACAGCCCATCGATCGCGGAGTCGCTGCTCGCGCACCTTCTCGATGCGCTACCCGGTGTCCCGGTCCATCTCGACGTACCCGAGCGAAACCCCGACGCGATGGCGCTCGTCAATCGTCACGGCATGCGCGAGACCTTCGGATGCGCGAAGATGACGCTGGGCACGCCACCGGCGCTGCCTTGGGAACGGATCTATGGCGTCGCGAGCTTCGAGCTTGGCTGAGCACCCCGAGAGCGGCGATCTCGCGTCCCGCATCGCGCTGATGCGGGATGTCGCCGCACGCGCAGGACATCTGGCGCTGGACGCATTCGAGCGCCAGACGTTTGCCGTGCATGGCAAGCCCGACGGTAGCCCCCTGACCGACGCGGACCTCGCCTGCGAGCGACTGATCCGCGACGCGATCGCCGACGCATTTCCCCACGACGCCATGATCGGCGAGGAGTTCGGCACGGAGTCCGGCGAAGGGAACTTCCGCTGGATCATTGACCCGATCGACGGCACCGTGAGCTTCGCGAGCGGAGTGCCACTCTTCGGCACGCTCATCGCGCTTGAGTCTCTTGCGGGCGAAGCGCCTGAGGTCATCGCCGGCGTGTGCGAGATGCCCGCGCTGCGGGAGCGCGTGTGGGGCGCGCGCGGCCAGGGCGCGTGGTGGGAGCGCGCCGGTCGCGCACCCGTGAGGGCGTGCGTGCGCAGCCCCCTGCCGCTTCGAGATGCGCTTGTCGTGACGACAGGATGGGAGTACTTCCATCGCGCCGGATGCCCGGCCGCGCTCGAACTTCTTGCACAGCGCGCCGGACGGCTCCGTGGATGGACCGACTGCTACGGGATGATGCTGGCCATCACGGGACGGTGCGATGCCACGGTCGAGCCCATGATGATGCCCTGGGATGCAGGGCCCTTCGGCCTCCTGGTGCGCGAGGCTGGCGGCACCTACTCGGACTGGACGGGCGAGCCCAGCCTGTGGAGCGGCGCACCCGGCACGCGATGGCGCACTGCAGTTGCCGCGCACCCCGCGCTGCACGCGGAGCTGGTGGCGCTGCTCGCGCCGCATGAGCCACAGGCATGACCGCAGCGGCCTCGCGCCGCGGGCTCCGCGCCTTCCGCGCTGCGCGCCACCGCTGACCCCGAGCCTGCCGCGCTTCGCCGGCGCACCTACGGTGCGGTCGCAGGCGCCTTGTTCGTGTCCGCGACGGCAGTCTTCTGCGGCTCACCGGCCTTGCGGGCCGGCGGGGTCTTCCCCTGCTCGATGAGCAGCGGATCGATGAGTGCGGTCTTCTCCTCAAGCGGACGCCCCGGGTGCAGGTCATTGAAGCGCACGTTCCCCTTCGCATCGATGATGGTCACGTGCGGGATCCCGCCGACGTCGTACTCGGGGTTGAAGACCGGCTGCGTACTGAAGGCGATGGGCCACGTGATGTCCGACTCCACCATGAACTCGTTCATCAGCGACATCTCCTTCGCCGGATCGTCCTTGCAGTCGACCACCGGCTTGCCCTTGGGATGGTGCCGTCCCTGGAGGCTGGTCACGCCGAGGATCACGACGTCATCGGCGCTGTAGTGCTCGCGCAGCTCGCGGATCTTCGGGAAGCTGGCAATGCAGGGACCGCACCAGGTGGCCCAGAAGTCGATCACCACGATCTTGCCCTTGAGGTCACTGAGGCTCTTGATCGCGAGCGGACCATTGCGGTCAGCCGCCCACGTGATGGCGAGCTCAGGCGCCGGGTAGCCGATGAACTCGCCCTTGAGGATCTTTCCGTCGAGCTTCGCGACCGACCGCTTGAGGCGCTCCGTGGCCTCCGTGTCCCCCGCTGCCTCCGCGATCGCCAGGCCCTCCTGCGCAACCTTCGTGAGCCGCGCGTTGACGGACTGGATGGTCGGCTGGTCGACGTAGTCGTCGAGCTTCGCAAGGATCGACATGTAGTTCGCGAGCCCCATGTTGCGCGTCACCGGAGTGGCCGCGAACTGGTCCGCGAACGCGACCACCGCATCCGCCGACGGCCCGAGCACCTCCGGCTGCACATCCTTGAAGGCGGTCACAAACGCCACGGTGCCGCGCTCATCAACCCACTTCGGGAAGGCGCGGTGCGCAAAGAGCCGCCGGACTGCATCGGCGCCTGACTCCATCGCTGCGGCGCGCGCCGGCGGCACGGGACCGAGCAGCGAGTACCCGGGATCCTGCGCCAGCACCAAGAGAACGTCGATCGCGTCCGGGCTGTCTCCGGCAAGCACCTCATCGAGCCTCGCCTGCACAACCTCCCCGGCGGCCGCGGGCATCATCTTGCCGTACCGCATCGCCTGTGCAAGCGTGAGGTCCTCGGGCTTGAACTCGCCGAACAGCTCGACTCGCTTGGCCTCAAACGCTGCAGGGTCGCCGCCGCTCGCGCGCCACCACCGCAGGAACTGCGTCTTGCGCTCGGCGAGCGTCCGGTCCGCAATGACGGGACCGGCCGGCGCATCCGGCGCGGGTGAATCGGACGAGGCGGCGGGTGCCGGCGCTGAGGTGCCCGTACCCGTCGGTGGCGTTGCGGGCTCACCCGGCGCAGCCTGACCCTGGACCAGCGCACTCCACACGATTCCGACGGCAAGCAGGGACATGGATGCTCCTTTGAGGGGTCGCTTGATTGCGCACCCCATGGTTGTACGCAGTAGAGGCTATGTCACGTCCCCGACCTCACCAAGGACCGTTCGACAGAGCCAGTCGTGCCAGTCGCTGCGGAAGGTGCCCGACGGGTCGAGGGCCCGCTTACGTCCCAGGAAGTCCGGCAACTGCGGGTACGCCGCCAGAAGCTGCCCACGGGTCGCCCAGCGGTGGTAGGTGAGGAAGAAGCTGCCGGACCTCTCGAGCGCGAGGTCGATCAGCGCACGGAAGCTGCCTGCGGCATGGCCGATGCCCTCTGGCGTGTGGCGGACGTGCAGGTTGAAGATGACGCACGCCTGGTCGCTCCGGGCCCACGGCAGGAACGTGTCCGAGTCCTGCCTTATCAGCCTGATCGTGCCGTAGATGACGTCGGCGCCACGCCCTGAGAGCATCCGCGCCGCTGCATGCAGGAAGTCGATGAGGCGCTCATGCGGCACATAGAGCTCGCTGATCATCTCGCTGCACCGGCATGGCGAGCCGATCGCGGCATCGATGCGCTCGTGGTACCCGTCGAGGTATGTGCCGAGCTGGTGGGTGTCGGACCAGTAGAGCTGCCCGTCGGTCGCGAGGTAGTGCTGCGCGTAGCGCGTGAACGCGGCGGGCTTGTCCGTGTGCGCGAGCAGCAGCAGCCGCTCCCAGTCCTGGGGAGACAGCTCCGTCACCTGAGTAGGCGGCGCCGCACCCGGAAGAGGCTCATAGCACGAGAAGACGCCCTTGGTCAGGAATTCTGGCGACGCGGGATCGATGTCGAACTGGAAGTCGCCGTAGGTGAACCCGGCCTCGACGCGCCGGCGTGCCGCATGCACGGCATCGTCGATGTCGATCATCCTCACTACGCGGCGCACCGGCACACGGGGCACCAGACGCAGCGTCACGTCAGTGACGATCCCGAAGAGGCCGTATCCGCCGATGGCGAGAGAGAAGAGCTCCGCGTTCTCGCTGCGGCTGCACTGAAGTAGGTCGCCGTGCGCATTCACGATCCTGAACGACTCCACATCTGCGGCGATCGGGGGCATCGTGAGCCCCCGGCCATGGGCGTTCGCGGCGAGCGCACCGCCGAGCGTGAGTTCGTCCGCGCCAGTCTGCTTCTGCGCGATGCCCCAGCGCGGCTCGTCCCCTGGCGACGAGTCGCGCTGCATCGCCAGGTAGCCATCGATCAGCGCCGGCCACGTGATGCCCGCTTCCGCCGTGACGTGGCCGCGACCATGGTCCATGGAGAGCATGCGACCCATCCCCCGCATGTCGATGAGCGCGCATTCCGCAGCGAACTGCTGGCCACCCATCGCGTGCCGCGCGCCGCTGACGCAGACTGATGCGCCAGATGCAGCCGCGCGGCGCACGATGGCCTGCACATCCGATGCGGAGCCCGGCCGCTCGATTCCGGTCACATGCGTCGGATTCAGCGCCGAGTGCACGTCGTTGACGAGCATGGGTGAAGGCTATCCACGGGCGCACCGGGTCCTGGAAGATGCCATTGCGATACCCTCGACTCCAATGGAACGCCGCATGGACGCGCCCGAAGTGGTTGTCGAGGACCTGCACAAGGCCTTCAAGGGCAAGGTCGTGCTCGCCGGCATCGACCTGACCATCGCGCGTGGGGAGATGATCGCCATCGTCGGCGGCTCCGGCTGCGGAAAGACCGTGCTGCTCAAGCACATCACGGCCCACTTCATGCCCGACCGCGGGCGGGTGATGGTTGCGGACCACGACGTCGACCCCGGGCCCGACGGGGCCGCACCGATGCGCGATGTGGGCACGCTCACGGCACTGGAGCTTGACCAGGTGCGTGCTCACTGGGCCGTGGTGTTCCAGCGCAATGCGCTGCTCACGGGCACGGTGATGGACAACCTCGCGCTCCTGCTGCGAGAGGTGCAGGGCATGGACGACGAGCAGATCCGGCCTCTCGCAGTCAAGGCGCTGTCCGACGTCGGCCTGGACCCCGACCTGGTGCTTGGCCGCGACCGCGAGGAGCTCTCAGGCGGCATGGCCAAGCGGGTGGCGATCGCGCGCGCGCTCGTGATCGACCCGGTCCTGATCCTCTATGACGAGCCCACTGCGGGCCTTGACCCGGAGATGTGCGTGCAGATCCACGAGCTCATCCGGCATACGCACAACACCCAGCCCGCGCTCGCTGCCACGCGCGGCGGCGCGGTGCGCACGACGATCATCGTGACGCACGACACCGAGCTGCTCCAGCGGCTGCAGCCGCGCGTGATGATGCTCCATGACGGCGGTGTGCTCTTCGACGGCCCCTTCGAGGAGTTCGTGCGCAGCGACAACCCTCACATCACGCCGTACCTCGCGCAGATGCACCAGCTGCAAAGCCGCCCGGTGCCGCCCGCGAGCCACGAGCACGAGATCGCGGAGACGCGCCGGCCCTAAGGCGGATAGCCGGGGTCCGACCTACGGCGCACCCGTGACAGGCACGATCCACTCGCGGCGGAAGAGGTGGCGCACCACGTCGCCGCGCGCCATGTCCATGAGCTGCTCGCTCGAGTGGCGGCTGGTGATTTCCATGCGGCTGGCCACCGCACCGTCCGGTGCGGGCAGCGACACCTCAAGCGCCACCACCCGAAGGTCACCATCGCCGACCTCCGCCGGCGGCGGCCCGTCGGATGACGCCGGATAGCCGCGCACGCTGACCCCGGGAAGCAGGAACCGGTACTCCTCGGCGACCGAGCGGAAGTTCTCGGGCACCCACACTGTGCGCCCGCGGATCGACTCGACCGCGGCGAGGTCGAACGTCCCGTGCGGAGCCTTGAAGATCCCCAGGAACGTCGACACGCAGAGCATCGTGGCGAGCGCCGCAGGCGCAGCGCATGCGCGGGACCACGCAGGCCGCACGATCGCCGCCACGCAGAACGCTCCGCAGCACGCCATGATCACCCAGTGGCTCCACGAGAGGAGCGGCTGGTCAAACCCGCGCGCGACCGACAGCGAGAGCCAGGCGACCACCGCGATCACCCCAGCGCTCGCGAGCAGCGTGAGCACATAGGCGTTGCGGCCCACATGGTGCCCGCGCGTCGCGAGGATCACGGCCACCGCAGGCATCGCCTCAAGCAGGTAGCGCGGCGACCGCTGGCTCGGCAGGCAGAACACAAGGAACACCGCAATCACCAGGATCCACAGCAGGCGCTCCTCGGTCACCAGCGACCTTCGGTGGATGATGCACTCAACCGCCACGCCGAACACAGGGAACGCGAGCAGGCCCGCATTGAGGAACCACCCGAGCGCCAGTGACCAGACGCTCGATCCGCCCCACAGCGCGGTGCCGATCCAGCTCCCGCCGCGCGCGCCCATCTTGCCAACGTTCTCTCCCACGACAAACTCGCGCCAGATCGACGCCGGATCCGGGTCAAACGCGAACCACAGCGAGAAGATCGCCAGCGACACCGCCGACATGATGGCGAGCCACGGCACCGAGCGCCTCAGGAAGGCGCGCCACTCCCAGCGGCTCTCGCGAAGGTGCCACCATGCAAGCGCGAAGCCGATCGGCGCAAGCTGCGCAAAGGACTTGTAGAGCAGCGCCATGCCCACGATCGCGCCGATCGCCAGCGGTGCGGCAAGCCTCGAGCGGAACGTCCACGGCCGCCACCAAAGCATCGCGAAGAACGCGCCGAAGAACCAGAATGTCTCCGGCGGGTTGGTCAGGAACGGGCGGCCGTAGCGGTAGGTGCTGAAGAACGCGAGGTACGCGACTGCCGCCGCGACACCGGCCTTCACGTCACGGTCCCTGATGCGCCACGCGAGAAGCCCCGCCATCACTGCCGTGCCGAATGTCCATGCCACGCTCGGGATCCGCAGCGCGATCAGCGTCCACCACTCGCCCCAGCTTGTCGACGCCATGCCCTGCCAGAAGAGCAGCGGCGGCTTGGTGTTGCGCATGTCGGACATGCCCGACTGCAGCGGCAGCCAGTGCCCGCTTGCGGCGGTCTCTCGCACGATCTGCGCATACACCATCTCGTCACCGTTGCGAAGCACGGTGCCGGCGCTCAGTCCGTGCAGGTACGTCACCGTCGCCAGCACGAGCGAGCCCGCCACAAGGGCCACGGACACTCGCGCACGCAGGAGCCGCCCACGCTCAGGGTCTATGCCCTCCGTGCGCACGTGGCGGAACGTCCACAGGTCGTTGATCGTGAAGTTGACGACGCTCGCGACCGCGATCGCCGATGCGTTGGCCACGAGGTCGGGCACCCACCGTGCGAGCACGTTCGTGCCAATGACCGTCGTCAGGATGCCTGCCCAGTTCGCGGCCGCGTACTGCAGGTAGCGGATGTGGGTGCGTACCGGACGCCCGGCATGGCGGTCCCGCCACGTCCAGTTGCTGTTGAGGATGAAGTTGTTGGTGAGCCCGAACAGGATCCCAAGCGCAATGCCGAGGTTGAGCCGCAGCGATGCGGGCTCCACATCGGGAAGCAGCCACTTGAGCGACGCCCACAGCACCACCAGGTTCACGGCCGTGCCCGTGACGCCAACCACCCCGAACTTCATCAGCCGCACGCGCTGCATCCACGCCCAGTCGAGCACGCGGCGTGCCGGCGATGGGATGAAGCCTGGCCAGCGCACGCTCATGCGCCCACCGGGATCCGCTCGGACGGCGCTGGCGCCATCATGCTGCGCGCGCGGGAGAGCACCTCGGAGGGCAGGATCCGCTTGAGGCACTGGTTGTCGCCGTTGCATGGCGACGTGCGGTGGTTGTATGCCGTCAGGCAGGGCGCGCACGCAAGTCCGGTGAAGTACGCGTACGCGTGAGGACTCCAGCTCCGGTAGAGCGTGGGTGTCTCGGGCCCGAAGAACACGATCGTGGGCACGGGCGTCATCGCCGCGAACTGCCCCGGCCCGCCGTCGTTGGTCACGAGCAGGCTCGCGCGGCGGAAGAGGCACAGCAGGTGCCGCACAGACCGCGTGTACCCCGCAAGGTTGATGCACCGTGCATCGTTGCCGCACGCAGACTGGATTCGCTCCGCGAGAGCGCGGTCCTCAGGCATGCCGATGATGCCAACAGCCACGCCGTCGCCGAGCAGCCCCCGCACGAGCGCTGCATAGTGCTCCTCGGGCCACGCACGGATCGGCAGCAAACCCCCGCTCGGATACACAAGCACGAGTCGCCGACCCGACACTGGCGGATGGTCACGCTCGAGTGCCGCCACCTCTCGCTCGATCTCGCCGGGCTCGGCGACGAACTCAGGCGGGTTGAAGGAGCCAGGCGCATGAGACCCCTTCGACACCGGCCCATCATCCGAGTCGATCGCGTCAACGAGCGCCACAAGCTGGTGCGACAGGTGGCGGTACGGGTTGTAGGGCACCGGAGCCGACATGAAGGAGCCCCGGTAGAGGCCCTCCTGCGTCGCACGGTGGAACCCTGCCCGGCGCCGCGCGCTCGACAGGCCACTGATCACGGCGCTCACGCGCGCGAAGAGCTCGCAGTCGATGACCGTATCGATGCCATCGCGCCGGACCTTGAGGATCGCCCGCAGCAGGTCCGGAACCAGCGTGCCGATCGAGGTGTCGCGGATGGCAATGATGCGCGAGGGCTCCACGACGCCAAGCAGGTCAAGCATCTGGCGGTTGCGCGCGAAGAGCATGACGTGCAGCTCCGCACCGGGCCACCGCTCCCGGATCCGGCGGAACATGGGCTCGGCGAGCACAAGGCTGCCCATCTCGCTCAGCAGGACGACGAGCACCTTGCGCGGCGAACCTGCCGGCCGGGGCGCAGGAACAACGCGCCTCAGTGCGGAAATCAGGCCACAGGCGGGGACGCCGACCATGCGGTCGACGAGCTTCTGGAGGCGGACATCCATGCGCGTTCGTCGGTCCCTCCGGGACCGCGTGCGATGCTATCGTCGGCGCGCGCGGCGCTGCCGTGCACCTTCTCATGCGACTTGCACCGGCACTTCTCCTGGTGATCGGACTCGTCGCTGCAGCATGGAGCGCGCCGCGCCCGAGCATTCCTGAGTTCGCCGGCGTGGCTGTGCCGGCTGCAGCCGCTGCCTCCACTCCCACGGCCGTGGCTGCCCCCACCAGAGTCGAGCTGCCGCAGGAGCAGCCGTCCGCCCATGCATCGAGCCTGGCGCTCGCCTCGGACGGAAGCCTTCTTGTGGCGTGGTTCGCCGGAACGCGCGAGGGCGCCGCTGATGTGCGCATCGAGATGGCTCGCATTGCCGCCGGCAAGGCGCCTGTGCGATGGACCGCGCTGACCCGCGAGCAGCTTCAGGCGGGCGTCCGCCGGTCGATCCGCAAGCTTGGCAATCCTGTGCTGTCGCGCGACGGCACAGGGACGCTGCACCTCTTCGTGGTCAGCGTCAGCGTTGGCGGATGGTCAGGCAGCGCGATCAATCACCTCACGTCAGCGGATGATGGTCGCACATGGAGCGTGCCCCGAAGGCTGATCCTCTCTCCCCTCCTCAACTTGAGCTCGCTGGTGCGCGCGCCGGCGCTTCCGCTTGCGGATGGCGGCCTCGGCCTTCCCGCCTACCACGAGTGCATCACGAAGTGGCCGCTGTGGACCCGCTTCGACGCAGCAGTCAACGTGACGAGTTGCGTGCGCATGCCCCAGCCCGGTCCTGCGCTCCAGCCTGCAGTGGCCGCGCTGAGCTCCACGTCCGCAGTCGCCGCGCTTCGCAGGGGCCAAGGATCGGTGCCGCAGGTGCTCACGTGCCGCACGGAGGATGGCGGATCGTTGTGGATCAGAGGACCCGACACGGGCATCCCAAACCCCGACTCCGGCGTCGCGCTCGTGCGGCTCAGCGATGGCGCGCTGCTGCTCGCCTGCAATCCGCTTGAGGGCGGCCGCCACGTGCTTCAGCTCTTCTCCTCGTGCGATGGCGGTGCCACGTGGATCCCCGGCGCAGTCGTCGAGCGCGGCTCCGCCGGAGACGAGTTCTCGTACCCCTCGCTCATCCAGGATGCCTCCGGGGCCATTCACCTCTCGTACACGAGCAACCGCAAGGCGATCATCGTGCAGCGCCTGAGCGCAGCGTGGGCCGTGGAGGCGACGAAGTGAGCCTGTCGATCGCGTACGGCCTTCTGTCTCAGGCGATCATCGCTGCATCGGTGGTGCGGCTCGCGCTCGACCTGCTCCCCCAGCGCGATCTCGCGCGGACAGGCAGCGGCGACGCGCCCGCATCCGCGCCGGGAAGCCGGCCTGCGCCGAGCGCAAGTGGGCGCGGCGGAAGCGCCATTCCGCGGGGCATTGCATGGGTCGTGATGGCCGGTCCGATTGTCCTCCTCATGCCCGTGGGTGGATGCACCGTCGCGGAGCACATGCGAGGCATCTGGGGCGATCCGAGCGTTGTCACGTGTGCGATCCTGGCCATGTTCGTTGCCAGGCCCGGCCAGCTTCCCGACCGGCCATCGCGGTTGATGTGCATCGGGATCACGCTGCTCGTGACCGTGCCGCTCTACGGACCCATCTTCGGGCTGAAGCTGCCGCTGCCGGATCTCTACGCGATCGGCTGGCAACCGCATGCGCTGCTGGTCGTGATCGCCGTTGCGGCGCTGCTGATGCGGCTCTCAGGCCGGTGGTGCGGCACATGGTCCGTGATCGTCGCCATCGCGCTGCTCGCATATTCGGCGGGCGCGATGGAGTCCACCAACGTGATCGACTACCTGGCCGATCCCGGGCTGCTCATCGCGCTCGCTGTGATGGCAGCGCTCCCGCGCACGGGCCCAACTGGATCCACCGCCCAAGGACACACCGCCCATGGCTGACCTCTCGAACGCACGGACACCTGGTCTTGTGAGTCGCGCGCTCGGCGCCGTCGAGCGCATCGGGAACCGCCTGCCTGATCCAGCCACCCTCTTCGTGCTGCTCGGCGTCATCACGCTGGTGCTGGCCGCGGCTGGCGCGTGGGCGGGCTGGTCGGTGACCGACCCAGCCAACCCGTCGAAGACGATCGCCGTGCGGTCGCTCCTCAATGCCGAAGGCATCCGCTGGATGCTGACGAACGCGATCCGCAACTTCCTCGACTTCCCTCCGCTGGCGATCGTGCTCGTCGCGATGCTGGGCATCGGCGTCGCCGAGCGCACCGGACTCTTCCCGGCGCTGCTGAAGCTGCTGGTGCAGCTCACTCCCGCGAAGCTGCTGTCGCCCGCGGTGGTGTTCATCGGCGTGATGTCGAGCGCGGCGGCAGACGCCGGATACGTGGTGCTCCCGCCGCTTGCGGCAGGCGTGTTCGCGCGTGCCGGACGATCGCCGCTTGCGGGCATCGCCGCCGCAACGTTCGGCGTCGCCGGCGGATTCAGCGCGAACCTGCTCATCACCAGCCTCGACCCCCTGCTCTCCGGGCTCACCGAGCAGGCCGCGCGGGCCATCGACCCCAACGCGGTCGTGCGTCCTGACTGCAACTGGTACTTCATGGTGGCATCGACATTCCTCCTGGTGGCGCTCGGGTGGTTCGTGACCGACCGAATCGTGGCACCGCGGTTCGACCGCGCATCGATCGATCGTCAGCTCGAGAGCGGCGGCGTGCAGCCGGGCATCGACCGGCTCACGGCGCAGGAGCGTCGAGGCCTTTGGGCCGCGGCGATCGCACTCGCAATCGTTGCGGCCGTACTGCTCACGATGGCGCTGATCCCAGACGGCCCGCTCACCGGGCAGGTGCTGCGCCACGGCACCACCGCGATGGTGCCCGCATGGAGCGAGGCGATCGTGCCAATGATCCTTGTGATCTTCCTCGTGCCGGGCGTTGCGTACGGCCTCGTGTCGGGCGAGATCAGGTCCGATCGCTGCGTGGCCGGAAGGATGGGCAAGGCGATGAGCGACATGGGCACCTACATCGTGCTCGCGTTCTTCGCAGGGCAGGCGATCGCGTGGTTCAGGCACTCCAACCTTGCGACCGTCGTCGGTATCGAGGGTGCGGTGTTCGTGAAGGAGCTCGGCCTGGGCCCGTCGCCGATGCTGGCGGCCGTCGTGCTTGTCGCTGCGGGCATCAACCTTCTCATCAGCAGCGCCAGCGCCAAGTGGGCCTTCCTCGCGCCGGTGCTGGTGCCGATGCTCGCCTCGGCGGGCATGAGCCCCGAGATGGTGCAGCTTGGCTACCGCGTGGGCGACTCGTGCACCAACCCGATCGCCCCGCTGAATGCGTACCTGGTCATCATCCTTGTTGCCATCCGGAGGTTCCAGGGCGACGCGGGCCTCGGCACGCTCATTGCGCTGCTGCTTCCGTACTGCGCAAGCGCGCTGATTGTCTGGACCGCGTTCCTCGTCCTGTGGAACGCGCTCGGGATCCCGATCGGCCCGGGATAGCGCGCGCAGAAATCGCTCCGAAATCGTGCCGGGCACGCATTAGCGTTCCCGCCGATGTGCCCTGCGCACCCATTAGGAGCCTTCCCATGATTGACCTCGCCCACGCCCGCAACACGATGGTCGCGCGGCAGATTGCCGCCCGCGGCATTCAGGATCCGCTCGTCATCGCCGCCATGCGCACCGTGCCGCGCGAGGCGTTCGTGCCCGATCGCCTGCGTGAGTTCTCCTACGAGGACGCGCCACTGCCCATCGAAGAGAGCCAGACGATCTCGCAGCCGTACATCGTCGCGCTCATGGTCGAGGCCGCGCAGATCAGGCCTGGCGAGCGGGTGCTCGAGGTTGGCGCGGGGTCCGGCTACGCATCGGCAATCCTCGGCCAGGTGGCCAGCGACGTGCACGCCATCGAGCGCCATGCGGCGCTTGCGGCGCTCGCCTCCGGGCGCATGGAGCGCCTCGGCTACTCCAACGTGCACGTGGTGCAGGGCGACGGCACGCTGGGGCTGCCAGCGCACGCGCCCTACGACGCCATCATCGTCTCCGCGGGTGGGCCAGACGTGCCCGATCCGCTGCTGCGCCAGCTCCGCATCGGCGGACGGCTCGTGATTCCTGTCGGCGACCAGCCACGCTCGCAGGAGCTGATCCGCGTCACGCGCACAGCCGAGCACGAGTTCGAGCGCGAGACGCTTGGTGCCGTGTCGTTCGTGCCGCTGATCGGCACGGAGGGATGGTCGGCCGACGGCACAGCGGTGGCGCCGCGGCGCACACGCCGCCCGCTGCGGATCCGCGAGTCGAGCCGCGACGCCCTCTCGGCGCTCGTCGCGCGATGCGCCGAGCCGATCGGGGACCTTGAGCGCACGCCCATCGACGGGCTCGTGAGCCGGCTCGCACAGGCCAAGGTTGTGCTCATCGGAGAGTCGACGCACGGCACGAGCGAGTTCTACAGGTTCCGCGCCCGCCTGACGCGCGAACTCATCATGCACCATGGCTTCAGCATCGTCGCACTCGAGGCAGACTGGCCCGACACCGCCGTCGTCGACCAGCGCGTGCGCGGACGCAAGGTGCACGCGCTCCGCGAGCCGCCCTTCTCGCGATTCCCCCGCTGGATGTGGCGCAACGCGGAGATGCGCGACTTCGTGGCCTGGCTCGATGACCACAACAGGGCGATCCCGCACACGGGAGACCGGGTGAGCATCCACGGGCTCGACGTCTACAGCCTCAACAACTCGATCGGCGCGGTGCTCGACTACCTCGAGTCGGTCGATCCCGACACCGCGGAGAGCGCGCGCGTGCGCTACGGCTGCTTCTCCCCGTGGGAGGCGGACCCTGCGACGTATGGGCGCGCAGTGACAGGCGGCCGGATGGCCAGCTGCGAGCCCGAGGCGGTGGCGATCCTCACCGAGCTGCTCGCCAAGCGCGTGCAGTACCACGGCCGCGACGGGGACAGCCACTTCGATGCGGCGCGCAACGCCACCGTCGTGCGCGAGGCAGAGCGCTACTACCGGGCCATGTACTGGGGGTCGCGCGAATCGTGGAATCTGCGCGACCGCCACATGATGGACACCCTCGAGGCTGCGCTCACCCACCGGGGCCCGCACGCGCGTGCCGTAGTGTGGGCGCACAACTCCCACGTGGGCGATGCGAGCGCTACCGAGATGGGCTCACGAGGCGAGACCAACATCGGCGAACTCGCCCGCCAGCGCTTCGGCAGCGCGGCATGCCTCGTGGGTATGGGCACGCACACCGGCACAGTCGCGGCCGCCGACAACTGGGGCGACCCCGTGCGCATCATGACCGTGCAGCCCTCGCACGCCGACAGCTATGAGCGCATCTGCCATGACAGCGGCGTCAGCGCATTCTCGATGCACCTTCGGCAGCCGCACCATGCGGACCTGCGCGGGCGGCTTCTCTCGCCGCACCTCGAGCGCGCCATCGGCGTCATCTACCGGCCAGACACCGAGATCCTCAGCCACTACTTCCAGGCGTCGCTCGCGCGGCAGTTCGACGAGTGGATCTGGTTCGACCGCACGAGCGCGGTCGAGCCGCTGCCTGGAGCGACCGAGCCAGGGCTGCCGGACACGTACCCGTTCGGGCTCTGAACTGGGTCGCTGTCCTGCCGCCGCACCCCGCTGGCGCGCACCCCCCAAATGAAAAGCCCCCGGCCGTGATGGCCGGGGGCTGTAGGAGTCTCAGGCTAGGCCTGCTGGAACGGCTGCCCGATCAGGGGCAGTTGGTGTTCCAGGCCGACAGGATCGTCGTGATGTCGATGCCGTTGGTCGTGCCGTCGCCGTTGGTGTCACCCGCGGGGGTGCCCCAACCTGCGAGCACAGCGCTCAGGTCGAATCCGTTGATCACGCCGTTGCCGTCGAGGTCGGCCGGGCAGTCGTTGCCGCCGCCGCTGCACTGCGAGAAGTTGCCGTTCATCTCGACAACCCACTGCGTGGTGAACGTGGCGCCGAGCGTCTCGGTGAGCACGAACTGTCCCGCCGCGTCAGCGCAGCTGAGGCGGCAGTAGGTGTTCTGGCCGGGACCCGCAGCGTTGCCGCCTGCGCGGAACTGGTAGCCGGAGTTCGCCGGGATGGTGTCGGTGCCCACGAGGAGGCTCGGGAGCTGGAGCACCACGACGAGGTTCGAGCCCGCGAAGTCCTCGATGCACAGCGGCTCCTCGAAGGGCAGGGTGGCCTTGTACACACCACCAGGAGCGAAGAACTCGGTCTCGAAGATCTCGACGAGGTCGCCGCCGTCGCCATCCTCAAGCTGGATGCGCGTCGGCGCGCCACCGTTGATGTCACGGTAGATGCCGATGACACCGGGCAGCGGAAGGTCGGAGACGAAGAGACCCGTCGCCGTCTGCTGCGCGCAGAACACGCCGAAGTTGAGGCAGTTGATCTCTCCGCCGACTGAGCCAGCGGCGAACACGCGGGCGAACGAGTTCACCGTGGTGCCGCCGGCCGCACCCGCGACCGCACATGCCACAAGACCGTTCGCCACCGTGTTGGGGTCAGCGTTGATCGACGCGTTGCTCGGCCCGGGGCTCGCGCACGACGTGGCGAGGAACGCCGGGCAGGTGGCCGGGGTGCCGGTCACCGTCATCGAGTAGTTGTTGAACACGCCGTTGCCGCACGGATTGCCCGAGAAGGCGCCAGAGCCGTCCGCCTGGGTGGGTCCGACGAAGATGAAGTACTCGCCGGGCTGGAGGCACGCCGTCGCCGTGGCCGGGCATGCGCCCGAACCGGTGGCGATGATCGAGATGCCATCGCACTCAGGCACGCTGACGTCACCGCCGAGGATGAGCACTCCCGCGAAGCTGGCGCTCTTGACGCTGACCGTCACCTCAGTGTCGCTGGCGATGCTGAGGCGGTAGAAGTCGGTGTCGCGCGTGTCGTTGTCGGCCCAGAAGGTGCCGGCAACAGTCGTGCCGAGGAGGATGCTTTCGGTCTCGCCACCGGCATTGCAGCCGTTGTTGGTGGCGGAGCCGCAGGCCTCAGCCTCGGACTGGGTCGCGTTGTCGAGCTGGCACGGAGTCGGCACCGTGAAGGTGATGCTGCCCGAGCCAACCTCACCCTCGGTGTACGAGCCCATGCGCACCAGGTAGGTGCGGCCGGCCTGCACGATCGCGCTCATCTCGGATGCGTACGTCGTCACGCCGTCCGTCAGGAAGCACGCACCGCTCGCTCCGTCGTCGTTGCATCCGACGAGGGTGTCGGGCAGCGTGTTGAAGTCGTAGGTGGCGGGGTCAGTACCCATGTCGTACACCGCCAACTTGTTGTCGTATGGCGTCGTGCCGCACGTGCTGATGGTCAGGGTGCCATTGGCGGCCACGGGCACGCGCCACCAAATGTCGTTGTAGAAGAAGTCGTTGCCGGAGTTGCACGTGGCGGCCGTGTGGATCGGGCCGTCCGTCGTTGCGCCGGTGCTCGAGAACGCACGCGTCCCGCTTGCCGTCACCACAGCCGCGTTTGTCGCGCAGTTGTTGGCCGGACCGCCGGGCTGGCACTGGTAGAAGAAGATTCCGCATGCGTCGACTGCGCCCTGGACGCAGGTCTCGTCCCACGCGAACTCGCAGCACAGCGGGTTGAACTGGCACACGGCCTCGCAGCAGGCCGGGTCGTTGCAGCCGAGACCGCCGTGGGCCTCGCCGCACTCGCCCGTCGCCGTCGCGCATGCTCCGCTCACTGCGGTGAAGGTCACCGTGAGCGCGCCAGTGCCAGTGTCGCCCTCATATCCGCCAATGCGGATGTAGAAGATGTCGCCAGCGCTCGCAGACACTCCCGCGACGCGCGAGTAGAACTGCTGGCATCCGCTCTCGCCTGCTCCATCGCCATTGCAGGCGATCTGGGTGATGTCGTTGCACGACGTCCCCCGGTAGATCGCCATCGAGGTGTCGTAGGAGCCGGCAAGGCACGTGGAGAAATCCACGATGCCGGCCTGGGTGGCCACATAGCGGAACCACACGTCGGCGCTGTTGCCCCAGGCAAGGAACGTGCCGGCGCACTGCGCATCCGTCGGCGGGTTCGCGCTGGGCGTTGCCGTCGTGGTATCGAAGGCGGCGGGAACGCCGGCGGTGACGTTGGTCGCGGTCGCGCACTCGTCCTGAGCGAGGGCAGCTGACGCCAGAAGCGTGGCGCCGAGGGTCGCAACGGACCACGTCAGCGTCGAAGAGAGCGAGTTGCTACAGCGCATAAGAATGACTCCTGAACTGAATCTGAAACACGTGTCTGAAGTTCCGTACGGGGGCACTACGCAGAGGGGCAGTCCGAGACTGCCACACCTTTCTGCAACCTAACCCATCTTTATCGAATCCCAAGCCGCAGTGCGGGGGTTTCTGAGGAGTCCAGTTATTGGACCCACTGCATCCGATTGTTATGGGATTTATAGGGCGGCCTATCGGTCACGGTGTCCGCGGCCTGGGCTGGTAGGTGATGCGGTCAAAGCCTGCGTCGCGAGCCGCCTGGGTCGCGGCCGCGACTGCCCCCACAGAGACGCCGTCATCCGCGCGTACCACGAGTCCAGGCTCCTTCGGCAACGCCGAGATCAGGTCCACCAGGGCCGACTTGCTGTCGATCACCCTGGCACCGAGCCGGTACACCTCACTGCCGCCCAACCTCACCACCTCCACCACCTGCGGCGCGAGCGCGCTGCTCGACGCGGTGGCGCGCTCGGCGGCGAGCGCGGCCGCCAGCTCCCGCTCCTCCGACTCGAGGTTTCCCGCGAACAGGAAGTACATGAGCAGGAAGAGGATCACGTCGATGAGGGCGATGAGCGGCAGCCTCATCTCGGCAGGATCGAGCAGGTGCGCGCGCCGGGCCGAGATCATGCGCATCAGCGGCCCTCCGGCATGACTGCGATCGACCACTGCTCGACCCCCGACCCCGCAAGGCTGTCCGCAAGCCGGTTTAGGGCGCTCGCGGGACAGCCTCGGTCAGCGCGCACGACGACGGCACTTCGCACCATGCTGCCGGAGGCTGTCGGCCTCGGCGCGGACATCCGCGCAAGCGACTCGAGCGTCGCAGGCTCCCCCATCACGGAGTATGCGCCCTCACGGTCGATGTCGATCAGCAGCTTGGCCTCGGCCTCGGAGGCCACAGTCTCCATGCCTGGTTCGCGCGGAAGGTCGACCGGCCGGGCCTCGGTCGACGCGAACTGCGACGACAGCATGAAGAAGATGATGAGCAGGAAGATGACGTCGATCATCGGCGTGAGGTCGAAGGACGCCTCTGCCGAGTCGTCGGGCCCCACCACCGCTCAGCTCCCCGCCGGCGCGGCAGCGGCCGCCGCCGACATGCCCGCACCACCACGCGCGGGCGGCGAGGATGGAAGTGACTGCGCCCCGCCGAGTCCTGCCGCAAGGTCGTCGGAGAGTGGCTCGAGCACAGTCGCCCCGATCTCCATCGCAAGCTTGTCGATGCGCTGCCGGAAGAGCGCGAACGCCACGGTGCACGGCACCGCAATGATGAGCCCTTGCGCGGTGTTCACGAGCGCCAGCGACATGAAGCGCGCCAGCTCCGTCGACCGCGCGCTCCCCTGCAGCGCGCCGATGGCGTGGAACGCACCGATCATGCCGATGACGGTGCCGAGAAGGCCGAGCATCGGGCCGACCGCGGCGAGCACGCCGATGCCGTGGTTGAGGCGGTGCAGCTTGATCGTCGCAGCCTGGCCCGCCTCCTCCACCGCCGGTCGAGCCTCCAGCGCACCGATGGGCGATCCCATGCACCGGCGGATCGCCGCCCCCATCACCTCCGTGACGAAGTTGGATCGTGCAGGGTCGCTGCACAACCGTGCTGCGCCCGCGAGGTCCCCGCGACGAAGGAGCGGGCGAAGCGCGTCTGCCGTTCCCTCGGGCACAAGCTGAGTGCGACGGAGCGCGAGGATGTTGCGCACCATCAGCGCAAGCCCGAGCACCGACAGCGCGAGCATCACGTAGCCCAGCGGCCCGCCAGCGCGGAGGTACTCGAACATGCTCATCGTCTCGCCCGAAGGCACCCCGGCCGCCGTTGGGCTGGCCTGTGCGAGCAGCAGCGCAGGAATCGTCAGTTCTGTCGGCATGGATCTGCGTTCGAGGCTACCCGTCCTGCGTGCCGCCGACGGACGCGGGCGCGCGCGCCACGAGCAGCTTGTCGATGCGCGGACCGTCCATGTCCACGACCTCAAGCCGCCATCCGTGCCAGGTGACGGCATCAGCCTCGCGAGGCATCCGTCCGACGAGCGCCATCAGCAGGCCGGCGGCGGTGCTCACATCCGGCAGTTCCTCAAGTGCTCCTGCAGGAACCCCCATGGAGGCCACAAGGTCGATGAGCGGAAGCCGGCCGTCAACCAGCAGCGACCCGTCGTCACGCCGCAGAAGCGCGGGCGCGTCAGCGTCGTGCGACCTGACGACATCGCCGACGATCGCGCCAGAGATGTCGTTGAGGGTGAGCACCCCCTCCGTCCCCCCGAACTCGTTGACGACCACCGCCAGGTGCGACCGTGTTCGTCCGAGCTGGTCGAGCAGCTTCAGGGCCGGCATCTGCTCGGGCACGAAAAGCGGCTGGCGCATGATCGAATCGAGCCTGAACTCGCCGCCGGACAGCAGTCCGTGCGCGATCACGTCCTTGATGTGGATGATGCCCACGATGCGGTCGACGTCGCCGTCGCACACCGGGAAGTGCGAGTAGGGCGAGGTGCCGATCAGAACGCGTAGCTGGTCGGGCGTCGCCTGGCGGTCGATCCACACCACATCGCCGCGAGGCACCATCAGGTCGCGCACGAGCAGGTCACCTGTGCGGAAGACTCGCTGCAGGATCGCGTGCTCCTGGGGGCTGAAGACGCCCGTCGATGCGGCGCGCGCCATAAGCGCACGCACATCCTCCTCGCTGACGTCATCGCCGCGGTGGCGGAGCCCGATCATGGCGAGCACGCCGTCGGTCGCCATGCTGATGAGCTTCACGGGCCATGCAGCCAGGAAGGAAAGCACGCGCAGCGGAGTGGCGATGAGCGTCGCTACGCGCTCGGGGTATGCGAGCGCGATGCGCTTGGGCACGAGCTCGCCCAGCACAAGCCACGCGACGGTGATGATGGCGATGACGCTCGTGAACCCAACCGACTGCGCGTAGGGCGCAGCCCACTCCACCTGCCGGACCTTGTCCGCGATGAACCCCGCGAGGCGCTGCTCGCCGAATGCGCCCGCAAGGATTCCGATCAGCGTGACCCCAAGCTGCACCACGGAGAGGAACCTCGTGGGCTCGCGCGCCAGCAGGAGCGCATCTCGAGCCGCGCGGCTCCCGAGGGCCTCGGCGCGCTGCAGCCTCGAGTGGCGGCTGGTCATCACTGCCAGCTCGGCCATCGCGAAGATGGCGTTGAGCAGCAGCAGCCCGACCAGGATGACCAGGGCTGACGTCACGAGCGGCGGATGCCGTCCCGCTCGGCCATCATCTCCAGCATGTCCACGCAGCGGGCGGCGTAGCCCGCCTCGTTGTCGTACCAGCTCACCACCTTGAAGAAGCGGTCATTGAGCTGCAGGCACGCCTTGGAGTCGTAGATGGAGCTGCGTCGGTCGCCGAGGAAGTCGCTCGAGACCACTTCCTCGTCGGTGAATCCGAGCACACCCTTCATGGGGCCATCGGCCGCCGCGCGCATCGCGGCGTGGATGGCGTCGATGGACGTGGCCTTCGTCGAGCGGAACGTGAGATCCACGCAGGAGACGGTCGCCGTCGGCACCCGGAACGACATGCCGGTGAGCTTGCCCTTGACCTGCGGCAGGCACAGCGCGACCGCCTTGGCAGCGCCCGTCGAGCTGGGGATGATGTTCATGTAGGCGTTGCGCCCGCCCCGCCAGTCCTTCTTCGACGGGCCATCCTGCGTGGGCTGCGTGGCGGTCACGGCGTGCACCGTGGTCATGAGGCCCTCGTCGATGCCACACGTGTCGAGCAGCACCTTCACGACTGGAGCGAGGCAGTTGGTGGTGCACGAGGCGTTGCTCACCACCGTGTGATGCCCGGGGTCGTATGACGAGTGGTTGACGCCGAACACCATGGTCGGCACCTCAGCATCGCTCTTGGTTGGCGCGCTGATGAGCACGCGGCGGGCGCCTGCGGCGACGTGCTTGCGCGCGTCGTCTGCAGCCGTGAACAGGCCGGTCGACTCGAGCACGTAGTCCGCGCCAAGCGACTTCCACGGGAGCTGCGCCGGATCCTTGATCGCCGAGCATGCGGTGCGCTGGCCATCGCACGCGATGACGTCGCCCTCGGCGCGCACGTTGCGCGCGAAGCGCCCCTGCATCGAGTCGTACTTGAGGAGGTAGGCGAGGTTGTCGGCCGGCACCAGGTCGTTGATGCCGACGATCTCGAATCCGCCTCTCTCCGCCATGAAGCGGTAGACAAGGCGCCCGATTCTCCCGAACCCGTTGATCGCGATTCTGATGGCCATGGGGCGGAAGAGGATACTTCAGGCGCCTCGGCCCGGGTCCCCAAGGTCCGCCGCGTGCGTGCGCCTCAGAACCGGGTCCAGGAGCCCCGGAAAGGCGGTGAACAGGGCCGCGGAAAGCCTCACGAGGTGACTGGTCCACACTTCGGGGCACGGCCGGCGCAGGCACGCGACGACGGCGCGGGCCACCCGCTCAGGCGGCTGCACGAAGAGCTTGGGCGCATGGGCTGGCACCTGCTCCAAGGTCTTCCGGCCGGACCTGCGCGCGCTTTCCGTGAAGAACTCGGTACGGGTGGTGACCGGGTGCACGCTTGACACCGCGATGCCGTGCGGCTCAAGTTCCGTGCGCATCGCGCGGCACATCATCGCCTGTGCAGCCTTCGATGCCGAGTAGGCGCCCATGCGCGGCATCGCGAACTTTGCGACAACGGAGCTGCACATGAGCAGGTGGCCACCTTCGCGCCGGTGGACCATACGGCGCCCCGCCATGCGCAGCAGCGCGACCGACGAGAAGAAGTTCGTCTCGAACATCGCCCGCAGCTCGGCATCGTCCATCTCGAGCACGGCGCGGTCCTGACCGTATCCGGCGTTCGCGAACACGACGTCGACGCGGCCGAGGTCGCGCTGTGCGGCGTCGAGCACCTCCTGCTCATGCCCTGACTCCGCGACATCAGCGACGATCGTCGTGGCGCGCCGGCCGAGCGCCCGCACCGCCTCCGCCATCCGCTCGAGCCGGTCCGCGCGGCGCGCCACCAGCGCGATGTCCATGCCGGCACGGGCCATCTCGAGCGCGCACGCGGCACCGATGCCGCTGCTTGCGCCGGTGATGACCGCAACCTTCCCCTTGAGTACCCGTGGCATGAGATGCACCGTACCACGCCCCGAAGAGTGCGGCGGCGGGCGTATCCTCGCGCCATGCGGCTTGTCATGGTTTGCGCAGCGCTCCTCGCCGCGGTCGCGGCGGCGGTAGTTCCCGCACAGGCCACGCGTGCGGCGCCCGAGCAGGACACGCCGGCACCTCAGGCCTCTTCGGCCGCGCCGGGACCCGCGTCTGCGCAGGAGCGCACCCTCCGCATCGGAACCACCACGCTGCCACCCTACTCATGGGCCAATCCCGGAACTGAGCCCTTCGGACCGGCCGTGTGGCTCTCACGGGAGGTCGCCCGGTCCGCGGGAATGACCCCTACGTGGACCACCTATCAGAACCTTGAGGGCCTCTACGGTGCGCTTCGCAGCGGCGACATTGACATGGCCGCAACGGGACTCCCCATCATCGCACCGGGCGACGAGCCATTCCTCTACTCGCAGCCCTGGGACTCCTCTGGCTTCTCGATCGCGCTTCACCTGAGGCCGCACAACCGGGTGAAGTCGACGCTGGGCCACATCTTCACCGGCGAGCTGCTGATGTGGTTCGGGATCCTGCTCGGCAGCATGGTGGTGTTTGGAATGACCGTGGCGCTCATCGAGCGGCGAAGGAACGCGGAGCAGTTCGGCGGGCGCGGAGGACTGTGGGACGGGGTGTGGTGGTCAATCGTGACGATGACTACTGTCGGGTACGGCGACAAGGTCCCGCGCACGGTGCCGGGCCGAGTGGTGGCCGGCGTGTGGATGATGACCGCGCTTGTACTGGTGACGATCATCGCCGGCGTGCTCTCCTCTGCGCTCACCACATCCCGCCTTGCCGGCTACATGGCAATCGAGCGCGACCTCCGCTCCGTGCGGGTCGGTGTCGTAGGGCAGCGCGCCGACCTCGACGTGGCGCGGAACCTTGGGATCTCGCCGACCGTCTACGACACCCCGCAGGCCGCGCTGGATGCGCTGCAGTCGCGCGAGATCGATGCGCTGCTCTACCCAACCACAGCGCTTCACGCGCTGGTGCGGCTCTCGAGCGATCCATCGCTGACCGTGCTTCACCAGGAGATTGCGCGCGGGTTCGTGGCCTTTGGCGTCGCCGATTCCCTGCCGGCCCCGCTCCTGCGGCAGATCAACAGCGCGATCGTGCGCGCAATCGCCACACCCGAGTGGGTGATCCAGAGCCGCGAACTTGGCGATGGGGAGGACCAGGGACCATGAGCAGCACGAACGCACACTCCACGGATGCACACTCCACCGATGCGCACTCCGCGAGCGCACACTCCATGACTGCACGCTCCACATCGCCGCGACTTCCCCACGGGCCGCTCATCGGGATGGTGCACCTGCGCGCGCTGCCCGGGTCGCCCTCCCACGCGCTGCCTCCCGCGGAGATCGTGCGGATCGCCGTGGCGGAGGCGAGGCTGCTCGCTGATGCCGGCTTTGATGCGCTCATCGTCGAGAACATGCACGACCGCCCGTACCTCGCGAGCGCCGGCGGCGCGGACACCGTGGCCACGTTCGCGGTGGCGGTCGCCGCGATTACGGCTGCGGTGCGGATCCCCGTTGGCGTACAGGTGCTGTCGGGCGCGACCGGCGCTGCGCTGGCGATCGCCCACGCCGCCGGCGGATCGTTCATCCGGGCCGAGGGCTTCGTCTTCGCGTCGGTCGCCGACGAGGGGCTGCTTGCTGAGGCGTGCGCAGGCCCCCTGCTGCGCGAGCGACGGAGGATCGGCGCCGATGGCGTGCGGATCATCGCCGACATCCGCAAGAAGCACTCCTCGCATGCGATCACGGCGGACCTCGATGGTGCGGCCTGGGCGCGCGCGGCCGAGTTCTTCGGTGCAGACGGTGTGATCGTGACAGGAAGCGAGACTGGCGCGGCGGTCGACATGGCCGAGCTCGCGGCGGTGCGTTCCGCGACGCGCCTGCCGGTGCTCGTCGGGAGCGGCGCCACCCCGCAGAGCGCCCCGAAGCTGCTCGAGCACGCGGATGCGCTCATCGTGGGTAGCGCGCTCAAGCGCGACGGCCTTTGGTCCAACGAGATCGATCCCGCGCACGCCGAGTCGATGGTGCGCGCAGTGCGCGGGACACGGGCGCGATGAGTGCGCAGCCGATGCGAGTGTGGCTCAACGGCCACCTGATCCCGCCGTCGCAGGCGCAGGTGAGCGTCTTCGACCGCGGGTTCCTCTTTGGGGATGGCGTGTACGAGCTCGTGCGCTTCTTCGGCGGCATGCCGGTCGGCATGGACCTTCACGTCGCGCGGCTCGAGCGAAGCCTTGAGCTCGCGAGGATCCATGGATTCGACGCGCACTCGTTCCCTTCGATCTGCGATGCGCTGCTGCGCGACGCTGGCCTGACTGATGCATCCGTGTACCTGCAGGTCACGCGAGGTGCGGCCTCCATGCGCACCCACCTGCCTCCAGCCGGACTCACGCCGACCGTCTTCGCCTACGCGATGCCATGCCCAGGAATTGAGGAGCTGGGGACCCTTCACCTGTGTGCAGCCGGACTCGTCGCAGACCGCAGGTGGGAACGATGCGAGATCAAGACGGTCGCCCTGATGGGCAACATCCTCGGAATGCTTGAGTGCCAGCCCCATGGCGCGGAGGAGGCGATCTTCCAGCGACGAGGGCTCGTGAGCGAGGGCGCAAGCACGAACGTGTTTGTCGTGCGCGACGGTCGGGTCGCCACGCCGCCCGTCGAGTCCGATCCGCCGATCCTCCACGGCGTGATGCGCGCGCGCATGATCGAGGCGTGTGTGGACGCGGGCATCCCATGCACGGTGCGACCGATCGCTGTCGAGGAACTTGCGGCGGCAGACGAGATCCTGCTGAGCGCAAGCAAGCGCATGCTGTCGTCGGTGGCCGTGCTCGATGGCGTGCCCGTGCGTGGCGCGGGAAGTCCCGGTGCACTCGCGCCGCGCGTGCTGGCTGCGCTCCGCGCGCGCGTGGCACGCGAGTGCGCGCCAGTATCCTGAGCGGCGTGACAGGCCTCATCACCGTATCGGTCGGCAACACGCGCACCCAGATCGGGCGCTTCGAGGACGGCACGCTCACCGCGAGCGAGCACGTCCTGAACGCAGACATCGAGACTGTCGCCGCGCGCGTGGCACGCCACTGGGACGCGATCGATGGCGCGGACGATCGCGCGATCGCGCTCGCGTCGGTAAACGACTCGTTCGCGCATCCGCTTGAGGCTGATGTGGAGACGCGCACGGGCGCCACGGTCGAGCGCGTTGGGCGTGACATCGCCGTGCCCATCGGCACGCAACTTGATGAAGGCACGCGCACCGGCCTCGACCGGCTGCTGTGCGCCGCGGCCGCCTATGCGCGCGTGAAGCAGGCGTGCATCGTGATCGATGCGGGTACCGCGGTCACCGTCGATTTCGTCGACGGTGTCGGCACGTTCCAGGGCGGCGCGATCGCGCCGGGCATGCGAGCGCAGCTCGCGGCGATGCACGCAAGCACCGATGCGCTGCCCGAGGTCGCGCCCGAGCAGCCCGAGCCCGAGGCCTTCGGCAAGAACACCGTCGAGGCGATGCGACAGGGCGTGTACTGGGGCATCCGCGGTCTCGTACAGAAGCTGGTCGAGCGCTATGCGGAGGCGTTCGGAGCGTTCCCGATGGTGATCGCGACGGGCGGCGACGCTGAGCTGCTCTTCCGCGACGACGAGCTCGTGAACCACATCGTGCCCGATCTCGCGCTGCACGGCATCGCGGCCGCGTTTGAGGCCGACACCGGGCGCGCGCATGACCACGCCGAGCGCTGAGCGGGGCGCGGCGGCACTGCGCCAACCTGGGAACGAATGGCCAAGGGAGCGGCAATGAGCGCCGATTCTCGCCACGCTGCCGTCAGTTGGACGTGGGACACGCCGCACACGACAGGAGCGATCTCCATCTGCAGGCTGCTTGCGCACGGCGGCGATGCCGCAGCGCTTGATGCGCTGCTCAGCGCGATGACGGGGCGCACGGCCCCGGCGCCGGGCACCATCGCCCACCGGAACCTCGGCGGCATCGACGACGGCGTGGTGGTGCGGACCTGTGACGTGAGCGCGCTCGCGATGCCCCACGGTGGCATCGCGATCAGGCATGCGCTCGATGCGTGGCTGCACGAGCGTGGCGCGGTCCCGCGCGGCGACCAGCGAGGCTGCCAGGCCGGCGCGCTCGCCCGAGAGGCACTGCGCGTGTATCCGGAGGCGCGGTCGCCCGTAGAGGCGCTCGCGCTCCGTGCACTTGCCGATGCGGCCAGCCCGCGAGCCATTCCCCTGCTGCTTGCGCAGGATTCGCGCATGAGCGAGGCGACCGCGCGAGGATGGCGGCCCGGTGCGGCAGATGAGGCGCGCGCACGCAGGCTGGCGCGGCTGCTTCGCCCGCCTCTTGTGGTGGCCGTTGGCGCCGCGAACGCTGGCAAGAGCTCGCTGCTGAATGCGCTCGCGGGCCGCACGGTCGCCATCGCCGCCGACATGCCGGGCACCACGCGCGACTGCGTCGCAGGCCGCGTGGTGATGGACGGCCTCGCCGTCGACTGGCTCGACACTCCAGGCATACGCGATACGGACGACGCCATCGAGTTGCAGTCGCGCACCATTGCACGCACGCTCGCGCAGCGCGCGGATCTCGTGATCGGCATCGATGCCCCGGACGCGCCGCTGCCCGCCGACTGCTCGGCGATCGTCGCACGCGCTCCCGACATCGTCATCCGCACGAAGAGCGACGTGGATGCAAGCTCGCACGGCATCGGGCGCGTTGCCGTGAGCGCCCGCACCCGCACCGGCCTCGACGCCCTCGCGCTCGCCGTGCGACGCGCGCTCGTCCCGGACGC
>CAZKTN010000018.1:0-50386 GCA_964555705.1 uncultured Isosphaeraceae bacterium | reverse complement strand
TTCACCGGGAAGGTGTGCCAGTTCTGGAACGTCAGGCGGAACTCGCTGCCGGAGAGGCGCTCCACGTCGACCTCAAGGAAGCCGTAGTGCTTGCCGCCGCCGAGCAGCTTGTTGCCGTCCCACGTCTCGGGCTCGCTCTGGTCCGCGCACCATCGGTGATAGGGGTTGGGGACCCACGATGCGCCCTGCAGATTGAGCGGGTTCGCGCGCCAGTTCGTGATGTTGGCGGCCGTCGAGCCTGGGGCATCCTCGACACCGCGCAGGCCGTCGCCGGCCGCGCCGACATCCCAGAGGTGGACGCCGAAGCCGTCGCCATCCAGGTCGAAGTAGCTCATCTCGGCGACCTCGCTGTGGCCGCAGAAGACGCCCGCCACCCGGTACTGCTCCATGAGCGGTGCGTAGATGCGCATGGCCTCGCCGGACTGGTTGCTCGTGACGCTCGAGCCATGGATTCCGCGGCTGTACGGCGTGTGGTGCCACTGCACGAAGATGATCTGGCCAGCGGCACGTGCGGAGGCAAGCTCCTTGACCGCCCAGTTCCACTGCGCGGTGCCCACGTTGAAGTCAGGCAGGTCGCCGTAGGGGTAGTTGACGAGCCATGCGCGGTTGGTGTCACGGTTGGCCGGGAAGTTCACGTTGATGTCCTGGCCCGTTGGCGGTGCCACGTTGTCGTTCTCGCCGAGGGCGCCCACGGAGCACAGGGTGATGATCGTCACCGGGCCGTAGTCGGTGCGGAAGTAGAGGTCCTTGGCGGCCGGGTCGTTGTTGTCGGGGTAGCTGAGGTAGGCCGACCACTGCTTGCGCGCGTACTGCACGAGCGGGTTTGCGGTGCCCGCACCGCCACCGTTGTAGATGCAGTTGTTGCCGATGGCGGCCACGAGCGGCATCCCGGACAGCAGGTCGTCGTACTCGCCAGCGTTGTGGCGCCAGAACTCGTCCCACCGGCGCTGGCACTCGCTGCCGGTGCCCTCGATGAGGTCGCCCGGCATGATGAGCATGTCGGCGTTGCGCGACTTGATGTTCCTGATGTTCTCCCGGTAGCCCTGAGTCTCGGTGAGGAAGTACTGGTCACGGCCGCGGCCGGAGCCTGCGGGGCGACCGGTGCTTCCGGGCGACTGCGTCGACGAGCGTGACCACTCACGGAAGCGCGTGCGCCCGAGCACCAGCGTCTCGCTATCGGAGATCGCGTGGAACCGGAGCGCACGGGTGCTGCCCTGGAGCGGAGCCGTGCGGAACGTGTTCGAGTAGCTCGATGCGCCTTGCGTGACCGTGTAGGAGTACTCGGCGTCAGGCTGCAGGCCGGCCACGCTCACGCGGTGGCGCCAGTTGCGTGCCGGGACTCCAGGAGCCTCGAAGATGGCGGTGGTCGCGAAGGGGAACGCGCCCGTTGCGTTCAGCTCTGCCGGGATCTGGTAGTCGAGGACTGGGTCAAGCTCGGGTGCGCTCGTGAAGGTGAGCGGGCTCGAGAGGCCCGGTCCGCTGACGGTAAGGGTGCCAGGCGCATTGGCGACCGTGAACCACGTCAGCATGATGCCGTCAGTGGCTGGGTTGAGCTGGTACGGGAGTACCCGGAAGTCGCCGACGGAGGCGTGGGCGCTTGCCGACACTCCGAGGATCGCAGAGGCAGAAACGACAAGGGCGGCTGAGATGGATGTGGTGATGGGGCGATAGCGCATCGGAATCTTCCGTGAAGAGGTGCGGGCATGGACTACGGCATGGCGTACGCACCGCTCGAAGCGCCACCGATGCGCAACTATGCCTCCATGATGTTTAGCGACCGCAGCCGATGCGCAAGCGTCGCATGAATGGTCCGTGAGTGGACTGTGTGCGCGCGACGGCGCGCTACCGCCAGTCGAGGCCTTCGGGCAGCGAGTTGAGGTTGTCGCAGCCGCTGGCGGTGACGACGACCATGTCCTCGACCCGGATGCCGCCGTGCGCGCGCGAGTAGAGCCCGGGCTCCACAGTCAGCGCGTCGCCCACCACAAGTTCGGGACCGCCCGCCGCAAGCAGCGGCGGCTCGTGCACATCGAGCCCGATGCCGTGCCCGGTGCCATGCGTCATGCCGCACCATGATTCGGGCGCGTCCGCGGGCGGCAGGCCCATCGCGAAGCCGCGCTCGCGCATCACGGCCGATGTGGCTGCATGCACCGCCTCGCCGGTGACTCCCGCACGCACCGATGCAATCGCCGCGGCCTTTGCGGCCACCACCGCCGCATGCATGCGCACCACCTCCGGATGCGGCGTGCCGTGCACCACAGTGCGTGTGCAGTCGCCGTTGTAGAGGGTGGCGCGCGAGAGCGGGAAGATGTCGATGATGACGGGCTCGCCGGTGCGCAGCGCCCCGTGCCCATGGTCGTGGCAGTCGGCGCCGACGGGGCCGCCTGCGACGATCGACTCGGGGTTCGAGTAGCCGCGGTCAAGCAGGAAGCGGTCGATCGCGGCGCGCACACGCTCACTCGTCAGCGGCTCTCCGGCGTGCATCAGCGTGCCGTCGGCGGCGGCGCTCGCGCGCGCCACGAGTTCGCACGCCATGCGCATCGCGGCCTCCGTCTGCGCCTGCGCCTCGCGCAGCCAGCCAATCTCCTGGGCATCCTTGGATCGCCGCTCCACGACGCCCATCGACGGGTCGCACTCCACGTGGATGCCCGTTCGCGCAAGCTCGTGCCAGAAGATGGCGGGGGTGCTGCGGTCGAGCACGGCGCGACCGAGGCCCGCGCGCCGCACGCACTCGGCCACCGACTGCGCGGTAGCCGTCTCGCGGTCGCCAGAGAGCCCGCCCGCGGGCGCAAAGTCAGCGGGGCAGGTGACACGGTCAGCGCGGGCACCCTTGCGCGCCCGCTCCATCTCGATGTCGCGGATGATCAGCAGGCGCTCCGTGCCGGACGCGCCCGGCTCAGGCAGGACCACAAGCGCTGCCGGATCTCCCACCGAGAACCTGATCTCGCGGTAGAGCGCAGCGTTCCGCGCAGGGATGCCGGCGATGACGCGTGCAGCGGGCACTGCTGCGCGAGCGCCGCCGCTCACGGCCTCGTGCGACCTGGCTTGCTGGCGCCGAGATCGTCCTCGTCGGACCCCTCGTCGGACCCGTCGTCATCAAGCAGGCCGATCTCGTCCTCGACGCCGAGCACATCGTCGAGGTCGGTCAGCGGCAGCGCGCGCGCAGGCTTTCCTGCGAGCTCCTTCTCCGCGCGCGCGCAGATGTCGGCCAGCAGCTGGTGGAGCTTCTCGTGGTCAGGGTGCGCATCGAGCATCGCCATGACGATGCCCACCTGGCGCTCGATCTCCATGCCGGTGTCGAGCGACGCAATGGCCGCATCGCCAAGCTGCTCGAGCGCGGACACGAACCACGCACGCTCGGGCTTGTTCGGGTTCTTGGGCGGGTCGATGCGTGCACGCACCACCATCTCGCCCACGGCCACGATTGGCACCAGTCCAAGCCGGTTCGTGGGCTCGCGGCACACCACGATGGCGTGCACATCGCGCCGCAGCGCGGAGAGGCGCATGCGCCTCGCGTCAGCGCCGACCAGTGGCGGCGCCAGCAGGTGGCAGCCAGGCTCCACGTCCACGTCCTCAGGGACAGGTCCCTGCACGAGCTTCACGGTGCGCGAGACGTCGATGGCAGCCTGCATCCGCTGGCGGCGCGACTCAAGCAGCGGGAGCGCGATCCGCGCCATCTCCCCAAAGGCACGCGCCGAGTGCGCGGTCTGGAGCGCTGCGGCCGTCAGCCGCTCTGCCTCGAACCACTCCGCCCTCTTGAGGGCGGCATGGGCCTTGGTCATCAGCTCCTCAATGCGCTCTGCCTTGGCTGACATGTGGACTGGGGAGGGTAGCACACCTGAACGGATGCACGAAACCGCAACGCGCGGCCCCGTTGCCCAACCACCCGATGGCCGAGTCGGCTTGCCGACCCGCGGAACTCACCGCTCCGCGCGGCGGGTTCGCTTGTCATCCTTGCGCGTGTGCTCGAGCGAGCGCCCGTGGACGCCGTCGCTCGCGGCCATGGCGGCATCCGCGACGCGGCGCACCACCTTGGAGTCGGGCCACGCCTTCAGGAGCGCGGCCACTTTCGCCTCCACGCTTCCGCCGCGGGCCCTGAAGAGACGCTTGTAGCAGTCCTTGGCGGCCTCGAGCTCGCTCTCGGGCAGGCCGAGCCGGCTCATGCCGATGTGGTTGTAGGCGCGTGCGGTCGCAGGCGAGCCCTCGACGAGCATGAACGGGGAGATGTCCTTGCTCACGCGCGCCATCGCGCCCACGAAGGAGCAGAATCCCACGCGCACGAAGTGGTGCAGGCCGGCGCCGCCGCCGATGTTCGCGTAGTCCTCCACGTGCACGTGCCCTGCGAGCATGGCGTTGTTGGCGAAGATGCAGTGGTTGCCGATCACGCAGTCGTGCGCGATGTGCACGTTGCCCATGATGAGGTTGTGCGATCCGATGCGCGTGATGCCGCCGCCGTTGCCTGTGCCGCGGTGGATCGTGGCGTGCTCGCGCACCGTGTTGTAGTCGCCGATCTCGAGCCAGGTGGTCTCGCCGTGGTACTTGAGGTCCTGCGGGTCGCCGCCGACGATCGTGAAGGAGTGGAAGTCGTTGCCGCGGCCGATGCGCGTGAGCGCCGTCACGTGCACGTGCGACCGGAAGACGCAGTCCTCGTCGACGCGCACGCGCGGACCGATGACGGTGTAGGGGCCGACCTCGACGGAGTCCGCGAGCTCGGCAGTGGGATCGATGATCGCCGTGGGGTGGATGCGTGTCATCACTCGAACTCCGAATCGACCATCATGAACCTGATCTGCGCCTCGGCCGCGAGCTTGCCCGCGACCCATGCGCGGCACTGCACCGCGGCGCTGCGTGCGGTGGCACGGATGGTCTCGGCCTCGAGCACGAGCTGGTCGCCGGGCGTCACCGCCTTGCGCAGCTTCACCTTGTCGAGCGACAGGAGCACCGCGACCTTGCCTGTGTGCTCGAGCGTCTGCGACAGCAGCAGGCCGCCGAGCTGCGCCATCGCCTCGACGATGAGCACGCCCGGCATGATGGGCGTGTTGGGGTAGTGCCCCGAGAAGAACGGCTCGTTGATCGTGACGTTCTTGACGCCCACGGCGCGCTGGTTGCCGTGCATCTCGACCACACGGTCGACAAGCAGCATCGGGTAGCGGTGAGGCATCAGGCGCAGGATCGCGCGCGAGTCGAGCACGCGGCCCTCCTCGGCGACGCTCGCGCGCCGCGCCTCGAGCACCTGCTCGCGGATGCGGGCTGCAAGGCGGCGGTTGAGGCCGTGGCCCGAGCGGTGCGCAACCACGCGGGCCACCACCGGGCAGCCCACGAGCGCGAGGTCGCCGATCACGTCGAGCACCTTGTGGCGCACGCACTCGTCGGGGTAGCGCCACTCGTTGTCGATCGGCCCGTCGTCGCCGATCACGAGCGCGTCGCGTGGCGTGAGGTGCCGGCAGAGGCCTGCGTTCCAGAGCGCCTCGGCCTCCTCGCGCATGCTGAAGGTGCGGGCAGGCGCGATGTCGCGCATGAAGTCGCCCTCGCCCAGGTCGAAGGAGACCGTCTGGCGGCCGATGCGCTTGCTGAGGCCCTCGTAGTCGAGCTCGTAGGTGAGCCGCATCGCGTCGCCGTCGCACGGGAGCGCGGCGATCATCGAGTCGTCCTCCTGCAGGACGATGGGCGTGCGCAGCCGGAAGACGCGGCGCTCCGCGTCCTGCTCGGCGATGCCGGCCTCCTGGATCGGTCCCGCAAACGGCAGGGCGCTGCCGTCGCCCGCGGGAACTTCAGGGCCCGAAAGCCGCACGAAGGCGTTGTCGATGCCCATGCCGGTGAGCGCCGACATCAGGTGCTCGACGGTGTCGATCGTGGCATCGCCGGCGCGCAGCGTGCTGCGGCGCGGACGCGTCACGACGTTTGCGGTGGTGGCGGGGATCGCCACAGGGGGATCGAGGTCGGATCGCTCGAAGACGATGCCCGTGCCGACGGGAGCGGGGGCAATGACGCACTCTGCGTCCACCCCCATGAACAGGCCCTTGCCCCGAACGGTCACCGGACGCACCAGCGTCCGCTGGCGCATGCCCGTTGACTCGAGCGGCTCGGGCCGGGCGGAGATGCGCGCCGTGGCCTGGAGGTCACGCATCGCTCTTGGCCTTCCGTGCGGATGCGGCAAGCCGCGAGAGCTCGCCTGCGATGCCTGCGAGCTTGCGCAGCGCCAGGATCTCGCGCATCGCGAGCTTCGCCTCCTGCGCGGGCATTCCGCCCCAGGTCTCGCCAGCAGGCACGTCATTCATGAGCGCGGTTCGCGCGGCGAGCTGCGCGCCATCGCCCACGTGGCGGTGGTCGGCGATGCCGCTTCCTGCGCCGATGCGCACGCCGCTGCCGATGCGCACGCTGCCTGCCACGCCCGAGAGCCCCGCCATCACGGTGGCGCGCCCGATGCGCACGTTGTGGCCGATCTGGCACATGTTGTCGAGCTTGGTGCCCATCCCGATCACCGTCGCGCCGAAGGTGCCGCGGTCGATGCAGGTATTGGCTCCGATCTCCACGCCATCCTCAAGCACCACGTGGCCGATGTGCGGGATGCGCACCAGACCCTTGCCGTCCGGCGCGGGCCGGTACCCGAACCCGTCACTGCCGATGATCGAGCCGGCATTGACGGTGACGCCTCGGCCAAGCACCGTGCGCTCTCGCACGACGGCATTGGAGTGGATCGTGCATCCCTCGCCCATCGTGACGGAACCGTAGATGCGCGCGCCAGCGTGCAGCGTGCATCCGCGGCCAATCGTGGTGCCTGCGCCGATCGACACGTGCGGCCCGATGCGGCAGCCATCGCCCAGCTGCGCGGCGGGATCGACGCACGCCGAGGGGTGAACGCCAACGGCCGGCACATCGGGCGCAGGCGCAAAGGCCGCGAGCAGCGTGATCATCGCGTGGTACGCGTCACGCACACGCACCAGCGCGCGCGATGCGCCGTCATGGCCCGGCACGTCGATGCCCGCCGACACGAGCGCGACGCGCGCGCCGCACGCGGCCCAGCCCTGCGCGACCTTCGCGTCGGAGATGAGCGTCGCGTCGCCATCCGCGGCGGCATCGACCGTCGACAGGCCACGCACGCGAAGCGAAGCGTTGCCCTCGATGGTGCCGCCCGTGCGCTCAGCGATCTCCGTGACGCTCAGCTCCATGGAATAGGTCAGGGTGTTGGGGCGCCTGCGGCGGCGCCCTGCGGGGCAGCGGGCGTCGTGCCTGGCGCGCCTTGCGCCTTGCGGAACTCGGAGTTGAGTCGCTCGACCACGAGATCCGAGATGTCGAGCTGCGGGTTCGTGTAGAGCACGCGACGTCCGTTGATCTGGTTGCGCGTCGTCTGGAGGTCGGCCGCGAAGATCGGGGGGATGCTGTCGTCGATCAGCACCACATCGATCTTCATGTCGGTGGCGAGCTCGCCGCACGCGCGACGGATGGCCAGGTACGCCTCACGAGTGGCCTCGGCCACCTCTCGCTCGCGGCGCAGCTCCGAGAACGCCTGCAGCGCCTGCAGGTCGCCGCTGCGGGCGATCGCCTTGCGCTCGGCCTCGAGGTATGTGGCTGACCCTGGCTTGAAGCTCTCGAGCTCCTCTGAGAGGCCCTGCAGCTCCTCCTTGAGGGTCTCGATCTTGCGGTCCATCTCGCTCTTGATGCGCTCCCGGCGCGCATCCGCGTCCTTGAGCTGCTCAAGCTGGCTGAAGGTCTTGTCGAGGTCAACGCACGCGATCACGGCCGGACGCTCGGGCGAGCGGGCGGCCCAGAGCAGTGCGGCGGTGAGCGGCGCGCAGAGCGCGATCAGTGCAATGAGAGGTGTGCGGCTCATGGTGTGCTGCTCCTTCGCTCAGGGCGTGGGGGCCGAGGAGGATGTGGACGGCGCGGGCGACGGTGCACCCGCGGGGCTCGACGTCACGCCGGCGGCGCGCGCGTTGTTCATCCTGAGGATGAGCTTGTCCGTGATGTCGTCCGCCTTGTCGGCGAAGAGGATGCGGCGGCGCATGATCTGGTCCACGACCTGCTGCGCCATCGACTGCTGCGCGCGGGGGTTCGCGTCGATCTTCGCGGGTCCGTCGTACACGATCACGTACTGGTAGCCCTCTCCCTGGGCGAACTTCTCCGCCTCGGCGACGATGTTGCGGTAGAGGCTGCGCCAGCGCGTCGCCGCATCGCGGTCAAGCTCCGAGTCCTTGATGATCATCCACTCGCGGAGCTCGAGCTGCTCGAGGGCGAGCCCGTCCTGCGCGCGGCGCCGCTCGGCGGGGTCGACGATCGCCTCGGCCTCCTTGGCGCGCTGCTCGAGACGGTCTCGGCGGGCCTTGATCTCGGCCTGCGCGCGCGCGCCCTGCTGGCCAAGCTCGATGTCCAGGTCCGAGCGCTCGGTCAGCTTGTCCAGGAGCTTGATGATGTCCACGCTGGCGACGGCCGAGGGCTGGGCCGCCAGGCGGACGGTGGCCCAGGCGGTGCTCCCTGCGATCGCAGCCACCCCGGCAAGGATGGCGCACGCGGCGACGAGTTGCTTCTTCATGCGGAGGCTCTCCAAGCGGCGCAGTCTACGGCGGGATGCCGGATTGCGAGCGGCTAGAAGGGCAGTGCGGCGCTGAAGCTGAAGGTCTGCGTCTGGTCCGTGTCTTCCTTCTTCACAGGCACCGCAAAGTCGAATGCGATGGGGAAGGGGCCCAGCTGCGGCACGTAGAGGCGCAGGCCAATGCCGACCGAGACGCGGTACTGGTCGAAGGTCACGTCGTCCGTGACGGTGCCGCTGTCGCAGAACACGACTCCAGAGACGAGCTCGTCGAAGATCGGAACCTCGTACTGCGCGCCCGCGAAGAACATGAACTGGCCGCCGATGGGGTCGCCGTTGGGCTGCCCCTCGGCGTTGACCGTGGGGAACGTGTTGGGCGGGTTGTCGGTGATCGCCTCAGGGCTCAGCGGGCTGATGGCACGGAAGGCGAAGCCGCGGAAGCTGTTGCCGCCGAGGTAGAAGCGCTCGAAGACCGGCGCGGTGTCGGAGAAGATGTAGCCGGAGTTGACGTTGAGCCGCAGCACGCTCTTGCGGCCGAAGAAGTCCTCGTCAAGCGCGAGGAACGTCGTGTACTCGCCCTGGATCATCGGGTACTGGTAGTCGCCGCCGAACGCGCCGTAGTAGGTCGCCGTCGCCTCCACTCGCGAGCCGCGCGTCGGTCGCGCGGCGTTGTCGAGCGTCGACCGGACCATCGTGAACGATGCCGAGTCGATGAAGTCCGGGCCGCGCTGCTCCCACACGATCAGCGGCGTGCCAGATGCGAGTCCGTCGAGCAGCACGCGCTGGGCGTTCACGCGGAGGGCGCCCGACCACAGGTCGCCGAAGGCCCGGCTGATGCCGACGTTCGCCGCAAGCCGCTCCTCGGTGAAGCCCTGGAAGACGCGGTTGCGGTAGAAGGCGCTCGTGCTGAATCCGTAGTCGCTCTCGAGGAAGCGCGGGTCGCTGAACGACACCGAGTAGGTGCTCACGTCGATGCCTGGCGACACGCTGACGTTGAAGGTCTGTCCGGCGCCCCGGAAGGCGCGGCCCGCGGCGAACTCCTCGAAGGACTGGGGCCAGTCGCTGATGTCGAAGTTCGACTGGGTCAGCGAGATGTTGCCGAAGAGGCCTGAGTCGGTGCCCGCGCCGAGGCCGAAGTTGAAGCTGCCCGTGTTGCGCTCCTTCACCTCCACGAGCACGTCGCGCACCGAGGGGTCGTTCTCGTCGGGGCGCTGCGGCGTGATGCGGACATCCGCGAAGAGGCCCGTGCCCTGGATCCGGCGCTTGGCGAACTCGAGCTCGCGGCCGTCGAGCGGGCGCCCGGGCTGGATGCGGATCTGCCGCCGGATCACGTTGTCGCGCGTGATCGCGTTGCCCTGGATGCGCACGAGGCCCGCGGTGTAGGGGGCTCCCTCGTTGACGGTGACCAGCATGTCGACCTCGGGCGACTCTCCGATGCGCACCCACGTGCTGTTCACGCGCGCGTCGACGTATCCCATCGTCTCGTATGCGCCCTTGACCGCCTTCAGCGAGTCGTCCACCTTCTTCTGCGTGAAGTCGTCGCCGGGGCGGATCACCATCAGGCCGAGCATCTGCTCCTTGTTCATCACCGTGGATGCGGCGCGGGCGCCGCCAGCGCCATCGACGTAGATCGTGCGCAGGCGGTACTGGCGGCCCTCGTCGATCACGAAGACGACCTTCGCCTCCTTGCCGTCGGGAGAGATGTCGATGCGCTTGTCGACGCGCACGTCGACGAAGCCGCGGTCCTTGTAGAACTTGTCGAGCGTCGCCACGTCGTCGACGAGCGTCTCCTCGTCGAGGTTGCCCTTCTGGAAGAGGAAGGCCCACGGCTTGGTCTTGATCTGCGCGCCGAGCTGCTTGGCGGTGAACGCCGAGATGCCCGTGAACTCGATCTCCATGATGCGCACTCGCGGGCCCTCGACGATCCTGAAGATGAGGATGCCTGTGTCGAGCAGCCGCGTCTCGTCGACGTTGACTTCCACGAGGTAGTGGCCCCGCCCTCGGAACGCGTCACGGATGCGCTGCACGGCGCGCTCGAGGAGGAAGTCGTCGCGCGGGCCGCCCGCGTAGAGGCCGATTGTGCCCTTGAGCTCCTGGTCGGAGATCGACTTGTTGCCCACGAACTGGATGTCGCGGATGATCGGCTGCTCGACGAAGGTGTAGGTCACCTGCACGGTGCCGTCCTGAAGCAGCATCGCATCCGCCGACACCGACGCGAAGTGCCCGAGCCGGTAGAGCGTCGCGACGTCATCCTTGGCTGCGCGCGCCTCGTAGGGCTGGCCCGGCGCCACACGCAGGTTGTTGCGGATCTCGGTCTCGTTCACCCGGGCAAGGCCCCTGATCACGACTGACGAGATCGGCCGGTCCGCGAGGGTGTCGTCGTCGAGCGAGGGCGACATCGCCATGCCCGGAGCGGCGGGCCCCGTCGGGACCGCGGCGGTTGCGTTCGCGGCTGGCGCCGACGCCGGTCCCGTGGCCGGTGCGCCCGCCAGTTCCGCGCGCGCGGGTGCAGCCACAGCCGCACCCGCGGCCGCAAGCGTCCAGCAAAGGACCATAGCGACCGCCGCGATCAGGTCGTGGCGAATGCGTGGGACTGGCACCGTGGGCGGAAGGTACCCGCGTTGGGCGGCATGGGTACCCTCACTCGCTCCATGTCCACGACCACTCTCCGTCGAACTCCCTTCCACGGCTTCCACCTCGAGCATGGCGGCAAGATGGTGGACTTCGCCGGATGGGAGATGCCGCTCACCTACGGCTCCATCATCGAGGAGCACAACCACTGCCGGACCAAGGCCGGGTTCTTCGACGTCTCGCACATGGGCCGGATCCGCTTCAGCGGCCGGCATGCCCGAAAGTTCCTCGACATGGTGTGCACCCGCCAGGTGCTTGGCATGGAGACGGGCATGTGCCGCTACTCGCTCGTGTGCAACGAGCAGGGCGGGTGCCTCGACGACGTGATCGTGTACTGCTTCGACGAGTTCGAGTACCTGATGGTGTGCAACGCGTCGAACCGCGAGAAGCTGCTCCGGCACTTCCAGGCGGTGCGCGGCGACATGGTCTTCAAGATGGACGACCAGACCGAGTCCACGGCGATGGTCGCCCTGCAGGGCCCGAAGGCGATGGAGCTCGTGGGCACGATGTCCTCGCAGATCCCGCAGCTCAAGCGCTACCGGTTCGTGCAGAAGAACCTGCTCGTCGTGAAGCTGGTCGTGAGCCGCACCGGCTACACCGGCGAGGACGGCGTCGAGGTGATCCTCGGTGCGGGCATGGCGCGCACCGCGATGGGCATGTTCCTCAAGGACGTGAAGGGCGACACGAGCATCCTCAAGCCGGTGGGCCTCGGCGCCCGCGACACGCTGCGCATGGAGGCGGGCATGCCGCTCTACGGCCATGAGATCGACGAGGCGACGGACCCGATCTCGGCTGGGCTCGGGTTTGCGGTCAAGCTCGACAAGGGGACGGACGACGCGCGCGCCGGCCGCTTCATCGGCCAGGACGCGCTGCAGCGCATCTCGGATACGGGCCCTGTGCAGAAGCTCGTGGGCCTCGGGCTCGAGGGCCGGCGCAGCGCACGCCAGGGGATGGACGTCAAGTCAGGTGGCCGCACCGTCGGCCGAGTGACGAGCGGATGCCTCTCGCCGACGCTCGACCGCGCGATCGCGATGGCATTCGTTGACGCGAGCCTTGCTCAGCCAGGCACGAAGCTGGAAGTCGACCTCCGCGGCACGTCCGTACCTGCGACCGTCGAGCCGCTGCCGTTCTTCAAGCGCTGAACGGGCGCCACTCGTCCCCGCATCGCAGTTGGGTGTTCAGTGCGCGGTGGCGCCGAGCGTCACGCGTGCGGAGCGCCGTTGCCGTTGCCGCTCGGCTTCGGGCGCGACTTCGATGCGCGCCGCGCCGGCATCGGCTGGTCGCCGCGGTTCTCGCGGAAGAAGCGGGTGGGCTTGTCGTCCTCGAGCTGCTGGCCGAGCTTGCGCAGCGCCTCCACCTCGATCTGCCTGACGCGCTCGCGCGTGAGGCCCACCATCTCGCCGATCTCCTTGAGCGTCAGCGGCTCGTGGCCCTGAAGTCCGAAGCGCAGTCGCAGCACCTGCGCATCGCGCTCGTCGATCGAGTCGAGCAGGCGAAGGATGATCTGGAACTCCTCGCCCTCGGCGACGCTGCGCTCCGCCTGCTTCTGCTTGGTGTCCTCGAAGAGGTCGGCAAAGTCGATCGCCTCGCCGTCCTCCTTCCTAGGCGCCTGACTAGGCGCGTGGTACGCGCGCACTGCCCGGCGGATGATCTGGAGCTTCTTCATCGGCACCTTCATCGCCTTCGAGAGCTCGATCATGCTTGGTGCCCGGCCCAGCTCCTCCTCGAGCTTGCGCGTGGTCTGCTTCCAGCGCGAGATGAGCTCGACCATGTAGGCCGGGATGTGGATGGGCTGCACCGCATTGATCAGCGTGCGCTTGATCGCCTGCTTGATCCACCACGACGCGTACGTCGAGAAGCGCGCGCCGAGCGCAGGGTCGAAACCCTCCACGGCGCGGATCAGGCCGACGTTGCCCTCCTCGATGAGGTCGGAGAGGGCAAGCCCGCGGTGCGCGTAGTTCTTCGAGATGGCCACGACGAGGCGGAGGTTCGCCTTGATCATCCGCTCCTTGGCGGCCATGTCGTTGTCGTTGATGATCGCCCACCCGAGGGTCTTCTCCTCTTCGGGCGTCAGCAGCGCAGTCTCCGTGATCTCACGGAGATACAGCTGCAACTCCGACTGAACTTGGGAACGCGCCATGCGGGACTGCCGTGATACTACGGAACTTTGGCGGTGCATTGCCACCCCATCCGTGCCGCTTCGCGGATAGCGTTCCGAAGTTCCCAAAACCGCCGTCCTGACGCCGCCATGAGCGATTCGAGGCAACACGATCTTCACCCTGACGAGGGGTCCCCAGGCCAATGGGACATCGGCCCCATCCTCCGCCAGTGGCCTCTGGGCGACGACCAGCCAGCCGTCCGACTGATCGAGTCCGACCGCGGGGGGGCAATCCAGATCCGGATTGATGCGGGCCTGATCCAGCTCGCGTCCGACGGGGTGCCCGACACGGGGGATCCCATTCCGAAGGACGCCGGAGCGCTCGACGACGCCTCGATGCGCCGGCTTGGGGGACTCCTTCTGCAGCGCGCGCAGGCATGGATGCAGCTCGACGGGGCCGCCGCATGCGCATCCGACTGCGACCATGTCGTGCGCCTTGTCACATCACGGCACCCGCGATCATGGGGGGATTCCGCGGATTCGCTGCAGCTCATGGCAGGATCGGCGATCTTGCTCCGTGCGCGTGCACTGGCCTCGGATGCGGTGCGGGCGCGCGATGCGCGTGCGGCGCTCGCCGCGATCGACCGTGCGCTCGCGGACCTGGTGCAGCTGGACACGCCTGGCGCCGCGGCGCTTGTCAGCCATGGCGAGCGACTGCTCCACGGCATGCGCGGGATGCTGGTGCCCAAGCTGCCCGGTAGCCAGCGTGTCGAGCTCGAGGCGAGGCTCAGGTCAGCGATCGCCGCAGAGAACTTCGAGCTGGCGGCGATCCTGAGGGACGAGCTTCGCCAGATGCGCGGTGCGTAGGCCAGCAGGGACTGCCGGTCTAGCGGTTCGCGAAGCGCCCCGGATTGCCGCCGAGCGTGGGGTCCAGCGCAACGAGGCGCGCAATGTGCGCATTGGCCTGGTCACCGAGTCCAGCGACCCTCACCGCACGCACCATCCGCTCCCGTGCAGCCCAGTCGATCGTTCGTGCTCCCCTTCGGTCGCCGGGCTGTCCGCGTGATGCGAGGGTCTCCGCAAGACGAGCCACCGACATCGCCTCCGCGAGTCGCGCCGCCTGATCCTGCGGCTGCACGAGCGAGGCCTCATCGATCAGCGCGTCCGAGAGCGCAAGAAGGTCATCGGGTGATGCGCCCACGTGCTCAGCCACGGTGCGCGCGCGCGCACTTCGGTCTGCTGCGGCGCTCGGCGACAGTCCTCCCCAGTGCCGTGCGAGCCTCACGTCCAGTCGCATCGCATCGAGGCTTGGAGGGTCGATCGCAGCCGCGGCATCGAGGACGGCCGCGAGCCCTCTCGCGGTCTTCGCATCAAGCCCCGAAGGTGCGGTGATCCAGGCTGCGATGACTTCGCGCGCGCCGCGTGCTGCGTGAGGCGTGGCCGCCGCCATCGAGGCGAGTGCCTTGAGCCGTGCTGATGCGGCGGCAGCGGCAGGGGACCCTGCGGCGTCGCGCGCGCGCTCCGCGAGGCACGAGCCAAGCAGGTACGCGTCGGCGTGATGGATCTCGTTCAGCCCCGCAGGTGCGGCAGACATCGCGGGTGCAGCCCCTGCGGCAGGGTCGATCGAGCACGCGTCGAGCACGAGCATGGCCGCGAGCGCCCGCGTGCCCGCAAGCGCAGCCGCATCGAGGCCTTCGCACGCAGCACGCAGCGCCGTCAGACGCGCCGCTGCCTCCGTGGGCGCAATCGACCTCGCGCTCGCGCCATCGAGTGCCTCAATGGCCTGCTGCGCGGACGCGACGACCTGCGTCGCCGGCGCGTCGTCAGAGAGCGCCTGCGCCAGCACCATCGATGCCTTCAGCTGCGGTGTCCTCGTGCGGGGCCGCGTCGCATCGGCCGCGATCTCGAGCAGCGCAAGGTCCGCGCCGCATCCGGACCACACGGGATCATCGGCGAAACGCGTCGCGAGCGACTTCAGCGCATCCGCCGCCAGCGCCTCGTCGCCCGCACGGAGTGCCGCATCGAGCGCAGCGATGGCCGCCATTGCCGCCCTGTCGGGTGATGTCTCCGCGAGTTCGGCGCGGAGCACGTCACCAGCGGCCGAGTCGCCCGCAATGCGCTGCGCGTGCGCGCGCGCGATCAGGCCCTCGGGCGGAATCCAGCTCGTGTCCACCGCACGTGCAGTGATCGGGCCAAGTCGCTCGACGACAGCCAGCCGCGCCGACCACCGTTCCTGCACGGGGCTCCGGCGGATCACCTCGCCGTAGGACTCGAAGGTCGGCGCCGCGAGGCTCGACTTGCCCAGCGAGTCGCGCAGGCGCACGTATGCATCCGCAGCCAGGATCCGCAGCGGCAGCGAGAGACCGTCCACCCTGATGACCTGCACGAGCTCGGCAAGCGCGCGGTCGCCCATGCGGCTCTCCGCAAGCGCATCGCACACGAAGATGCGGCCGAACATCGCCGGCAGCGGCTCGCCGAGGTAGACGATGCGCACCGCCGCGGCACGGGCGGAATCGGCATCGCCTGCGGCTGATGCCGCGGCGCACTCGGCCAGGTCGGCTACGGCGCTCAGCGCAGGTGGCGCTCCCTCGCGTGCAGCTCGCACGCGATCGAGGAGCGCCGCAGCGCGGGTACGGCGGTCGCGCGAAGCGGCGCCGCCCCGGTCAGCGCGGTCGATGCCCACCTGCAGCGCCTGCGACGCGACATGGAGGAACGCCGTCGCGCGGTCGGTCGGGCTCCCGCCATCCGCTGCAGCGCCTGCTCGAGTTGCGTCCTCGACGCTGCGCAGGAGCGCAAGCGCGGCTGCAGTGTCCTCAGGGTCGGCTGATGCGCAGGCCGATGCGGTGGACGGGTTGGCGAAGAACCCGATGCGCAGCGCGTCGGTGGCGCGTTCGGCGACCGCCTGCTGGCGGGACTGCGCGTCGAGCGCCGCCGCCACGCGGCGCACGTGCGCGGCGTCGAGGGCCTCCCACGCATCCGCGCGCTCGAGCGAGGTCTTGCGCGGATCTGTCGCATCGATGCGCAGGCGCGCGCGCTCGAACGCGGCCCTCTCGTCGTCAGTGCGCGGCGGCGACACGCGCTCGAGCGCTTCCACGAGCCCGCGCCATCCTTGCTCCGATGCGCACTGCAGGAGGAGCGCGTCGTCGCGCTCGGAGGTCGCGTCGGGAGAGGGCGCGTGCGCGCGCGCGCCATTCGGCAGCCTGGACGTGCTGGCCAGATGCGCGTTCGGCACCGCGGCAGCTGCGCTGGGCAGGGCCGCAAGGGACATGCACAGTGCCGCGACGAGTCGGGACGTCGGCGGGATGCTCACGGTGCAGACCCTCCGACGAGCGCGATGCGAGCCTCGGGGGCATCCTTGAGCACACCCACGAGCACATCGCGCACCTGCGCAAACTCATGTGCGCCGCAGCGAATCTCGAGCGGCTGGGCGGCTGCGATCGGGCGTCCCGGGCCACGCAGGCGGGCGATCGCGGCGCCAACCTCGAGCGCGGGGGCCTCCTGCACCAGCGACAGCGTCTCGATGCGCCAGGCTCCGTCGCCGAGGGGCGAGATGACGACTGGCTCGACATCGAGCGCGAGCGGATCGGGGGCGCGTGGCGCGATGGCGAGAAACGCCGGCGCCGCCGATGTGGCCGCTGGTGCGGCGAGGGCGACCGCAAGCGGCTTGCTGCGCGCGCACGAGTGCAGCGCGTCAACGAGGGCGGCCGACGGAGCGTCCACCGGAATCTCGAATGCGATCGCATCGATGCGGCGAAGGTCCGCCGGTGCCGGCCCCGAGGCAGAGGCCTCGTCGCCGGTCCGCTCAAGGAACCACCGCGCGGCGCCCGTGCGGTCGATGGAGCAGGTGAGGGACGGCATCGACGCTGGGCGCTGCCCGCGAAGGATGAGCGCCGCCACTCCTGCGGCAGCTGCAGCGGCCCACACGGCAATGGCGAGGCGCCAGAGCGCGCGCGATGGAGTTGGGGCGCTCATTGCGGGTTGCCCTCCGCCGCACGGCGCGCGATCGCTCCTGCCTCTGCCGCGATCTCGTCGAGACCGAGGGCTTCGGCCCTTCGCGCCGTGGCGGTCGCCATGCGCACCACGTGCTCGCGCGGCCAGCCTGCCGACTGCGCGATCACGGTGGCCTCGAGCAGCGCGCGCGCCGACGCAGGATCTGCGGGGTCCGACAGCGCGCATCGCATCGCCTCGATGAGCCTCGCGTCGGAATCGCCTTGGGGTGCAGCCTCGGCAACCGACGCCTCTGCCGGCGTTCGCGCCGGTGCAGGTGCCGACAGCCCGCCGTGCAGCGGCGCATCGGCGGCATGCGCAGTGGCGATCGACGCGAGCGCGCCCTTGGGGTCCTGCCCACCGGCGACAAGCGTCATCACGCGGGCGGCGCGCCGTCCCGTGCGCGCATCGCGCGGGTTTGCGCGCTCGAACGCCCCGATCGCCGCATCGCGCACGTCGTCTCCGTCGCCGGGATTCGCGAGGCCCGCGCTGACGAGCACGACAAGGTCAGGACGCGTGGCCATCGCAGCCTCGATGCCGGCGTAGATCTGCGGTGCGCCTGCCGGGACTGCAGTCTCCCGCAGCCATGCGCGCAGGTCCGCCTCCGCCGAGCTGCCGAACGACGCTCCGCCCTTTCGCATCGCTCCTGGCGGCGCGACTGCCGACCAGTCCTTCCGGCACGCGACGACCGCGAAGCTCTGCGCGTCGTCGAGGCGCGACACGCTGCGCAGCACCTGATCGATCATCATGCCGATGTGGGGCTCGCTGCGCGCGCTGCAGTCGATGAGGTACGTCACGCGGTCCACCCCGCGCGCACGGACGCTGCCGCAGGTGACGACATCGCGCGGAAAGGGAATGCGCGGAGGCGCAGTGCCCGTGGTGCGCGCACGGACCGGCTCGCGCTGGGCGTCGACCCTCGCCCTCAGCGCATCCATAAGTTCGCCGAGCCGCGCCTCGGCGGATGGCACGGATGATGACGCGTGCGCGCGGGGTGCTGCCTCAGCGTCGCTCGGCCCGCCCGCCTGCGCGCTGCGCTCCTCGCTCGCCCCCGTGCCGCGCTCCTTGGAGGGCGCGGCAGGCGCGGTCGCAACCTCGGCACGTACCCGCACAACCTCAACCTGGGGAAGCACCGCGCCTGCAATCGGCGGCACCACGGACACGCGTGGAGCCTCCCACGCCAGCAGGTCCCAGATGAGCACCGCCCATGCGGCGATGGCAGCGACGCCTCCGAGCGAGAGCGTCACAAGCGCAGCGGTGCGTCCCGTCCTCACGGGCACTTCACTCCTCGTCTTGCTTTGGCTTGGGCTTCTTGCCGCCTGACGCGGAGCGGCCCGACTTCGGCAGCCCGCCGAGCACTGCATCGAGCGAGAGCCGGCCGGGACCCGCGAGCAGCACCGTGACCGACATGAAGAGGAGTCCCGCCTGCGTCCACGTGCGCAGGTAGTCCTCCATCGGCATCGACCACGCGAGCGAGCTCACGCCGGTGAGCCAGAACGCGACGCCCATCACGACCGCGAGCGCAAAGCCCGCAAGCCTGGCGAAGAACCCGATGCCCATCATCACCGCTCCGCACAGCTCCGTCAGCGCCGTGGCCCAACCGAGCACGGCGGGGGAGGGCATGCCCGACTCCGCGCAGCGAAGGCTCACCTTGTAGAGGGACCTTGCCTCGAATGGCGCGCCATCCTGCGACTCTGGCGCCAGCACGGTGCCTGGCTTGGCAAGATTCCAGTCAAGGCCGTCGGAGCGGACGCCCGCGGCGCGGAGCACCTGCGCGTCGCGCCCGGAGTAGGTGGTCATGCCGAAGGTCTTCTGCCATCCCATGGGCAGGAATGCGGCGCACAGGAAGATCCGGGCCATCAGCGGAAGAAGCTGGTTTGTCGCGGCCGCTGCCATGCCCATCGCGCGTAGGATCGTACGACATCCCATGCGGGCGTGGCGGAATCGGCAGACGCGCTGGATTTAGGTTCCAGTGGGGCAACCCGTGCAGGTTCAAGTCCTGCCGCCCGCATCTTCGGCCATGCCCGGCAGGACGAGGCCCCTCGGGCCGCAGACCGCAGTGACCTCACTCCCATCCATCCGAAGCGCGCCGACCATGGCGTGGTCGCCGGCAAGCTGGCGCTCGCGTCCGGCGCTCCAGCAGCCCGCGTGGCCCGATCGTGCTGCACTCGAGTCGGTGCTCGACGCAATCCGTGCGCTGCCGCCGCTCGTGACCAGCGGCGAGGTGGAGTCGCTGAAGTCGCAGCTTGCGTCGGCGGCACGCGGCGAGCGATTCGTGCTGCAGGGGGGCGACTGCGCGGAGAGCTTCGCCGACTGCACCAGCGAGCGCGTCGCGAGCCAGCTCAAGCTGCTGCTGCAGATGAGCCTGGTGCTGGTGCACGAGCTGCGGGTGCCTGTGGTGCGCGTGGGCCGCATCGCCGGTCAGTACGCGAAGCCGCGCACGAGCGACACCGAGACGCGCGACGGCATCGCGCTGCCGAGCTACCGCGGCGACAACGTGAACTCGCCGGCATTCGACGCAGACGCGCGCACGCCGGACCCTTCGCTCCTGATGGCCGGATACGAGCGTGCCGCGATCACGCTCAACTTCATGAGGTCGCTGGCGGATTCGGGTTTCGCCGACCTCCACCATCCCGAGCAGTGGGACCTCGAGTGGATGTCGCACAGCCCGCTCGGCGCCGAGTACCGCCGGATGGTCGACTCGATCGGGGACAGCCTTCGGCACATCGAGGCAATCGAGGGCATCCGGCCCGGGGAGCGCGGTCGCGTCGAGTTCCACGCGAGCCACGAGTGCCTGCTGCTCGACCTTGAGGAGTCGCTTGTGCGCACCGTGCCGCGGCGCGAGGGTCAGTACCTCCTCTCGACGCACATGCCGTGGATCGGGCTGCGCACCGCGAGCCCGAGCAGCGCGCACGTGGAGTTCCTGCGCGGCGTGGCGAATCCCGTGGGCGTGAAGGTGGGGCCGGACACGTCGCCTGAGGATGCAGTCTCGATGGCGCAGGCGCTGAACCCGAGTGGCGAGCCCGGCAAGGTGGCGCTCATCCACCGCATGGGGGCGCGACGCATCGCGGCGACGCTTCCGGCGATCGTGCGCGCGGTGACGGCCGCGAGGCTGCCCGTGCTGTGGATCTGCGACCCGATGCACGGAAACACGGAGGTCGTGACGCCAGCCGAGGGCGCGTGGGCGGGCCGTCCGATCAAGACGCGCAAGTTCGCGCACATCGTGGCCGAGATCGAGCAGGCGATCGAGGTGCATGCCTCATGCGGCACCGTGCTTGGCGGCGTGCACTTCGAGATGACAGGCGATCCTGTGACCGAGTGCACGGGCGGCGCACGGGGCCTGTCCGACGAGCACCTGGCGCGCGCGTACCGGAGTCAGATCGACCCGCGACTGAACTCCGAGCAGGCGCTGGAGGTCGCGATGCTTGTGGCCCGACGGCTTCGTTCGCCGCGGCTATCCTCCCCCGTCCCATGCCCCGATCGTCGCGCAGGGTCGTGATCACAGGTTCAGGGCCGCTCACGGCCTTTGGCCTGGGTGTGGCTCCGCTGTGGGAGGCACTTGAGGCTGGGCGCACCGGCATCGCGCCGATCGAGACGATGGACCCCTCCGGGTTCCCGTGCACCGCGTGGGCCGCGGTGCCTGCGAGCGCCTTCGATGTGCGCCAGGTGGTGCCCAAGAGCTACCGCAAGGCGACGAAGGTCATGGCGCGGGACATCGAGCTTGCGGTAGGTGCCGCGCATGCAGCGGTCACCGCAGCCGGACTCGTGACCAAGGGCACCTCCGAGGGCGCTGCGCCGACCATCGCGCCGCACCGCGTCGGGTGCCACATCGGCGCGGGCCTCATTCCCGCGGACGCCGCGGAGCTCGCTGCGGCGCTCCACACAAGCCGCGACGCCGAGGGCAACTTCGACATCGGCGAGTGGGGCCGGGCGGGCATGCAGAACCTGACGCCGCTGTGGCTGCTCAAGTACCTGCCCAACATGCTCGCGTGCCATGTCACGATCATCCACGACTGCCAGGGGCCCTCGAACACGATCACGTGCGCGGAGCCCTCGGGCGCGCTGTCGATCGGCGAGTCGATGCGCGTGATCGGCCGCGGCGATGCGGACGCGTGCCTCTCCGGCGGCGCCGAGAGCAAGCTCAACACGATGGGCATGCTGCGCCAGCACTTCGCGGGTCGGCTTGCGGCGGTGCCGCCTGGCACGTCCGGGGCGGATGCCGCGTCTCGCGTGCGGCCCTTTGCGCCCGATGCGTGCGGCACGGTGCTCGGCGAGGCCGGCGCGATCCTTGTGCTCGAGGCGATGGAGAGCGCAGCCGCACGCGGCGCGAATGCGACGGTGGAGCTCGCCGGCTTCGGCGCAAGCCAGTGCGCGTGCATCGACACGGTAGGCGTTGACCTCTCCGCATCCGGACCCGACATCGCCGCGGCGATCGATGCGGCGCTCTCCGATGCGGGCATCGCGGCAAGCGAAGTGGATGCGATCGTTCCCCTTGGCATGGGTCACGCGCCCACCGACCGGGCCGAGGCTGCCGCGCTCCGCGAGGCCTTCGGGGACAGGCTGGCGTCGATCCCGCTGGTCACCTTGACTCCGACGCTCGGCGCATGCGGTGCAGGCGCGAGCGCGCTGGCCGTCATCGTTGGCGCGGAGTGCATCGCGCGGCAGATGCTTCCTGCACGGCTGTCGACGTCGCGCAGCAGCGAGCTCGGGCTTGATGCGGACGCCTGCCCCGCGCGTGGCGCGGACCTTCGCACGGTTCTCACGCTGTCGACAGGGCTCGGCGGCCAGAACGCCGCCGTCGTGCTGAGGAGGACCTCATGAGCGTGCGCATCGTCGTCACGGGCATGGGATGGGTGACTCCGCTCGGCCACGACCTCGACACCGTGTGGGGCAAGCTGATGCAGGGCGCCTCCGGCATGGCGCCGATCACGCGCTTCGATGCGCGCACCTTCCCGACGACCTTCGCCGCAGAGGTGAAGGACTTCGATGTCTCGTCCTTCGTGAAGGACATGTCGGCGCACAAGGGCGCTGCGCTGAACTCGCGTTTCGCGCTCGGCGCGGCGAGCCAGGCGTGGCGGCAGGCCGGCCTTCACGAGCGGCCCGCGCGCGATGCGCGCCGAGTGGGCATCTACCTGGGTGCGGGCGAGGGCGTGATCGACACCCTGAACTACGTGGCCACCAACCTCAAGGGATGGAACGCAGAGACGGGCCAGATCGACGGCAAGGCGTGGGCCGAGGCCGGACTGAGGCTGATGGATGCGGTGCGCGAGATCGAGCAGGAGCCGAACATGCCGCTCGCCCACATCGCGCGCGAGTTCGGCGTGCGAGGGCCCGCGTACAACTGCCTCACCGCGTGCGCCGCGAGCACGCAGGCGATCGGCGAGGCCTTCTCCATCCTGCGCCGCGGCGACGCCGACGTCATGATCGCCGGCGGCGCCCACACCATGATCCACATGCTCGGCATCACGGGCTTCAACCGCCTGACGGCGCTGAGCACGAGCAAAGGCGATCCGAGCAGGGCCAGCCGTCCCTTCGACCTCACGCGCGACGGGTTCGTGATGGGCGAAGGCTCGGGCATGCTGATCCTCGAGACGCTCGAGCACGCACAGGCGCGCGGTGCGCAGCCCATCGCCGAGGTCGTGGGCTACGGCTCGAGCGCCGACGCCTACCGCATCACCGACATCCAGCCCGAGGGTCGCGGCGCCGCCGCCGCGATGGAGCAGGCGCTGCGGATGGCGGGCATCGACCCGCATGCGCGGCGCGCCGACGGGCGCGCGCCCATCGACTACATCTCGGCGCACGGCACCGGCACAAAGGAGAACGACTCGATCGAGACGCTTGCGGTCAAGCGCGTCTTCGGGGACCTGGCGAAGTCGATCCCAATGAGCTCGGTCAAGAGCATGCTCGGCCACCTGATCGCGGCCGCTGGCGCGGTGGAGTTCATCACCTGCGTGCTTGCGATCCGCCACGGCATGCTGCCGCCGACAATCAACTACGGCACGCCCGACCCTGAGCTTGACCTCGACTACGTGCCCAACACGGCGCGCGCCGCCAAGGTCGACGTCTGCCTCTCGAACTCCTTCGGTTTCGGCGGGCAGAACGACACCGTCGTCGTGACCCGGTTCACCCCATGACCGTCGCCGCCGCGCGTGCGCCGGGGCGGCGCGTGAGCGGCCCTCGGCTGATCGCCGCGCTCGCCATCGTGATGGCCGCCACCGGGGCGCTCTGGTGGCTCGGCACCTCGCCGCCCATGTGGTGGTCGCCGCCGGCTGCATCTGACGCCGATGCGGACCGGCGTGCACGTGAGCTCGAGTCCAACCTGACGGCCGAGATCCACCGCATCCGCCCGGCCGGCGAGCCGTGGGCCGTGGCGCTCCGCGACACCGACGTGAACGCCTGGCTCGCGATCCGCCTGCCTGCATGGCGTGACTTCGACGCCTCGATCCCGTGGCCGCCGGACGCCGGTTTCGCGCAGGTGAGGTTCCTGCCCGGGCAGGTGCAGGTGGCGATCGACCGGGATGGCACCATCTGGTCGGCGGTCGTGGAGCCTGCCGTGGCAGGCGATCGCGTGGCCTGCCCGCCCACGCACGGCGGGGTCGGCGCGCTGCCGATCCCTTACGGCGCGTCGCTCGCGCTTGACCTCCTGCAGGGCGGCACCGAAGCGGCCTCGCGCGGTTCGCCCCGGACCTTCCGGCTCGGGGACGGACGCACCGTGGAGATCGCGGACATCGAGGTTCGCGACGGGGAACTCCTGCTGCAGTTCGTGACCCGCCCACGTGGGTAGGATTCCGTCCCCATGCCGCAGCTGACGATCAACGGCAACGCGTACTCCTTCGAGAAGGGCAGGACCATCCTCCAGGTCGCCCTCGACAACGGGTTCGAGATCCCGCACTACTGCTACCACGACTCGCTGTCGATCCCGGCCAACTGCCGGATCTGCCTTGCGGAGGTCGGCCAGCCAAACCCCAAGACGGGCGCCCTCGAGTGGATCCCCAAGCTGATGCCCACGTGCCACACGATGGCTGCCGACGGCATGGTGATCCGCACCGACAGCGACAAGGCGGTCGCCAACCAGAAGGCGGTGATGGAGTACCTGCTCATCAACCACCCTGTGGACTGCGCGGTGTGCGACCAGGCGGGCGAGTGCCACCTCCAGGACTACTCCTACGAGTACGGGCGCAGCGAGTCGCGCTTCCAGGAGGAGAAGATCAAGAACCCCAAGAAGGATGTGGGGCCGAACATCCTGCTGTACTCCGACCGCTGCATCATGTGCACGCGCTGCGTGCGCTTCACGCGCGAGGTCACCCAGACGAACGAGCTGATGGTCGAGGGCCGCGGCGGCACCGAGATGATCGACGTGTTCCCGGGCATGGCGCTCGACAACGAGCTCGCCGGCAACGTCGTGGACCTCTGCCCGGTGGGCGCGCTTCTCGACAAGAAGTTCCTCTTCCAGCAGCGCGTGTGGTTCCTGAAGTCGACAGCGTCGATCGACGGCATCACCTCGAGCGGAGACAACATCACCGTCGACCACAACGAGGGCCGCGTGTACCGCATCCGCCCGCGCACCAACATGGACGTCAACCAGTGGTGGATCACCGACGAGGTTCGCCACGGGTGGGAGTTCGTGCACCGCGAGGACCGGCTCCTGATGCCCGCGATCCGCGGAGCCGAGGCGTTCTCTCGCGACGACGCCGCAGAGGCGTGGCTGGCGGCGACCGACCGCGCGGCCCGCGTCCTGCGCGAGGGCGCGGCGTCGGGAAGCCTTGCGCTCGTCGCGAGCCCCATGATCTCGTGCGAGGACGCATACCTGCTCGCGCGAGAGGTGCTGTCGCTCGACCCCAACGCTGCGCTCATCGTCGGTCCGGTGCCTGTGGTCGGCGCCGACAAGACGTTCCCCAACGGATTCGTGGTCCGCGCCGAGAAGGCGCCCAACGCGCGCGGCGTGCGCCGCGTGCTCGAGGCGCTGGCCAAGTCAGCCGCCGGCCGCACTGTGGGCGCAACCGTGCATGACGCGTCTGCAGGACTCGGCGCGCTCACGTCGGCCGGCGCGGGCACCGTGCTCCTGACGGGCAACTACCCCAGCGAGTGGATCACGCCCGAATGGGCGGCCGCGCTTGGCACGCGCCGCGTGGTGATGCTCGACACGCTTCCCAACCGCATGACGTCGGCGGCCGAGGTGCTGCTGCCGGCGGCGACATGGGTGGAGAAGGCGGGCACCTTCGAGAACGCGACGGGCCGCCTGCAGGGCTTCGACCGCGCCATCGACCCGATCGACTTCTGCAAGTCGGAGGCCCAGATCGCGCTCGACCTGCGCGCGTCGCTCTCGGGCGGTGTGGCCGACCCGTATGACGCAGCCGCCGTGCGCGCGGAGATGTCACGTGTGGCAGGCCTCGAGTGCTTTGCCACTGCGCACCATCCGGCGCCTGCGAAGCCGCTCGTCGAGAGCGACATGACGCTCATCGAGCTCTGACCGTGACTCGGCGGTTCGCCGGCGACGTCCGGGAGGTCGTCGCGCTCGCGTGGCCGACCGTGCTCACGATGGTGAGCTACACGCTCATGCAGTTCGTGGATGCGGTCATGGTGGCCCAGGTGGGGCCGCTTGAGGTCGCCGCGCAGGGCAACGGGGGAGTGTGGAGCTTCGCGCCGCTGTCCTTCTGCTTCGGCGTGCTGTCGCTGGTGAACACCTTTGTGGCGCAGCATGTGGGCGCAGGCCGTGGCCACGAGGCGGGACGGTGGGCATGGGCCGGCATCTGGCTGTCCATCGCGGCGTGGATCGTGCTGCTGCTTCCCTTCGGGTTCCTGGTGATGCCTGCGGCCTTCGCCGCAATGGGCCACGAGCCGTCGCTCGTCGAGCTGGAGACCCGCTACGCGCAGATCCTGCTCGTGGGCGGCATCCTGAGCCTGGGCGCGAAGGCCGTGCACAACTTCCTCTTCGGGATCTCGCGCCCCAAGATCGTGGCCGTCGCGGCCATCGCGGGAAACACCGTCAACCTCATCTGCAACTACGCGCTCATCTACGGCGAGGCGGGACTGCCGTCGCTGGGGCTGCCAGGAGTGCCCGGGGCGCCTGCGCTCGGCGTGACTGGCGCCGCGATCGCGACTCTGTGCGGAGTGCTGGTCGAGCTGCTCATCCCGCTCGCGCTGGTGTTCGGCCCGCACATCGACAGGCTGCATGGCACGCGTCGCGCATGGCGGCCGCACTGGCACTCGATGCGCGAACTGCTGCGCGTTGGGTGGCCTGCCGCGATCCAGTTCGGCAACGAGCTTGTCTGCTGGGCGATCTTCATGAGCGTGCTTGTGGGCCGGTTCGGCACCATCGAGATCGCGGCAGGGTGGGCAGTGCTGCGCTACATCCATCTCTCGTTCATGCCCGCGATGGGATTCAGCGTGGCCACCACGACGCTCGTCGGGCGCGCGATCGGGCATGGCGAGCCGGATGCGGCGGTGCGGCGCACGCGTGCGGCACTCGCGGTGACCATGGCCTACATGGGGCTCTGGGCCGTGATCATGCTGCTCACAAGGCACGACCTTGTGCGGCTCTTCGCGATCTCCGCCAACTCCGATGCGGAGACGGTGGCGCGCATCATTGAGGTGGGCGCGCAGCTGATGATCTGCGCGGCCATCTTCCAGGTCTTCGACGCCGTCGGGATCATCTACACGGGTGCCCTCCGTGGCGCAGGCGACACCCTCTGGCCTGGCCTGGTCACCATCGCGCTGGCGTGGGGCTGCATCGTGGGACTCGGGTGGTGGCTGGCTGTCTCGGAGCCGCAGTGGGGGGCCCTGGGCCCGTGGATCGGGGCAAGCGTGTACATCGCCGCGCTGGGGGTGGCTCTGGCATGGCGATTCGAGCGCGGCCGCTGGCGGTCCATACGGCTGCTGGAACCGGCACCGAGCCCCGCTATGATGGGCGATTCCCCATGACGACCACCACTTCCGCCGCCGCTGCCACCCTCTCCAACCCTTCCGCCGCGCGCCCGCACCTTGAGGCCGCCCGCAAGCTTGAGGCCGAGGGCCGGCGCCACGACGCGATCGCCGAGTACCGGAAGGCGAAGGAGCATGATCCGGCCGCGGACACCATCTTCCGCATGGCGTTCCTGATGGACCTGCTCGGCCACGACTCCGAGGCGATGCACGCCTACGAGGAGCTGTGCTGCATGCCCAACCCGCCGGTCAATGCGCTGGTGAACCTTGCGGTGATCTACGAGGACCGCGGCGACTTCGTGCGCGCCGAGCGCTGCCTCAAGAAGGTGGTCGATACCGATCCCGTCCACCGCCGTGCGCGCCTCTTCATGAAGGACGTGGTGGCAAGCCGCACCATGTACTACGACGAGAAGGCCGCGAACGACACCGCCAAGCAGGCCGCCGTGCTGCACACTCCGGTGACCGACTTCGAGCTCTCGGTGCGCGCGCGCAACTGCCTGCGCAAGATGAACATCCGCACGCTGGGCGACCTGCTGCGCATCACCGAGGCTGAGCTTCTCGCCTACAAGAACTTCGGCGACACGAGCCTTGTGGAGATCAAGCAGATGCTCGCGTCGCGCGGCCTCCGCCTTGGCCAGGGACTCGAGGGCGGGCAGGCCGCGGACTTCCACCGCGACTACATCGACCGCCTCCGCGAGGCAGTGCCCGAGCAGCTGCTGAACCAGCCCATTTCGGGCCTCGACCTGAGCGTGCGCTCTCGCAAGGCGCTGCAGGTGCTCGGCATCGCCACCATCGGCGAGCTCGCCAGCCGCACCGAGGCCGAGCTCATGGGCGTGAAGAACTTCGGCGCCACGAGCCTTGACGAGATCAAGGCGAAGCTGGTCGAGCGCGGTCTCTCGCTGAGAGTGATCGAGTAGCGCCCCACGAGCCGACAATCCATGGAGCCATGGATGGCTCTCACATGACGATCCGCTGGCCGCGCGCGCTTGCAGGTGCAGCGGCCGTGCTATGTGGCGTCGGGGTCGTGGTGTCATGCTCGCAGCCGCCCCGCAGCCAGCCAACGGCTCGCGCTCCAGAGCCCGTCTTGCGCCGCGGACCGGAGGCGCCTGCGCACCGCAGCCAGCCCGATGATGCCTATGGCACGCCTGCCGACCCGGCGGTTGCCGCGGGGCCGCCAGCGCCTCCGCCGCCTCCGCCGCCGCGCCCACGGCCGGTGCCCCCGAGTCACGAACCTGACATCCGAGTGAGGATCGCGGAGGTGGATCCCGGTGTGGCCGCCAGGGTGGGCGCCCGGGGCCAGCGACTGCACATGAAGATCGCGGAGATGGCTGGCGAAGAGACTGTGCCCGCCGGCGGCACTGCCTTCACGCTGTCGGGTCCCGTGGAACTTGCGCTCAACGCTGCTGGCTGGACAGCGCGCGATGCCGCCGGGGTGCGTGCGGCGTGGCCCGCCAATGTCGCGCAGCTTCGCGTGACGGCGGCGAGCGGCCCGACGCAGGTCGAGTGGAACGGCATCACATGGCCGGGTGACATGCGGCTGGTGCGCGTCGCCTCTGGCGGCATCGATGTGGTGATGGACGTGCCGATGGAGACGTACCTGCCCGGTGTCGTCGCGAAGGAGCTCTACGGCTCGTGGGACCTGGACACCTTCAAGGCGCAGGCGATCGCGGCGCGGAGCTTTGCGGTGGTCGAGGATGACCGCTGGAGCGAGCGCCGCCACTACGACGTGGTGGCGGGCGAGCAGAGCCAGGCCTGGATCGGCGCGACGCAGAATCCGACGGCGCTGCAGGCGGTGCGCGAGACGCGCGGCATGGTGCTCGTGCACGACGGGCTGGTGGTGCCCGCGTACTACTCGAGCGCGTGCGGCGGAAGGCCCGCGACCGCGCGCGGCGCGATCACCGACAATCCGCATCACGCAATCGCACCGATCGCGACCGGCGATGGCGCGGCACGCACCGGCTGCTGCGAGCGCACCAAGGTGGCGACATGGACCGCGAGCATCCCGGCTGCGAAGGTCGCCGAGCGGCTGCGCACATGGGGCCGCAGCAACTGGAGGCCGGATGTGGCGGCGATCGAGTCGATCGCTGCGGTCGCGCCTGCGCGCCGGAATGCGGCAGGCCGCACCGTGGCATTCACGCTCACGACGCCCAAGGGCAACGTGACGGTCGGCGCGGAGGAGCTGCGCACGGCGATCAACGCCGCGCGGGACAAGGCCACGTCGATCAGGTCATCCGACTGCACCATCACGCTGTCGCGCGGCTCGATGGAGTTTGCGGGGCGCGGCTTCGGCCACGGCGCAGGCATGTGCCAGCACGGCGCGCAGGAGATGGCGCGTCGCGGGACAGGATGGAAGGAGATCCTTGCCCGCTACTATCCGTCCTCCCGCGTCGAGACGGCGTGGCGCTGAGCAACGATGTTCACAGGTCTTGTCCAGGCCATCGGCACCATCGCTGACGCCGCACCCTCCGCAGCGGGCCGTCGCATCACTGTGGACCCGGGCACATGGGCCCATGCGGCGGCGCTGGGCGAGTCCATTGCCGTCAGCGGCGTCTGCCTCACCGTCACAGGCGTCACGGCGGCAGGCCACTGGACCTTCGACGTGGTGCCGCAGACCCTGGCGCTCACGTGTGTCGGGTCGTGGGCTGCAGGCACGCGCGTCAACCTCGAGGGCGCAGTGGCCGCGTCGACGCCGATGGGCGGCCACATCGTGCAGGGACACGTCGACGGGATCGGGACAGTGGAGTCGGTGGACCGCAGCGGAGGGGGTTGGAGAACGCGCATTGTGGCGGATCGGGCGATGCTCGCACCGCTTGCGCCGCAAGGATCGGTGGCCGTCGACGGCGTGTCGCTGACCGTCGCGGCGTGCGGTCCCGGCTGGCTCGAGGTGGCGCTGATCCCGGAGACTCTCGCGCGGACGACGCTTGCGGACGCGCTCGCGGGAGTGCGCGTGCACATCGAGGTCGACCACGTCGCGAAGCTCGTCGACCGCGCGGTAACGCGCATCCTCGCCGAGCGCGGCGGGATCAGCGGCCCGCGCTGATGCACACGAGCGTGAGGTCGTCGGTCTGCGGGAACTCGCGGATCACGCCGTCGAGCCGCATCGCTACCGCATCTGCGAATCCCTGCGCGCTGCCTGCCGCGAGAGCCTCGCGGAAGACGTCGAGGTAGACGAGGTTGGGCATCCGCGGCTCGGACGGGTCCTGGCCTGGCTCCGGCCACGCCTGCTCGAAGCCGTCCGAGTAGAGCAGCAGCATCTCGCCTGGGCCGAGCGTGAACTCCTGCTGCGGGTACGACTCGCCCTCGAAGATGCCCAGCAGGCTGCCGACGCCCTCGATCATCTCGAGCGACCCGTCGGCGCGCGCATGGATCGCGGGCAGGTGCCCGGCGCTCGAGATCGAGACGCGCCCGGTGCGGGTGTCGAGTACCGCGTAGACGGCTGTCGCGAAGCGGGTCGACTTGCCGCCGCGCGCCACCATGTCGGCGTTCACCTTCGACAGCGACTCGGAAGGCTGCAGGATGCGGTACGAGTTGCCGTCGATCTCCTTCGTCTGGAGACCCCGCGAGATGACCAGCGTGAGCAGCGCCGCAGGCACGCCGTGGCCCACCGCATCGAGCAGGAACGCCCCGAGATGGTGCTCGTCAAGCCGCATCACGCTGTAGATGTCGCCTGAGACGTAGGACGCCGGTCGCCAGAGTGCGGATGCGCTGAAGCGGCCGATCGAGGGGAGGCTGCGCGGAAGGAACTCGCGCTGCACGCTTGCGGCAAGCTGCAGCTCGTCCTGGAGGCGCTCCATCTCGTGGCGAAGCCCGCCCGAGAAGCGCGCCGCGAGCGTCATCTCGCCGCGCAGCCGCTCGACCTCGCGCTGGCGCGCGAGGAGCGCGCGGAGTGCAGTGGCCAGGTGCTCGGGCCCGAGCTGCACGTCAAGCGCAAGCGTTACGCCGTCGGCGGGGGGCTGCGCAGCGCGCGCCGGTCCCACGAGCGCAATCACCGGCCGAGCATCGGATGCGGCATCGTCGATGATGCGCGAGAGCGCATCGCCGGGGGACGGATCGGGTCCCACGATGATCACGGCTGCCGACTCGCGCGCGGCGCGTCGCGACTGCGGGTCCGCGGGATCGAGCGCGATCGCGTGCACCTCGGGCAGCACGCTCAGCGCCGCAGCGACCCGTGAGGCGGTGCCATCGTCCTGAAGCGAGAGGATGGCCACTCGATGCGCGGTGGCGGAGTGCACGGCAGCTGTCTCCATGGCGCGCCGAGTCTAGGGGCAGCGCACACGGAGGTCGTTGCCGGCCGGCGGCGCTCAGCCCGCACGCAGCCATTCGGTCGAGCGTTCGGTCAGCGTGCTGCGCACACCGAGTTCGCCGTGGCTCCGCGCACGAGCCCACGCCGCGATGGCGCGCTCGGTGGCGATCGCCACAAGCGAGGAGGGCGACAGCGGCACCAGGTCGCCAGCATGGAGGCCCGCGCTCCATGCGCAGAACCCTGCGATGCGCTCCGGGGTCGCGCCTGCCTCGCGCAGCGACGCGATCGTCAGCGATCCCTGCCGCTTGGACATGCGCTGGCCGTCGACGTCCATCAGCAGCGGCAGGTGCCACCAGCGCGGCGGCGCTGCACCCAGCATTCGCCAGATGCGCGCGTGCAGCGCAGCCGCCTCCCGAAGGTCCTCTCCGCGCACCACATCCGACACGCCCTGCGCGATGTCGTCGGCGCACACCGCGAGGTGGTATGCCGGCAGACCAGCCTTCGTCCAGAGGATCGGGTCCCCGAAGAGCGCGAGCGGATCAGCATCGAATGGCTCGCCGGCACGCTCGTCCACGCGCTCGGGGCCGGCCGCGACCGCGAGCCGCAGGTTCGCGTCGCTGGCGCCCCGTGCGGCTGAAGTGTCCGCGATCCACTCCGGTCCTGGCTGCGGCGGCCTGAGCTCGGGAGGGAACCGCACCACCGACGCGATGCCGTGCGGCGCATGCAGCGCATCCTGCTCGGGCGACACGCGCCGAATCTCCGCGCGCGAGTGCGTGCTGAGGTAGACGGCGCCTGCGCGCGCAAGCGTGTCGAGCGCCTTACGGTGCGCCTCAGTGCGCGATGACTGGATCGCCGGCGTGCCGTCCCACTCGATGCCGAGCCACCGCATGTCATCCATGCAGCGTTCGATGTCGCCGGCGCGCGTCCGGCTCGGGTCAAGATCCTCGATGCGCAGCGTGACCCTCCAGCCGAGATGGCGAGCGAGCGCCCACGTGAGCAGCAGGGTGCGCGCGTTGCCCAGGTGCAGGTGCCCGGTGGGGCTCGGCGCCAGGCGCGTGACCGCAACCCCGCTGCCGCAAGGCGCTTGCACTGGTGGGGTCATGGCATCCATCCCCGGTATCCTCCCACGGATGCGCAAGCTTGCGGAAGCGGAAGTGGAGCGGGCCCTGCAGGACCTTCCCGAGTGGGGGCTGGTGGGCGAGTCCATCAACCGCACCTACGCGTTCGCGGACTTCCGTGCCGCGATCGCCTTCGTGAACGCGGTGGCCGAGTCGGCCGAGCGCGTGCAGCACCACCCGGACATCCTCGTCCGCTACTCGAAGGTGACGCTGACGCTCTCCACCCACGACGCCAACGGCATCACGACCAGGGATTTCGACTTCGCCCGCGAGGCGGACCGCCTCGCCAGCGCGTGATGCGCTCGGGACTGGCCGGTCCGGCGCGCAACTGATAGGCGTCGGGGTGCAGCGTCAGGCCAAGGCCTGGCGCACGTAGTCGGCGCGCACCGAGCGCTCGGCGTCGTCGCCGCCACCGGCCTCGGGGCGCAGCAGCGAGAGGTGCGCAGGCTGGATCTCAAGCATCAGCCGCTGCACGCGGGCCATGTCGACGGGCAGCAGCCCGAGCGCCGCGCCGAGCCGCACACGGCTCAGGAGCCGCATCGCCTCGTCGTGGGCCAGGAGCCGCGCAGCGCGCAGCGTCGCCTGCGCCCGGTGCACCCGGTCCTCGAGCATCAGGCGATCGCGCGTCAGCAGCTGCTGGCGCGCCTCGCGCTCGTATGCGACGAGGCGCGGAAGCACGACGTCGCGGAACTCGGCCAGCAGCGCCTCCTCGGTCGATCCGAGCGTGGTCTGGTTGGAGACCTGGAAGAAGTCGGCGTCGGTCACCGATCCTTCGCCGTAGTAGCCGCGCACTGCGAGGTGGAGGTCCTTCGCGGCATTCTGCACGCGCTCGATCTCTCGCGTCATGCGCAGCGCCGGAAGGTGGAGCATCGCACTGATGCGGATGCCGCATCCGACGTTGGTCGGGCACGCGGTGAGGTAGCCCCACCGCGAGTGGAAGGCCCAGTCGACAGCGCCCGCGAGCGCGTCGTCCACGCCAAACGCGGTATCGAAGCAGGAGTCGAGCGCGAGCCCCGACTGGAGCACCTGGATCCGCAGGTGGTCCTCCTCGTTGACCATCAGGCTCGTGCGCTCGTCGGACGACACCGCGAGCGCGCGGGGCGCGTCGCTCTCGGCGAAGTGGCGCGACACCAGGTGGCGCTCCACCAGCAGCGTGCGGTCGCGCGGTGCGGCGCCGTGCAGCTCGAGCCACGAGAGCCCGGGCGCCACGGTCCGCTCAACCGCCTTGCGCACAAGCCGCAGCACCTCGTGGCGCTGCGCATGCGTCGCGCGGTTGACGAACGGCAGCCCACAGACGTTGCGCGCGATGCGCACGCGGGACGAGATCACGACATCGGGGTCGGGACCGAGCCGCGCCAGCGCCGCGACATCGATGATGGACGATGTGGGGCTCATCGGCGGCTCATGAGGCGGGATTCGGGGATCCGCCGGAGTGCGGACCGGTGGCGGCGCTGCCGGCATCGGGCGCGATCGCCGACAGCTCGTCACGAAGCCGCGCCGCTCGCTCGTACTGCTCGGCGGTGACGGCCGTCTCGAGCTCGCGCATCAGCTTCTCGCGGCGCACCCTGCGCAGCTCCACCTCGGCTGCAGCCTTCGGTGCACGTCCGACGTGCGCCGTGCCGCCGGCCTGCGCGCGCTCGATCACCTGCCCGAGCATCGGCTGGAACGAGTCGTAGCACGCGGGGCAGCCGAGCGTGCCAGTCTTTCGGAACTCCGTGAACGAGACGCCGCATCCTGTGCACGATGCCAGCGCACGCGTGCGCGCCGCATCGCCCTGCTTGCTCTTGGCGATGTGCATGAGCACCTCGGCGACCGGCTGCGCCGCGGGCACCGCGAGCCCCGCGGCAAGCGCATGCTCGGCGCAGAGGTGCACCTCCGTAGTGGCTCCATTGCGGATCAGGAGCTCGTGGACGACGGCCGGGTTTTCGCAGTGATCGCACTTCATATGCAATCGGGATCGGTGGGGTGCGTCAGGGAGCGGGCCAAAGGCAAATGCTAGGCGTGGTGGATCCGTGAGGCGCCGGTGCCGCGCAGTGCCGCCCGCAACGCCGCGAGCTCGGCCAGCAGGGGAGCGACGCGGGCCAGTGGCTGCACCGTGGAGGCGTCCGAAAGCGCCGAGGCGGGGTCCGGGTGGCACTCGAGGAAGACCGCATCAACGCCCGCCGCGACGGCCGCGCGGGCAAGAAGCGCTGCCCGCTCGGGGCGCCCGCCGCTGGTTGCGCCCTCGCCGGGCAGCTGGGTGGAGTGGGTGGCGTCGAAGCAGACGGGAACGCCAAGCTCGATCAGGTCGCCGACGCCGGCGAAGTCGTTCACAAGACGGTGGTAGCCGAAGAAGGTGCCGCGCTCGGTGACCATCATGCGCGTGCATCCGGACTCGCGCAGCTTGGCCAGCGCGCCTCGCATCTCCGACGGCGCCATGAACTGGCCCTTCTTGACGTTGACTGGAAGGCCGGTGCGTGCGGCGGCGGACAGCAGGTCAGTCTGGCGGGCAAGGAACGCAGGGATCTGCAGTAGGTCGACAGCCTGCGCCGCGCGCTCGGCCTGGTGCGGCTCGTGGATGTCGGTGGTGACGGGCACGCCGAGCCGGTCGCGCAGCGCAGCGAGCATGTCGCATCCGCGCTCAAGACCGGGTCCGCGCGCGCTGCGGACACTCGACCTGTTGGCCTTGTCGAAGCTGGCCTTGAAGACCAGCGGGAGCCCTGCGGCGCCGCACGCCTCCGCAAGCGCAACGCCGATTCGGATGTTGGTGTCGTCGGACTCGAGGAGGCAGGGACCTGCGATGACGACGAGCGGTCCGCGTGCCCCAAATGGGCCGATGTCGGCTGGGGTGGCGAGCAGCGCGTCGAGGGCGGCGGTTCTGGGGCTTGTGGCGGGTGCCATGGTCGCCATTATCAGGGTTCGGCTCGCCGGCGTGGCAATCGGCACAAATCCTGCCGGATTCGCTTCTCCCGGCCCCCAACGATTCCGATGTTCTGGGTTGAGGGAACCCTATGCCTGACCACACCCACATCCCCGTGCCCCGCGATCCAGAGCCCTTCACCGAGGCAGTGGCCAGGATCCTCAGGGAGTTCCGGCCTGATGCCTCCGTGCAGATCGTGGCGCCGTTCAGGCTCACCGTGGATGGGCGGCTCATGCAGCTCGACAACCTGCACCGCATGGTGGACGACTCGCCTGACGCGTGCAGCGTGGTGCGCGGCTACCTCGAGCGCGTCCTCGAGGGCGACTCGATCGGCGCCACGCCGATCCCGCTCGCTGTCGCCCGGGGAAGGATCATGCCGCGCATCCAGCCCGAGTCGCTCTTCGAGACGATCGACCGCGAGCAGGTCGCGCACGTCCCGTGGGTCAACGGCACCGTGATCGTGTTCGTGATCGACATGCCCGAGGTGACGGTCAGCGTGTCCACCGAGCAGATGATCCGCTGGGGGCTGCAGCCAGACGACCTGGAGTCGATCGCGCGCCGTAACCTCATGCGCTACCGGCCCCGCATGGAGATGCAGATGATCTCGGCGAAGGATGGCGGCCGTGCCGCGTTCGTGTCGCTGCGCGACGGGTACGACGCGGCGCGCATCCTGATGGAGGGTCTGCATGCGCGCCTGGCGAACGAGCTCGGCGGGAACTTCTATGTGGCGACTCCGGCGCGCGACGTGTTCCTGGCGATCTCCGACGGGCCCGACACCTTCGTGGACCGCGTGCGCGAGCGCGTGAACCGCGACTTCCAGCGCATGCCGTACCCGATCACCACCGACTTCTTCATCGTGACGCGCGACGGCGTGGCGGGCACCGCACAGGCGGCGTAGGCCACCGCAGCGGGCGTCGCTCTCCCCGGCGCGCGCCTAGCATCGCGCACCATGAAGGCCGAACGAGTACTGGCTGAGCTCAACCGTCTCCGCACCGACCTCGACAAGGATCCCAAGGATCTCGAGTGGTTCACGCTCCACCACGCGTTCTGCTTCATCTCGTACAGGATGGGCGACTTCCAGAAGTACCTCGACGAGGTCGTGAAGCCGGGCGAGTCGCCTGAGGGCTGAGTGCGGCTGCGCGGTGCCGTGAACGTGGGCGGTCGCCGTATGATCGGCGCCCCATGGCCACGAGCGAGCGGCGCGACTACAAGTCCACCCTGAACCTGCCCAAGACGGCCTTCCCGATGAAGGCCAACCTGGCGCAGGCCGAGCCTGCCACGCTCAAGCGATGGGCCTCGGAGGGTCTCTACGAGAAGGTGCTCGAGGCGCGCGCGGGCGCGGAGCCGTACGTGTTTCACGACGGCCCGCCCTACGCGAATGGCTCGATCCATGTCGGCCACATGCTCAACAAGGTCCTGAAGGACCTCGTGGTGCGGTCGGTCACGATGGAGGGCCGGCGCTGCGCCTACGTGCCCGGCTGGGACTGCCACGGCCTGCCGATCGAGCACCGCGTCGTGACCGCGATGGTGGAGTCGGGCAAGGCGGCGAAGCTCGATGCGCTGCCTGCCGACACGCGCCGCATGGCGATCCGCCGCGAGTGCGCCGCGTACGCGCAGAAGTTCATCGGCCTGCAGGCGACGCAGATGAAGCGCCTGCTCACGGTGGCCGACTACGACCATCCCTACATGACGATGCAGCCTGAGTACGAGGCCGGCACCCTTGAGGTGTTCGCGCGGCTGCTCGAGGAGGGATTCGTCTACCGCGACCTCAAGCCCGTGCACTGGTCGATCGCCAACCGCACCGCGCTCGCCGAGGCGGAGCTCGAGTACGAGGACCGCACCGACATGTCGGTCTATGTTGACTTCGAGGTGACCGACCGCGAGGGCGCCGACCGCGCGTTCGGCACCGAGAGCCCGTGCACGCCGTGCCTGATGATCTGGACCACGACGCCGTGGACGCTGCCGGCAAACCTTGCGGTCGCGGTGCACCCAAGATTCCGGTACGCGCTTGCGGAGATCGACGGCGCCGTGACGATCGTCGCCACCGAACTCCTGAAGAAGGTGTCTGAGACGATCGGCGCAGAGAAGGTGGCCGTGCTCGCGGAGTGCGACGGTTCCGCGCTTGTGGGGCTCACGTACCGCCATCCGTTCTGCGAGCGTGAGGGCCGTGTGGTGGCGGCCGAGTACGTGACGCTCGAGGACGGCACGGGCCTCGTGCACACGGCGCCGGGCCACGGCCAGGAGGACTACCAGACCGGGCTCCGCGAGGGGCTTCCTGTGTACTGCCCCGTGCGCGAGGATGGCACCTACGACGACAGCGTGCCCGAGTGGCTGCGCGGCATCAGCGTGTGGGATGCGAATGCGCTCGTCACCGAGCGGCTGCGCGAGAGCGGGCACCTCGTGTTCGACCACACGTTCGTCCACAGCTACCCGCACGACTGGCGCAGCAAGACGCCTGTGATCTTCCGTGCCACCGAGCAGTGGTTCGTCGGCGTGGACCGGCCGGGCCGCGCGTCCGGGCCAGCGAAGGGGCGCACGCTGCGGCAGATGGCGCTCGATGCCGTGGAGCGACACATCGACTTCGCGCCCGAGTGGGGCCGCAACCGCATGCGTGGCATGCTCGAGCACCGTCCCGACTGGTGCATCTCGCGCCAGCGCGCGTGGGGCCTGCCGATCCCCGCATTCACGATGCCCGATGGCCGCGTGTTCATGACGCCCTCGAGCGTGCGTGCGGTCGCCGCACGGTTTGCGCAGGCGGGCAGCGACGCGTGGTTCACCGAGACCCCTGCGCAGCTGCTTGCGTCGTACGACGCGGCGCGCGACCCTGATGCGCCAGCGGGGCTCGACGTGAGCGCGCTGGTGCGGCTGCCGGACATCTTCGACGTGTGGTTCGAGGCGGGCTCGAGCTGGCACAGCGTGCTGCAGCGACGCGGGTTCGGGATCCCGAGCGAGCTCTACCTCGAGGGCTCGGACCAGCACCGCGGGTGGTTCCAGCTCTCGCTGCTTCCGGCGCTCGGCGCGACGGGTGCGCCGCCCTTCAAGGCGCTGCTGACGCACGGGTTCATGGTGGACCGAAACGGCCACAAGATGAGCAAGAGCCTCGGCAACGCACTCGACGTGGAGGACCTGCTCAAGGAGTTTGGCGCGGAGGTTGCGCGCTGGTGGGTGTCGGGCCTCGCGTACGACGCCGACATCCGCATCGACACCGAGTACTTCAGGATCGCGGGCGAGAGCTACCGCAAGGTGCGCAACACGGTCCGGTTCCTGCTGTCGAACCTCGACGGCGAGGCGGCTGGGTCCGCCGATGACGCGACGCTCCACGCGTGGGCGTGCGCCGCAGACCCCTCGTCGGTCGACGGCTGGATCATCGCAGAGCTCGCGCGGGTCGAGCATGACGTCCGGCACGCGTTCGCGCAGTGGCGGTTCCGCGATGCGCACCTGGCGATCTTCAGGCTCTGCAACGAGACGCTCTCGGCGGTGTACTGCGCGGCCGTCAAGGACCGCCTCTACTGCGATGCGGCCGACGCGCCACGGCGGCGGTCGGCGCAGCGCGCGATGCGCCTGTGCGCGGAGGCGCTGTGCCGGATGCTTGCGCCGATCCTCCCGCACACTGCGGAGGAGGCGTGGCGCGCGATGCGCGGCGACGATGCGCCGATGCTGTTCTCGCAGGTGCACCTTGGGCTCGACTCGCACGTCGAGATGGCGTTGCCGGCATGGGCCTCGGCGATGTCCGCGCGCGATGCGGCGCTGAAGGCGCTCGACGAGGCGAAGTCGCGCGGCGTGGAGAACCCGCTTGATGCGGGTCTCGTCGTAGGCGATCCGTCGGGCGAGCTGGCCCAGGTGCGCGCGGAGCTGGCCGACCTGATGGGCGTCTCGCGCGTGAGGCTTGACGCAGGACTGCCTGCTGGCCAGGTGCAGGTCGAGGACCTCCGCGGCGAGCCACGGTGCGAGCGCAGCTGGCGACGCGACGGCACCGTGCGACAGCGCAGCGACGGCGGCATGCTCAGCGACCGTGATGCTGCCGCAGTCGGCGTGTGACTGGGCTCACGCGCAGATCGGCGATCCGGGGACCCACTCGTACACGAACTGCTCGATGTGCTGTGCGGCAAGCGCGCCAAGCTCAGGGTGCATCGCGCTGCTGACGCGCACCACCTGAAGCAGCGCGATCTCGCCGGCGCGGGTGGATCGACGTGCAGGATCGCGCAGGATCTCGTGGCCGAGCCAGTGCAGCAGGAGGTCATGCCCATGGCCCGCCGCACCGCCGTCATTGACGCGTGCGCGGTGCATCGCGTCGAGCAGCGCATCGGTGTCAAGACGCAACTCGCTATGGGCAGGCTCGAGCATGTATGCGCCGTCATCGGTCTCTGGCGTGACGACGCGTTCGAAGCGCCGTCCTGTCGATCCCCGGATTGCCAGATAGAGCCAGCGGCCCTCCATGCGGCGCTCCACGATCCTGATGATGCGTGCGCATGCTCCGCCGACGCGGATCACTGCAGCGTCGCGCCACGGGGTCGTCATCCGGTCGTCGACAATGACCGGCCTCGGTGGAGGGAGTGATTCCGGGGACGTGGGCGCACGGCGTCCCCTCATGCGTGCGTGCGGCTGCGCTCGTGACTTCATTGGCGCGGAGTTCGGCGGGACTGTCAGCGGCGCGCAGGACCGGCCCTGGATCGGCCTCGCGCGGTTCATGCGCACTGGGTAGGGCAGTCGCGCGAGTTGCCACATGGCCAACCGTCGCGCGGTCCCGTCAAACGGCGGGACGCTTCATGAACTTTGGCACAGTAACGCCGCCTCGCGCGGAGTCAATCGGAGTCCCCGAGAATCACGCAGACTCAGCTGACCTTGCTGCCCGGCTTCACCGCACGGTCCACCGTGAGGAGGATCACGTCGCGCGCGTCAGGACCAGGCTTGGCGGCGCCGTCGGCAGGCGCTGCGGCAGGTGGCACGTCACGGAGGTCGCTCGCGGCCAGGATCATGCCCTGACTGATCTCGCCCCTGAGCTGGCGCGGCTCGAGGTTCGCCACGATGACGACCTGGCGGCCCACGAGCGTCGCGGGGTCGTACCACTGCTTGATGCCCGCGCAGACCTGGCGCCCCTCGGGCGTGCCATCGTCAAGCTTGAGCTTCAGCAGCTTGTCGGCGTTGGGGTGAGGCTCTGCGCTGAGCACGGTGGCCACCCGAAGGTCGACCTTGGCGAAGTGGTCGTACGCAATGCTCGGCAGGGGATCGCTCATCGGAGGGCTCAGCCGGCCGTCGCAGGAGCGGGCGCGGGCGCTGCGGGCTTCGCGGACCCTGTGGTTGCCGGGCCAGCGGGGCCTCCCGCTGGCGCAGTCGTTCCTGCATCTGCCGTCGCATCATCGGCATCCTCGCGCGATGGCGTGACCTGCTGGTAGCCGTAGCGCGTGACGAGCGCATCGCGCGAGAACATCTGCAGCGCGGTCTCGTCCACGTCCTGCAGGGCGAGCGAGCTCCGGAACCGGTCGTTGGCCATGAGCCGCGCGAGGTCGCCCTCGTTCATTGGCTTGAGCGAGTCGATGCGCACCACGGCGAGCGTGAGTCGCGCGGGAGCACCGATCACGAATGTGCGGTCCGCTGGGGGAAGTGAGGCCAGGTCAGCCTGGGGCGGCAGCGCGAATGCCCTGTCCGCGAGCGCATCGGCCACCACCTGGTCTGCGCCGATGACTGGAAGGGCAGTTGGCATGCGCATGCCGAACTGGAGGAACATCGGGTCGGCCGCGCGCACCTCGACGAAGGGGTCGACCTTCGCGCCGTAGGTCGATGCAACGGCATCGAGCCCTGCCGTGCCGGCAAGCGCCGCAATCTCCGACTCGATCGCCATGAGGCGCTCGAAGGCCGCGATCCTGCGCACGTCGCGCACGAGCGCATCGCGCACCTCGGCGACGCTCGCAGGTGCACGCGAGGCGTCCGCCTCGGTGACCGTGAACACGAGGAGGTTGCCGTCGGGCGACGTGAGCACAGGGCTCGGGACCCCGCGCTGGGCGACCATCGTGGGCTTGCCGCCGAACTCCTTGACGCTTGCGGCGAGCTGCGACGCCGTGACCGGCGTCGCGCCGAAGCGGTCGGTGGTGGCGGTGCCGAGCCCGGCGACGGTGTCGATCTCGCGCGGCTCGATCCAGCGGTCGGTGATCGAGCCGATCTCGGGCGCGGCGATGCCGAAGCGCTTCTGCACAAGCTCCGACAGCGAGGCGATGGTGAGGCCAGGACGGGATGCCGCATCCTCGGGAAGCTCGTAGTAGCCGTTGCGCTGGGGCACGCCGCGGAGCGCCATCGCCATCTCGTCCGTCATGAACTTGGCGATCTCGGCACGGCGCTGCTCGATCATCCTGGCCACGACGCGAGCGCGCACCGTCTCGCGCATCGACTCGAACGTCGGCGCCTGAGCTGAGAGCGCCTCGGCGGCCTCGAACTCGGCGCGGTTCTCGATCCAGTACTTGCGGAGCTCGACGCTCGACACCGCCTCGCTCTTCTCCACGGCTGCGGCGATCGACGCAGAGGGGATGCGCAGCCACTCGATCTTGAGGCGGTCCGGCATGCGGTAGCCGAAGGTCCTGCCTGAGGGGTCAACGGGCGCAGAGCCGTACGCGTCGAGCTGCGCCTGCAGCGCATCGTCGGTGGGGTCAGGGATGCCGGGCAGGTTGACGGTGGACGCATCAAGCACCACCACATCGCCCGTGGCGCCGAGCTGCAGCCTGGCGGACGCCTGGCGCATCCGAGGGTCGGAGAGCCTTGCGCCGCTGTTGAGCACAAGGCCGAGCATGCGCTCGATGCCGTTGACCTTCGCGAGCGTCTCCAGCACCTCGGTGGAGCTGAGCCGCGACTCGCGCATCAGGCCTCCAAGGAGCTGGTCCTCGGGGACGTTGTTTGCCGCAGCGATGTCCGCCAGCCGCGCGCGGCCATCGCCCACGCCGCCCACAAGCCCTGCCTCCTGCGCCTCGCGGCTCAGGAGATACCAGTGAGATGGGTCGTCCGTGGCGCCGAGCACGGCGAGCGCCTGGCTGCCTACGAGCGACGCGGCGCGCGACTCGCGGCGCATGCGCTCGGCCTCGGCCACCGAGACCGTCGTGCCGTCAGCGGTGCGCGCGTGCGTGGACGTGCCGGAGAGCACGTCCTGGAGCAGCTGCGCGCTTCCGTCGGCGACGAGCCACGAGACGAGGAGGAGTACCGAACCCGCCACGAGCACGACCTGGGCGATTCGCTTGTTCTTGCGGAAGATCTTGAGCATGTGATGTGGGCCGTCTGTGAGGGGGATTCTTCGGCGCGCAGGTTAGGGGTCCTGCAGAAGGCAAGCGAGCGCCCGGACGCCGTGGCGTCCGCGCGCTCGTGTGCTCATGACCGTGGAGCGGCCGCGGACGCAGGGATCAGCGGTAGAGCTCGACGATCAGGTTCGTGTTGACGTCGAAGGGGATCTGCTCCGAGGCAGGGTTGGCCAGCACCCGCGCCGAGAGCTCGGCGGGGTTGACCTCGAGCCATCCCGGCACCACGTGGCCAGCCAGGCTCTCCATGTTCTCGCGCGCGAGCTTGTGGACGCCGTCACGGAGCGTGATGACCATGCCCGACTCGACCTTGAAGCTGGGACGGTCGACCTTGCGGCCGTTCACGCGGATGTGCCCGTGGGCGACCATCTGGCGCGCAGCCCAGATCGTGCGCGCGAGGCCCGCGCGGCGGATGACGTTGTCGAGCCGGCGCTCGAGGAACTGCATGAGCAGCTCGCCCGTGTTGCCCTTGGCGCGCGTGGCCTCCGCGAGGTAGCGGCGGAACTGCTTCTCGAGCACGCCGTAGTGGTAGCGCAGCTTCTGCTTCTCGTCCTTGCGGATGCCGTATGCCTTGGGCCGCTTGCCGCGGAAGCCGTGCATGCCGGGCGCAGTGAGCTGGCGCTTGGCGGTGTGCTTTGGGATGTCCGCAATGGGGACACCGACGCGGCGGGAGAGCTTGACCTTGGGTCCGATGTAGCGAGCCATAAGTGAATCGCCGAGTACACCGGACTTTGGGCCTGGTGTCAAGGAAGGCGCCGCACTTTGCCGGACGGCACCCGGGGTTATCAGTCCATCAGTACGCGCGGCCGTCGTTCTGCCGGCGCCAGTTCAGGTAAGCGCGGTTGAGCACGCGGTAGCCGCCGGGTGTCGGGTACTCGCCCGTGAAGTACCAGTCTCCGGTGTGCTCGGGCATCGCCCGGTGCAGCCCATCCACGGACTGGTAGACGACCTCGACCTCGCCCTGCCACGCAAGACCGGTGGGCCGGAGAAGCCTCGAGATTTCGGCGGAAAGTTCGTCGAGAGTGAAACGGTCGTAGATCAGCCGCACGTGGTTGCGCATCCGCTCCGGGGGCAGCGACTCCTGCGCCTCGCAGAGCGTGTGCACCTCGTCGAGCAGCGCTGAATCGCCGCGGGCGGCAAGCAGGCTGACGGCGGCCTCGAAGGCGATGAATCGCCCGAGCTGGCTCATGTCTATGCCGTAGCAGTCGGGGTACATGATGGGCGGCGCGCTGCTGGCGATCAGGATGCGCGAAGGCCGGAGCCTGCTGAGGATCGTGACGACCGAGTCGCGCAGCGTCGTGCCGCGCACGATCGAGTCGTCGACGACGACGAGCGTGTCCTCCGCATTGACGGTGCCGCGCGTGATGTCGTAGACGTGCGACACCAGGTCGCGCCGTGCTGCGTCATGCGTGATGAACGTGCGCAGGCGCTGGTCCTTGTGCGCCACCTTCTCGGCGCGCACGCGGGTGCCCATGAGCGCGCGTATGCGCTCGGGCGTTGCGGTGCCCGCGGCCACGAGGGCCTCGAGCTCGGCGGCGTTGCGCTCGCGCACGATGCGCTCTATGCCCTGCATGAGGCCGAGGTACGCGCTCTCGCTGGTGTTGGGGATGAAGGAGAACACCGCACGGTCGACGCTGTCCCCGAGCCGGGACAGCACCCTCGGCGCGAGCTCCTCGCCCAGTCGCTTGCGCTCTGCGTAGATCTCGTGGTCGTTGCCGCGGCTGAAGTAGATGCGCTCGAAGGTGCACTGGCGCGCAGGCCGGGGATCGGCGAACCGCTGGTGCGCCACCTCGCCGCTGCGCTTGACGGTGAGCACGGTGCCGGGCTCGAGCGGGCGGACCTGCTCGACAGGCACATCGAAGATGCCCGCGAGCGCCGGCCGCTCGCTTGCGACGGCGATGACCTCGTCGGTCTGGAGCACGAATGCGGGCCGGATCCCGGCCGGATCGCGGCACACGAAGCAGTCGCCGTTGCCCACGAGGCCCGCAAGCACGTACCCGCCGTCGAAGGGTTCCGCCGCGCGACGCAGGATCCGCCCGTAGTCGAGCTGCCGCGAGACCTCGTCAGCGAGCGCGCGTCCGTCGAGCCCCACAAAGCTGCCTGGACCCATCGCGCCGATGAGCGTGTCGTGGTCGCGGTCGAGCGAGTAGCCGATCTTCTCGAGCACCACGCCAGTGTCGCTCGAGCCGACAGGCGCGAGCCCGTAGGAGACCAGCAGGTCGAACAGCTCGGGCGAGTTGGTCAGGTTGAAATTGCCCGCGAGCGCGAGGTTGCGGCTCGCGACGATTGACCTGCGCACGAAGGGATGGCATGCCTCGGCGGTGCGTCCGCCGAAGGTCCCGTAGCGAAGGTGCCCGATCATCGCCTCGCCCAGCATGGGCACGCGCGACTTCAGCGTCACCTCATCGAGCTGCGCGAGGTCACGGTCCGACATGCGGCGCGCGGGCGTGAGCGCCTCGTCGAAGAGCCGCTCTATGGGATTTCGCTTGGCCGAGCGCATTCGCTCGAGGAACACCTCGCCTGGCGGCATGTCGAAGCGGACTGTGGCCATGCCGGCGCCATCCTGCCCCCGGTTGTGCTGCTTCTCCATCAGCAGGTAGAGGCGCCGAAGGCCCCACAGCACATCGCCATGCCGCTCCCTGTACCAGGAGAGGGGATGACGAAGCCGGACCAGCGCAAGTCCGCACTCGTGCGTGAGCGTGTCGCTCATGGGAGCGCAGGAGGGTAGCGTCCGGAGGTCGGCCCTAGGATCGCGCAATGTCCGCCGCAGATCCGCTTTCGTGGGCCGCGCTTCTGGCGCGATGGACCGAGCTGGCCGCAGCCGCACGTGCGTGGCCGCGAGATGCCGAGGGCCACCGGTGGAGCCAGTCGGTGCCGGAGATCATCCGCCTGCAGGCCGTGACCCACGCGCTGAAGGAGCTCGGGACGCTTGCGGACACCGAACAGCCGCTCGCGCGCGACCGCGCGGCTGTGACGGTGACCCGGGCAGCCTCGGCGCTCGATTCGCTCTGGCGCGGCGAGCCGATGCCCGATGCGATCCTGGACATCCTCGATGATGCGCGGCGCGCACTCGACCGCGCCGCATGGACAGGCATGCGCATCTCATGGTGGATGGGGCCGGGCACGCTCGCGATGCCTGAAGTCGACCTTCGCGTTGCGGACATGCCGCGGACGGTGGCGGTGATGGCGCCAGGCACGCCCGTGATGCCGGGGTGCCCGGTCGCATGGTGGGTGGGCGGCATCGTGCCGGATGTCCCCGGGTGCACGGTGGGCGAGGCCACTGATCCGGTGCAGGTCTACCGGCAGTTCGACGACGGCGGGATCGCCACCGAGGACCTCGTCGCGCCGCTCGATGCGCTGCCTCCAGGCATGCCGCTGCTCGTGCCGCTCCGCGAGGATGGGCAGCCGCTTGGGCACTTCCTGCAGCCGCGCGACGCGTGGCATGCGATGCAGTCGCAGGCGCTTGGGGGCCGGGTCATCCCGCTGCGATGGGATGCGTCATGGGAGGGGCGGGAGAGGCCGGAGCCGCCCGCGACACCTGCATGAGCGGGGTGGGCCGCTCGCGCGTGCTCACCACGATGGAGCAGCCCGCGGACTGCAGCCGCTCGCGCGCGAGCGACTCGACGATGTGAGGCGCGTTGCAGTCGCGCGAGAGGTGGATGAACGCCACGTGCGTCAGGCGCCCTGACTCCGCGACGATCGACGCGGCCGCCGTCGCCTGCTCGTTCGAGAGGTGTCCCGCGCCGCCCATGATGCGGCGCTTGAGGAACGCGGGGCGTGGGGAGGCCATCTGCATCGCGGGGTCGTAGTTGCTCTCGATCGCGAGCGTGTCGACGCCCTCGAGCATCGCATGAAGCTCGTCGGTGACGCGGCCAAGGTCGGTCGCGAATCCGATGCTTCCGTGCGTGCAGTCGAAGCGGTATGCGGTGGAGCCCACCTCGTCGTGGGGCACCGCGCAGGCGCGCACGGTGGCCGCGTCTCCCAGCCGCGCCGAGTCGCCGATCACGGTGACGCACTCGGCGGGCACGCCGAGGTCGACAGCCTCCGCTGCGTGCTCGCGTCGCATCAGCACCGGCACAGGCGATCGCGCAAGCTGCTTGCCCCAGTCCTTGTGCCAGTGGTCATGGTCAAGGTGCGTCAGCAGGATCGCCCGCAGCCGCTCGAACGGCCCGCGCGACTCCGCGAGCCGCACCCGCACACGCGAGGGCGAGAGTCCCGCATCGACGAGGATGAAGCGGCCACTGGCGTCGAACGAGATCGCGCTTGCGTTGCCGCTCGAGCCGCTCGCGAGGATGCAGAGTGATGCGCTCATGCAGGCGTCCATGCCTGTCCTGAGCCTACTCGCCGTCGCCGGCGGCGCCCGCATGCGCCCCCGCGCGAGAGGCCGTCTTGGGCTGGTCCGAGCCACGGCCACGTGCGGTGAGCACGCCGCGCTGGGAGCGCGTGGCGAAGGCGATGTACTCGGCGACGATCGGGTCGCTCTCTCGCTCGCGCAGCCGCTCGATGGCGCGCGGAATGGTGAGCCCTGTGCGGCAGATCGTGCGGTAGACCCAACGCACCGCGTCGATGCGCTGCGGCGACGCGCCAGCGCGGCGGAGCCCGATCACGTTGATCGAGCCGGCCACGTTGATCGCGGTAAGCGTGAACCAGGGGCAGAGGTCCTTCGACATGCCCGTAAGCCCCGAGATCAGCGCGCCCTCGCCGACGCGCACGAACTGGTGGATCGTCGCGTTGCCGCCCACGACAACGCGGTCGGCCATCTCCACGTGGCCTCCAAGCATCGCGCCGTTGGCGATGATGCACCTGTTGCCGACGACCGCATCATGGCCCACGTGGGAGTTGGCCATCCAGTAGTTGCCGTTGCCGATGCGGGTGGGCTGCTGCGTCTTGCCGCGGTGCGCGGTGAATCCCTCGCGGAAGATGTTGTCGTCGCCGATGAACAGTCCGGGCCCGGGCAGCGCGGGATCGAAGCTCACGTCCTGCGGGGGGAAGCCTGCGCTCGTGCAGGGATAGAAGGTGTTGCGCTCGCCGATGGTGCAGGGCCCCTCGATGTGCACCTGCGCGCGCAGCACAGTGCCTGCGCCGATGCGCACCGGACCCGGCCTGCCGGTGATCACGCAGCCCGGACCCACCACCACGTCATCGGCCAGTGTCACGTCGCCGTCGATGCAGGCGCTCGGGTGGATCTTCGCCATGGGCGTGAACGATATCTGCGCGGCGCCACCTACGATCGCCCTGTGGACGCCACGACACCTGACCCGACGCTGCCCAGCGGCAGCGGCAGGCTCGGCGAGTGCCTGCTCGAGACGCCGCAGCTGCGCGCGTGGGACGTGGGACGCATCTCGTATGCGGATGCCTACGCGCTGCAGCTGGCGCTGCACGCGCAGCTGGTGGCGGCCAGGGAGAACGGAAGCGGCCCCGCGTCGCTGCTGCTGCTCGAGCACGACCCTCCTGTGGTGACCGTATCGCGGCGACCGTCCGCGCCCGGCAACGTGCTCCTCTCGCGGGAGGCCTTGGCTGCCCGCGGCGTCGAGCTCGTGGAGACCGACCGCGGCGGGGATGTGACCTGGCACGGTCCGGGGCAGCTCGTGGCGTACGCGATCGCGGACCTCAACGCCGTCGGGCTGCGGATCCACGGCTGGATGCGCCTGCTCGAGGAGTGCGTCATCCGGACCGTCGCGCACTGGGGCATCGAAGGCGCGCGTGACGAGTCCGCCACCGGCGTGTGGGTCGGTGGCCATGACGGGAAGGGCGGACGCAAGATCTGCGCGCTCGGCGTGCGGGTCTCGCGGTGGTGCACCTTCCATGGGCTTGCGCTCAATGTGGCGCCCGACCTCCGCCACTTCGACTCGATTGTGCCGTGCGGGCTTGTGGGCCGGCCGGTCACCAGCATGGAGTCGGAGCTCGGCGGGGCGGGGTGCGCTCCCCCGATGGCTCACGTGAAGCGCACAATGGCACGCGCATTTGCCGACGCGCTCGCGCGCTAGAATCACCCGACTCGGCGCAGGCCGGGATGCCCGCCGTGCACATCCGCAACTTCTCCATCATCGCGCACATCGACCACGGCAAGAGCACCCTCGCGGACCGCCTGCTGCAGGCGACGAAGGCGCTCTCGCAGCGCGAGGCGCGCCAGCAGTTCCTCGACTCGATGGACCTCGAGCGGGAGCGCGGCATCACCATCAAGGCCAGTGCGGTGACGGTGCACCACACCTACAACGGCGAGGACTACGAGCTCAACTTCATCGACACCCCTGGCCACGTGGACTTCGCCTACGAGGTGAGCCGTGCGCTGAGCGCGTGCGAGGGTGCGGTGCTTGTGGTCGACTCGACCCAGGGCGTGCAGGCGCAGACCGTCGCGAATGCGTACCTCGCAGTCGCGAACAACCTCGAGCTGATCCCGGTCATCAACAAGATCGACCTCCCGGCGGCGGACCCGGACGGCGTCGCGATGGAGGTCGAGCAGGTGCTCGGGCTTCCTGCCGAGGACTGCATCAGCGTCAGCGCCAAGACGGGGCAGGGGATCACCGAGCTTCTCGACACCATCTGCGCGAAGCTGCCGGCGCCCAAGCCGCAGCAGACCGACAAGCTGCGAGCGCTGATCTTCGACGCCAAGTACGACGACTACCGCGGCGTCGTGGTCTACGTGCGCATCTACGACGGCAAGCTGCGCGTGGGCGACAAGATCCGCATGATGGGCACCGGGCGCACCTTCGGCGTTACCGAGATCTGCCGCTACACGCCTCACCCCACCCGGGTGAAGGAGCTCGGCTGGGCGCAGGTCGGCTCGATCAGCGCGAGCATCAAGAGCCTTGGCGACGTGCGCGTCGGCGACACCATCACCATCGACGGTGACCCTGCGGCGGAGGCGCTCCCCGGATACGAGGAGCCCAAGCAGATGGTCTTCTGCGACTTCTACCCCTCGAGCGCCGATTCCGAGGCGGGATCCGGCAAGAAGGCGGACTTCGAGGCGCTCCGCGAGGCGATCGAGAAGCTGCACCTCAACGACGCCAGCTTCACCTTCGAGATCCAGCACTCCGAGGCGCTCGGCTTCGGCTACCGCTGCGGGTTCCTCGGCCTGCTGCACATGGACATCGTGCAGGAGCGGCTCGAGCGCGAGGGCGGCGTGGAGGTCGTGCAGACGGCACCCACCGTCAAGTACATGGTGGACATGACCGACGGCACCGAGGTCGAGATCCACAACCCGGCGGACCTGCCTGATCCATCGCAGATCCGCGCAATCCGCGAGCCGATCGTCAAGATCGAGATCATGTGCCCCAACGAGTGCATCGGGGACCTCATGAAGCTCTGCGACTCGCGGCGCGGCCGATTCCTCGAGCAGCGGTTCGTCAGCGAGACGCGGCAGATCCTCGACTACGAGCTGCCGCTCGCCGAGATCATCTACGACTTCTACGACAAGCTGAAGTCGATCACGCGCGGCTACGGCACGATGGACTACCAGATCGTGGGCTACCGCCCCGACAACCTCGTGCGCGTCAACATCCTGGTGAACGGGGAGCCCGTCGAGGCGCTCTCGCTCATCGTGCACCGGGACTTCGCCGAGCACCGCAGCCGGCTGATCCTGGTCAAGCTCAAGGAGCAGATCGACCGCCACCAGTTCGAGATCCCGATCCAGGCCGCCATCGGCGGCAAGATCATCGCGCGCGAGTCGATCAAGGCGATGCGCAAGAACGTGC
>CAZKTN010000017.1:0-50968 GCA_964555705.1 uncultured Isosphaeraceae bacterium | reverse complement strand
CGTTCCCTGGTGCGCCAGAGCTGTGCGCGACGGTCGGCACCGACAACAACTGCAATGACGTGTACGACGACGTCGACGCCGACGCACCGGACAAGTCGGACTTCTACGGCGACAGCGACGGCGACGGGTACGGCGATGCGTCGGTCGTCGAGCGCGCGTGCACGGCGCCGGAGGGCTTCGTGGCGGTCGCGGGCGACACGTGCCCTGGCAATGGCGACCTCATCGCGCCAGTGTCGTACTTCGTGGACGGCGATGGCGACGGGTTCGGCTCGAGCGCGACGGCGAGCTTCTGCGAGACGTCGGCGCCGTCGGGCCACTCGTCCACCAGCGGCGACTGCGATGACGCGAGCGGAGCCGTGTTCCCCAACGCGCCCGAGCTGTGCGCGACGGTCGGCACCGACAACAACTGCAATGACGTGTACGACGACGTCGACGCCGACGCACCGGACAAGTCGGACTTCTACGGCGACAGCGACGGCGACGGGTACGGCGATGCGTCGGTCGTCGAGCGCGCGTGCACGGCGCCGGAGGGCTTCGTGGCGGTCGCGGGCGACACGTGCCCAGGCAACGGCGACCTCATCGCCCCGGTGTCGTACTTCGTGGACGGCGATGGCGACGGGTTCGGATCGGACGCGACGGCGAGCTTCTGCGAGACCTCGGCGCCGGCTGGCCACTCGGCTGCGGGCGGCGACTGCGACGACTCGAATGGCGCAGCGTTCCCCGGTGCGCCCGAGCTGTGCGCGACGGTCGGCACCGACAACAACTGCAACGACGTGTACGACGACGTCGACGCCGACGCACCGGACAAGGTGACCTTCTTCAGCGACGCCGACAGCGATGGCTTCGGCGACGCTGCCGCCAGTGTGCAGGCATGCGATGCGCCGGCGGGCTTCGTCACAGTGGCTGGCGACTGCGACAGCAACGACCCTGCAGTCAACCCTGGCGCAGCGGAGACCTGCAACGGCATCGACGACAACTGCAACGGGCTGGCCGACGACGGGCTCGAGTTCCGGCCCTACTACCTCGATGCGGATGGTGACGGCTACGGCGACTCGGCGACGGAGACGTCTGCGTGCGCGGCGCCGGACGCGGATTGGGTGACCGACGGCGGTGACAACTGCCCGAGCGATCCGGCCAAGCTCGAGCCGGGTGACTGCGGCTGCGGCAACCCGGAAACGGACACCGACTTCGATACGGTCCCCGACTGCATCGACAACTGCCCTGACGTTCCCAATGCGACTCAAGCCGACTGCGACGGCGATGGAGTGGGCGACGCATGCTCGGTCGCCGATGACTGCAACGACAACGGTGTCCCCGACACCTGTGACATCGCAGGCGGCCAGTCTGCCGATGCCGACGGCAACGGCGTGCCCGACTCGTGCCAGGCGGACTGCAACGGCAACGGGATTCCCGACTCCTACGAGATCGCGGACGGCGGGCTCGCCGACTGCAACTCCAATGGGGTGCCGGACGAGTGCGAGGATGGCTACATCGATAGCGACACCGGCAACATGGGTGCCGTCGGGACCGAGCAGCCTGTGGAGTCGGTGCTGACCGGGCAGGTCCAGGCCTCGAGCGACGTGCACGTGCAGGTGGATGTGCGCGGTGACCTCGACGGGATCAACGAGTACGTCGTGCTCACGCTCAACGGGATCTCATACGGCGGCAACCTCTTCGCAAGCGGCGGGCAGGAGTGCCCTGCGGAGCCCAGCAGCGCGAGCCTGACGCTCTCGATGTTCGACTGGCTCAACGTGATGGAGCGCGCGACGACTGCCGGGGAAGTTCGCGTGAGGCTCGTCGCCAGCGCAGACGTGTCGTCCACGGAGTGCTCCAGTGGGCTCACGCGCGTCCGCGTCAGCTACTTCGGCCCGGGCAACGACTGCGACCAGGACGGCCAGCCCGACGACTGCCAGCTGGCGGCGGGCGAGGGCGACTGCAACGGCAATGGCATCTTCGATGCCTGCGAGCGCGGCACGATCACGGATACAGATGCTGACGGCCGGCCCGACTCCTGCGAGCGCGCCTATGGCGACTTCAACCTCGACGGGATCATCGACGGCGTCGATCTCGCGTTCGTTCTTGTCGCATGGAGCGAGACGACAGGTGGTATCTGCGACATCGACCAGGACGGCGATGTGGACGGCAACGACCTCGCCTATGTGCTCGTGCGGTGGGGCCCGGTGCCCTGACGCGGAGCTCTCGGCGCTCTCGAGCCCCGGAGTGCGGACTTGCGGCGCGAGTCGAGCGCAAAATGAGGCCCCGCTCGGGGAGACGATCCGAGTCGGGGCCGATCCAGGGTTGCTCTTCTCGAAGGCCGCTGCACTGCACGCGCGCCTCGCCTGTGCGGCTGGTCCCGCGCGCGGTCGGACGGGGAGGAGCTTCCGCGCACGGGAGCAGCCGGTGCCAGGTGAGTCGCTCCCTCCGCGACTCGCCTGACATCCACAACAGTCGAATTCGGCCGCCGCACTGCAAGCCCAATCCGCCGATTTTCTCCCCGGAACGCGCTCATACACTCCATCCCCGTGGCAGCCCGTCACCTTGCGATCTACACCGGCTCGTTCGACCCTCCGACGCACGGGCACCTCGATGTGCTCTCCCGTGCGCGGAAGCTCTTTGACGAGATCGTCGTGGGCGTGGGCCGAAACCCAGACAAGGTGGAGCTCTTCACGGCGGAAGAGCGCGTGGCCCTCCTGACGCCCCTTGTGCAGCAGCTCGCGGCATCGGACCCGAGCGCTGCCGCGTGCAGCGTGGCGCGCTACTCGGGGCTCACTGTCGACTTCGCGCGGAGCAGGGGTGCGGTGGCGATCATCCGCGGCATCCGCAACGTCACGGACCTCGCCTCGGAGTGCCAGTTCGCGATCACCAACCGGCAGGTCGCCGGCATCGAGACCGTCTTCGTGGTGACCGGCGAGTCGCACGCGTTCCTGTCGTCGAGCCTCATACGGCAGATCGCCGGGTTCGGCGGCTCGCTCGATGCGCTGAGCCGGTTCGTGCCGCCCAACGTCGCCGAGGCGATGCGCGTGAAGATGGAGGACCCGCGGCACCCGCTGGCGAGCCTCGCGCGCGAGTCTCAGGCGGACTGACTCGTGCGCGGCGGGCTCGGGCGGTGCGGTCCTGAGGGCACCTAGCGTGCCGTCACCATCGAGAACCCAAACTCCTCGACGCCCTGCCCATGGTGTCGCCGCATGTGCAGTGCGACCTTGCGCATGCCGGAGGGCGTGAGCGGGTGGTGCTGCAGCGCCACGAAGTAGCTCATCTCGAAGAGCGTGGACTCGGTCCACTCGACCTCCTCGCGGAACCCCGAGACCGCCACGGCGCGGGTCACTCGGAGGAACTGCCTGATCCGGCGCGCTGGGAGCGCGATCGTGCGGCATCCGCCGAAGTGGATGAGCCTGCCCCGGCACTTGCCGGCAAGGCACGACTCAAGGGCATCGAGGTCCATTCGCTCGGAGGACCTGCGGACATCACCGGGCAGAAGGAGGCCACGGCGCGTGTGGATCGCGATCCAGAGGATCGAGTAGCCCTCGTGCGACTGCATCGTCCACTTCCTCATGTAGTGGGCGATCTCCGCGGCCGTGGCCACGTCGCGGTGGATGACCGGAATTCGGTAATCGCTTGATTTCAGGAAATCAAGCGCATATCGAACCGACATGGGCGACATGAGCCCGAACCACTCGGACTCAAGGCAGAAGATGCCCTTCCGGTACACGAACACGGCGCGATAGTAGGGACTGGTGCGGACCGCGTGGTGCGGTCAGCTGCACTGCGATTGCGTCTCGTGCAGGCCGTGCGCAATCATCCTCTGTCGCGTGGACTGCCACAGAAACCGGGCTAGGTTGCGGCTGGTCTCAATGCGCTCGTGGGAACGACATCCATCTGTTCCATCAAGATGGCTTCCGTGCGCGGTCGCCGTTGGCGCACTCTCATGTACGGCATCGCACGTGCGCGCGGACACTGCGCCACCCTCCGGCGTCATCGCGTGGGGCTCCACGGGATTCAGCAACCTTGAGGGACTCGGCGCAAACGTGGAGTCGGTTGCGCTGGGCAGCCTCCACTCGGCTGCGCTGAGGGTGGACGGCACCGTGGCATGCTGGGGATGGAACGGATCTGGCCAGTGCTCAGTGCCCGCTGGGCTCGGCACCGCGACCGGAGTTGCGGCCGGCTGGTACCACACTATGGCACTTGGCTCAGACGGCTCGGTGTGGGCTTGGGGATCCGACAGCGATGGCCAGGCGAGCGCACCTCCATCGCTTGGCGCGTGCGAGCGCATCGCCGCCGGCTGGTACCACTCGCTGGCGATTCGCGCTGGCGGGGCGGTCGTGGCGTGGGGGCGCACGCTCGAGGGGCAGTGCGCGACCCCGACCGGACTCGGCGCATGCACCGATATCTCGGGCGGCGGCTTCCACTCGGTGGCGCTCCGCGCGAACGGGACAGCAGCGTGCTGGGGATCCAACTCCCACGGGCAGGCGACCGTTCCGTCAGGTCTCACGCAGGTGACTGCGATCGCTGCAGGAGGTGCACACACGGTGGCGCTCCGCGCCGACGGGTCGGTGGCATGCTGGGGCCGCAACGACTCCGGCCAGTCAACTGTGCCCTCAGGGTTAGGCGAGTGCGTTGCGATCGCCGCAGGCGGATGGCACACCGTGGCACTCCGGGAGAACGGCCAGGTCGTGTGCTGGGGCCGCAATGACCTTGGGCAGTCTTCGGTCCCTGCGGGCGTCGGATCGGCGACCGCCATCGCGGCGGGCCTCTACCACAGTGCAGCCGTGAGGTCGGGCGGGTCGGTCGCGCTGTGGGGATCCAACAGCAGCGGACAGTGCAGCGTGCCGTCGGGCATGGGCGAAGTCATGGACATCGCCGGTGGCCGCAACCACACGCTCGCGATCGACAACTTGGGCATCGTGTCGGCGTGGGGCCGCAACGACGAGGGCCAGAGCAACGTGCCGTCCGGGCTCGGCCGATGCGTGGCGATCGCCGCGGGCGACGGTCACTCGATGGCCCTTCGCGAGGACATGGGGGTCGACTGCTGGGGTCGCAATGACTTCGCGCAGTGCGTGGTGCCCAACAGCCTCGCCGCAGGGGCGCGCTTCGTAGCGGCCGGCTACCAGCACAGCCTTGCCGTCGACGCGAATGGCATGGCCGTCGCATGGGGACGCAACGACTTCCTGCAGTGTGCGGTGCCGGCCACGGCATCGTCCTGCACGCAGGTGTCAGGCGGCGAGTCGCACTCGCTTGCGCTGCGGGAGGATGGAGGCGTGATCGCGTGGGGACGCAACTCGAGTGGGCAGGCAAGCGTGCCGCCGGGCGTCGATGGATGCGTCCAGGTGTCCGCCGGCGGAAACCACAACATGGCGCTCCGTGCGGATGGGATCGTGCGCTGCTGGGGCCTGGGCACGAGCGGGCAGACCACGATTCCCTCGACGCTCGGGCCTTGCGTGGCAATCGCTGCGGGCCGCCAGCACTCGGTGGCTCTCACCACGGATGGGCGCGTGGTCGGTTGGGGCGTGAACGACTTCGGGCAGCTCGGAATTCCTGCGAATCTGGGGCCTGTGCAGCGCATCACGACTGGCGCATCGCATGTGATCGTGCTGCGCGGCAAGGCACCGATGCCGTGCCCGGCCGACATCGACCGCAGTGGTTCGGTTGATGGCCTTGACATCGTGCAGGTGCTCGCAGGGTTCGGGGCCTCGGGTGATTCGCTTCCAGGCGATGTTGACGGCAGCGGCACGGTGGACGGCGTGGACCTCACCATGGTGCTCGCGTCGTGGGGCTCCTGCGGCTGAGCGCCGGGCGACCTGCGCGTCCGTAGACTCGCGCCGTGGCCGAGTACAGGGTCATCTCGATTGGCGCGATGGCAGCTCACCCGCTCTGGGACGAGAAGGGCGAGGTGCGCCCTGCGCACGCGACCACATCGCTCGTCACCGCCGGCGAGCGGCGCATCCTTGTGGATCCCTCGCTGCCGCCGCAGATCCTGTTGCCACGCCTCGCCGAGCGCGCAGGCATCGGCCCCGAGCGCATCACCGACGTGTTCCTCACGAACTTCAACCCGATGCGCCGCCGCGGCATCGCGGCCTTCGACGGCGCGCGATGGTGGATCCCGGAGGCCGAGCGCGCCGTGATGGATGCGTCGCTGCGCGAGCGCCTCGATGAGGCCGACGAGGCGGATGACGAGGAGGTGGCACGCATCGTCCGCGTCGAGCAGGCGCTGCTCGAGCGGTGCCGCGACTGCCCTGACTCGCTCGCGGAGGGCGTGGACCTCTTCCCGCTGCCGGGCGTGACCGAGGGGAACGCCGGTCTGCTGCTGCCGCAGCGCCGTGACACGGTGCTGATCTGCGGCGACGCGATCCCGACCATCGAGCACCTGGCGGCCGGGCGACTGATATCGCCGTGCGCGGATGTCGAGCGTGCGCGTGAGAGCTTCCGGGAGGCGGTCGAGATCGGTGACATCCTGGTGCTCGGGCGCGACAACCTCGTCTCGAATCCCATGCGCGGGCCCTTCGGCATGGGACCGGGCGCGGAGTAGCCGCTCCTACACTTGCGGCATGAGCGACGCCGCGAGCGAGGTCGTGTCCATGAGGTCACTGCAGAGGATTGTCCGTGCGGGCGGAAGGTTCGCCTGCCTGACGTGCTACGACGCCACGACGGCCAGGTGGCTCGCCCGCGCCGGCATCCATGTTCTGCTCGTGGGCGACACCGCCGCGGAGATCGTGCTCGGGCATCCATCGACGGTCCACGCGCCGCTCGATTTCCTCATCCAGCTCACGGCGGGCGTCAAGCGCGGCGCGCCCGGATGCATGGTGATGGCCGACATGCCCTTCATGAGCTACCACGCATCCGACGCGGATGGCGTGCGCAACGCAGGCCGATTCATGACCGAGGGCATGGCGGATGTCGTCAAGCTGGAGGTGGATCGTTCCTTCGCGCCGCTGGTGGCGCTGCTCGCGCGCGCTGGCGTCCCTGTCGTGGCGCACATCGGCAGCAGGCCTCAGCACGCCAAGCGCCATGGCGGCTACTACGCCGCAGGCAAGAGCGCGGCGTCGGCGCTGGCACTGATCGATGATGCCGTCGCGATGCGCGAGGCCGGTGCGAGCATGCTGCTGGTCGAGGCGACCCCGGCGGAAGTGACCGAGCGGATCGTGGCGGCCGTCGACATCCCGGTGATCGGGTGCGGTGCCGGTCCGTCCTGCCATGGTCAGGTGGTCGTGCTTCAAGACCTCCTTGGCATGACGGAGTGGCAGCCTGCGTTCGCGGCACCGGCGGCGCGCGTGGGCGAGCAGGTGTCTGCCGCCGCCGCAGAGTGGGTGAGGCGGGTGGCGTCCGGTGACCTCGGCGAGCACCCCTACGTGATGGGTGCGGCCGAACGCGAGGCCTTCGAGCGTCGTACCGGGAGCGGTCCCCACGCTCGGGAGGTGTCGGCCACATGATGAGAGTCCAGACCCTGGTGCCTGCCGCGATCGTGTCCGTAGCCGCGGCGGTGGCGCTGGTTGCAGCGCCTCGGTCGCTGCGCGTGAGGGACGAGTCCGTCGCGCGCGCGGAGCTCGTGTCGGCGCGCGACCGGCTTGCGCGCGCGAACCCGCTCCATGAGCTGAACGCCGCAATGCGCGATGTCGCGGCGATCGTCGAGCCGAGCGTCGTGTACGTGACGACCGCCGGCATGGCGCGCGCGCGCGGGTTCGGCCAGCGCTTCGTCAACAGCGGCTCGGGTTGGATCTACGACACCGATGGCCACATCGTGACGAACGCGCACGTGGTGGACGGTGCGCAGCGCATCGAGGTGCAGACGCACACAGGACAGGTGCTCGATGCGGAGGTGGTCGGCATCGACCTCAAGACAGACATCGCGGTGCTCCGAGCTGAGGACGACGACCTTCAGCCGGCGATGCGCTCGAACGAGCTGCCGATGCAGGGCGAGTTCGTGTTCGCGTTCGGCTCCCCGTTCGACTTCAGGTTCTCGATGAGCGCGGGAATCGTCTCCGGCATCGGGCGGTCCGCGGGGCTGCCCGACATCGACTACGAGAACTTCATCCAGACGGATGCGGCGATCAACCCCGGCAACTCCGGCGGGCCGCTCACTGACGTCTACGGGCGCGTGATCGGCATGAACACCGCAATCGCCACGGGCCGCGGCGGCACGCTCGGCCAGGGCCAGTTCGCAGGCATCGGGCTTGCGATCCCGATGGACATCATCGAGAACGTCGTCGGCCAGATCATCGAGAAGGGCGAGGTCGAGAAGGGGTTCGTGGGCGTCGGCGTCCTTCCGCTCAACGAGATCGCCCGTGCCCTGATGCGGGATCCCGCCTTCCGCTGCGTGGCCGACCACTTCGATGGCCAGGGTGCGGTGATCAACACCATCAGCCCAGGCGGACCCGCTGACCTTGCGGGTCTCCAGGTGGGTGACGTGATCACCGCGATCGACGGCACCCGCATCACCGACAGCTCGCGCGTGCCCGCACTGATCGGCACGCGCCGCCCGGGGCAGGTCGTGCGGTTCGACGTGTGGCGGCCCATTCCTGAAGAGTCGCGCGGCGAGATGCGCGAGTTCGAGGTCGCGCTCGTGCGGCGCGCGCCCGAGTCGGACTTCGGGCAGTTTGCGCTGCTTCTGCGGGACCTTGGCCTTGCGAAGATGGTGACGGCGTCGAAGGAGTCGTGCGCGGCGGCCAACGTCCCCTACGTGCGCGGGGTGCTGCTCGAGGATGTGGCCGATGGAAGTGCGGCAGCCGGAGTCCTTCCCGACGGTGCGGTGATCGTGGCGGTGGAGGGGCAGTCGGTGGGCAACCTCGAGGAGTTCTACGTGCGCGTGCGCCGGCTCGTGAACCCGACCCGGCGCTCCATGAGGCCTGCACTCGTGCTCACGGTGGCGCTGCCGCAGGGCGGGTACCGTGACGTCGAGGTTCCACTCAGATGACACGACAGGCATCCCAGGACGAGGCCTCGCACGGCGCGACGCGACCGCTGCTCGATGTGCGCGACCTCAAGGTGCACTTTCCGGTTCGCCGCGGCATCCTCCAGCGCATCGTCGACCACAAGCGCGCCGTGGACGGCGTGAGCTTCTCGATCGCGCGCGGCGAGACGCTCGGGCTTGTGGGCGAGTCAGGCTGCGGGAAGACGACCGTAGGCCGCGCGATCCTGCGCCTTGTGCCAGCGACCGGAGGCGAAGTGCTCTTCGACGGGCGCGACGTGTTCTCGCTCGGCGGCACCAGCCTGCGGCAGATGCGCCGCGAGATGCAGATCATCTTCCAGGATCCCGGAGGGTCTCTGAATCCCCGCATGCGGGTGTCGCGCATCGTCGGCGAGCCGATGGAGGTGCACGGCATCGCACGCGGCGACGAGCTCCGCGACCGCGTGGAGCGGCTGCTTGAGCGATGCGGGCTGTGGGCGGGCGCTGCCGACCGCTACCCGCACGAGTTCAGCGGCGGCCAGAAGCAGCGCATCGGCATCGCGCGCGCGCTCGCGCTTGAGCCTCGGCTCATCGTGTGCGACGAGCCGACGAGCGCACTTGACGTGTCGATCCAGAGCCAGATCCTGAACCTGCTCGCGGACCTGCAGGACGAGTTCGGGCTCTCGTACCTCTTCATCAGCCATGACATGGCCGTGATCCACCACATCTGCGACCGCATCGCGGTGATGTGGAACGGCAAGATCGTGGAGGAGGGCTCGCGCGAGGCCGTGATCGGATCGCCCAAGCACCCCTACACGCAGGCGCTGCTTTCGGCGGTGCCCGAGCCGGACCCGATGCGCGTGAAGAAGCGGCTCGTGTTCGAGGAGATGCGGATGTGACTGCGGCCCCGCCGCCCGGTCCCGCGCTGGCGCAGGTGCGCCGCCGCGCATTCATGGGGTTCTTCGCGGTCCTTTCGGCGATCTCGCTTGTGGGCGGCTACTGGGTCGTGCGCGAGTCGCGCGCGCGTGCGCTGCAGGTGGACGCCGCCCTGCGTGTGGCGGCTTGGGGACTGCTCTGCTACGCGAACGAGGAGCGGGCGTGGCCTCCCTCTGCCGAGGCGTTGGAGGCTTGGGCGGCTGGGCGGGTGTGCTGCAGTTCGGCAGGGGTGGGAGAGGGGTCAGGATGGCCAGCCGATGCGCCTGAGGATTGCGCGCAAATCTCTGTCCAGCAAGCACTTGGGACAATCGCCGTATCGGTGGACCCCGCCGGCGAGGGGCCCCCAAAGCTCTCTGGCGGCGGCAAGCCAAGTTCCGTGGGCACCCTTGAGGTTGTGAATGGGTGGATCGGCGCGCGCGCGAAGGCGGGGTTCGTGGCACACTCTGCACCATGAGTGCGACTTCGGCGACGGGCCCCGCGGGCCATGGCGGTTCATCCTCGGGTTCAGGAGTTCAAGGTGCCCCGATTGCGCCCTTCGCGTCGGTGGGTGCGCCGGCGGCTGGCGGCGGATCCCCTGACGGATCGCCCGTGGCCGAGCCGCGCAGTGCCGCAACGCCAGGCGCCGACGGCATCGTGCGCGTGATGCCGGATGCGCCCTTCATCGACGTGATGGGCGGTGCGCTGAGGCTCGAGAAGCGCGTGCACGAGCACGGGTTCGTGGCGCTCGTTGATGCGATGCCGCGTCTGGTGCCGCAGGGCAAGACCGGCGACTTCGCCATCGTGCAGGCGGCGCGCGTCTCCTATGGGCAGGGCACGAAGCAGGTGAGCGAGGACCGCGGTCTGGTGCGCTACCTGCTGCGTCACAGGCACACGACGCCATTCGAGATGGTGGAGCTCAAGTTCCACATCGCGATGCCGATCTTCATCGCGCGGCAGTGGATCCGCCACCGCACAGCGAACGTCAACGAGTACAGCGCGCGCTACTCGATCATGCCCGACCGCTTCTACCGGCCGTCGGTCGACTCGATCCGCAAGCAGAGCGCCACGAACCGGCAGGGCGGCGACGAGCCTGTCGATGCAGGCACCGCCGAGGACTTCCTCAAGCTGCTCGAGCAGGCCGAGTCGCACTACAAGGACTACGTGGCGCTGACCGAGCGCGGCCTCGCGCGCGAGCTCGCGCGCGCTGCGCTTCCCGTCAGCGTCTACACCGAGTGGTACTGGAAGTGCGACCTCCACAACCTCTTCCACTTCCTGTCGCTGCGCATGGATCCGCATGCGCAGCAGGAGATCCAGGACTACTCGCGCGCGATGTACGAGCTCATCAGGCCGGTGGTGCCGATCGCGTGCGAGGCCTTTGAGGACTACCGCATGGGCGCTATGCACCTCACCCGGCTCGAGATCGAGGCGATCAAGTCGGGGCAGCCGATCGCGACGCAGAACAGGCGCGAGGTGGCGGAGTTCGAGGAGAAGCGCAAGCGGCTTGGGCTGTGAGCGCGCGTCAGTAGCGCGCAGCCTCGGGCACGACGGTGACGAGCCCGACAAGCGGGCTCTTCTCGTCGGTCTGGATCTGCACCAGGACGAGCGGCGTCGGGGCGCGCGTGCGCCAGAATCCGCCGGGCTGCGGGCACTGGCCCCACTGGTCGCGGAACTTCTCGATCTCGAGGTCGACCGTCGCGCCGGCAGGGATGCTGCTGACGCGCTGCACGTAGCGGCGGTTCACCCACACGTCGACATCGCTGTAGTCGGTGGCCGTCGCGTTGATGACGCGGATGGCCAGCTCCATCGGGATCGCCTGCACCTGGACCACGGTGCCCTGGCCGAGTTCTGACGGGTAGGGCCGTGTCTCGAGCGCGGGGTCGTAGAGCGGCGTGCAGCCGATGAGGGAGGCGCTCACGGCGAGCGGCACAATCGTGGCACGCGGGACGTTCGCGGCGATCCCCTTGGCGGCCGCCAGCGCCGCCTTTGCGCGCGCGTTCGCGGGGGTGTGGCATCGTGTGCACCGGGCCATCGGGTGCGCAATGTAGTCGCCCTATGCTGATCCGATTGGGCCTGACCTGATGAGCGTCGAACTTGCACCCTCCGAGCTGCCGCCGCGCCGGCTGTCGCGTCCCGTCGAGGAGACCGCGCAGCGGGTGTCGGTGCACCCGCGCGTGAAGGCGCTGCTGCCGCGCTTCGATGCGCCCTTCTTCCAGGCGGGGCTCGCGGGCTACTCCGACGGCGCGATGCGGCTCATCGCGCGCCGCCATGGGTGCCCGTTCTGCGTGACCGAGGCGCTGCTTGACCGCACGCTGCTCAACGGCGGCAAGGGCCGTGTGCGCGAGGACCCTGACCTGATCGCGAGCGAGTGCGGACTCGGCGAGGTCGACGACAACCGCGCGGCGAGCGTCGATGACCACCCGATCGCGGGCCAGGTGATGGGCACCCATCCGAACGAGATGGCGCGCGCGTCGGAGCTGCTGCTCTCGATGGGGTACGACGTGATTGACGTCAACCTCGCGTGCCCCGTCAAGAAGATCCGCACGAGCAACCGCGGCGGGCACTTCCTTCGGCATCCTGACGAGGCAATCGCGGTGCTGCGTGCCGTGCGCGATGCGGTGGCCGGTGCGGTGCCGGTCACTGTGAAGCTGAGGCGCAGCTTCGATGACACGCCCGCGATGGCGGCGGCGTTCGAGCGCATCTTCGGCGCCGTGAACGAGCTCGGCTACGCGTGGAGCACGGTGCACTGCCGCACGGTGGAGCAGAAGTACCTGGGGCCGGGACGGTGGGAGTTCCTGGAGGAACTTGTCTCTCGCAGCTGCCGTGGGCCCGGATCGGACGGGCCGGTCATCTTCGGGTCGGGTGACATCTGGAACGTGCGGGACATCTTCGCGATGCTTGACCAGTGCGGTGTGCACGGCGTGAGCGTGGCGCGCGGGTGCATCGGGAACCCGTGGATCTTCCGGCAGGCGCGAGAGATGATGGCAGGACGCGAGCCGTCGCTGCCGACGATCGCCGAGCAGCGGCAGGTGCTGCTCGACCACCACGAGCTTGCGTGCGTGCTGCACGGCGAGCGCAGCGCCGGGCAGCGCATGAGGAAGTTTGGGATCAAGTTCGCGGCCCACCATCTGAATGCGGCGCCTGTGAAGGCCGACTTCATCCGCTGCCAGACGCCAGCCGAGTGGCGCGACGTGATTGAGCGGCACTACGGCACTGATGGTGCGCACCGGGAGCATGCATGAGCGCGTCGATCACGCTGACCCATGCGGCGAGCGGGTCGAGCCTCGAGCTTGTGCCCGATGCGGGCATGGTGGCGCTGTCGTGGACCGTCGCGGGCGAGGAGGTGCTCGCGCTGCCGTGCAGCCGTAGCGAGTTCCTCTCCGCGGCCCGCACCGGAGGGCTGCCGCTGCTCTATCCCTACGCGAACCGGCTCGGTGCGGACTCGTTTACGGCATGCGGCAGGCAGGTCGACCTTTCGCGAGTGCCATCGCTCAAGCGCGACGATGCTCACCACCCGATCCATGGCTTGCTGCTGAGAAGGGGAGGATGGGCCCTGTCGGTGCTTGGGCCTGGAGCCCTGCAGGCCGAGCTCGACTGGGGCGGGCACGGCGAACTGATGGACGCGTTTCCCTTCCCTCACACGCTGCGGGTCACGTGGGCACTCGCGCAAGGCAGCAGTGCGGGCGCCGCGTCGCTGCGCGTCGGGACGGCGGTGATCGCAGACCGGGGCATCGACGTGCCGGTTGCATTCGGTTGGCATCCCTACTTCAGGTTGACGGATCCCGGGAACGCCCGCATCCGGATGGCGCCTGCCTCACAGGTCGAGCTTGGCACCGATGGGCTTCCGACCGGAGGTGCGGTGGAACGCGCGCGCGGCGCCACGGTCACCGGCCGTCCTGGAAAGGCCGCCATCGCAGGCACCGCCGACGCCGCAGTCACAGCCCACGTGACCGAGTTCGGCGTGGGTGAAGGTCAGGATGACCTCTACCTCCGGACCGGCCTCGGTGTCAGTGCATCACCCGTTCTGGCTGCCTCGATCGTCGATGCGAGCCGCCGCATCGACATCATGATGGATGCGCACTATCCGTTCATGCAGGTCTTTTCCCCTCGAGGAGCCTCATTTGCGTGCATCGAGCCGATGGCGGCGCCAACGGACAGTCTTCGGAGCGGGCACTTCGCCGTGGCCACTGCAGGAACCTCGTATGCGGCCACATTCGAGTTGCACGTCACCCCATGCCCGCCAGCCAGCGCGCCGGGATCGCCGACACCGCCATCGTCAGGGGCGTGAACGCGTTGATGCCCCCAGGCCCGGGCGGTCCCTCGGGATTGCCGCCGCGTGACATGACCACCCCGATGCATCCGTCGCTTCGGCGCGCCAGCGAGACGCCGACACCGTCGCGCCAGCCATCCGTGGGATTCGGGGCGACGCACCGCGCGCGCGGGACCCATGTGTTGGCATGCACCTTCTCGTAGACGTACGCGGCACCGCACACTGGATCTCGTGTCGGGGTCCCACCGGTGCGCCGGGGCCAATCGCGGCTTTCCTCGCCGTCGTCATCCGGGACGCTGGCAGCGCCGGACCACTCATCCGGTGCATGGGCGACCGCTGTCGCCGCTGGCGCCCCGATCGCGATGACCCCGTCGCGGATCGAGACCGATGCGGCAAAGTGCTCGTCGTCGGGAGTGGGCGGCAGGATGCGCTGCACCGGCCGCCAGGGCGCAAGCCTTGAGGCAGGGTCGGTCGGCCAGCCGCTCCCGGCGCACTCGTAGAGGTGCACGATGCCGCGGCGAGGCGGTCCCGAGTCTGGGGCCGACGCGCGGATCGGCTCCCGCAGTGCGGCAACCGCGATCGTGACGCCGTCGAACCCCACGCACGACCCGAATGCCGCAAGCGCATGGGGCTTTGGCGCATGGAGCTGCTGCTGCACGGACCAATGCCCATCGACGAGGTGCCCAGTCCAGGCGCTTCCGCATGACCAGAGTGTGCGGCTGCGCACCCTACGCGCGGCGCCGGGTTCCCCGATCACGACCGTGTCGCCATGGATCGCCACGGATGACCCGAACCTGGCTGTCGTGCCTGGAGAGGGCGACATGAGCGTGCACGAATGGCCCCACGTGCTGCCCGTGCGCTCGTAGATGTGCACAGCGCCGGCGCGGAAGCCGTCGATGCCCGAGTGCGAGCGCATGTCGCGGTCTGGCTCACCGACCACGATGCGCCGTCCCTGGCCACGTCCCCACACCGCGATCGACGCCCCAAAGCGCGCGGCCTGCTGGGGGTTCGGCGCGCGCAGCTCTGCCACAGGCTGCCAAAGCCCCGAGTCAGCGTCCCTCGTCCACTCCGGGCGCTCGAAGACGAAGACGGCTCCGCCGTCGAGCTCAGGGGCTCCGACGTACAGCGTGTTGTCGTCGTCGATCGCCAGGGACATGCCGAATCCCGCATCATGCCTGTGCTGAGGATGGCGAGCGATTCCCGCCGGCTCGAAGCGCCCTCGGCGCAACGCTGCAATGGCCACAGCCGAGGCATCCACGCCGATGTCATGGTCCCTCGCGCTCGACATCGCCACGAGGCCAACATCGTTGGCGGCCACCGCCGATCCGAACCCGGGGTAGAGCGCGGGAACAGGCTTGGCCGCAGCCTCGTGCGTCCATCCGGAGGTTGCGCGAGAGCCTGCGCCAGAGGCAGCGGTCAGCGCGAGGAGGGCGCATGCGGCCAGCGCGATCCGTCCTGCAGCCGGCGTGCGCGCACGTGAACATGAGTTGGGGCATTGCTGGAGCGTCATGCGCACGACCCTAGTGACTGCCGCGTGTCCGCATCCAATGTGCATCCCTTTTTCGCGCACGTCATAATGCCCCCATGCAGCGAGAGCACTACCGGTACATGGACGGGTCAGTCGCGTGCGAGGGCATCGTCGTGCGCAATCCCAAGGCGGCAACTCCTGCGCCAGTCGTGATGGTCTGCCACGCGTGGGCGGGCCGAAGCGCATTCGAGGAGGAGAAGGCGGCCTACCTCGCGTCGCTGGGCTACATCGGCTTCGCGATCGACGTGTACGGCGGCGGGCGCACGGGCTCGACAAAGGAGGAGAACACGGCGCTGATGACGCCATTCGTGCAGGACCGCGCGATGCTGCGCACCAGGCTGCTGGCGGCGGCGTCGGCGGCAAGCCGGATCCAGGGCGGCACATCGACATCGATCGCCGCGATCGGCTTCTGCTTCGGAGGGCTCTGCGCGCTCGACCTTGCGCGCGCCAACGCGCCGCACGTGCGCGGCGTGGCCTCGTTTCACGGCCTCTTCGCGCCGCCAGCGACCGGGCCGCAGGCGCCCATCGGCGCGAAGGTGCTTGCGCTGCACGGCTATGACGACCCAATGGCGACTCCAGAGCAGATGGTGTCGTTCGCGGCCGAGATGAGCGCCGCGAAGGCCAACTGGGAGATCTGCGCATACGGGGGCACAGTGCACGCGTTCACGAACCCGCAGGCGAACGACCCGTCGTTCGGCACGATGTTCAGCCCGCAGGCGAACGCCCGCAGCTTCAGGCGGCTCGAGGACTTCCTGGCCGAGGTCTTCGCGCACTGACGCGCAGCATGCGCGGGCTCCTGCGCCTCGTGCCTCATTGAGCAGGCGGCAGCGCCTCGATTGCCGTGCCGTGGCTATCGCCGCGCGAGCTTGTCGCACGCCGCATGGCGAGGGCAGACCATGAGATGGTCGTTGACCATCCCCACCGCCTGCATGTACGCGTAGCAGATCACGGGACCGCAGAACGAGAATCCGCGGCGCTTGAGCGTTCGCGCCATCGACTCGCTCTGTGCGCTGCGCGTGGGCATGTCGGCGCGCCGGCGCAGGCGCGAGTCAACGGTGCGGTGGTCCACATGCTGCCATAGCAGGTCGCGGAACGCCCCCTCGCCATCCTCCATCACGTCGCACCACGCGCGAGCGTTGCGGATCGCCGCGTCAATCTTTGCACGGGAGCGGATGATGCCTGCGTCGCCCATGAGCCTCGTGACGTCGCGTGCCCCAAATCGCGCGACCCGCTCGGGATCCAGGCCCGCGAACGCCCGCTCGAACGCATCGCGCTTGCGGAGGATCGTGATCCACGAGAGTCCAGCCTGGAACCCGTCGAGCACCAGCTTCGCCCACAGCGCGCGGTCATCGGTCACTGGCACGCCCCACTCGGTGTCGTGGTACTCCACGTAGACGGGGTCCGTGCCGCACCACCAGCAGCGCTCTGCCGGTGCGCGGCCCATGTCAGCGGCCGCGCTTGCCGCGTCGGCCCTGCTTGAACCCACGCTTGTGGCCTCGCTCGCGCTTGGGCGCGCCGCGCCCACCGACGAAGTCCTTGCGGCGTCCGGCGCGCGAGGGAAGCTCGGAGAGCTCGCCTCCCTCACCCTCGCTGCCGCCGCTTCTCGTGCCTGCCTTGCGCGGCATCCCCACGAGCGCGAGGTCGAGCTGCCGTGCTGAGGTGTCGACCGCGGAGATGGTCACCTCCACCTCGTCGCCGAGGCCGATCGAGAGTCCGCTGCGCGATGCGTGCAACCTGCCCGTCGCAGGATTGAGCTCCCACCGGTCCGCAGTGGCCATGCGCGAGGGCTTGTTGCCGCCCGCGGGCGACGTGGACATCGACAGGTCGCGCGAGCGGATCATGCCGTCGACGAGGTACTTCTCGAGGGTGACGAAGACGCCGCCGCCGCCCGGCGCCACGCCCGTCACGATCGCCGGGAGCTTCTCGCCCATGTGGTGCTCCGCGAGGAACTGCAGCACCAGGAACGTGCGCAGGTCACGCTCCGCGCGCTCGGCGTTGACCTCCGTCTCGGAGCAGTGCATCGCGAGCGCCGAGAGCGCCTCGGGCGGCTCGGCGCGGGAGTCGCTCTCGATCGCCTCGATCGCCTCGATGCGACGCCGGCCTCCGGGCGGGTGCCGGCCGTTGTCGGATGCGTCAAGCCATGCGTCGAGCGTGCGGTGCACCTGAAGGTCGGGATAGCGGCGGATAGGGCTCGTGAAGTGGCAGTAGTGCTCGCTCGCGAGCGCAAAGTGGCCGAGCATCGCCGAGGAGTACACCGCCTTCGACAGCGACCGCAGCACCGCGAGGTGCACGGCACGCTCGGCGTCGGTGCCCCGTGTGGCGTCTACGAGCGCCTGAAGGTCCTGCCGCGTCGGCTCGTCAGGGAGCCGGAACTTCGCGGCGCGCGCATAGATGCGCAGCTCCTCGACGCTGTGGAACTCCGGGTCAGGGTGGATGCGCCGCAGCACCGGGATGCCAAGTCCCGAGAAGAGCCGTGCCACGGCCTCGTTTGCCTCGACCATGCACATCTCGATGACCGTATGCGTGAACGCACTGTCCTCGGGCACCACGTCGCTCACCTTGCCGTCATCGGCGAAGACAAGCTCGGAGTCGGGCAGCGACAGCGAGATCATGCCCTCGCGCATGCGGCGCCTTCGCAGCACCTTTGCAAGCGTGTTGCACATGCGAAGCTCCTCGATGAGGAGCTCGTCGGGCACCGTCTCGGTGCGCGCGTGCGTCCGGGCCGCACCCATGTCGCCGTCGATGATCGCCTGCGCCTCGAGGTACGTCATGCGCTTGCGCGAGCGGATCACGGTGCTCGCGAAGCGCTCGCCGATGGGATTTCCCTCCGCATCGAAGGTGATCCACACGCTCTTGGCCAGCCTCGGCACGCCCTCCTGCAGCGAGCACACGCCGTTGCTGAGCGTCTCAGGCAGCATCGGCACGACGCGGCGGGGGAGGTACGCGCTGTTGCCCCGCGCGCGCGCCTCCGAGTCGAGCGCGCTGCCGCGCGCCACGAACGCGCTCACATCGGCGATGTGCACGCCAAGCTCCCATGTGCCCGCGCTGTGGTCGCGCCTGATGCTGATCGCATCATCGAAGTCGCGCGCGTCAGGCGGGTCGATCGTGAAGATGGACTGGTGCTGCAGGTCCTCGCGGCCTTCGGTGAAGGTGCCCGGGTCCTCGGCGTACCGGCGCGCAGCTGCGCCTGCCTCGTCGAGCACGGGCTCGGGAAACTCGCCGCGCAGGCCGTATGCGAGCATCGTCGACGCGGTCTCGACATCGGCCTCGCCCGCGACGCCGAGCCGCTCGGTGATCACGCCCTCGGCCGCGTGCGTCGCGCTGGGGAAGCGGATGATGTCGACCACGACCTTGTCGCCCTCGCGCGCATCCTTCGCGCCTGGATCGCGCACCACAATCTCCGACTGAAGCGCGCGGCCATCGGGCACCACGATCCACTCGCGCCCGTCGCGGCGCAGCGTGCCCGGGAAGCGCGTGCGCGCCCGCGAGAGCACCTCGATCACGCGTCCGCTCGGTGCGGCGTCGGGCGAGCTGTCCCATCCGGCGCCCCGCCTTGTGATGCGCACACGGACACGGTCGCCGGACACGGCGTCGCCCGTCGCGCCATCGGCGATGCGCAGGTCGCCCTCGCGCGTCGGCACGTCGGGCACGAACCAGCCGCCGCCGCGCGCCATCAGCTTGATGATGCCGGTGGCCTCCTCGCCTGCACGCGCCAGCCGCACGACCTCGTCGCGGCCGATCTCGATGGTGCCGTCGTGCGAGAGCTCCGAGATCACGCGTCGCCACTCGGCGGACTCGGTCTCGCGGATGCGCATCTGCCGCTCGACGTCGCGGAGCTTGGACGGCCTGTACCCGGCGTGCGAGAGGTGGTCGAGTATGCGCGAGCGGAATCCGTGCTCCATCAGCGTGATCCTATGGGTGGAGCGCATGCGCCATGGCGCATGCCTCAGCCGCGCTTCCTGCGGGGCTTGCTGCGGGGCTTCGCCTTGCCGGCACGTCCGAGCGCAAGGATGTTGCCGATGCCGCGGCCCTCGCGCGCATGGCTCTTGCGCGGCTTGGATGCGCCATCGGCCTTCGCAGCAGCGTCGGGCTTCGACGTGCCCGGCACGCCGGCCGAGTCCTTCGCAGCCGCCGCATCAGGCTTCGCGGCCTTCGCATCGCCTGCCGCTGTACTGCCGTCGGCCGCCTTCGCGTCTCCTGCGGGCTTGGTGCCCTTGGCCTTGGCGTCGCCGGAGGCGCCATCGGCCTTCGTCCGCGACTCGCGCTCGGCCTTCTCCGCGGTCGAGTAGCTCTCGCTGCGGTAGTCAGTCTCGTAGAAGCCACCGCCCCTGAACAGCACGCCGGCCCCGATGCCGATCTTGCGCTCGACCTTCCGCTTGCCGCACTTGGGACAGGTGCGCACGGGGTCCGCCGTAATCGACTGGAACTGCTCGAAGGCGTGGCCGCATGCGCGGCAGACGTACTCGTACGTCGGCACGGCTCAGGACTCCTTTGGCGTGACCGCCACCTTGGCGGGCCGCAGCGACACGTCACCGAATCGGTATCCCGCCTGGAAGCACGATGCGATGCGCCCTGGCTCGATGCCCTCGGCGGACTGCTGCATCACGGCCTCGTGCTGCATCGGGTCGAACTCATCGCCGGGCTTCGGATCGACACGCGCGATGCCCTGGCCCTCGAGCGCCTTGAGGAGCTCGCGGCGGATCATGTCGACGGCGCCCGCAAGCTTCGCGGAGTCCATTGCCGAAAGGTCATGGCCAAGCGCGAGGTCCATCTGCTCGAGCACCGGAACGAGCGCACGCGCCACTTGCGCCACGCCGCGGTCCTTCGCGCGGACCTCGTTCTCGCCGGCGCGGCGCTGGAAGTTCTGGAAGTCGGCGAGGGCGCGCAGGTACGCCGACTGGCGCTCGTCGACCTGCCTCCTCAGCTCGTCGATCGTCGACTCGTCGGCGGCCGGCTCCGTGCCGGTGCCATCGCCCACACGCTCCTCGGCCGCGTCGCCGGGTCCCTTCATGCCGCTTGTGGTGTCAGTCGTGTGCATGGCTCGCTCCAGGTGCCGGCTCACTCGCCGACGATGGTGTCCTTGATCTTCTCCCACACGCCCCTGTCCTTCGACTTGGCCTTCTTGCGTCCGCCGGCGGCCTTGCCGGAGCCGGCACCCTGCGCGGGCGCGCGTCCCGAACGGTTCTCGTCAATCGAGCCGCCATCGGTGGCCGCGAGTTCGCGCAGCAGCTCGCGCTGACGATCGTTGAGCTTGCGCGGCACCTCCACGAGCACATGCACGACAAGGTCGCCGCGGCGCGATGGCGTCCTCAAGTTCGGCATGCCCGCGCTGCGGATCCGGAACTGCTCGCCATGCTGCGTGCCCGCAGGGAGCTCGAGCACCTGGCCGCCGTCGATGCCGTCGATCGCGATGCGTGCGCCGAGCGCAGCGTCCGCGAACGGCACCGTCTGCGCAGTGATCAGGTCATCTCCATCGCGCTCGAACCGATCGTGCTCCTCGACACGGATCACCACATGGAGGTCGCCGCGCGGACCGGTGCCGTTGGCGGAGACCTCCGACGGGGGAGGCTCGCCCTCTCCTGCGATGCGGAACACCTGGCCATCCTGGATGCCCGGAGGGATCTTCACCGAGAGCGTGCGCGCCTTCTGCACTCGGCCCTGGCCGCGGCACTCGCCGCAGGCCTCGGCGACCACGCTCCCGCGCCCGCGGCAGTTGGGGCATGTGGTCACCATCCGGAACATGCCGCCGAGACCGGTCTGCGCGACCTGGCCCTGGCCTCCGCATGTCGGGCAACGCAGCGGCTGCGTGCCTGGCTTGGCGCCAGTGCCGGTGCAGGTGCCGCACACGTCGCGCCTGCGGAAGGACACCTCGACCTCGCGGCCCGTGAGCGCCTCCTCGAGCGTGATCGCCACAGACGTCTCGAGGTCGAATCCACGTGCACGCGTGCGGCGTCCGCGCCCGCCTGCAGCGTCCCCGAAGATGTCGGCGAACATCGAGAAGATGTCGTCCACCTGCATGCGCGAGAAGTCGTGCGCAGGCGTCTGCCTGAGTCCCGCGTGCCCGTACTGGTCGTAGCGCGCGCGTCGCTCAGGATCGGAGAGCACCTCGTACGCCTCGGCGCACGCCTTGAACTCGATCTCGGCCTTTGGGTCGCCCGGGTTGCGGTCCGGGTGCCACTTCATCGCCAGGCGTCGGTATGAGCGCTTGATCTCCTCTCCCGAGGAGGTCCGCTCTACCCCAAGGACCTCGTAGTAGCAGCGCTCGACGGCCATGGTTCAGGTGCTCCGATGGGCGTGAAAGCACGGAGGACCGGACCGGCCGCGTCGCGGCGCAATCCGGTCCTCCGTTCCATCCAGGGGACTGTTCAGGAGACCGCGCCCTCGACGGGCTCGGACTCCTCCTTGAGCTCGGTCACGATGACGTCGGTGGTGAGCATGAGGCCCGCGATGCTGGCCGCATTCTCGATCGCCGTCTTGGCCACGAGCGCGGGGTCGATGATGCCGGCCTTCACGAGGTCGACGTACGTCTGGGTCGACGCGTTGAAGCCGTACCCCTCGCTGCCCTCGAGCACCTTCTCGACCACGAGGTCGCCGTCGACGCCCGCGTTCATGGCGATCTGCCATGTGGGGCGGCGCAGCGCCTCGGCCACGATCTGGTAGCCGAACGCCTCGTCGCCCTCCGCCTTCTTGCCGGCGTTGGTGACGGCCTTGATCGCGCGGAGGAACGCCACGCCGCCACCGGGCACGTAGCCCTCCTTGGCGGCCGCGCGCGTCGCGTGGAGCGCGTCGTCGACGCGGTCCTTCTTCTCCTTCATCGCGATCTCGGTCGCAGCGCCGACGGAGATGATGGCGACGCCGCCGGTGAGCTTGGCCAGGCGCTCCATGAGCTTCTCGCGGTCGTAGTCGGACGTGCTCTTCTCGTGGAGCGTGCGGATCTGCTCCGCGCGTGCCTCGATGTCCTTCTTCTTGCCGCCGCCCTCGATGACCGTGCAGTCATCCTTGGTGATCACGATGCGGCGCGCAGTGCCGAGCTCGGAGACCTGGACGTCCGCGAGGTTGCGGCCGAGGTCCTCGGCGATGAAGGTGCCGCCCGTAAGGGTGGCGATATCGCCGAGCATGGCCTTGCGGCGGTCGCCGAAGCCGGGCGCCTTGACGGCGCACACCTGCAGCACGCCGCGGAGCCGGTTGACGACGAGCGCGGCGAGCGCCTCGTTCTCGACCTCCTCGGCGATCACGAGCAGCGGCTTGTTCGCCGTCGCGACCTTGTTGAGCAGGGGGAGCAGGTCGGCGAGGTTGGAGATCTTCTTCTCGTGGATGAGGATCAGCGCATTCTCGAGGACGCACTCGGCCCGCTTGGGGTCGGTCATGAAGTAGGGGGAGAGGTAGCCCTTGTCGAAGGACATGCCCTCGACGTAGTCGAGCGTGGTCTCGGCGGTCTTGCCCTCCTCGACCTCGCACACGCCGTCCGCGCCGACCTTGTCGATCGCCTCGGAGATGATCGTGCCGATCGTGGTGTCGTGGTTGGCGCTGACCGTGGCGACCTTCATGAGGTCAGCCTTGCCCTTGCACTTCACGGCCATCTCGCCGATCGTCTCGGCCACGAGCCGGGCCGCGGAGTTGATGCCGCGCTGGATCGCGACGGCGCTCGCGCCGGTCGAGATGAACTTGAGGCCGCCGTTGAAGATGGCCGCAGCGAGCACGGTGGCGGCTGTGGTGCCGTCGCCCGCGACGTCAGCGGTCTTCTTCGCGACCTGGTGCACGAGCTTGGCGCCCATGTTCTGGAAGGGCTCCGGCAGCTCGACCTCCTTGGCCACGCTCACGCCGTCCTTGGTGACGTGCGGGTTGCCGTAGGACTTCTGGACGACGACGTTGCGCCCCGTGGGGCCCATCGTCACGGCGACCGCCTGGGCGATCGCGTCGACGCCGCGCTTGAACTCCGCGTGCGCGGCCGTCGAGAACTTCATCTGCTTGGTGGACATGGGTATCTCCGTTGGTGGTGCGTCGGCGTCAGCCCTCGATCACGCCGAGCAGCTCGGACTCGCGGATGATCAGGTGCGGGACGTTCTTGATCTCGATCTCGGTGCCGGCGTACTTGCCGTACACCACGGTGTCGCCCTTGCGGACGGAGGGGTTCAGGCGCGTGCCGTTGTCGAGCAGCTTGCCTGGGCCGACGGCCACGACCTTGCCCTGCATGGGCTTCTCCTTGGCGGTCTCGGGCAGGAAGATGCCGGATGCCGTCTTGGTCTGGGGGTCGATGGGCTTGACGAGGATGCGGTCTTCGAGTGGCTGAACGTTGCTCATGTTCGTGTCTCCGTGAATTGGTTCGTGTTGGTGTGCGAGTTCGTGTGTGCGTGCGTGTGCGTTGAGGTCCGGTGCGCGGATCAGAAGCCCATGCCTCCCATGCCGCCCATCCCGCCCATTCCGCCCATCCCGCCCATGCCTCCCATGCCGCCACCGTGGTCATGGCCATGGCCGGCACCGGCGTCATCCTTGTCCTTGGGCGCCTCGGTGATGATGCAGTCCGTCAGGAGCAGCATCGAGGCGACGCTCGCCGCGTTCTGGAGCGCGGTGCGGTCGACCTTGGCGGGGGTGATGACGCCCTGGCGCATGAGGTCGCCGTAGGTGCGCGTCAGCGCGTTGAAGCCCTGGTTGCCCTCGAGCTCCTGCACCTTCGCGACCACGACGGAACCCTTCGCGCCGGCGTTCTCCGCGATCGTGCGCAGGGGCACGACGCATGCCTCGGAGACGATGTCGACGCCAGTGGCCTCGTCGCCCTCGAGCGTGCCGCGCAGCTTCTTCAGTGCGGGCAGCGCGCGGACGAACGACACTCCGCCGCCGGCGACGACGCCCTCGGCCACCGCAGCGCGCGTGGCGTGAAGCGCGTCCTCGATGCGCGACTTCTTCTCCTTGAGCTCGGTCTCGCTGCTGGCGCCGACCTTGATCTGCGCGACGCCGCCCGCGAGCTTCGCGAGGCGCTCCTGGAGCTTCTCGCGGTCGTAGTCGGAGTCGGTGCGCTCGATCTCCTGGCGGATCTGCTCGCAGCGGCCCTGGATCGACTTGGTGCTGCCTGCGCCCTCGACGATCGTCGTGTTGTCGGCGTCGATGATGACCTTCTTGGCCTGGCCGAGCTGGCGCAGCTCGACCTTGTCGAGCTCGATGCCGAGGTCCTTCATCACCGCAGTGCCGCCGGTGAGGATCGCGAGGTCCTCGAGCATCGCCTTGCGGCGGTCTCCGTAGCCGGGGGCCTTCACGGCGCAGACGTTGAGCACGCCGCGCAGCTTGTTGACGACGAGCGTGCTGAGCGCCTCGCTGGTGACGTCCTCGGCGATGATCAGCAGCGGCTTCTTCGCGTCGAGCGCCTTCTCGAGGAAGGGCACGAGCTTGGTGATCGAGTCGATCTTGTCCTCGTGGATGAGGATGAGGGGCTTGTCGAGCTCGACCGTCATCTCCTCGGAGTTGGTGACGAAGTTGGGGCTCAGGTAGCCGCGGTCGAAGCGCATGCCCTCGACGACGTCGACGATCGTGTCGCGTCCCTTGCCCTCCTCGACCGTGATCACGCCATCCTTGCCGACCTTCTCGAAGGCCTCGGCCATGATCGTGCCGACCTCGGGGTCGTTGTTGGCGGAGATGGTGGCGACGTTCTCGATGCCGCCGGTCACGTTCGCGACGGGCTTGGCGCCCGCAGCGATCGACTTCACGACGGCCTCGACGCCCTTGCGCATGCCGCGCACGAGCGCGTTGGGCTCTGCGCCGGCGGCGACGTGCTTGAGGCCAGCGCGGAAGAGCGCCTCTGCGAGCACGGTGGCTGTGGTGGTGCCGTCGCCCGCATCGTCGGAGGTCTTGCTTGCGGCCTCCTTCACGAGCTTGGCGCCCATGTTCTCCACCTTGTTGCGGAGCTCGATCTCCTCAGCGACCGTGACGCCATCCTTGGTGACGCTCGGTCCGCCCCAGCTCTTGTCCAGCACCGCGTTGCGGCCGCGCGGGCCGAGCGTGCTCTTGACTGCAGAGGCGAGCTTTTCCACGCCGGCGAGCAGCTGCTTGCGGGCGTCCGTATCGAAAGCGAGATTCTTGACGGCCATGTATGGATCTCCAGTGGTCGGTTGTGAAGCCGGACATGTATGCAAACCGCGTGCCAGAAGACCGGTGCGGCCAGGTGCGAATCAGCCGTGATTTTGGGTGCCCGGCAGGGCTCACGCTGCCGATTCGGCAGAGGGGCGCGGCCGTGCACGGGCCACTTGCCAGCACCCCACGAAGCCCCAGATGAGGGTGAGCGCCAGGATCAGCCCTGAGCCGTTCATGAGGACTCGTGCCAGGGGCGTCCATGCGCTCCATCCGAAGGTGGGCAGGATGAGCGAGAAGAGCCGGCTCCCGAGGACCAGCGTTGCCGCCACAACCGCGAACTCAAGCGAGCCTGCCGCCGAGCGCGCCTCGGCGACAGTTTCCGATCGCGCCCCGAGCGCGCGCAGTCCCGGGCGAATGCCCTGGACGATCAGTGACGCGCCGAGCACCTGGACGGCACCGAGGGCGAGCGATGCGCCCGTCGGTGTGATCCAGGTGGATGGCCCGATCCGCAGCGCACCCGTCACACCGGACATGGCGATCCACGCGAGGAACCCCGTGGCGGCGCACCAGATCAGGCCACCGGCGAGGACCATGGCTCGAGTGTGCCGCGACGTATCGCTTGAACGTGCGCGCCACCAGGCCACGCATCCCGATGCGACCGCCAGCGTCGCGAGGAACTCGATCGCCGCCGAAGCTGCATCAGCCAGCTCGGCGCTCGCGCTCTCTTCGCCGCTACGGCCCATCAGAGCAACCGTCTGGCGTGCGGCGGCCGGCGCGACGAGCGCGACCGCGAAGCACACGGCGCCGCCCGAGATGAGCAGCAGCGCAAGCGGCAGCGGACCTGCTCCTGCAGCGCGAGTTGTTCGTTCATCATGCACCATGAGGTCCTGCCTGGGAACGGTGTTGTACCCACGAACCCTATGCATCGACTGATATCCTCGTGCACATGGACCGCATCGAGGCGCTTGTGGCGAGCATCGCCTCCGTCTACATGGGCAACCGGCAGGCGGTCCGGCGCCTCGTCACGTGCCTTCTGGCGCGTGGACACGTGCTGATCGAGGACGTTCCCGGGGTCGGCAAGACCGTGCTCGCGCAGGCGCTCGCCCGCAGCATCGACTGCACATTCGGGCGCATCCAGTGCACGCCAGACCTCCTTCCCTCGGATGTCACCGGAGTGGCGATCTGGATGAAGGATGCGGGCCGCTTCGAGTTCAGGCCGGGACCGGTGTTCGCGAGCGTGGTGCTCGCCGACGAGATCAACCGCGCGACGCCCCGCACGCAGAGCGCGCTCCTCGAGGCGATGGCTGAGGGCACCGTCACCGCCGAGGGCCAGGTGCATGCGCTGCCGCAGCCGTTCATGGTGGTGGCGACGCAGAACCCGTACGAGTTCGAGGGCACCTACATGCTGCCCGAGAACCAGCTCGACCGTTTCCTGATGAGGCTGTCGCTTGGGTATCCGGCGCCTGATGACGAGAGCAGGATCATCCTCCAGCAGCCTGCCCGCATGGCGCTTCGGGACCTTCGTCCTGTGCTCAAGGCCGCGGAAGTGCTCGAGCTGCAGGAGCGCACCGACCGCATCCGGCTCGACCGCGCGCTTGTCGACTACATCATCGCCATCGCCGAGGCGACGCGCGGCCATGAAGAGCTGCAGCTGGGGCTCTCGCCGCGTGGAGCGCTGGCGCTTGCGCAGGCGGCGCGCGCCACGGCGCTCATTGAGGGGCGCGACTACGTGGTGCCCGATGACATCGTCCAGAATGCGGTTGGCGTGTGCGCGCACCGCATAGTGCCGCGCACCGCGATGCACGCGGGCGACACCGCGACCGCGCGCCGCATCGTTCAGCAGGTTCTCGAGACGGTCGCGAGCCCCACATGAGCGACCAGCGCCGTGCCGTCGTCCTGCTGTCGGGCGGCATGGACAGCGCCGTGACGCTCGCGTGGATGCGCCGCGAGGGCTTCAGGTGCACGGCGCTCAGCTTCGACTACGGGCAGAGGCACCGCATCGAGCTTGAGCGCGCTGCGCGGCTGGCGGCCGCGCTGGGCGCAGAGGAGCATGTGCTGCAGCGCATCGACCTGCGCGCATTCGGCGGCAGCGCGCTGACGTCGGATGTGGCTGTGCCGAAGGACCGTGCGGAGATCGGCGGGCCCGGCGCAATCCCGATCACCTACGTGCCTGCACGAAACACCGTGTTCCTTTCCTTCGCGCTGGCGCTCGCGGAGGTGCGCGGTGCGACCGCCATCGCGATCGGCGCCAACGCGGTCGACTACTCGGGCTATCCCGACTGCCGTCCCGAGTACATCTCCGCGTTCGAGCGGCTCGCAAACCTTGCGACAAGGGCCGGCGTCGAGGCGTCGCAGCGGGGCGAGCGCGCGATCGCGATCGTCGCGCCGCTGCTGGAGATGGCCAAGTCGCGCATCGTGACGCTTGGCGCCGAGCTCGGGGTCGACTTCGCGATGACCACCAGCTGCTACGACCCGGATGCCGAAGGCCGCCCGTGCGGTCACTGCGATGCGTGCCTGCTGCGCGCGCGCGGGTTCGCCGAGGCATCGGTCGCCGATCCGCTGCTGGCATGTGCGGAGGCACGACCGTGATGGCCGCGTATCGCCACGACCGCGCGGCGCTCGCCCTCGTGCTGGCAGTTGCGGCCGGACCGGTCGCATGCGCGGTCGCCCCATCCCCGCTGCAGGTGTCTCCGGCGCCATCGGACATGTCCGTCAATGTCGGGGGCGGCTTCTGGTCGCCGCGTCTGCGCGCGGTGGAGCAGGCGATCCGTAAGTGCGATCCGCGTCCTGCGGCGCCAGCTGCGCCGCCTCATGAGCGGGCGATCTTCGGTGTTCTCGCCTCAATCTCTCTCGACGGAGCGGCATTCCAGCTCGACGTGCCGGCCACATGCGCATCGTCGTGCGTGCGCCCTGAATGGAATGGCGCAGATGCGCGCGGATGCGGCTCGCTTGCCGCGCTTGCATCGCTTCGCGACATGGTCTGGCGCATCGAAGGCGGCGAAGTGCCCACGGTGACCGTGGCGATCATCGCGGACAGCGAGCTCTCGTTCACGGTTGGCGATGTCCGCTGGAACATCGACCAGGGCACCGACTACCCGTGGTCCAACCACGTCGGGTTCACGCTGTCGCACCGCACTTCCCAGCCTGCGGGCGCGCCTGCACCCGCGGAAGCGACTGGGCCAGCGGACGCCAATGAACCGGCGCCCGTCGGGCGCGCGCTCGATGTGAGGGTGCAGCTTCCCGAATGGGTCGATCCCGCCGCCGCGCGAGTCTCCGCGCGCGGGCGCATGCTGGCCGCCGGCGACTTCACGGTGGAGGGGCGCACGCTCACGGTGCGCGGCCCCTGGACCGATGGCGATCGCATGCACATCAGCTTCCCGATGCCGCCGCGCCGCGTGCCCGCCGAGGGCGGCGTGGAGATCTGGCGCGGGCCGCTCCGCTACGTGGCCGAGGCCATGGACCAGCCCGGATCCGCGCTCGCCGACACGACGATCGCGCCGGATGACGGGATGCGGGACGTGCCGTACGTGCTTGGCGCGGTCGTGACTGGCGCCACTGCAGTTCGCGTGGGTGATCCGGCCGTTGGCCAGGGCGATCCCGTGACGCAGCGACCGACGCCCCAGCCCGATGCCGCAGCGAACTCAGCGCCCAACGGGATCATGGCGGTGATGGTCGAGCGGCGCGCGCGCGGATTGCCCGACCTCGTGCTCATTCCGTTGGCGTTCGCGGGAAACCGCGGCGACATGCCCCGCGTGGGCACCTTCGCGGCCCCCGCCCCCTGAGCGAGGCGCCGGCTCGTCAGATGTCGAGGTTCTTGACCTCGAGCGCGTGCTTCTCGATGTAGGCGCGGCGCTGCTCGACTTCCTCGCCCATGAGGATCGTGAAGAGCTTGCTCGCCTCCGCCGCCGCGTCGACGCTCACGCGCAGCAGCGTGCGCCGCGCGGGATCCATCGTTGTCTCCCAGAGCTGCTCGGCGTCCATCTCGCCAAGGCCCTTGAAGCGCTTGATCTCGATGCCGCGGCGTCCGGTCTGGTGCAGCGTGCGCATGATCGCCGGCACGTTTGCGGCCTCGACAACCTCGTCGGCCTTGCCCTCGTTGCGCACGAGCCAGCCGTAGCGCGTCGGCAGGCGCTCGCCGGTGACCGACTCCTCCTGCACGAGGCTCCAGTCCTCGATTGCGATGCCCTGCGACGCAAGCTGCTCGAAGATGCGCTCGAGCTCTGCCGCCTCGTGCAGCTCGCGAAGGGTGCCGCGCAGCGAGCCCGGCGCCGCAGTGCCAATCTCCTCGAGCGAGATCGACCGGCGTGCGGCCTCCGCGTGCGCATCGGCCTCTGTCCATGCGAGATGGTCGCCGGCGCCCCACACGAGGTGGTAGCGGGGCAGGTGGCCTGCACCTGTGGGGTCGCTCGCGCGGGCCTCGAGCAGGCGCTGGAAGGTGATGCCGCGCCGCTGCGTCACGCCGACGAGCTCGTCAAGGCGCGTGAGCAGCCGCAGCGTGCGCCGCAGCGCATCGCCCTCGATCGTGCGCTCGGCGCTGCCATCCTCGTTGCGCACCACGAGCACCGCGCGCTGGAGCGCGAAGCTCGAGAGCGTGTCGTTCATCGACTTGTCGTTGATGACGTACTGCACCTGCTTGCCGCGCGCGACCTGGTAGAGCGGGGGCTGCGCGATGTAGATGCGGCCCTGGCGCACGAGCTCGTACATCTGGCGGAAGAAGAACGTCAGCAGCAGCGTGCGGATGTGGCTGCCGTCGACGTCGGCGTCGGTCATGATGATGATGCGGCCGTAGCGCAGCTTGGACACGTCCATGTCCTCGCCGATGCCGCACTGGAGCGCCTGCACCAGCGTCTGGATCTCCTCGAAGGCCAGCACCTTGTCGATGCGGCACTTCTCCACGTTCAGCAGCTTGCCGCGCAGCGGGAGGATCGCCTGGTGCACATGGTCGCGGCCGCCCTTGGCGCTTCCGCCTGCGCTGTCGCCCTCGACGATGAAGATCTCGGTGCGCTCGACGTCGTCGCTCGAGCAGTCGCTGAGCTTCTGGGGGAGCGCGTTGTCCCCGAGCGCGCCCTTGCGCTTGATGAGCTCGCGCGCCTTGCGCGCGGCCTCGCGCGCCTCTGCGGCGCGGATCGCGTTGAGGCAGATGTGCTTTGCCTCCTTGGGGTGCGAGTCAAGCCACGCAGTGAGCTCCTCGCCGAGCGCCGAGGACACGAAGCCCTCGATCTCCTCGTTGAGCAGCTTCTCCTTCGTCTGGTTGTTGAACTGCGGGTTGGGCAGCTTCACGCTCACGACTGCCGTGAGGCCCTCGCGCAGGTCATCGCCGGTGGGCACGAGGTCCTTGAGGATCCCCTCGCGCTTGGCGTAGGCGTTGATGACGCGCGTGAGCGCCGTCTTGAAGCCTTGCACGTGCGTGCCACCATCGGGATTGCGGATGTTGTTGCCGAATGCGAGCAGGTTCTCCTGCGTCGCATCGGTGTACTGCAGCGCAATGTCTGCGCGCAGGCCACGCTCGGAATCCTCGCGCCGGACGCCGATCACCGGGCTCTCGGTGCGCTTGCCCTCGTTGAGCCAGCGCACGTACGCGGCGATGCCGTCGTCGTCCTTGAAGGTCACGTCGCGCACGGATCCATCGGGTCCCACGCGCTCGTCCACGAAGCGGATCGACACTCCCGGGTTCAGGTACGCGAGCTCACGCAGGCGCGACTCGAGCATTTCCGCCCGGAAGCCGGTGTCAGGGAAGATCTCAGGGTCGGGAAGGAACGAGATCCGGGTGCCGTTTGCCTTCACGCCGTCGCGGATGGTGTGCAGCGGCTTGACGACCTTGCCACGCTCGAAGGTGATGCCGTAGGCCTTGCCGTCCTTGTGCACCTCGACCTCGGTCCAGGCGCTCAGCGCATTCACGCACTTGACGCCGACGCCGTGGAGTCCGCCCGACACCTTGTAGGCGTTGCTGTCGAACTTGCCGCCCGCGTGGACCTCCGTGAGGATGACCTCGACCGCTGGACGCCCGTTGATCTTGGGGTTGTCCGACTTCATCGGGTCGACCGGCATGCCGCGGCCGTCGTCGACGACCGTGCACGAGCCATCGACCCCGAGCCGGATCAGAACCTGGCTCGCGAAGCCCGCCATCGCCTCGTCAATGGAGTTGTCGACGCACTCGTACACCAGGTGGTGGAGGGCGTTCAGGCCTGTGCCGCCCACATACATGCCGGGCCGCTTGCGGATCGCCTCAAGGCCCTCAAGCACCTGGATGTCATCTGCCGAGTAGGCGCCGTCCGGGGACGGTCCGGACCCCCCGGCAGGGGATGTGGTGCGCTGGGCCCGCGGCTCTCCGGCGGGCGTGGAATCGGCCTCGGTGGCGGGTGGCATGGAAGCCGCGATTCTACGCAAAACCTACACCCAAATGGCGCAATTCGACCCAAACGGATCCGATCCTGAAGGGGTGCCGACTCGTATTATGAAGGTCGCTTTCGCCGCAGGTCGATAGCACATTCTCGAGCCCGCCCTCTGCGACGGACCTGCAGCGCGACACCACGGATGGAACCAGCGGACCCACAGCACATCCCCATCGCCCGGCGCAGCATCATGCTGGCCGGACTTGCGTTCCTCGCAGGATGCGCAACGACTGGCCAGTCTGTTTCGAAGCTGCCCGACCTTGCGTGGCCCGACGTTGCGCCCGGAACCGGTGCGTCGCGGCCTTCGCCCAAGCCCCAGCCAACCGCACCGGCCAAGCCATCGGTGGATGGCGTGCTTCCCCGCGAGGCATGGGCGCGCGGCACACCTGATGCGGCCGCCATGAACCCGATGCTCCCGGTGGAGTACATCACGATCCACCACGACGGCATGACGCCGTTCACCGCGACCGACTACGCGAGCAGCGCTGCCCGCATCGAGCTCTACCGCAACGGGCACCGCGGCCGTGGGTGGGGCGACATCGGCTACCACTACGTCATCGACCGCGAGGGCCGCATCTGGGAGGGCCGCAGCCTCAAGTGGCAGGGTGCCCACGTGCGCAACCGCAACGAGGGCAACCTCGGCATCCTGGTGATGGGCAACTTCGACGAGCAGGCGCCATCGGACCGGCAGCTTGCGGCACTCGAGCGGCACCTGCGCACCTGCATGGCCAAGTACAAGGTTCCCGTGTCGCGTGTGCGCACCCACCGCGAGTGGGACGGCGCGAAGACCGCGTGTCCCGGGAAGAACCTTCAGTCGAGGATGGCCACGATGCGCTCGAAGTCGCTGCGGGCCTGAGCTGGGCAGCGCGCGTGGCCGCCATCACGTTCATCCTGATGACGGTGAGCATGTTCGCTGTGGGCGTGCTCGTGTGGAACATGCTCTCCCGCCAGGAGCGGGCCGACGAGGACCTCCATGGCAAGCTCGACGCCGACGATGCGCGCGCAGCGAAGGGGCGCGAGGAGTTCGCGAAGAGGCGTGCCGCTGCACGTGCGGCGCGCGCCGCAAAGGGCCAGCCGCCCGAGGGTCCTACTTCCTGAACGCGCTGATGCGCTCCGCAAGAGGATCGTCGGGCATCAGGTAGATGCCCCGCGCGCGGATGACGAAGGCGCCTGACGCGTCCGGCGTCTCGAGCACGCCGTTCACCGCGATGAGCGTGAGCGGCTTCAGTGTGCCCTCCTGCTCAAGTGCGAGCGCGAGCGGCTTCCCGTCCGGGCCGCAGATCTCGATGGTCGCCGTCGCAGCCGCGAGCTTCGCGCGGTCGGAGCAGCAGTAGTCCCAGGGGCGCGGGCAGTGGTCCTCGTCGCTCGTCTCGAGGCAGCACTTCATCTCGGGATCGACGATCGTGAACACCGCACGGTTGCTGACCATGGGCGAGCGTGACCCGCCGATGCGGCCGATCAGCGAGATTGGCTCGCCGGGCCTCACGCCCATGCGTGCGGTCGCGACGCCGACTGCGCCGAGCGGGCGTCGCGCAAGCAGCAGGCCCTTGGGAAGTCCGGCGCCCCCTGCGGCTTCCGCAGGCTCCGCGGCATCGGGCGACGGTGGCGACTCAGGTGACTTGGGCGCGTCGCCGCCCTCGTCGTGGCTGTGGTCGTGGCCATCGGCGTGATCGTGATGCGCTGTGTCCTTGGATGGGGAGCCGTCCCTTGGTGCCGTGGCCGCGTTCGGCGAGCTGTCGCCGCATGCGGCGAGCGCAAGCGGCAGTGCGGTTGCCAGCGCGATGGCCGCGAGCGGCCGCACCAGGGGAAGTGCTCCGGTCGCGAACGAGGATGAGATCGGCGTGAGGGAATGCATGGCTGTGCTCCTTGATTCGGTGGTGAGATCGGTTGGCGCGCGGGACTTCATGCAAGATCGGACTTGAGGGCCTGCGGAATTGGTGTACGCATGCAGCGGACTGCGGGAGGCAGGCTTCCCACGATCCCCAGGATGGCTGCCGCGACAAGCCCCCACGCGACGCATGCGGCATCGATCGACATGGAGAAGATGCCCATCGAGAACTGCACCCCGGTGCCGTCAAGGAGAAGTGCAGCGAGGATGATGGCCGGCAGCGAGCCCGCGGCCACAGTGATGAGCGACTCCTGCACGAGGCTTGCCACGACGGCTGCCCGGCGGAACCCGAGCACCTGCAGCATGGCGATCTCGCGCGAGCGTGCAGCGAACGCGGCATCGAGCGCATTGAGCCCGCCGAGCATGGCGCCGGCCGCCACGAGCAGTGCGCTGAGGCCTACCAGGGTGCGCACGGGACCGAAGAACGCTGCGAGGCCTGCGTAGTAGGCGGTCTCGTCTATCGCGGAGAGCTCGAGGTCGGGCCGCCGTGCCGCGAAGACCTCGAGGTCGCCCACATCGCTGCCGGGCCCAAGCGAGACGACAACCGTGGAGATGGTGGCGCGCCTGGTATGCACGAGAAGGTCGGTGATGGGCATCCACGCCTCGCCGTCGATGGCGATGCCTGGCGCGTCCATGATTCCCGTCACGCGGTGCGGGCGGTCATCGATGAGGATGACCGGTTGGACGGCGGTGCCTGACGCACTGATGTCCGAATCGGAGATGCCCAGGCGTACGGCGAGCGCACGCCCGACGATCGCCTCATCTGCGCCTGCGTCAGGGACGCGGCCGCACGCAAGTCGCACCTGCGGATGCACCAGGAACGCGGCAGGCTCCACGCCGCGCACGAGAACGAGGTCGCGCGAGGAGCCCGACGGGGCGGGCGTGCCCTCGCGCCGCAGCGGCAGCGGCACGTGAAGCTCGGGCGAGATGAACGTTGCGCCTGCCGCCGACCGCACGCCCTCAACGCTGGCGGCGATGACGCCGGGCGTGGATGCGGAGATCTCGCTGCGCTCGACGCTCTCCTCGCTGCCGGCGCCGAGCAGCATGACGTTGCCCGCGGTGCCGCTGGCGCGCACGCCGCGGTCGAGCGCGCGCATGCTGGCGACGGCCGCAACCACCAGGAACACCACGATCGCGGATCCGCCGGCCGTGAGCCACAGTCGAAGCGGACTGCGCCCGATGTTGCGGGCCGCGTAGTGGAATGGCAGCAGCCTCATGTGCGGAACCCCGCGACGATCGGGCGCCGTGCGGCGATGAGGGCGGGCACCACTGCGGCAGCGCCGCTGAGCAGCACCGCAAGCAGCACGCCGATCGCGGCAATGGCGGCCGACGGCGGCACCGCGATCGAGACGCCCTCCATCGTGAGCGCGGTGCGGCTTGCCGCGACCGCCAGGTACGAGGCCCCAGCGCCGATCGAGCCGCCGATCCCGCCGAGCAGCAGCGCCTCCGCGACGACAAGCATCGCGAGATGCCGCCCGCGGAACCCGAGAGTCTGTAGCACGCTGAGGTCACGCTCGCGTCCGCGCATCGAGAGCACGATGGCATTGCCCACGAGTGCAAAGATCGCCACGAGCGCCGCGATGCCGAGCGCCTGCGCGAAACGCACGAGCGCGATCACGTCGCCGGCGGCGCGCGCCACGTGCGCAGTCTCGGCCCGGGTGGTGGTGGGCGACTGGTCGTTCGCGAAGAGCGTGTCGATCGCCTGGGCCACCGGGTCGAGCTGGCCGGGGTCGCTTACGCGCACATCGAACTGGGTCACGATGCCGCCGGTGCCTCCACGCTGCGCCTGCTCCTGCAGGAAGGCAAGGTGCACGAATGCGCTGCTCAGGTCCTGCGGCGCGTCGCTGTCGACGATGCCTGCGACGTAGGTGTCGATGCCCGCCGCGGTGAAGCGGTCGCCTGGCTTGAGCCGACGCCTCTGCGCGAGCTCGCGCCCGATGAGTGCCGCATCTCCCCGGCGCTGCCAATCGGCGAACGCCTCGGGCGACGCGCGCAGCGTGCGCGTGGTGGCTGCGGCCGCCAGTGAGTCCGCGGGGACGCCGCGGTAGGTCACCACATCGAGCGATGCACGGCAGTTGGAGACGACGATCTTCACCGGCACGGCGCTCGCAACGCCCGGCACGCGCCGGATCTGCTCGACGTAGTGCTGCGGGAGCTGGCTCGTGAATGGGCAGAAGCGGTTCTGGCGGTACACGATCAGCGACGTCTCGCCCGCCGCGCGGCCAGTGGCGCGCTCGACGCCTTCGCGCATCGCATCGACGGTGCAGAAGAGGAAGACGGCGACGGCGACACCCGCGGTGACGATGGCGCTGCGCACGCGGCGGCGCGAGAGCCCGCGCCATGCGAGCGCGCACATGCCGGCAAGCGTTGGTGCGATCCGGGTCATCGTGAGACCTCCGGTGAGGCGTGCGGCGCGTGAAGGGGTCCGCGACCGCGAACGCGGTCCTCGGCGAGTCGGCCCTTGTCCAGCCGCACGAGCCGCTGCGCATGCTCGGCTGTGGCCGGGTCATGCGTGACCATCACGATCGTCTGGCCCATCTCGCGGTGCAGCCTGCCGAGAAGGTCCATGATGCCCGACGCGGCGGCACGGTCGAGGTCCCCGGTGGGCTCATCCGCAAGCAGCAGCGCTGGCCGCGTGACGATGGCCCGTGCGATCGCGACACGCTGCTCCTGTCCGCCGGAGAGCTGGCGCGGGAAGTGGGCGTGGCGATCCGCGATGCCCACAGCCTCGAGCGCCTCGCTGACGCGGCGGTGCCTCTCGCTTCGGCTGATCGGCTGCAGGTACAGCGGAAGCTCCACGTTCTCGTAGGCCGTGAGCACAGGCACCAGGTGGTAGAGCTGGAACACGTATCCGACGCTTGCGGCCCTCCACTCGGCGAGCGCGCCAGGCGAGAGGCCGCCAAGCTCGCGGCCATCGACCACGAGGTGCCCGCTCGTGGGCGAGTCGATCCCCGCGAGCAGGTTGAGCAGCGTGGTCTTGCCTGAGCCCGATGGGCCCATCAGCGCCACGAACGATCCTCGCGCAATCTCGAGGTCGATCGACTCGAGCACGCGCACGGTCTCGCCGCCACGGACATAGTGCTTCTCGAGATTCACGCAGCGGATGATTGCGTCAGTGGTCATGTGCGCCTCCTGCGGCGAGATTGACGCGGACCTTGCGGCCCGCGCGTCCGGATGCGCTGGGGGCGACAAGGTCGCCAGGGCGCAGCCCGTCGATCGCGACGGTCCATCCTGTGCCATCCTCCGATGGCGCGAGCGTGACGCTGCGGATCTCAACCGTGCCGATGCCGTCGCGCACCTCCGCGATCACCGGGATCTGCGCCACCCGGAGTCCGTCATCGCGTGTGGCCGCCCCGGTGCACGCGCTCTCGGGCACCACCACCTCGGATCGCACGCCGCCGCCGCCGCCTGCCGCTGCGGCGGATGCGGCGCCGGCCGATGCGGCGCCGGTTCGGATACGCACCCGCGCGAGCATGTCGGGGAAGAGGCCCTCGGGCGGATCCTCGAGCAGCACCTTTGCCTGCACCGTGTTCTTCGCGATGTCCGCCTGCTGCACGAGGCGCACTATGCGGCCGGGCACGGTGCGCCCGGGCAGCGCATCGACCTGCACCTCCGCGCGCTGGCCAGGCGCGAGACGGCCCGCATCAGCGAGCGGCACGTCGGTGCGCACCTGAAGCGACATCGGATCGAACAGCTGCACGACGCCGGCGGTCTCCGCATCCATGCCGACAAAGCTGCCGGGTGCGGCAAGCCGCGCCATCACGAGACCGGCGGATGGCGCACGGACGAGCGTGCGCTCGAGCGCGAGCGCCGCGTCGTCGCGCATCGCCTTCGACTGGTCGCATGCGGCCGACGCTCCCTGCACCTTGAGGTCAAGGCGCGCCACCTCACCGGCGCTGACGGCCCCGGTCGACAGCAGCTTGGCCTTGCGCGTGAGCTCGTCCTGCATCGCGTCGCGCTCGGCCTGCCGCATGCGGAGCTCCGCATCGGCGCGTGCGAGCATGATCCTGAACTGGTCGTCCACGAGCCGCGCCACGACCTGGCCGGCGTCCACGCGGTCACCCTCGAGCACAAGCACCTCACGGACGATGCCGGGCACAAGTGCGCTCGCCGTGACTGGGAAGGGTGCGGGCTCTATCCAGCCGGGAGCCTGCACAACGGGTCCCGTGCCGGCGGGTCCGGCGCCCGGCTGCGCGCCGGACGTGCCCGTGCCGGCCGGTGATGCGTCCGCGAGCGCCACGGGCCGCACGACCACCGCAACGGCGGACACTGACGGAAGCGGTGCCCACGCACGCCAGCTCGCCCACACGAGAAGACCCACCGCGCAGGCGACCACGGACCCGGGAAGCAGCACGCGCGAGGCGATCCTGGGGCCGGGCATCGGTATCGGGCGGTGAACGCTCACGGCGACACCTCCAGAGGGAGGAATGCGCTTGCCTGCGCAAGCTCGATCCGCATCATGCGGCGCTCGCGCTCCATGTCCGCGAGCTCGAGCCGCGCGTGGTTGAGCCCGTGCTCCACGTTCAGTGCACCCGCGAGCGACCCTTCGCCTGCGTCAACGGCCGCCCGCGCGCGCTCGAACGCCTCGACGCCGGGGGTCACCACCGCAGACATCGTCATGTCCCTGCGCTCGTCCGCCGCACGTGCGCGCGACAGCGCCGTGCGCAGCTGCACGATGGCGGCCTGCCGCACACGCTCTGCCTCAAGCGCAGCGGCCTGCACATCTGCGGCGGCGCGGGCGATGCGTGCGCTGCCGTCGTTGAAGATCGGCAGCTCGATGTTCGCGTTGAACATGACGGCCTCCATGCGCTCCATGTCGCGGTCGTACCCGGCGCCGAGCTGGATCTGGCGCAGCCGCGTGCGGTGCGCCACAGTGAGCGATGACTCGGCCGCGCGAAGGCGTGCCTCCGCGGCGCGCACGTCGAGCCGGTTGGCCGCGAGCGCATCGAGCAGCTGCGCCTCGCTGCCCAGAGGCAGGTGGATGGCGGCGAGCGCCGCAGCATCCGTCTCGCCGGTCCTCCAATCAAGCGATGCCTCGGCGCGTCCCATCATCGCCATCAGCGCAAGCCGTGCAGCCTCGCGGGCCTCGCGCGCCTTCGATGCACGGTGGTGCGCATCGGAGTACTCGGCGGTCGCCTCCTGCAGCATGGAGAGATCTGCCTCGCCGACCGCGACCTGCTCGCGCACGATGTCGACGAGCTTCGCGGTGATGCGCTCGTCGTGCTCCGCGTGCACGAACTCCTCGTCGCGCAGCTGCACCTCGTGCCACATCGAGCGCGCCTTGGCGGCCATCGTCACCGCCTGCGCCCCGAGGTCGAGCAGCATCGCCGCGTATGTGTCGCGAGCCACGGCGCTGCGGGCCGGGCGTGTCCAGAGCTCGTCGATCTGCCCCATGACCATCGCGAGCACCGGCACCGCGCCCATCGAGTCAAGCGGCACTCCGGAGGCGAAGTTGAGCATCGGGTTCATGGGCGCCGACATGTCGATCGCCTCATGGCGCATCGACTCTGCCTTGGCGATCATGCGAACGAGCTCCGGGCTTCGCTCGAGCGAGAGCCGCACAGCCTCGCGCTCGTCGAGCGGGTCGGGGACGGGATCTGCGGCGGCGGCGCGCAGCGCCTGCGCTGTGGCGGGCTCGCCTCCTGCAGCCCACGCGGGCACGATGCCCGTGCCTCGGGACATGTCTGCTGACAGGCTGTCTGCGAGCGGCATCGGCTCGCTTGCGCATCCGGCGATGGCAAGCGTGCAGGCTGCCACGGCAAGCGTGCGGATAGGTCGGGAACGGGTCACGGGTGAATCTCCAGATGCGACGGACACAACGTCCCGCACGGGAACATCCCGCGCAGGCACAGGTCTCACATCAGGATTCACTCAGTCCAGCAGCTGAGCTGGGCGCACCGTTCAGTGGCGTGGCCGCATGGCCAGGGCGCGCTAGTCCGCGGCATGCCGAATCCGCCATCTGGCGGTCCGTTGCAGGCAAGACGCGGAGCAGCGCACGCGGACGACGCAAGCATCGACGCTGGGATCGCATCAGCCGCCTCATGTGCAGAGAGGATCGGGTCCACCGGATCCTGCTCCGGCACCGGCGCCTTGGTTGCGCAGCACATGCAGGGATCGGCGGCAGGCGACCGATCGTCGCCGCAGGGATGCGCACCATCAGCGCAGGGCTCGTCAGGGCAGCAGGCCGAACGCTCGACCTCGGTGCAGCATTCGGCGGCAGGCGCGACCTGCACCGCGCAGCAGGATGGCGAGGGTGAAGTGGGCTTCAGGCAGAGGGTGGACTCGGACGGTGCGCGCGCGCCGGATGCTCCACCCGCGCAGCACGGCGCACCTGTGCCTGCGATCGCCGCGATCTGGCAGCAGCACAGCGGCATCCAGAACGCAAGCAGTCCGGCGATGATGGTGCGCCACGAACGGGTCACGGCCCAAGAGTATGGCATGCGATTGGGCGGAGTCGAACGATCGCGCGGAGTCGAGCGGATATCGGTCCTCCTACACTTTCGCCCGTGCTGCCGAGCCATCAGATGGATGCGATCCGGGCCGAGGAGTTCTGCGCTTCGGTGCTGATGCCGCTGGCGATGCCGCAGAGCCACCCGCTTGCCGTGTCGGTGGCGCAGATGCCAGCCCGGGTCGGGCACGACGAGGGGCACCGGGCCGTGCAGAGCCGCGGCAAGCGGGTGGAGCCGGGGTTCCGGTGGGGTCCCGTCTGGAGCACTGCGTGGTTCAGGGTGCGCGGCCGGGTTCCCGCGTCCTTCAGGGGCGCGCGCGTTCTGCTGCGCTTCTCGAGCGGCACCGAGGCATGTCTGTGGCGTGATGGCCAGCCCGTGGCGGGACTTGATCCCTATCACGACATGGCCACGCTCTGGCCGGCGCGTTGGAGCGATCGGAGTCGGGCGCGCGGTGGCGAGCGCGTCGATCTCGCGATCGAGGCGGCCTGCAACATGCCGCTCGGCGCCACCACATTCTGGTGGGACCAGCCCGAGGTGCGCGCGCGCTGGGCGGAGTCGAGGCCGGGACGCCTCGAGCGGGCGGAGCTCGTGACCTTCGATGAGGCCGTGTGGACCTTCGCGCAGCGCTTCGACTGGCTTCGGCGCATGCTCTGGAGCGGCCGCGCCGAGGATCCGCGCACGAACGACATCCGCGCCGGGCTCGCGGCGATCATCAGTGCGATACCCGCGAACGGCGGCACGCGCGACCATGTGCTTGCGCAGTCGCGGCTGCTCGAGTCGCTGCTGCGTGGCCGTGCGGGTGCGGAGCACCCCGCCGAATGCGTGGCCATCGGCCACGCGCACATCGACACGGCGTGGCTGTGGAGGGTCGACGAGACGCGGCGCAAGTGCGTGCGCAGCTTTGCGACGGCGCTCGCAAGCATCGACCGCTTCCCGCACTTCCGGTTCCTGTGCAGCCAGGCGCAGCAGTACGAGTTCGTGAGGCAGGAGAGCCCCGCGCTCTTCGCGCGCATTCGCGGCGCCGTGCATGCGGGCCGGTGGGAGGCAGCAGGCGCGATGTGGATCGAGCCCGATGGCACGTGCCCCTCTGGCGAGAGCTTCGTGCGCCAGATCATGCACGGCACACGCTGGTGGCGCGAGCACGTCGGCGGTCCTGCGTCGCGCCAGCGGCTGCTGTACCTGCCCGACACCTTCGGGTTCCCTGCGTGCCTGCCGCAGATAATGGCCAAGGCCGGCATCGACACCTTCATCACCAACAAGATGATCTGGGGCGACACGAACCGGTTCCCGCATGTCACCTTCCGCTGGCGTGGACTCGGCACGGCCACGGTGCTCACGCACTTCACGCCGGGACACAACTACAACAGCGAGTTCCTGCCGTCGGACCTCACTGCCGCAGCGGCGAACATCGAGTCGCAGGACCAGGGGCGTGTGCGCACGTACCTGCAGCCCTACGGGTGGGGCGACGGCGGGGGCGGGCCGGATCCCGCGCAGATCGAGCGCACGCGAAGCGCGATGCGCTGCGAAGGCATGCCGACGGTGACGCATGGATCCGCGCATGACTTCTGCGCGCAGCTGCACGCGGAGGCTGCCGAGGCTGAGGCTGCGCGACGACCGCTGCCTGTATGGGACGGCGAGCTCTACCTCGAGGCGCACCGAGGCACGTACACCTCGCAGCGCTGGATCAAGCAGGCGAACCGCCGTGCCGAGGAGCTGCTGCGTGCGGTCGAGATGCTTGCGGTGCTGGCGCCGATGGCGCGCAGCGCGGAGCGAGTGCTGCTGAAGGAGCTCGATGCGCTCTGGAAGGTAGTGCTGCTGCACCAGTTCCACGACATCCTGCCGGGATCGAGCATCGGGCCCGTGTACGACGATGCGCGGCGCGAGCTCGGTGGAGCCATCGCCCGCCTCGAGGCACTGCGCGACGAGGGGCTCATGCGCGTCAGGATGCGTTCGGGCGATGGCCGCGCGCTGCTCCTCGATCCGGTGAGGGCTGCCGTCGTCGTTGACGCGGATGCACGTGCGACCCGCACTCGCGCCGCGCGGGACGGTGGGCCGCACGCGGCATCGGCGAGCGCCCGTCGCATCAGCGTTGGTGCGATGCATGCGGAGTTTGACCGGCAGGGGAGGCTTGTGCGGCTTGGCGACGGCTCACACGAGTTCGCGCCCGCCGAGGGGCTGCCGCTGCATGAGCTGGCGCTCTACGAGGACCGGCCACGACGGTGGGAGGCGTGGGACACGGACCGCGAGTACGCAGAGAAGCCGATCGCGATCGTGTCGCCCGCCACGGTCACGAGCGGCGTGCGAGGAGGCACAGCGTGGCTCAGGGTGGAGCGTGCGCTCGGCGCCGCTAGCCGCATCGTGCAGATGCACGAGCTGCGGTCCGGCGAGCGCATGCTCCGCATCAGCTCGAGGCTCGAGTGGCGCGAGGAGCGCACGCTGCTGCGCGCGCTTGTGCGCACTGGGATCCAAGGCAGGTCCGCGCGCTTCGGCACTCAGTTCGGCTGGATCGACCGCGATGCGCACGAGAACACCAGCTGGCAGCGCGCGCAGTTCGAGGTGCCCGGGCACGGATGGATGTGCATGCATGACGGGTCCCGCGGGCTTGCGGTGCTCGATGACGGCATCTACGGCAAGAGTGCGCGGCACGGGACGCTTGGGCTGTCGCTCGCCAAGAGCCCCAGCTTCCCCGATCCCGCCGCAGACCGGGGCGCTCACGCATTCGCCTATGCGATCATGCCGCTGCACGCGCACGAGCGCTCGCCGTCGGCGGCGGCGGAGCGCTTCGCGAGGCCACCGCTGCGCGTATCGCACGCCTCAGGGAGCGATGCCATGATTGCCTCGCCCGAGTCGGCACGCCGAGGGGGCACACCGCAGTCGGGGCGCGACTCGCGCGGCGGTGATGCCCCGGGCATCCTGCCTGGGTTCGCGCGGGTGGATGCGGCGGGTCATGCCGAGATCGCGGCGCTCAAGCCCGCCGATGACGGCTCCAGCGACGTCATCATGCGCATAGTGGATCACTCGGGCGCACCGGGCCGAATGCTGATCGGGTTCGAGGTGCCGGTGCAGCGCGTCGTCCGCTGCGACCTGCATGAGATGCCGCTGCGGGGGCGCGAGGGCGATGTGCCGATGCGTTCGGGCGCGGCATCAATCGATGCAGGCCCCTTCGAGATCGTGTCGCTGCGCATCACGCGCGCGCCGGTGGGGCGGCGACGGTCGCGGTGAGCCTCTGTACGAGTTCGGGTCCGGTGCGCATGCGGGCGCTGCCGCCGCAAGTAGCCTCGCCGCGTGCGCCTGTCAGGCATTGACTGGACGATCGTGGCCGCCTTCGTGGCGGTGCTGGTCGCCTTCGCGCTCCACTCGCGCAGGTACATGCGCAGCGTGGCGGGATTCCTCAGCGCAGAGCGGTGCGCTGGCCGTTACCTCGTCACGGTGGCCTACAACATGGCCCAGATCGGGGTGATCACCCTCGTCTGGTACTTCCAGATCGGGTACGACGTGGGGTTCACGCAGATCTGGTGGGGATACCTCGAGGGACCGTCGCTTGTCGTGCTTGCGGCGACCGGCTGGGTGATCTACCGATTCAGGGAGACGCGCGCGATGACGCTCGCGCAGTTCTTCGAGGTGCGCTACTCGCGCAGGTTCCGCATCTGCGCCGGGGTCGTCGCGTTCGGGTCGGGCATCGTCAACTACGGAATCTTCCCGGGCGTCACGGCGCGGTTCTTCATGGCGCTGTGCGGGCTGCCCGAGCAGTGGACGCTCCTTGGCTACGCGATCCCAACGTTCCCGTCGCTGATGGTGGCGCTGCTGTCGCTGGCGATCTTCATGATCTTCGCCGGCGGCATGGTGTCGATCGTCGTGACGGACTTCCTGCAGGGGGTCTTCTGCTTCGCGATCTTCGTCTTCATCTGCTTCTGGCTGCTGGCGCAGTTCCCGTGGCCGGTGCTCGAGCGCGCGATGCTCGCGATGCCCGAGGGCACGTCATGCGTGAACCCCTTCGGCCTGGGGGAGGAGCGCAACTTCAACATCATCTACTGGGCGATCAGCGCATTCACGCTCTTCTACGCCGCACGCGCATGGCAGGGCGACCAGGGCTACAACTCCGCCGCGCTCAATGCGCACGAGGCGCGCATGGCGCAGATCCTCAACGGATGGCGCTACCGGTCGCTGATGCTGGTGACGATCATCGTGCCGCTGGCGGTTCGGGCGTTCCTCACGCAGCCTGAGTACGCGGATGCCGCAGCGCCGGTGCACGAGGCCCTGGCGCAGGCGCCTACCGATGCGGTGCGTGCGGAGCTGCGCACGCCGCTGGCGATGTCGATCATGCTCCCTGCGGGCGTGCTCGGCCTCTTCGTGGCCGCGATGCTCGGGGCTGCCGTGAGCACCGACGAGGCATACCTGCACTCATGGGGATCGATCTTCGTGCAGGACGTGCTGCTGCCGTTCCGCACGCGGCCCTTCGATCCGTTGACGCATGTGCGGCTGCTCAAGCTCGCTGCGCTCGGCGTAGCGCTCTTCGCGTTCACCTTCTCGCTGCTCTACGAGCCGAACCAGTACATCGCGATGTTCGCGGCGCTGTCGGCAAGCGTGTTTGTCGGCGGGGCCGGTGCGGCGATCATCGGCGGCCTCTACTGGAGGCGGGGGTCCGTGCAGGGCGCGTGGGCGGCCATGTGCACCGGCATGGGGCTGAGCGCCGTCGGCGTGATCGTGCAGCAGGTGAGCCCACAGGCGCTGCCTGGGCCGGCCCTCTGGCTGCGCGAGAACCTGACCGGCATGGAGATGAGCTTCGTGGCGATGATGTCGGCGAGCGCCGTGTATGTGGCGGTGAGCCTTCTGGGCCCGCGCACCGACTTCAACCTCGGGCGGATGCTGCACCGCGGACGCTGGCGCATCGAGGGAGGCGCCGAGCTCGATGCCGCACCGCGCACGTTCCTCGAGAAGCTCGGATTCGACCGCGCGTACACGGGCAGCGACCGCATTGTGGCGTTCGTCACGCTCGCGTGGCCGCTGGCGTTCACCGCGGTCTTCGTGGCGGGCACGGCCTATGCGCTCTGGCGCGCACGAAGCGGCAACCCCATCACCGATGGGGCGTGGTCGTCGTGGTGGCACGGATGGACATGGCTCATCCTCGGCACCAGCGTCATCATCGTGTGCTGGTTCTCCGTGGGAGGCATCCGTGACCTCGTCCGCATGTACCGGCTGCTCGAGCGGCGAAGGGCGGACCGCAGTGACGACGGACGCGTGATCGTCGACGCCGAGATGCCCGTTGGTGGAGCGGGACATGCGCGCGATTGAGCAGAGCCTCTGCGGCGACGGGTGGTCGCTCGTGCACCCCGATGGGCGCCTGTGGCCAGCGCGCGTGCCGGGCTGCGTGCACATGGACCTCATGCGTGCGGGCGCCATCCCGTCGCCTGATGCGGAAGGTGGCGAGTCCGCGCAGGAGTCCGTGGGCAGCACTGCGTGGGCATGGACATGCACCGCAGCCATACCCCCCGAGATGCGCGAGCACGCGCACATCGATCTCGTCTTCGATTGCATCGACACTGTGGCGCAAGTGTCGGTGGATGGCCGTGTCGCGATCGAGGCCGACAATGCGTTCCATCCGTGGCGCGCCGAGCTTCCGGCGCCTGCCGTGGGCGACGGCTCAGTCGGCATCCGGGTGGAGTGCGCTGCGCCAGTCGCGGAGGTGCGCAGGCTCGAGTCGCTGCTCGGTGCGCGGCCGGTGAATGGCGACTGGACCCCGTACCCCTTCATGCGCAAGGCCGCATGCAACTTCGGTTGGGACTGGGGACCGCGCGTGCCCACGAGTGGGCTTCCTGCACCAGTGCGGCTGCATGCGTGGACAGGCGCGCGCATCGACACCGTTCGGCCGCTGGTTCTCTCCTGCGATGCGCAGGAGGCGATCGTTGATGTGCGCATCGCGTGCATCTGCGATGGCGATGCCACGCGTTTCGCGGCACGGGTGACGCTCGAGTCGCCCGACGGCCGCACGTGGGAGGAGGAGTCGCCGCTCGCGCGCGATGGCACTGCGTCAGTCCGCATCACCGTGCCGAAACCGATGCGCTGGTGGCCTCGAGGGAGCGGCGCCCCGCACCTGCACAGCCTCTGTGTCGAGCTCGAGTCGCACGCGTCCACGCTCGAGCGCCGATCGATGCGCATCGGCCTGAGGTCGGTGTCGCTCGACCTCTCTCCCGACGCGCATGGCACGGCGTTCGCCGTGCGGGTGAATGGCGAGCCCGTGTGGTGCGCGGGCGCGAACTGGATCCCGGAGGGTCTCTTCAGGCCCGCGGCAGATCCCGCGGAGGTGCGCGAGCGCATCCTGCAGGCGTGCGATGCGCACCTCAACATGCTGCGGGTATGGGGCGGGGGCGGGTACGAGAGCGACTCGTTCTACGAGGCGTGCGACGAGCTCGGCGTGATGGTGTGGCAGGATTTCGCGTTCGCGTGCGCCACGTACCCGGAGGATCCGCCGTTCCCGCAGCGCGTGGAGCGCGAGGCGCGGTGGCAGGTCGGCCGGCTCTCGCGGCATGCGAGCGTCGTGCTGTGGTGTGGAGGCAACGAGGACATCCTGGCATGGTGGAGCTGGGGCTTCCGCGAGCGTCTTGCGCACGGGCAGTCGTGGGGACGTCTGTACTGGCTCGAGCTGCTGCCGCGCATCTGCGCGGAGCTCGATCCCACAAGGCCCTACTGGCCCGAGAGCCCGTGGTCGGGTTCGCTCGAGCTGCACCCCAACGACCGCGGCCGCGGCGACTGCCACATCTGGGATGCCGATGCGAAGGTCGAGGCCATCCGGCAGCTGCCTCCGAGGTTCGCAAGCGAGTTCGGCCACCAGTCGCCGCCTGCGCTGCGGACGGTCGCGGAGGCGTTCGCGCGCGGATCGCATTCTGCGGCTGCCGACTCGCTTGAGCGCGAGCTCGCCGCGCAGCCTGCGGCGTCGGGTGTGGCGCGGCTGGCGCCTCGGCAGCGCGCATGGGGCGGTGATGACTCGCAGTACGCACCGTTCCTCCGCGAGCGCTTCGCACCACCCGCGGACTTCATGGAGTGGATCGTGCAGGCGCAGGTGGTGCAGGCGCGCGCGATGCGTGCGGCGTACGCATGGTTCCGCGCGCACGCGCCTCGGTGCATGGGTGCGCTGTGCTGGCAGATGAATGATGCGTGGACCGGCCACTCGTGGAGCCTGGTGGATGCGGCGGGCAGGCCCAAGCCTGCGTGGCACGCGGTACGCGACGCGTGCGCGCTGCGCATGCTCGCGCTGCACGAGCGCGAGGTGGCGGGGGGGCGGCGTGCGCTCGTGCTGGATGCGGTGAACGCAACGCGCGATGCGTGGCGCGGCGTCGCATCGCTGGTCGTGCATCCTCTTGACGGGGGCAGGCCGTCACTGCGCGAGCGCGTGAACTTCGTGGTCGAGCCGGGTGCGGCCACAACCATCGCCGAAGTGCCGCGCGAGCTGGTGCCAGGTCGCGATGCGGTGCTCATGGCCGACGCCGCGACTTCGCTTGCGGCGCACCCCGAGACGCGCACGTGGCACGTGCCCGTGCACGACCTCTCGTTCGAGGGTCCAGCCGGCCGCGCGTGGCAACCAAGCGCCACGATCGAGTGCGATGCGTGCCCGGCGCCGGCCGAGCGTGGCTCGGGCTCCCATTCGCATGCCCATGCGGCGTCCCAAAGCGGTCTGGTGCGCATCCACGCGATCACGCCGCTGATCGACGCGGTGATCGTGCCGCTCGGGGACTGGCGCCGCATCGATCCCATGCTGCTCACGCTCGCCGCCGGAGAGTCGGGGACTGTCCGCATCGAATGGAATGCGCCCCCAAGCGGCGGGCACCATGTCGAGCTTCATTGCGGCGGGCGCCGAATCGCAACGGCGTAGCGCGCCCTGACCCTACGGCGCTTTGCTCGTGCGGCGCTCAGCGCGAGGCGACTGCGGCTGAAGACGGGCGCGCGAATGGCTTGGCGAACGCGTCCATCCGCTCCGTGCACGTATCGCGGATGAGCGACAGCGTGAGCGTGCCGTCGAGCTCGGACAGCGTGTAGAGGCCCGGCTCCTCGGGGCAGTAGGGGGAGCCGATCTGGAACCGGAAGGTGGTCTCGGTCTCGGCGACCGCGAAGCGGCCCACTGCGACCCGCTTGCCGGGGATCTCGAGGGTGAAGATCCCGGTGGGCGCCATGTCGAGCGCCACTCCCATCGGGTTCACCCAGCGGCCCGCCTGCAGGTCCGGCAACGGGGCGGGACCGGACGAGCAGCCGCCTGAGAGCAGGGCGGCAAGTGCCGCGGCCGCAGCGGGTAGCCCCGTGGCGGTAGCGCAAGGCGAGCGGCGGCGAAGGAACGGTGTTCGTGTCGTGTGCGGGACCACAGCGGCGCGATCCTAGCCCGACCGAAAAATCTGCACATTCGCTTGATTGGCGATCCGGCCAATCCGATGTTGGTGGTGGGTCGTAGGGGACCCTGATGGTTTCACGGAGCGGAGTAGTGGCGCAACCAAACCCGTGGACCGACGCAGACGGTCGGCTCGCTCAGCGGGAGCCGACCGTCGCGTCTTTTTTGCGCTGCGCCTCGCGCCCGGCGCTCACCGCTTCGGCCGCGGGAGCGAGCGGTCGCTCGTCGCCCCTAATCAGTGGTCAAGGGAGCGCGCTACGTGCGCGGTCTTCTGGCGCTTCCCCCGTTGCGGTCATTGCGGCGCGACTTGATTCGAGGCGGCTCACCGCGTTGTCGCTGCAAACTCATCGCTTCAACCCGCCGCCCAGCGTCCTCAAGTTCCCTGAGCGCATGCTCATCGAGTTCGGCCTGGCCCGCTGACTCTGCCGCCTCGCGGCGTCGTGCCGCGAATGCCTCGAACTGGCTGTTCGCGCGCTCAAGAGCCGCCTCATGGCTGACCTTGCCCGCGTCCTGAAGGACACCGCGCTCGTTGAAGGCCAGGAAGTCGTCAAGCTTGCGCTGCCAGTCATGGAGAAAGGTCTGCCTACGCCGGCGCGCGTTGTCCTCCGCGAAGTCCAGAAACATCACGACGATGCGATTGAGCTCAGCGATCTCAGTGACGGTGAGGTAGTTCTTCGCAACACCCACATCAGCCTTGCGCACGGTGCCTCCCCTCCATGACGTCAGGCCCATGTTGGGTAGCGACGCATCCGCGCGAGCTGCAATGAGCTCGGCTGATGTGTGACCGGTTGCGGCATAGGTCAGCTTGTTCTGGATGATCCGGAATGCGTCCTGCGTATACCGCTCGGCCGCCGAGTAGTCGGCCGCGAGGGCGAGGATCTCGCGGATGCGGAGGTACATGCGCCTTTCGCTGGCTCGGATGTCCCTAATGCGCTCAAGCAGCTCATCGAAGTAGTCGGGCACGCCAAGACCAGGGGGGTTCCGCAGGCGCTGGTCGTCCATCGTGAAGCCCTTGCGGAGGTACTCGGCGAGCCGGGCGGTGGCCCACTGCCGAAACTGGGTGCCTCGTGAGCTTCGGACCCGATACCCCACCGCAAGAATCGCATCGAGGCTGTAGTGCTTCAGGGAACGTGCCACCCTCCGTGAGCCTTCGGATCGAACTTGTAAGTGTTCCTTACACGTTTGATCGTGGCGCAGCTCTCCCTCCTCGTAGATGGCCTTGAGGTGCATCGTCACGTTTTGCGACGATGTCTGGAAGAGGTCGGCGATCATCGCCTGCGTCAGCCAAATGGTCTCTGCCTCGAACCGACACTCGATGCGCGACTCGCCATCCTCCGTGACGTACAGGACAATCCATGGCTGCTCGGGGTCAGCTGAGTGCGGTGACTTGCGCGTAGCCATCGTCGTTCGTTCCGTGACGTCAGAGCCTAGCTGTTGAGCGTGTTCGCGTAGATGCGACCCGGCAGTGACAACGGACCCAAGCCGTGCGCTCACCGCTTCGGCCGCGGGAGCGAGCGGTCGCGGTCGAAGGGCCGCGGCCTCCGCTCAGGCAGCTCGATGCCTGCACTTCGCGCGTGCTCACGCTCGCGGTCGGTCGCGTACATGGACAGGAACGTGTCGCGGTCGGTGGGCGAGGTGCCCAGCATGTCCACGTACTCGATCGCCGTGTCCGAGGGCGGCAGCTCCCTCACGTCCTCGTCGATGATCTCGGTGGCGATGCGCCGGAGCAGCGTCCGGTCATCGATGTGGTCGGTGTGCAGGAAGAAGATGCCCATGCGCGCGAGCGCCCCGATGACCCGCGCGAGCTCGGCCTCAAGCGCCTCGTCGTGCACTGACTCTGGCGGCGGCACCTCGACGCCACGCTCGGCGAGCTGCCGCCTGTTTGTGGTCATCGGCGCATGCTCGAAGTCGTAGACGATGGACCAGTACATCCGGTCCTCGGTGCCACCGGCCTCCCGCGCCTTCGCGACCAGCTCGTCCACCGCCCTCTCGCGCCGCTGCCTGCACGCCTCCGCCGCATCCGTGAATCGATCCATGAGTGCCACCATCGCCTTTCCTCCTGGCGGGTTCATCCCGCGCGCGTCCACCCTAAGGACCGCGCGAGCGCACTCTGGCGAAACGCCCCATTTTTCCTGAACGTTCCGGGCGACCCTCGCAAGGGCAGCGCGACCCTCAGAAGGGCAGCAGCCACTGGATGATGCGGCGCGCGACCGAC
>CAZKTN010000016.1:34819-51818 GCA_964555705.1 uncultured Isosphaeraceae bacterium | reverse complement strand
GAGGCAGAGGCGAAGTTCGGCTTCCTGCTGTCGGCGCTGCGCCACGGCGCGCCGCCGCACGGAGGCATCGCCTTCGGCCTCGACCGGCTCGTGATGCACATCGTGGGCACCGACAACATCCGTGACGTGATCGCGTTCCCAAAGACGCAGTCAGGCGGCGACCTCATGATCGAGGCGCCCGGCACGATCTCGGACGAGCAGCTCAAGGAGCTGCACGTGCGCAACGTACCGCCGCCGCAGAAGGCGTAGGTGGCGCGGGAGCGCGCGGCCGCGGGAAGCCCGCAAGGCGCAGGCTCCTCCGGGAGCCGCGGCAGCAGCCTCAGTGCACGCCCTGGGCGCCCAGCCAGCGCTCGCACTCGAGCGCAGCCTGGCATCCCATGCCTGCGGCAGTGATCGCCTGGCGGTAGTGGGCATCGGCGACATCGCCTGCGGCGAACACGCCAACGATGTTGGTGGCGCTCGAGCGCGTATGCAGGGCGACGTATCCCGCCGAGTCGAGCTCCACGCCCGAACCCTTGAGGAACCCCGTGGCGGGCGAGTGGCCGATCGCCACGAAGAGCCCGCCCACGTCGATCGTCGATCGCGCTCCAGTGACCGTGTCCTCAAGCTCAAGTCCGGCGATGCGGTCCTCGCCGAGCACCGACACCACGCGGGTGTTCCACATCATCTGCGCGTTGGGCTGCGACATGAAGCGCTGCTGCATCGCCTTCGACGCGCGCAGGGAGTCGCGCCGATGGATCACGACGACCTTCGACGCGAACTTGGTGAGGTATGTCGCCTCCTCCATCGCCGTGTCGCCGCCGCCGACCACCGCGAGCACCTTGCCGCGGTAGACAGGGAGCGCACCGTCGCACACGGCGCATGCGCTCACGCCTCCGCCAGTCTGCGCAAGCCGCAGCTCGTTCGGCACGCCGAGCCAGTTCGCGGTGGCGCCCGTTGCGATGATCACCGAGTGCGTGCGCACCGTGCCGCCCTCGGACGTCTTCAGCGCGAACGGCCTCGACGAGAAGTCGCACGAGACCACATCCTCATCGGCGATGCGGGTGCCGAATCGCTCGGCCTGGGCCCGGAAGTGCTGCATCAGCTCGGGACCGGTCACCCCATGAGGGAACCCCGGGTAGTTCTCGACCTCGGTCGTGAGCATGAGCTGCCCGCCCGGCAGCACCGGCGCCGGATCGGAGCGCGGCACGCCGACGATGCACAGCGGATTGAGGTTCGCGCGCGCCGCGTAGATCGCCGCAGTCCATCCCGCGGGACCCGACCCGATGATCACCACCCTCTCGATGCCTGCCTCAGCTGCGCTCATTGGATGATCCCCTGCTCACGGGCGAGCGAACGGAGCGGAGGCCAGACGAGGATGTCGCCCGCGGCGCCGTCGTCAGTGTGGTTTGTGCCGCCGCCATCCTCGTGGTCTGCGCCGCGCGACCACAGCATGCAGCCCTTGACCTTCACGCGGCCGACCGGCGTGTCAATCGTCTCCGTCGACGCGCCGAGGTCGCGGAAGCCGAGATGCCCGCCCTTCTTGTCGAAAGGATCGAAGTCGAAGCGCTTGTTGGCGAAGACGGCGTAGGCACGCTCGATGTCGCGGGGCCACGTCTTGCGGAACTCGAGGTAGTAGCCGCAGAGTCCCGCGCTTGTCGCCGTGCCGTTGATCTGCACCGCAAGCACCCATCTCCACGCGAACGCGCGCTGGATGTCGCGGATCAGCGATGTGACGGCCGCGTAGCGCACGGGATTGGCGCGCGAGAACTCGGTCGGCGCGGACTGGAATGGCGTGTAGGGACGCACGTTCCAGCGCCGCCACCAGTCGTCGTAGATGTCCTGCAGCTTGTCGACGCTTGGGTCAAGGTCCGAGTGCAGCTCAGCAACCTGGCGCCAGAGGCGCGACGTGCCGAAGCGGTCGAGCTTGCGGTCACCCCCATGCTGCGCCGAAAGCACCGCCGCGAAACGCTCGATGTCCGGCTTGCCCCGCGCCGAGAACACGCCCTTCAGCACCGCCTCTGCCACCAGCCTGTCGCCCTCAGGCATCGCCAGGCGCCGCAGCTTCTCGTTGTCGGTCGGCTTCAGGAAGGGGTACTCGTCGAGCGACAGCTTCTTGAGCAGCGGCACCTTGAGCGAATCCAGGTTCGTCCACAGCACGTCTCGATGGATCGAGAGCGCCTGCGACAGCGACTGCATCGCGAAGAGCTTCTCCTCGAGCAGCGGCTGCTCCACGAGCTGGCGCAGCACGCGCAGCCAGGCAACGCCGATCGCGAACGCCTGCTCGTGCTGCCCCTCCGCGCAGAGCCGGTACATCTCGGCAGTCGCGTAGACGCCGAGCGTGCGCACCGCCGCGAAGTAGCGGAACTCGATCTGGCCGAGCGCATCACCGCCCCCCACACGGATCACCATGCCAGCGCTGCGCCATGAGTCCGGGACCGATGCCGTCCCGTAGGGCATCGCGAACACCAGCGCATCCTGAGCCTTGACGAGCGCCTGCCCGACCGCAGGGTTTGCCTTGGCCCACGCAGAGAGCTTGGCCCAGTCACCTCCGCCCGGCCAGACGCTCGATGCGTCGAACTGCGGCCCGACCTCGACCGGACACGGCGTCGCCGCCACCAGCGCACCCATCACCTGCTGCGCGCTGCGATTGCGCTCGCTCACCTTGAACGGCTCGAGGCCATTGAGTGCCGCAACGAGCTCCGTGTCCTCGGTCGCCGGGGCCGTCGCGCCTGCGTCCGCCTGCGCCATCGCTGGCGCGGACACCGGCAGGAGGGCGAACGCCAAGAGGCAGACCAGGAAACAGGTCAAGCGGCATGTCGGGCGGCCATTCGAGAGGGAGGCGATGCCCAAGCCGTTCCGGCCGGCACCCTCGACCTGCCCTCGCATCCGATGGAATCGAGTCAGACCACGCATGGGACGCGGAGGGTAGCACAGCGAGGTGGGCTACACTCGCCGACCCACCACTTCCCACCAGGAGAGTTGACGATGATCGTTGGCGTACCAACTGAAGTGAAGACAGACGAGTTTCGGGTCGGCATGCGACCCGTCGGCGTCGAGATGCTTGTGCGCGAGGGCCATTCGGTGCTCGTGCAGGCCGGTGCAGGCAACGGCAGCGGCTTCAGCGACGAGCAGTACGCCACGGCAGGCGCACGGCTCGTGCCTGACGCGAAGGACGTCTGGTCCGGCGCCGACATGATCGTGAAGGTGAAGGAGCCCCAGCCTCAGGAGATCCCGATGATCCGTCCTGAGCAGACGCTCTTCACGTACTTCCACTTCGCTGCGGACCGCGAGCTGACCGTCGGCTGCCTCGACAGCCGCTGCATCGCCGCCGCATACGAGACGCTCACCGACGACAATGGCCACCTTCCCCTGCTGACGCCGATGAGCGAAGTTGCGGGGAAGCTCTCCGTGCAGGAGGGCGCGAAGTACCTCGAGCGTCCCTTCGGCGGCGCCGGCGTGCTGCTCGGTGGCGTGCCCGGCGTTGCGCCGGGGCATGTGCTCGTGATCGGCGGCGGCGTCGTAGGCACGTGCGCCGCGCGCATGGCCGCGGGCCTCGGCGCGGATGTCGTCATCCTTGACGTGAACCTCGAGCGGCTCCGCTGGCTCAGCGAGGTGATGCCCGCCAACGTGAGCTGCGTCTTCAGCGACCCGCAGGCGATCCGCGAGCGCCTCGCGTGGGCCGACCTGATCGTCGGCGCAGTGCTGCTTCCCGGCGCGCGCGCGCCGAAGCTCATCCGCAAGGCGGACCTCGCCCACATCCGCCCGGGATCCGTCATCGTCGATGTGGCGATCGACCAGGGCGGGTGCGTCGAGACCGCGCGCGTCACCACCCACCGCAACCCCACGTACGTGGTGGACGGCGTGGTCCACTACTGCGTCGGCAACATGCCCGGCGCAGTGGCACGAACGTCGACTCAGGCGCTCACCAACGCGACGCTCCCCTGGGTGCTCAAGCTTGCGCGCGTCGGCGCCGACGAGCTCGCCCGCATGGATCACCACTTCGCCAACGCGATCAACATGACGCGCGGCACGCTCACGAACAAGGCGGTCGCAGAGGCCCACGACCTCGAGTTCGAGCCGCTGCCGGCATGAGCGTCCCCACCGCTGCACCCGAGGTCCCTGCGCGCGTCAATGTGCTCCTGCTCGGCACCGGCGGGCGCGAGTCGGCGCTCGCGTGGAAGCTGCGCCAGTCGCCGCGCCTTGGCACGCTCTGGGTGCAGCGCGACGCGAACGCGCAGCTGCTGCAGCTCGGTGCGCCCTGCCCGGAAAAGATCGACTTCCGGGCGAAGTTCCATCTCGAGCGGTGGCTCGACCGCAACGACGTGCAGCTTGTGGTGGTGGGCCCCGAGGGCCCGCTCGCCGAAGGCGCTGTCGATGCGCTGACGCGCGCCGCGGATCCCACCCGCGGCATCGCGCCGCGACTTGTGTTCGGCCCGGTGAAGGCTGCCGCGCGCCTCGAGGGGGACAAGGCATTCGCCAAGCAGGTCATGCGCGAGGCGCGCGTGCCCACTGCGGAAGCGCGCACCTTCACGTCGCTCGAGTCTGCGATCAGGTCCGTGGAGGACCGCGACGAGCCGTGCGTCGTGAAGGCGACGGGACTCTGCGCGGGCAAGGGCGTGACGGTGTGCGACGGCGCCGCCGACGCAGTTGCCGCACTCAAGCGCTGCATGGACCGCAAGGAGTTCGGTGACGCGGGTGCGACGGTGCTCATCGAGGAGCGCCTCGAGGGGCAGGAGCTCAGCGTGCTCGCGCTCGTGGACGGCCGGACCATCAGCGTGCTCGACCCGTGCCAGGACCACAAGCAGGTTGGAGAGGGTGATGTCGGCGCGAACACGGGCGGCATGGGCGCCTACTGCCCAACCCCACTCGCTGACGACGAGCTGATGCGCAATGTCTCGCGCGAGGTGCTGGTGCCTACCGTGGACGCGCTCCACCGCGACGGCATCACGTTCCGAGGCGTGCTGTATGCGGGACTGATGCTCACGCCATCGGGCCCCAAGGTGCTCGAGTTCAACACCCGATTTGGCGACCCCGAGACGCAGCCGCTCATGGCCCGACTTCAGGGCGACCTCGTCGAGATCCTGTGGCGCACCGCGGCGGGCACGCTCGACGGCGCCGAGATCAGCTTCGATCCCCGCGTGGCCTGCGCAGTGGTGGTGTGCTCGGGCGGGTATCCGGGACCGGTCACCAGCGGGCTCCCAATCGATGGGCTCGACCGTGCGACTCAGGTTGCCGGACCGGGCGAGGAGGTCATCCTCTTCCATGCAGGAACGAAGCGCACCGATGACGGTCAGGTGGTGACACACGGCGGCAGGGTGGTGACTGTCGTCGGACTGGCCTCCGACCTGGCCGCTGCGCGGGCGGTCGCGAATCGGGCGGCAGCCTGCATCCGGTTCCCGGGCGCCTTCTTCCGAACCGACATTGGGCACAGGGTGCTGCGCACCCCCGCCGCCCGATAGTTCCGGCTGGGTCCGAAAATCCTGCAGCCGCGTTGTGGGTCCTCTCGTATAGGGTTAGACTTGCATTCGGTCGCCGCTCGGGGTGACCGAGTCCGAGACGTTCCGCCCCCACGAGAAGAGTCGGAGTTTTTTTCATGCCATCACGGCCCCTACTTCGCGCTGTCGTTGCAACCATGGCGACCGCGGTCCTCGCGACCGTGGTCGTTGACCAGGAGGTCGCTGCGCGAACGCTCCTCGACAAGAGCCGGCAACCGGACCGCGCCACCGTCTCCAAGGGCAGCGGCGCTCCGTCGTCGGGCGGTCCGTCGGTGGCCCGCGGCACCGCCTCCAAGGACCCCTCCAGACTGCAGCTCCCTGTGCACCCGGTGAAGGGCACGCTTGAGCACACGGGACGTCTCATCGTCAAGTTCACCGACGGGCTCGGCGTTCGCGCGCAGCGCCGCCTGTCGCCGGCGCTCGCGTCGGATGCCACCGTCGACCTCTCGCTCGCTAACGCAACCCTCGGCCGGTACGGGGCCAGGATCCGCCAGGCAATCGACCTCGACACCGACGTCATCGAGGGACTCCGCATGCGCGCATTCCAGCGCAGCGGACGCCCCCAGCCCGACCTGCGCGCGATGATGATCATCGAGGGCATCGGCGAGCATGCGCTGGTTACCGCGGCCCAGGAGCTGCTGATGCTTCCTGAAGTGCAGTGGGTCGAGATCGAGCGAAAGACTGAGCTGGCGGGCGGTGGCGGCTGCGAGGGATGCGGCGAGCCCGGGTGCCCGCCCTGCACCTCAGCGCATGGCGGCCCGTTCTGCGGCGATGGCGGGTGCTGCGAGGCTGTCGGTGCGGTGCGTCCCATCTGCACCCTGCCCATCGACGAGGGCGGACGGTGGGACGAGGTCTGTGCGGCGCTCGCGAACATGATCTGCGGACCGAGCGCCTTCGGCGGCGGCGGCTACGACACGTGCCTCCAGCCTCCAGGCCTACCGCCGACTCCGATCTACTACGAGGAGTCGGTCATCTTCGGTGGCAGCTGCTTCATCCCGCGCGTCGGCGTCGGATGCCAGGAGGCAGAGTGCTGCCGCAACACGTGCTTCGCTGACGTGACGTGCTGCACGATCAGCTGGGACGAGGAGTGCGCGGCACTCGCCATGGGACTCGAGGAGTGCTACCGCACCTCGGGCTACAACTTCCCCGGCGGCAAGCCCACGGGAAGTCCCTTCAACCCGAACCCGCAGTCGACCTCGCCGCTGTTCGACCAGCAGATGCTGCAGGTGCCCCAGCCGCCGTTCGCTGCGCCCGGCAGTGCGCCGCTCGCGCTCTTCACGACGGCTCAGCGCGCACCGAACCCCTACGGCGGCCCAAATCCTCCGCCGCCGGACCTTGGACCGTTCGTGCAGTTCGCCGATGTGACGCTCTACCGCGGCGGAGGCCTCGACCTCGACGCATTCGCGTTCCTCCAGAACCAGTTCCCCGGCGAGGGCCCGTTCCTCAACGGCCGCACGATCACCATCGGGGTCGTCGAGCCCTCGGCGCTCGTGGACCACGAGGACCTCTCGGTCAATCCCGATGGCACCGGCGGAACCAAGATCCTCGTCGAGCCGGGACAGACGCCGCTGGTCATCTGCGACCAGACCGTGCCGCCCCCGACCTTCTCGGGATCGTTCTACACGGCGCCGCACCACGGCACCGCCGTCATGGGCATCCTCAGCGCGAACGTCAACGAGATCGGCATCAGCGGCATCGCCCCCGAGGCGCTCGTCCGCTTCTACCCGACGGAGACCGTCGAGGCGCAGGGACGCCTTCTGACTGCGCTCACCAACGCGTCGGCCCAGCTCTCGACGCCGACGAGCACCGACCCTGAGCCTGGCAACGTCATCGTGGCCCCCATTGGCGAGGCGGGACAGCCGCTCTGGAGCGCCGATTCGCGCGCGACTGTGATGGGCGTTGGCATTGATGCGGGCGTGACGTTCGTGGTGCCTGCAGGTAACGCGGCCATTCCGGTCATCGAGCCAGAGGGCGAAGTGCAGGAGTTTGCGGCGCTCAACTCGATCACCACTGGTGGATGCAACCCAGGCTTCGAGGCGACCGAACCGCCAGTGGTTGGCTTCTTCCCCACAGGCGGCGGTGGCCTCAACTACTGCCGCACCGGCATCAGCAACTTCTCGCCCGACGGGCTCGTCACGATCTCAGGTTGGGGCTCCGGCGTGTGCACGCTCGGGTACGGGGACCTCTTCTGCGGAGAGATCGCCGACGTCAGCGATCCCTGCCAGACGAACTTGCTGCGCACCTACACCGCGCGCTTCGGCGGCACGAGCGCAGGCGCGGCGCAGATCGCCGGCGTGACGGCGCTTGTGCAGGCCTTCTCGAAGCAGATCTACGACGGGCTTCCGCTGAGCCCGACGAATGTGCGCGACCTCTTCCTCTCTCCGCAGAGCGTTCACCCGCAGTGCGGAACGGCAGGCATTCCGGGAACGCCCGACCCGTCGTGGCTCGGCGACACGATCCCAGGCCCTGGCGAGGCGCGCATTGGCGGCTTCCCCAACATGCGCCGCATTGGCGTGTCGATCGTGTCGGGCCAGATCGGCGACGACTCCCTCTTCGGCGCGAACGACTGCACCTTCAAGATCGTGTGCGGCACCCGTCTCACCGGCAACAACTTCAGCATCCGTGAGCTCGACCGCAAGTTCCTGCGTGCGCGCACTGCGCGGCCTGGACGGGGACAGTCCTCGTCGGGACTTGGACCGCCGCTCTACTACCCGCCGATCAACAGGATCCTCGACGTCCAGGTGATCAGGCCGACGCTGCTCGCAAGCTCGGATGAGCTGTTCTCCGTGAACGTCACGCTCAATGGGCGCCCTGCCTCGAGCGGAACCGTGTTCGTCGCGGTGTTCCTCTACAACGGCCAGTTCAACCGCTGGACATGGCTCGGCGCACAGGCGCTCCCTGCGGATCCGGACGTGCCTCTGGTGTTCGGACTGGGACCGTGCAGCAACGCGGAGGACTTCCTGTCCGACATCGCCGGCACGCAGTCCATCGCCGCACGGGTGGTCGCCTACCCGCTCGGATCTCCCGGTCAGTCCGAGGTGTGGTTCGACCGGATCCTGATTGACTACAACAATCCGCTGATCCCGGTGCCTCCGCCCTGCGAGTGATTGTCACCGAACATGCGCACACCCGCTTCAAGTTATGACTCCAGATTTGACTCCATCGTGCCATGCGGTACGGTGGTCACATCCCTGCGGGGCGTCGCGGGGCTTCAAGCACAGTCGGTGGCCGGACGGTTCCCCGTCCGCTCCATCGGTGTACCCGCGCAAAGCGGGGCACAGTGCGAGGAGACAGTGGTGAGTCGCCCCGCCCCATACGCAATCAGCCAAGTTCCCTCTGCAGACATGCCGCCGGTGCGATTGCGCCTGCGCGGCTCGCGTTATCTCTCCACCGCCGTCCGCGGCGACTGACCTGACATCGACTGACACTCGAGCACATCCATGCTGACGAACCGAATGCCTGCCATCTCCGCCGCATGCCTTGCGCTGACGAGCCTCGCGCTTGTCACTCTCGGCAACACCCCCGCCACCGCAAGCACCATGCAGAAGGCTGACGATGGCGCACGCAAGACTGGCGCGGTGCGGCCATCCGCAAAGTCACCCAAGCGACCAGCGGGCGGCCTGCCCGCGATGGGACCGTCGGCCGTGACTGGTGCCGATGTAGCCGCCGGTGGGTTGCCGATTCTCACGCGCGAGGGTGTCCGAAGTCTCCGAGTCGGGGACCCAGTGGCGCTCCCCACTCCCGACGGCGACGTGATCAGGTACGAGGTTGATCGACGCGGATTCACCGATGCCGATACCTGCGAGATCGTGCTGCGCAGCGCCGGCCGAGAGACCACCTACGGACTCATCGTGCAGCGCGGCAAGCACCTTGCGGGATTCCTGCAGCGCGTCGACGGACGTGCGTACCGGCTGATGCCATCGGCCGACGGCTCCTACCGGCTTGACCGCGTGATCTATCCGGAGGGCGTCGACTGCGGTGTCGGCAAGGTCCAGATCCCCGGCATGGCCACCCCCGAGATGCTCGCCGCACGCGACGGCATTGCAGGCGCACCTGGCGTGAGCCCCTGCCCGCCCGAGGCTGCTCCCTTCGACCTTCCGCAGACGCTGCGCAAGGACAACGGGATGATCATCGACGTGCTCTTCGTGTTCACGCAGAACGCCGCTGACCTCGCGGCGCAGCAGGGACGCGATGTGCGCACGCTTGCGAACATCGCGGTGGCGCAGGCAAACCTTGCCATGTTCCGCTCGACGCTGCAGCCGATGAGCGACTTCGATGGGCAGGACGGCGACAACAACCTGAACAACACGTGCGGCTACGGTGCCGGCGGATTCCCTGCGGCTCCCGCCGGAGCATCGTGCGAGTTCGGGTGGCCCCAAGGCATGTCGGGCACCTGCAAGGACGACACCTCCGAGCCGCCCAAGAACAAGGTCACCACGCACGCCACCCTCGCGGGTGTCACGCCCGCCGAGCAGGACACGTGCACGCCTCGCATCCGCCTTGTGGCGGCGCTTGTCGCTGACGGATTCTTCGGCCAGGAGGCGCCCTACAACAGCACAGGCCTCGCAGTGGACCTCGGCCGCGTGCAGAACCCCTTCGACGGCTACATGGACTACGTGCCCACCTGGCGCGACGCGCTCGGCGCCGACTCAGTGTGCCTTGTCGGGCTCAACTACGGCTCCGACTCGGCTTTCATCGGTCTGGCCAGCCTGATGGGCGACACCAACAACGCCGCACAGGGGCTTTACTTCCCAGCAACGAGCGTGGTGCCGATGCCGCTCAACGGCGTCGGCAATCCGCATCCGCTCGTCGACCTCTCGCTGATGCCCGATCCGGACCTGCCATTCGATGGCGGCAACGCGGGCGTGCCTGTTGACCCGAGCGTCTCCACGCTGCAGGCGTTCCAGGGCAGCCCCTACTCGCTGCTCGACTACACGGCCATCGACGATCTCGTCTACGCGCACGAGCTCGGACACAATCTCGGATGCCAGCACAATCACGATGACGGCGACCCGTCGGCGAACGCGCTGTTCCCCGACTCCTTCGGCTACCGCACCCAGGGCGGCGGCGGCGCGGGCCAGGAGGGCTTCAAGACGGTGATGTCCTACGGCAACCAGACCCGAGTGCCCGGCTACTCCAACCCGTTCCTGGGCTGGAACGCGTTCATCCCCGGCAACCCCGAAGTGCCCGGCGACGCGGCGGGAATCGAGTTCGACTTCGCGTGCACCTTCCTCGACGGCGACGGCACCGATGTGCAGTACATCCCGGGATCAGGCGTCAACCAGGACACCTGCGAGCCCTCGACGCCGCAGAACCAGTGCGACAACGAGACCGACGAGGATCCCAACTCCACTGACCCTGCACCCATGGTGGTCCGCGCCGATGTCGAGATCGACAGCCAGCTCGACGAGGACCAGTCCGGCGCGGCCTTCAACACGCGCTCCATCTCGCAGGCCAAGTTCGACTTCGCAAAGTTCCGCTGCAGCGTGTTCCCGGTGGTCGACTGCAACGACGACACCGTGGACGACTTCGTGCAGGCGCTCGACGGGTTCCTCACCGACTGCAACGCCAACGGCGTGCCCGACGAGTGCGAGACCACGCCGGACCCCGGCAGCGGCAACCCCAACGACTGCAACGGCAACGGCATCCCGGACTCGTGCGACATCGCCGACGGCACCAGCCCCGACGACAACGTCAACCTGATCCCTGACGAGTGCGAGGACCAGACGGCGCTGTTCGCTGAGACGTTCGAGCGGATTCCGTTCGGCTTCGTGGAGGGCTCGCTGCCCATCGCCAAGGTCTCCGAGGATGCGCTCAAGGAGCTCCGCGCGCTCGATCCCGACTTCCCCGAGTATTTCGCCACCATCGAGACGGTCGGGCTCGCGCAGGCCCCCGGCAACGGCGGGTACGTGTACTTCGACGTGCTGCCCAACGCGTTCCAGTACCGGCTCGGCGGAAACGGCGTGCGCCCCTGCCCCGACTTCACATCCGACCAGGTGTCGTCGACCAACGGCTTCGCCCGCGCCATCGGCAACCGCGGCTACGGGCAGTCGCTCAACTTCGACGCGAACACTGGCGACTTCCCATCGCAGGCGGGCATCACGACGATCACGGCCGCCCGCGACTGCAAGGAGGTCCGCCTCTACCTCAACGCCGCGGACTTCACCGGCTACTTCAACTTCGAGCCGCCGCTGCCGCTGATCAACAACTACCCCTACCTCGAGGAGAACGTCGTGTTCGTCTCGGCGTACAACGAGGCGGGCGAGCTTGTCTACGAGCAGACTCTTGACCTCCGCGGGCAATGGGCGAGCAGGACGCCAGGCTGCAGCGAGAACCCGAACCCCTCTGGCTTCGTGTTCCTCCGCATCGGCGCCCCGCTCGGCTCCGACACGGAGCTCGAGATCCGCACAGTCGAGATCCGCGGCGCGTTCGTGGTGCTCGACAACATCTCCTTCGATGCGGGCCTGGACAACTCCGCATTCCCGTGCGTTGCCGACATCGCCGGCGGCGCGCTCGATCCGCTCGGCCTGCCCACACCCGACGGCCGTGTCGGCGGCGAGGACCTCCTCACAGTGCTCGCGGCCTACGGCTACGGACTCGACGGGTTCCCGCAGTTCACCACCTGCCCGCCTGATGATGCGACGCCCGGCGAGGAGCTTGCGCGGATCGCGGACATCAACGAGGACTGCCAGGTGGACTCGATGGACCTGCTCGAAGTTCTCGCCGCATGGGGTCAGTGCCTCGGTGGAGTGCCCTGATCCGGGACACGTACGCCTGCCGACGCACCGCTCACAGCGACAGCCCTAACCCGCCCCCACGTTCACGGACGCCCCACACATGCCCCACATCTCCCTCGCGATCGCCGCACAACTGCTTGCCTCAGACAGGCTCGCTGCAGAAGCTGCAGTGCCCTCCGATGCGGGCGCCGCGTACGTGATGCGCGACGCCGACGCGGGAGGGGCGACCGCTCTCTGCGCCTGGATGCCAATTGTCGCTGACGGCCAAGTACGGTCGCTCTCCGCCACCGAGCTGCGCAGGATCGCCAAGGAGACCGAGGAGATCCTCAGCACCGAAAAGCCGACGTTCGTGGTGGACAGCATGCGTGCCGGGCGGCCGCGTGCGCTCGGTCACGATGGCGGCCTCGCCGGCTTCGACGACACGCCAGGATTCGACCTCAGCATCTCGGTGTTCGCGGCATCGTCGATCCCCCCGGACCTGCAGGAGCAGCTGCGTGAGGCGGTCAGCGCGATCGAGAACTACTTCGAGAGCACCCTCTCCAATGCGGTGATCGGTCCCGGCGGGGTGCCGGAGGATGTGCGGCTGAGGCTCGCGCTTCGGGTCACGGCACTCGCGGCGAACGTGCCCGGTGCGAGCCAGATCCGATCCGTTGCGGTGCCGATGTCCCAAGTCACCCGCAAGCTGAATTCCCAGGTGACCGGCAACGATGGCGACGACTTCGCCGCAGGCGTGCCCACCTATGTCGACGCCGAGGGCGAGCCCACCGGCATGTCGTCGCTGCGCGTGCGCTACAGCGCCGCAAGCACCGCACCCTCAGGCGAGAACCGCGTCTTCCTCACGCGCGCGCAGTACAACGCGCTCGGCTTCGCGGCGGCCGCGGGCGGACCGACCACGCTCCAGTTCGACGGCACGATCCTGATGAACAGCGGGTTCCAGTGGGACTACGACCCCAGCGACGGCGCGTCACTCAACCAGGTGACCCGGTTCTCCTTCCAGGACTACCTCGTGCGCGAGGTCCTGATCCAGCTTGGGTGGATCTCGGGCGTCGACTTCCTGCAGCGTGACCTGACCCTGATGGACATGTTCCGGTTCAGCCCGCTGGCGTCCGGCCTTGTTGCCGTGACCGCAAAGGACGGTTCGCCATTCACCGGCGAGCCCATCAACGCCCTGCTCGGGTCCGCATGGCTTTCGAACGTCATCCTCGGCGGCTTCTACTCGAGCGGCAACGGCTCCAACAACCTGCCGATGGACTACAACCCGGGAGTCAACGCGGCCCTGATGACCCAGGCGCAGGCGATCATCGACGATCCGGCAGTGAATGTCGACGCAGATCACTTGGCGAACCTCATCTCGTACGAGGTGGTGTGCCCGGGAACACCGGGCGACCCACCGAGCCCCACGGATGCGGAGCAGCTCACGGTGCTCTACCAGCTCGGTGGCCTTGACGTTGCGGTGCCCCAGCCATCCAGCGCATCGCGCCCGACCGTGCTCGACTCGCGGAACCGCTTCGATGACGGCGAGTGGCCCGCGCAGCCTTTCGCGACACGCACTCGCTACCCGGACGGCGCCGTACCGACCATGATCGGATGGCCATCCGAGCCGCGCGTCAGGTGGAACTTCAACGCCCCGGTCACGCTCGCGGCCGCGGGCAGCAACAACATCGTTGCGGCCAGCACGGCCTTCGCGGGCGCGCAGATTGGGCTCATCGGCGGACTGACGGTCGCGAACTGCGACTTCGACCCGTTCTCGGATCCTGCACGGCAGCTGCCGCTCTCGTTCGGCTCTACAAGCGATGCGGAGGTGCCTGATCCCTTCGACAACCGCTGCCTGCGCATCTTCAGCGGCTGGGCAGCCGACCGTGGCATCGAGATCCGCTGCAGCACCGCGGGCGCTCCGGCCCCAGCGGTGTTCTTCGACGTTCGCCTGTCCGAGACCGCATCGAGCACATGGCAGTTCTCCTACTCCAACAACGGCACCACGTTCAGCTCCGCAGACCTCCCCAACGAGGGCATCATCAGGATCGGCACACCGGACGCATTCATCTGCGGCGTGCAGTTTGACCTCCTGATCCCGTCCTTCACAGCCGGAGCGAACACCAGGTTCCGCTTCATTGCAGTGCCGCCGCCCGGCGAGACGGCCATGCAGTCGGTGAGCGAGGCGAGCGGCGGCTCGATCCCGTTCTCGGCGAACAGCGTCGTCGAATTCGACATGGTGACGGTCGCCCCTGATGTCGGTGCGCAGCTCCTCGTCGACTTCAACCAGGCATTCCTTGGCCACATGCCACGGCTCGTGGCGCGCGGCGCACGCGCGCACCTCAACTTCGCGCTTGCGCCCAATGCCGACCGCACGTACGCGGACACCGAGATCCTGATGGGCACCGGCAACTCGTTCAACAACTCGCGCGCGTCATTCCTCGTGCAGTCGACCGTGTCGATCCCGCCGTGGGAGCGGTTCCTGATGGGACAGTCGTCCACATCGGCGGCCACCACGATCCCGCGCGGCATCACGTACTGGACGCGCGACCCCGTTGCGTACGCCGCGGGCCCGACGTCTCCGCTGTGGCTGCCGCTTGGCGCGCTGCCCGACTTCCTCTCCGATCAGGAGCTCCTTGTGCTCGACCAGATGGGATGGGACGTCACCGGCACGGCCACGACGGGCTTCGTGCCGGATCCGGCCATCAATCCGTGGGAAGGTCTCGTCGGCGAGCAGCTCCACACGCCGCACGCGGCGTATGACCTCACCGGATCCGCGCGGCCCTGACGCCTGACCGAGTGACGGACTGGCTGAGCGAGCGACTGTCTGAGTGACTGACCCCAGAGTCGCGGGCGCATCGCGCGCGGGGCGTGGTACAACACGCCCATGCTTGCCGCGATCGCTGCGCTCGTTCTGTCCGCCCCTCCCGCAACAACGATCTCCACAGCCCGCGACCCCGCGGACGCGGCGCGCGGGGCGGCGGATGCGCCCGCAGTGGTGATGTGGGATGACCCTCGGCGTGCCGGCGAGATCGGCCAGTTCGCGACCATCTGGACGCCCATCATCGACGGCAAGGTGCCGCACCGCTCCGACGTCGAGAGTGCGGTCGTGCTCGACATGATCGAGCAGGCCAAGCTTGGCGACGAGGTGGTCGCCGTCATCGGCGGCGGCCAGGCCGATGGAGGCATCGCAGGCACCGGCCCGACCATCATCATGACGCTGATCCAGGCGCCATCGAGCGTCGTGGTCCCCGCGCAGGCGTCGCTCGAGCGTGTGGTTGCCTACCTGCAGAGCATCCTGTCGGACCAGGTCACGATCAGGATCGGTGTGGCCTTCAGGTCCACGGGGGCGCCCAACATCCTCGGCATCACGGCATCTCGGTGGGCACCCCAGACGGTGTCGCCCACCCTCGCGAGCATGATCCGTGCTGGCTCTGCGCAAGGCACTCCGGATGACGCAAGGTTCCTCCCGGAGCCGCCTGCGCCGTACGGCAGCGGCCCCAACGCGAATGCGCGCCTGCGCGTGATGTACAACGCGCCTCAGGCATCAAACCGCCCCCGCTTCGCCTCCGAGGACCGCATCTACTGGACGTACCCGCAGCTCAAGGCCGCGTGGCAGTACTCGATCCCCACATCGACGGCCTACGACGCGCAGATCTCCGTCAACACCAACGCGGCGATCTTCCAGAACCTCGACTTCGATCCAAGCGACGGCATCCCTCCCGGCAAGTACTCCTTTGAGGACCTGATCGTGAGGCAGGTCGTGCAGTCGCTCGGCTGGACCTGTGCAGCAAGCGTCAACCTTCGCCAGGACATGTCGGTGATGGACATGTACCGGTTCTCGGCGGACCGCGTCTCGCTCACGAGCGATGTGCAGGCGCCGGACACCGGCACGGGGTTCATGATCCAGCCGCCGGACGCGTTCTTCACCCTCACCGGCTGCTCGGGCAGCTGCGATGACGTCCAGCGTGCGATCGACACGTCGGTGGCAGCGACCACGCCCTACACGGACCCCAACCTCGGGAACTTCCGGATTGACCTGAACCCGGGCGTGATGCGTCCCCTTCGCTTCAACCTCGTCAGCGAGGCGTTCGACGACATCTACGACCAGTACACGTTCGTGGAGCAGTTCCTGCCGGTGCCGCCGGCCAACTCCGGGTTCGCCGGCAGTCCATTCGGTTGGGCGGTGAGGCTCCAGTTCGGCGGCCCCGGCATCTGGGACGATGCGCAGCTCACGCCGCCCCCCGCGCCCGCGCTCCGGACCGTCTACACCGACGCGTTCCAGCAGCAGTACCGCACGCAGGACACCGGCACCAACGGCATCGCGACATGGGTCACTGATGCGACCCTCTGGGGCGCGTTGGGCTCAGGGATCGATGGATCGGTCAATGCCCTGCAGTTCTTCGACGACGGCAGCGGCGAGGCGCTCTATGCGGGCGGGACCTTCCGCTCGGCTGGCGGCGTTGCGGCCGACCGCATCGCCCGTTGGAATGGCACGTCATGGCAGCCCGTGGGCACCGGACTCAACGGCACCGTGAAGGCGCTCGCTGTCTTCGACGACGGCGCAGGTCCGGCCCTGTACGCGGGCGGAACCTTCACCGCCGCAGGTTCAACGCCCGTCGCGCGCATCGCCAAGTGGAATGGCTCGACCTGGAGCGCAGTGGGCAATGGCCTGAACAATGCCGTGAACGCGCTCTGCGTCTACGACGACGGCACGGGCCCCGCGCTCTACGCCGGCGGAGCCTTCACAGTGGCCATCGGCAACATTCCCGCCAACAGCGTGGTCGTCAACCGCATCGCCAAGTGGGACGG
>CAZKTN010000016.1:32849-34719 GCA_964555705.1 uncultured Isosphaeraceae bacterium | reverse complement strand
TCGAACATCGCGTTGTGGGACGGTGCGGCGTGGCAGGCTGCCGGCTCGGGCACAAGCGACCAGGTCTGGAGCCTCGCGCTCTTCGACATCGACTTCACGGGGCCGATCCCCCCGGTGCTCGCCGCGGGCGGCGACTTCCTGGTCGCGGGAGGCGTGACCGTCAATCGCGTGGCGACGTGGGACGGCACGGCGTGGGCTGCGCTCGGCAGCGGCGCCGACGACTCGGTGCGTGCGCTCGCGCAGCTCGACAAGGGCACTGATGCGGCGCTCGGCGCTGGCGGCGACTTCACGTCGATCGGCGGCATTAACGCCAACCGAATGGCATACTGGACCGGCTCCGCGTGGGAGCCGATGGGCAACGGCCTGTCCTGCACGGTGTCCGCCATCGCGCAGACCGGCACCGGTCCCGAATGGACCGCGATCGCCGGCGGCGCGTTCAGCGGCGCCTACTGCGTGCTCGTTGACTTCGAGGAGCAGTTCCCGGGCTTCATGCCGCGACTTGTCGCGATGGGCATGGGCGATGGGCTCGTCAACCTCAACTTCGTGACTGGTGTGGACAACGACCCCACCAATGAGGGACCTGATGGCGTCGACCTCGAGGTTCCCATCCTTAGCAACCAGGCCGCGTTCAGTTCCTTCCTGGTGCAGGTGGCCGGTCCGACCGAGATCCGCTACCTCATGGGAGACCAGCAGCTTCCGCAGGCCACGACGTACTACAGCCGAAGCGGGGTGACGGGCGCGCCGTGCAACCCTGCGGGCGACTTCCTCTCGCCCACAGAGCTCAAGATCCTGAACTGCCTCGGCTGGGCGGTCAATCCGGTGCCGACCGCGGCCGACTGCGAGTGATGCGCCAGTGACTGCGGGAGTCGGGGCGCCATCTAGGTCGGATGTCGCGGCGTGGTCACGCAGTTCCCAGCTTCTCTCTGCCGAAGGCTTCACGCACGCCTTCTGCCACCTCGGTCGGCCCGATGACGAGGCCACGTGCGCTGCGGCGGCGCCGGGATGCACGCTGCACCAGGCGCGCCAGGTGCACGGCGCGACCGTGGTGCACGCGTCCGGGTGGCGACAGGGGACGATTCCGGAGGCGGATGCGGTCATCTCTGCGGACCGCTCGCATGCGTGCGCCGTGCGCACAGCAGACTGCGCGCCCGCACTTGTGGCGTGCCGCGTCAGTGGCGCCGTCGCGGCGATCCATGCAGGCTGGCGCGGCATCGCCAGCGGAGTGGTTGCTGCCGCCGTGACTGCGCTGGTCCGCGACTGTGGCGCCGTGCCCGGCGCGATGGTCGCTGCCGTGGGCCCGTGCGCGCGCGGCAGGCGCTACGAGATCGGCGAGGAGGTGGCATCGGCCGTCGCCGCAGCGGGATGCGCGGACGCGGTGGTGCGGCATGCAGGCGCGCCCCGCCCGTTCCTCGATGTCGCGCGCGCGTGCGCCATCCAGCTCGAGGCATGCGGCGTGCCCCGTGGCAGCATCGATGCGGACCCGCCCTGCTCCATCGAGTCGGTGTGGTGCCCGAGCCACCGGCGCGATCCCGCACGCCGCGACCGCATGCTCTCCCTCATCGTGCCTAGGCTGCCGGCTCATGGCTGAGGCGCCCACGCCAGGTGATCCCGCATGCCCCGAGCTGCGCGATGCGCGGCTCCGCTTCATCGAGGCGTGGACCGAGATGGGCAGCCGGTGGGGAGTGCCGCGCAGCATGACGGCCATCCATGCGCTGCTCTTCATTGAGTGCACGGCCATGGACGCGGACGAGATCATGGCGCGGCTGGGGATCTCGCGCGGCAACGTGTCAATGACGCTGCGCACGCTTGTCGAGTGGGGCATCGTGCGGCGAGTGACCCAGGGAGCGCAGCGGCGCGACCTCTACGAGGC
>CAZKTN010000016.1:22455-32749 GCA_964555705.1 uncultured Isosphaeraceae bacterium | reverse complement strand
CGCACGGCACCGCGGCCGTCCCGCTGATAGACTTTCCCGCTCAGGACAGGTGGCCGAGCGGCTGAAGGCGTCGGTTTGCTAAACCGATATACGGGATTTCCCCGTATCGCGGGTTCGAATCCCGCCCTGTCCGTTCCAGTCGGATCTGCGCCGGCTGCTGGCGAGCACCGGCGTAGCGGACTGCACACCGGGATCGACTCGGCGGCACCCGACGCCGCCACTCGCGCACCGGGCACCCTTTCGCCGATAGACACGCCCATGTTCGAGACCCTCTGGGAAGACCTTCTGCGGGTGGTGATGGAGCCGCGCGAGCTGCGCGAGAACCTTGCCGCGCTCGTCAACAACAACGGCGCGCTGAGCTACATCGGCGTCGGCCTCATCATCTTCTGCGAGACGGGCCTCGTGGTGACGCCCTTCCTCCCCGGCGACAGCCTGCTCTTCGTGACAGGGTTCATCTGCGCAACCGTCGAGTCCGCGTCCGCAGAGGCTGGCCGCGCGCCTGCGGTCACGGCGCTCACGATGTCGCTCGTGCTCTTCGTGGCGGCGATCATCGGCGATGCCGTCAACTACCACATCGGCCGCTGGATCGGGCCCAAGGCCTTCTCGGGCCGCATCAAGTACCTCAAGCGCGAGCACCTCGAGCGCACGCACGCGTTCTTCGAGCGCCATGGCGGGCGTGCGGTCGTCATCGCGCGCTTCGTGCCGATCGTCCGCACCTTTGCGCCATTCGTCGCCGGCATCGGCGCGATGAGCTACGGCAAGTTTGCCTTCTACAACGTGTTCGGCGCCGCGCTGTGGGTGGGTTCGCTGATGGGCGCCGGGTACTGGCTCGGCGGCCTCGAGTTCGTGCAGCGGCACTTCGAGAAGGTGGTGCTCGGCATCATCGTCGTGAGCGTGATGCCGCTCGTGTGGGAGTGGTGGAAGGCGCGGCGCGAGGCGCGCGCGGCGCGTACACTTGCCGACCCCCCGCGGTGAACGCAGCGGGGTGACGGAGCCACACCCCCATGAAGATCCACGAGTACCAGGCGCGGCAGCTTCTCCTTGACGCTGGAGTGTCCGTGCCGCGCGGCGAGATGGTCGAGTCCGTCGCCGCCGCGCAGTCCGCTGCGCGAGCACTCTTCGCGTCAGGCTCGGGTCAGGTCGTCGTGAAGGCGCAGGTGCATGCAGGCGGCCGCGGCAAGGCTGGGTTCGTCAAGCTCGTGCGCACCGTCGACGAGGCGGTCGACGCCGCGACCTTCATGCTCGGCAACAGGATGGTGAGCGTGCAGACGGGCCCCGAGGGCATTGAGGTCCGCAAGCTCCTCATTGCGGACGCCGTCGAGATCTCGCACGAGTACTACGTGGCGGTGCTCGTCGACCGCGGCTCGCGCACCAACATGCTCATCGCCAGTGCAGAGGGAGGCATGGACATCGAGCATGTCGCCGCCACGCGCCCGGAGGCGATCATCAGGATGCCGCTTGACCCAGTCCGCGGCATCGCCAGCTACCAGGCGCGCGAGGTCGCGATCAGGCTCGGCTTCAAGGGCAAGGCGGTCGGCCAGGCATCAGACCTGATCACGCGGATCTGCTCGCTGCACCGCTCGCTCGATGCGAGCATGGTGGAGATCAATCCCCTCGTGCTCACGCCGCCGACGTCGTCGGACCCCGACGGCAAGGTGATGGCGATCGACGCGAAGTTCGCCTTCGACGAGAACGCGCTGTGGCGGCACGCCGATGTCGAGCAGCTTGCGGACCCGCAGGAGACCGACCCAGCCGAGGCGCGAGCGCACGAGTTCGGGCTGTCCTACATCCGGCTCGACGGCAACATCGGATGCCTCGTCAATGGCGCAGGCCTGGCGATGGGCACGATGGACATCATCAAGCTGCACGGCGGCGATCCGGCGAACTTCCTCGACGTTGGCGGCAGCGCAAGCGAGCAGGCGGTGACTGAGGCGTTCCGGATCATCCTCTCCGACGACCGTGTCGAGGGCGTGCTCGTGAACATCTTCGGCGGCATCATGCAGTGCGACCGCATCGCGCGCGCGATCGTCGGCGCGGCGCGCACCGTGGGGTTCCGTGTGCCGCTCGTCGTCCGCCTCGAGGGCACGAACGTGGCCGAGGCGCGCAAGATCCTCGAGGCCGCGAAGTCCGACATCCCGGTGATGCAGACCGCGTCGGACCTCTCGGACGCGGCCCGCAGGATTGTGACCGCGGTGGGCGCAGGCGCGGCGGCCTGAGCGTTTCCCCGAGCCCTGCGCAGAGCGTGCCCATGCTTGTGCTGTTTGACATCGATGGCACGATGATCACCTCTCAGGGCGCAGGCCTGGTGGCGATGCTCGATGCGATGAGCGAGATCGTGCCTGGGCGCACGTTCTCCTTCGAGGGGATCCCTGTCGCAGGTCGACTCGACACGCTCATCTGGCGCGACTTGCTCGCGCGCCACGGCATGGAACATGACGATGCGCTGCACGGCCGCTTCCGCGCGCGGTACGGCCATCACCTGGAGAGGCGCCTCGGCGCCACCCACACCGCCCGCGCACTTCCTGGCGTCGTCGATCTCATCGGTGCGCTGGCGCAGGAGCCGAACGTCACAATGGGCATCCTCACCGGCAACTACGAGCACACTGGACGCCTCAAGGTGGAGCGGGCCGGCATCCCAACGGTGCAGTTCACCGCGAATGCATGGGCCGACGACGGCGATTCGCGGCGCGCACTGACGCCAGTGGCCATGCGCCGCGGAGCCGATGTCCGCGGGGGCGCACTCGCTCCCCAGCAGGTCGTCGTGATCGGAGACACGCCGCACGACATCGACTGCGCGCATGCGCACGGATGCCGCGCGCTGGCGGTCGCGACGGGCGGATCTTCGGCCGACGAGCTCCGGTCGCACCGCGCGGACCTTGTGGTGGATGACCTGTCGGATTCCGCCGCGCTTGCGCGCTGGATCCTGGGGCGCTGACCCGCCGCCACTAGCCTCGCGGGAATGTCCGAGTTCGGCGCCTGGTGCAGCGACTTCTACGTCAACCAGCGGCTGTCGCTGAAGATGGACCTTCCTGACCGCCGCGAGCCGGTGCTCGAGCTCTTCGACAGGGTGCGGCGCGAGTGCCCGCGCCTCTCGCGCATGCGCCGCTTCGAGAGCGAGGTCGCCCTCGAGTCCGCCGACGACTCGCGCGAGTTCCTGTGGGTGTCGCTGCGGCGCACCTCGCTGCGCAGCGGACATGTGAACCCCGCATCGACTGCGGACGCGTACCAGCTGCACCGCATGCTGCTGGAGACCGCGCCCTGGTACCTCTCGATGTCGCCGCTCGACATCGACCACGTCGAGCTCGTGTTCGGCTTCGACATCGAGACCGACGCGAACCGTGACGAGATCGTCTACGGCGCGCTCATGGGCGAGTCGCCGCTTGCGTCACTCGTGGATCCCTCTCACGACCGGCCCCTCGACATCCAGCCATTTGTCGGACTCGCGCTCAACCCTGCCGGCGACCTTCAGGCCTTCTTCGAGGTGAAGACGCGCCCGCAGCCCATCGAGGCGAATCCCCGCGCGTCGGGCGCGGAACCGATCAGCGTCTTCTGCACGGTGCGAAAGACGGGTCCCCTCAAGGCCCTCGAGGAGCTGCCTGTGGTGTTCGCGACGCTATGCGGCCACGCCGAGCGGCTCTGCGAGCAGCGCGTGATCCCCCATCTGGTGATGCCGATCCGTCAGGCGATCTCGATGTAGCGGCCGACAGAGGCCACATCGGGCATGATCTGCGGCGTGATGCGCAGCGGGAACGTGGCTCCCGCCTCGCAGGTCACGCACTTGGTGGCCGCCATGCGGGAGGCCCACATGCGTCCGCCGCGCTGGTTCAGCGGGGTGGTGCGGCCACGGACCTTGGCCACCTTGTCGAGCGTGCGCTGCACCTTTGGGTTCAGGCGCATCAGGCGCTCGATGGTCTTGCGGCCCTTGGCGGTCGTGGGGACAGACTTGACGCGAAGGGTGACGGTGGTGCCGGGGGTGAGGGTCATGTCGAAAGTCCTTAAATCAGGCGCAGATCGGAGAGTCTACAGGGCATCCACCGCCTCGGCAATGCGCCACGTGCGTTGCCTCGGAACATCACGACCTATAACGCAGATGGCGCGCTGCCGCGGGCCCGTTCCGCCACGAACGGCGCGAGCGCCTGGGTGCCGAGCGCACCTCGGCCGCTGGCCCGCAGTGCCTCGTACAGACGGTCCGCAAGCTCGAGCCCGGGAAGCGACAGCCCCCGCGACCGAGCCTCCTCCGACGCGATCCTGAGGTCCTTCACCAGGTGCTCGACGCGGAACCCAGGCGCCATATCGCCCTTCAGGATGCGGGGCGCCAGGTTGGCGAGCGTCCAGCTCCCGGCTGCGCCCGGGGAGACCGACTCAAGGACCTTGTGAGGGTCAAGGCCAGCCGCACCCGCAAGGGCGAGCGCCTCCGACACCCCCACCATCGAGGCCGCCACAAGCACCTGGTTCACCAGCTTCGCGTACTGGCCGGTGCCCGGCCCTCCGTGGTGCACGATCGTCTTGCCCATCAGCGCCAGCAGCGGATGCGCGCGCTCGAAGGCTGCCGCATCGCCGCCCACCATGATGGAGAGCGCCGCGTTGCGCGCACCCACGTCACCGCCCGAGACAGGCGCGTCGAGCGCCGCGGACCCGCGCCGCGACGCTGCGGCAGCGACCTCGACGGCAAGCGACGGGGAGCTCGTGGTCATGTCGATGATGAGCGGCGGAACGCGATGCGCAGCGAGCGTGCCACGCGCACCCAGATGCACCTCGCGCACATCAGCCGGCAGTCCCACAATCGAGATCGCAACGTCCGCGCCCTCTGCGGCGCCTGCAGGGTCAGCGGCCCATGACGCGCCGCGATCGAGCAGCTCTGCGGCCCGCTCGCGAGTGCGCGTGTGCACCGCAACGCCGTGTCCCGCAGCGAGCAGGTGGCCGGCCATCGAGCGACCCATGACGCCAGTGCCGATGAATGCCACGCGCATGGGCCCCGCGCCCTCGATATCCGACTCAGGTGGGCTCATTGGCCCTGAGATTATCCTTGCATCCGGACTCCGAACCTGCAACCGGATCGCGTCGTATCCGAGCCCATGAGTCCCCTCACCATGAGCACCTCCCAACGAGACATCACCGAGCTCGAGCGGCACGTCGAGGCCGCGAGCAAGCCATTCCGCACACTTGTCGAGCAGATGCAGCGTGTCATCGTGGGGCAGGACGACCTCATCGAGGGACTCCTCGCAGGGCTCCTCATGAATGGCCACGTGCTCATCGAGGGAGTGCCTGGGCTTGCGAAGACCACCGCAGTGTCGTGCCTTGCGGCAGGCATCCGCACCGACTTCCGCCGCATCCAGTTCACGCCGGACCTGCTGCCTGCAGATCTCGTGGGCACGATGATCTACCGTCCCAACACCGGCGAGTTCACGGTCAAGAAGGGACCGATCTTCGCCAACATCATCCTTGCAGACGAGATCAACCGCGCACCCGCGAAGGTGCAGTCGGCGCTGCTCGAGGCGATGCAGGAGCGCCAGGTCACGATCGGCGAGGAGACCTTCAAGCTTCCGGATCCCTTCCTGGTGCTCGCCACCCAGAACCCCATCGAGCAGGAGGGCACCTATCCCCTGCCCGAGGCGCAGGTGGACCGCTTCGCGCTCAAGGTCACCGTCGACTACCCGACCCCGAAGCAGGAGCGGCAGATCCTCGACCGCATGGCGCGCACGAGTGGCGCCGCGGAGATCGCCGCAGTCATGCGCCCGGAGGACATCGTGCACGCGCGCAGCGTGGTGGACCAGGTGCACATGGACGATCGCATCAAGGACTACTGCGTCGAGCTCGTCGTCTCGACGCGCGATCCAGGCATGCACAAGGTGCCGATTAGGGATCTCGTGCAGTACGGATGCTCGCCACGTGCGACGATTGCGCTCGCGCTCGCGTCAAAGGCGAAGGCGTTCCTCGCGGGTCGCGGGTACGTGGTGCCGCAGGACGTAAAGGACATGGCCCGGCTGGTGCTTCGCCACCGCATCGGGCTCTCGTACGAGGCTGAGGCGCTCGAGAAGCGCCCCGACGACATCGTGCAGGCGCTGCTCGACCACGTCCCTGTCCCCTGAACGATCGCGTGCGGGGTGATGCGTGGCCGCCTTGTGGCTGCGCTCCCGCGCGGGGAGGCTTCCCATGCTGACCAGCGACATGATCAGGAAGATCAAGCGGATCGAGATCCGCACGGCGCGGGTTGTGCAGGAGGCTGTCGCGGGCCGCTACCTGAGCGCGTTCAAGGGGCGCGGCATGGAGTTCGAGGAGGTGCGCCCCTATGTGCCCGGCGACGATGTGCGCACGATCGACTGGAACGTGAGCGCGCGCGCCGGGAGCCCTCACGTCAAGCTGTTCCGCGAGGAGCGCGAGCTGACGGTGATGCTCGCTGTGGACCTGTCGGGATCGCTGTCGTTCGGGTCCCGCGCGCAGCTCAAGCGCGAGCTGGTCGCCGAGGTCGCGGCCACTCTTGCCTTCAGCGCCACGCGCGCCAACGACAAGGTGGGCCTGCTCCTCTTCACTGACCGCATCGAGCGATATGTGCCTCCGCAGAAGGGACGACGCCATGTGCTCCGCATCGTGCGCGAGCTGCTGGCCTTTGAGCCCCAGGGGCGGGGCACCGACCTGCCGCTGGCGCTCGAGGAGCTGAACCTGGTGCTGCGCAAGCGCTCCGTGCTCTTTGTGGCGAGCGACTTCCTCGACCGTGACTGGGAGCGGCCCATGGCGATCCTGCGGCGCCGCCACGACGTGATCCCGGTGGTCGTGGGCGACGTGCGCGAGCGCGAGCTGCCCAACGTGGGCATGATCGAGCTCACCGATGCGGAGACCGGCGAGACTGGCATTGTCGACACGGCCAGCCGCGCGGTACGGGACGCATTCGCGGCCCATGCGTCGCGGCGCGCGCAGGAGCTCGACACGTCCATGCGCATGCTGCGCGTGGAGCCCGTGCGCGTCGAGACAGGATCGGACTTCGTGGAGCCTCTGGTGGGCTACTTCCGCCGGCGGGAGGCGGCCAGGTCACGATGATGCGCCTGGCCTCAATCATCTGTGCCGCGGTCCTTGCGGCGCTCGTCCAGTTCGCTGCGTTGGCCGATGCGCCGCCGCAGGTGCCGGTCGACATGCGCGCGAGCGAGGGCTCTGTCCGAGTTCGGATCACCGCACCCTCGTCACGCATCGAGGCGGGCCAGCCGCTGGAGATGGAGCTGGCGATCGAGGCGTCCGAAGGCGACTCGTTCGAGGTGCCTCAGCTCGGCGCCTCCCTCGGCGAGTTCGATGTGCTCTCGAGCTCGCGGCAGACTGGCCAGTCCGGAGGCGTGCGGCGCGCCACGCTTCGATTCACGGTGCTCACGCTCGACTCAGGCGAAGTGACGCTGCCGGCGATCCCGGTGGCGGTAACTCGCGCAGATGGCACCCGCTCCACCATTGACGCGGGTCCGGTCACGCTCACAGTCGCCAGCCTTCTCAGCGGCGAGTTCGACCCCGCTGCGATCCGCGACATCAAGGGCCCTGTCTCGATCGACGTGGGATGGGGGTGGTGGTGGATCGTCGCGGCGTGCGCTGCCGGAGCGATGGCGACTCTCGCGGCGATCACGCTCTGGCGGCAGCGTGCGCGACGCGCCGCACCTGCACTGCCCGCGCACGAGTGGGCACTGGCGCAGCTCGATGCGCTCGAGCGCGATGCGCTGCCGGAGTCGGGCCAGACGCATCCCTTCTGGGTGAGGCTCTCCGACATCGTGCGCCAGTACGTCGAGCGCCGCTTCGACCTCCGTGCGCCGGAGCGCACGACACCCGAGTTCCTTCACGAGGCTCGCTCGCATGCCTCGCTTTCCGAGTCCCACCGGACTCTGCTCGCGCAGTTCCTCCGCATGGCTGACATGGTCAAGTTCGCCGGCGTACGGCCTGCAGCAAGCGACTGCCGCAGCGCACTCGACACTGCACGCATCTTCGTCCGGCAGACGGTCCCTTCCGAAAGTTCCGCCGACGACCGGCCCCCGAAGGCGCACCCGATCCCTCAGGCGGCGCCATCCGCAGGAGGCGCACGATGACCACGTTCCAGGTGCTCGAGTGGTGGTGGCTCGCGCTCGCCCTGCTGGCGCCCCTCGCGTGGTGGCGATGGTGGAGCCCCAGGCGGAGGGCACCGGTGACGTACTCCGCGCTCGGCATGTTGCCTGCGACCGGCGCGAGCATCGCGTCACGCACGCGCTGGATTGTGCCGGCGCTTCGCTTCTGTGCGATTGCGCTTGTCGCGGCCGCAATCGCAAGGCCCGTCTTCTCGACGGAGCGGACGCGGGTGCTCGTCGAGGGCACCGCGCTCCAGCTGGTCGTCGACAGGTCGGGCTCGATGCGCGCTCTCGATTTCACCGTCGACGGCAAGCCCGCCGACCGGCTCGATGCGCTCAAGGCTGTCGTGAGGACATTCGTGGCCGGCGGAGAGGGGATGGAGGGACGCCCCAACGACCTCATCGGGCTCATCACGTTCGCGCGCTTCGCGGACGGCCTCTCGCCGCTGACGCTCGACCACGACTGGACGCTGGAGGCGCTCGCCAAGACGAAGCCGGTGTCCGACCGCGCAGAGGACGGCACCGCCATCGGAGAGGCGGTCGCCCTTGGCGTCGAGCGCCTGCGCGATGCGATGCGCAATGCGCCCACAGGCGAGGGCCGCAACCCCATCCGCAGTGCCGCGATCGTGCTGCTGACCGACGGCGAGAACAACGCGGGCGACATTGATCCCCTGGTGGCCGCCGACCTTGCGGCGAGCTACGGCATCACCATCTACGCGATCGGGGTCGGCACTCGAGGCACGGCGCCCTACCCGGTGGGCACGGACCCGTTCGGGCGCGCCATCATCCGGAACGTGCCGGTGACCATCGACGAGAAGCTCCTCACCGAGATGGCCGACCGCACTGGTGGCGCCTACTTCAGGGCCACCGACACCGACAGCCTCCGCCGCATCTACGAGACCATCGACACGCTCGAGAAGACCACCACCGAGCAGCGGCGCCTCACGCGGCACCGTGACCTTGCCGTCTCCAGCTTCACGTTCGCAGGCCTCACGTGGCCACCGATCCTGGCAGCCGCTGCCGTGCTTCTGCTGCTCGAGGTCGTGCTCGCCTCGACCCGATACCGTTCGATCCAGGGATGACCGCATGACGCTCACCTTCGACAATCCAACGGGCATCCTCTGGCTGGTCGCGGCCGCCGCCGTCGCGGCGCTCGGCATCGGCGCCGCACTGTGGCGCCGCCGCGCCGCCGCACGATTCGCCGACTCGGCACTGCTGCCGCGCATCGCGCCCGGGCTCTCGCTCTCGCGGGGAATCTGGCGTGCTGCACTCCTTGGCGGCGCCGCATCCTGCCTTGCGGTCGCGCTGATGGATCCGCGCGCCGCCGAGCAGACCGAGGAACTGACGCGGCGCGGCGCCGACGTGATGTTCGTGGTTGACGTGAGCCGGTCGATGCTCGCGGAGGACGCCACCCCGAACCGGCTCGAGCGCGCGAGGACCTTCATCTCCGATGCGATTGATGCGATGGGCGGCGACCGCGCCGGGCTCATCGACTTTGCGGGCGTTGCAGCCGTGCGCGCGCCGCTCACCCTCAACTACGACGCCCTCAAGTCTGCCGTGGACGGGCTCGAGCCGAAGGACTCGCGCCGCGGCGGATCGATGCTTGGCGATGCGATCAGGCTTGCCGCCGAGAGCTTCCCCACTGACGACGCCGGCCACGCGATCGTGATCCTCTCTGACGGCGAGGACATGGGCAGCGACCCGATGGATGCGGCGAGGGAGGCTGCAGAGCGCGGCATCAGGATCATCACGGTCGGCATCGGCGACCCCCGCGAGGGCGCACGCATACCGGTGGGCGACGGCCCTGCGCGCCGCTTCCTGGTGCATGAGGGCGAGGAAGTCTGGTCCCGCATGGATGCCGCCACGCTGCGTGATGTGGCCGATGCGACTGGCGGACTCTATGTGCCTGCCGGCACTGCACAGGTGGAACTTGGCGAGATCCTCGCGCGCAGTCTTGGCGACCTCGAGCGCACCGAGGGCGACTCGTCGGTCGCGAAGACGGCGGCCCCCCTGTTCCAGTGGCCTGCCGGCCTCGCCCTGGCGCTGCTCGTGATCGAGAGCATGATCTCGGCGCGTGCGCGTCGCGCCCGTGCGGCTTCGGGCAGCGCGCCTGCCGCGGTGCCTTCCCCGAGCGCGCCCCCGGCGCAACTGGCGCCGCGCCGTCGTCGTCGCTCCCGCCAGCCTCGTGCGGCAGCCAGCGCGACATCCGCGGCGGCCGTTGCGAT
>CAZKTN010000016.1:0-22355 GCA_964555705.1 uncultured Isosphaeraceae bacterium | reverse complement strand
CGATTGCGGCGCTGAGTGGCGCCAGCATGGCGGCGCGTGCAGACGAGCCTGCAACGGCGGCGAGCGCCACACAGGAGGAGCCTGCTGCGGCAGCGGGACCCAAGCGACAGCGCACCGTCGGGCGCGGGCAGATCGACCGAGCCGCGTTCCGTGAGGCGATCACGCGCGCCAATGCGGCGATGCAGGCAGAGCAGTACGCGGATGCGGCCGCCGCGTTCGCCGAGGCGATGGACGCGGATCCAACGAGCGCTGCCGCCGCATACAACCGGGGGGTCGCCGAGTACCGCGCGGGCAAGCTCGATGAGGCTTCCACGTCGTTCGCCGAGGCTGCGGCTCGCGGCGATGCGGCGCTTGCTGCGGATGCAATGTTCAACCAAGGCAACGCGACCTACCAGAGCGCGCTCCGTACGCTCGAGGGTGGCGCACCCGATGCCGATCCCGCGGGTGCGGCCGGCGCGCTGCCGCCTGCACCAGCCGCCGCTGCGCAACCCGATCTCGTCGCCGCGACGGATGCAGTGTCGCAGGCGCTCACCCACTACAAGGATGCGATCGCCGCCAATCCCTCTGACGTCGACAGCCGGGCCAATGCCGAGCTCGCGCACACGCTCCTGAAGCAGCTCCGCGAGATGCAGAAGCAGCAGGAGCAGCAGCAGAACGAGCAGGATCAGAAGGACGAGCAGGAGAAGGACAAGGAGGACGAGGAGGAGAAGCAGGACAAGCAGGATCCGCAGCAGGACCAGCAGGATGGCGGGCAGTGCGACAATCCTCAGGAGGGTGATGGTCAGCAGGACTCGGAGCAGAGGAAGCAAGGCCAGCAAGGCAACGGCGGCAAGGCGTCCGAGTCCGAGCCCAGTGAAGGCAAAGAGCCCAAGGATCCGGCGCCGAAGGAGGAGGACCCCTCGCAAGGCAACGAGCGCAAGGACTCTAAGGACGGCGAGAAGGAGCAGCCGCCGGAGGGCGACTCCCCCGACGAGACGGACTCGAAGGATGGCGACAAGGAGCAGCAGCCGGAGGGCAAGCCCGCCGACGGGAAGGACGAGAACGGCAACAAGAAGCAGCCCGAGGGCGAGGTCAAGGCACGAAACGGCGCGGAGCAGCCCAAGTCCGAGCAGCAGCCGCCCTCGCCCGCGCAGGCCCGGGCCGGCGAGCCCCTGCCCGGCGCGCCGCTGACCAAGTCAGAGGCGGAGCGGCTGCTGCAGGGCGTGCGCGACCGCGCGAAGCAACGTACGGAGGCCAAGGAGCGAGCCGAGCGTGTTCGGCAGATTCCGGCCGTGAGGGACTGGTGATGACCTGGAGTTCCAGATCGATTGTGATCCTGCTCGTTGCGGTCCTTGCTCACGCTGCATCAGCTGCGGACGTGTCGTTCACGGTCACGCCCCGCGAGACCACCATGGGCGGTTCCGTGATGATGCGCATCACGGTGACCAACGGCGACGAGATCGGGGCAGTGTCGCTCAAGAGCACGCCTGAGGTGGAGCTGGCTGAGGTGCCAGGTCGGCAATCGATGAAGTCGTCGCAGTGGATCAATGGCAGGCTCACATCGGAGTCGAAGGTCACGCTGTCGGTCATGGTGACACCGCTGGTTCAGGGCACCGTGTCGATCCCGCCAGTGTCGATCACTGTCGATGGCGTCGAGCACAAGAGCCCGATCATCCCGATCGCCGTCGGCAAGTCTGACATCGCCGAGGTGCTGCAGGTGCTCGTGACGTCCCCTCGCAGCACGACCTATGTGGGAGAGCCTCTCGAGCTCGTGCTTCGGATTGCGATCAGGCCCTACCGGAGCCAGGAGTTCGGGGTCACGCTGAGCGAGTCGGACATGTGGAACCTCGTCGACGCCGACCGGTCCTCCTGGGGCATCTTCTCGCAGGCGATGCGCGAGATGAGCCAGCGCGGGCAACGCCCTGCGGGCCGCGAGGAGCTGCTCGCCGGAGCGGCGTGGTACGTCTACGACATTCCGGCGCGCATCTGGCCGACACGGCCGGGACTGCCCGATGCCGGCGACATCAGGCTCCACTGGCGCTATCCAGCGGCGCTCACCGCACAGCGCGGATTCTTCGGCGGACGCGAGCTGGCCATCGCCTCGACCCGCAACATCTCGGCGGCGGCGACCGTCGAGGGCATCGAAGTGCTTCCGCTGCCGGATGAGGGGCGTCCCGCGAGCTTCACCGGGGCCGTCGGCAACTTCGCGCTGAAGGCCTCGGCACGGCCGCTCAAGGTGGCGGTAGGTGACCCGATCACGCTCACGGTCGACATCACCGACCTCTCCGGCAACGCTGACATGGATGCGATACAGCCCCCTGCCATCGGACCCGACACGATGGGCGGCGACTTCCGCATCCCCTCGGCACCGCTTGCGGGCACCGTCAACGGCAGCACGAAGACATTCACGCAGACGGTGCGTCCCACCCGCACCGGCGTCGAGGCCATCCCGCCGCTGGAGTTCTCGTGGTTCGATCCGGTGCTGCGCACCTACCGCTCCGCGCAGACGCAGCCGATCGCGATCTCCGTCGCTCCCGCCGAGCTCCTTGCCACTGACGCGGTGGTGGGCGCGCCGAAGGCGGCAGCGCCGCGCGACACGCTCACACGACTCGAGGGTGGAGTGGGCGCGAACGTCGCCGCGTCTCCCTCGCTTGTTGCTGACCGCGGCGTGCTTGTGCCTGCAGCGGTGGCCATCCCGCTTCTTGCGCTCCCTCCGCTCGCGTGCGCGGGCGCTGCCATCGCGATCAGGCGGCGCGATCGCATGCTCGCCAACCCCAACGCGGTCCGCGCGCGCGACGCCGCCCGGCGGGCACGCGAGCAGATGCGCGACGGGGATGCGGCCCAGGCGCTGTCGAACTACATCGCCGCCAAGGTGCACCGTCCGGACGGGACGATGACGCGCAGGGAGCTCTCGCGCTGCATCGCCGATGCGGGAGGCAGCGACGCGCTTGTCGCCGAGGTCGACGAGGTCGCCGAGGCAGGCGAGCGCGCGCGCTTCGCGCCGCAGAGTGCGGCCGACCGCGACGCGGCGCGCGAACGCGCCGATGCCGCAATCCGGAGACTCGAGTCGCTGAACTGGCTCACTGCTCCCAAGGGAGGTGCGCAGTGAGCCGCCTGACGCGAGTCGCTGTGGCGCTGGCGCTTCTCCTCTGCGCTTCGACCTCTGGAGTTGCGCGCGGCGCGATCCAGGATGAGGCTCTCGACGCATCGCAGAGGCTCGAGCTCGCATACGAGGCCCAGCGACTCTTCGACGAGGCGGCGGCGCTCGAGACCCGCAATGAGGTCGCCGCGCGCGCTGGGTTCGCCGAGGCTGCCGCCATCTACAGGCGCATCGCCGACTCCGGCGTGAGCAACGGCGAGCTGATGCTGAACCTCGGCAACTCGCTCATGAAGTCCGGCGAGCCAGGACGCGCCGTCGCGGCCTACCTCGATGCGGAACGGCTGCTTCCCGGCGATGTGCGGGTGCAGGATGCGCTCGCCCACGCGCGTGCGACGAACGCCACGAGGCTCGGACCCATCACGGGAGTGGGGCCGCTCGACCGTGTGGCCTCGAGCTGGACAGCGGTGCCACTGCCGGCGCGCGCATGGACTGCGATGGCTGCCTGGCTCGCGCTGTGGGCGGTGGTCGCGGCAGGCATCGTGACAGGGTGGCGCCGAGGCATCCCCTGGCGCAGCGCCGTCGCGGCCGCCGCGCTGGCGTGCGCCCTTCCTGCAGCCACCGTCGGCGTGGATGTGCTCCGCACCTCACTGGACCGCCCGGGCGTCGTGATTTCCGATGCAGTCGTCCTGCGCAAGGGCAATGGCGAGGGATTCGCGCCGGCTGTCGCCGAAAGCCTGCCCTCCGGGGCGGAGTTCACGATGCTCGAGGAGCGTCCCGGGTGGCTGCGCATCAGGCTTCCAGATGGCCAGTCGGGCTGGATCCGGCAGAGCGATGCCCTCGTGTGCGGGCGATAGGCCTTCACCGCCCGAATGCCCCCGAACAGTCTGGGGTCCGTGCCGCGGAGTGGCCCGCTGCGTGGAGGGTTCCGGTGCACCGCCTGCAGGTGCCCTTGACGCGCAGCGCATCCTCCGCGGATACTGCAGAGCCCGCTTCCTGGAGAGGTGTCCGAGCGGTTGAAGGAGCCAGTCTCGAAAACTGGTAGTGGGCTTGCCTACTCGTGGGTTCGAATCCCACCCTCTCCGTTTCACGTGTGCGAGGATCCGAACGTCGGATCCTCGCTCGCGTTTTGGCCCGCGAATCTCCCGCACCTGGACCACACCATGGAAACACCCGCACGCACCCGCCGTCTCACTGCCCTGACCCCGATCGCCCGCGCACTCGCGGGCGCGATCGCCATCCTGTCGGCCGCTGCGTGCAGCAGCCATGAGGCCGTGCCCCGCACCGGGTTCATCCCGATGTCCGTGCCGCTGGCGCACTCGAAGTCCGATCCCACCACAAGCGTGTGGCACGACTCCGCCGCACTCGACTCGGCGAGCCGCAGCATCGCAGTCACGCAGGTCGAGGTGGGATCGCTCGCCGAGGACCGGATGACCGACGAGCAGGAGGCAGAGGTGAAGCTGCGATTCCGACGCGCGCTCGAGGCAGCCTTTGGCGACCGGCTCGTCAGCGCGGGCGGCCCCGACGTGATCGAGGTGCGCGCGTGCATCACCGACTTCAAGCCCAACAAGCCTCTGCGCAACATCGCGCCGCAGACGCAGATCATGCGGCGCGGCTACGGATACGCGGCCTGCGAGATCGAGGCGACGCTTGGCGGGCGCCCCGTTGCGGCGATGGCGTCGACGGTGGACACGCAGCGCTTCGGCACCGAGAAGCTCAGCGACATGGGCACAGCCGATGCGGCATGCGCCACCTGGTCGGAGAAGTTTGCCGCACTGATCGGCGCGAAGTGACGACGGGCGCGCGATCGCTCAGCAGCGCAGCGCGCGCGACTGCCCCAATGGGCTGATGTGCTGGACCGGGTCGCCTCAGCGGCGCTTGGGCTCGGTGCCCGGCGCGGGGATGTTGGACGCATCCCAGTCGATGGTGATCTTGTCCTGCAGGATCTCCTCGATCACCACCTCGAAGTCGCTGCGTCCGTTGCGCTCGATGAGCGGACGCGCGCCGTCGATGAGCTCAGCCAGGCGGCGCTGGATCAGCGCCGTCAGCTTGAAGCGTCCGCCAACCTTGTCCACGATCGTGTCGCTCTTGAGGGCTTCAATCATTATGGTGACCTCCCTGCGGGGAGCCCCGTAGGATAGGCAAACGCCGGGCTCGACGCAACCATGGTCCCGCTTCCCCTCTCCCGCCTCATCGCCAAGCTCACGAGCAGCCTCAGGCTGGGCTCGGACTGGCCGCTGCTGGCGCTGGCAGCCGTGATCGGGGTGGTCATGGGAAGCGCCGCCCTCGCCTTCGTGGGAGGCATGCAGCGGGTTGAGAAACTCGTCGGCGAGCTTGCAGATCACGGCGGACCCAGCCTCTGGGCCGCGATCGCCCTGCCGATCCTGGGCGCCGGCCTCACGGGATGCCTGATCTGGCTGCTTCCGAGCAATTTCAAGGGCCACGGGGTGTCGCGCGTGATGTTCTCGGTGTACCGCGAGCGGGCACGCCTCCCTGCCAGCCTCGGCGTGCGCCAGTGGCTGGGATCCACGGCCACGATCGCATCGGGGGGCTCAGCCGGTCCCGAGGGTCCCATCGTGGCCATCGGCGCGACGGTCGCATCGCGCATCGCGATCTGGATCGGGCTCGACGAGCGCACGCGCACCACGCTGCTCGGGTGCGGCGCTGCAGCAGGAATCTCTGCGGTCTTCAACGCACCAATCGCGGGGGTCTTCTTCGTGCTTGAGGTGATCCTTCGCGAGTTCTCGATGCGCACGTTCACGCCCATCGTCGTCGCGAGCGTGATCGCAAGCGCCACCGCGCAGACGATCCTCGGATCGAGCGAGCCGATCTTCGGAGTCGGCCCAGCGATGATGGGTGACCTCGCATTCTCGCTGAAGGATGCGCCGCTCTATGCGGCACTCGGCGCGATCGTGGGGCTCGCAGCCGCAGGGTTCGCGCTGTGGATGCGGTGGGTGCACGCGTGGTTCGACCGGCTTCGGCTGCCGGTGCCCGTTGGTCCCATTGTGGGCGCTGCGATCCTTGTCGCGATGGGCGCCGGATGGTGGCTGCTGCACCCTGGCGCCGGCAAGCCCTTCGGCTCGGAGCTGGGTTCCGTCGACGGCATGCCCCCCTTCTACGGCAGCGGATACGCGCTCATCGACGACGTGATGCGCGGCAAGTTCCTTTCTGCGCCCGAGTCAACCATGGGCCTCGGGGCGATGGGCCTTGCCGCAGCCACGCTGATCGGATGGGCGCTCCTGAAGGCCACAGCCACAGGCATGACGCTCGGCTCGGGCGGCGCAGGCGGCCTCTTCGCGCCGAGCCTGGTGCTCGGATGCCTGATCGGCGCCGCGTTCGGTGCCCTCACGATCGGCCTGCCTGTGATCCCAGACATGCCCCTGCTGCATGGCGCGCTCACCGGGATGGGCGCGTTCGTGGCTGCCGGCACGCACGCGCCGCTCACGGGCGCGTTCCTGGTGTACGAGCTCACCCAGAGCTACGCGGTGATGCTGCCTCTGCTGCTGGCCTCGGTGATCGCGGTGATCGTGGCGCGGCTGGTGTACCGCCAGAACATCTACACGGCAGAGCTTGTGGCGCTTGGCGTGAGGCTGGGCGGCTCGAGCGACCAGGCAATCATGAGCCGCGTGCTCGTGCGCGACGTCGCGCTCAAGCCGCTCGTCACGGTGCGCGACACGGACTCCGCGGAGGACATCGTCAAGCGCGGCGAGGAGTGCGGCAGCACCGACTTCCCCGTCATCGATGACCGGGGCCGCTACCGGGGCATGATCTGCGGGGATGACCTCAACGCGGCCCTTGTGTGGCGCGAGGCGATGCCCCTGCTGCAGGCCTCGGAGCTTGCGCACTCGGACTGGAAGCCGCTCCGCCCGGACCACACGCTCCACGAGGCCATGGGCCGGTTCACCGCATCGGGCGCGCCCGCGCTCGCAGTCGTCGACCCGGCCAGCGGGACACTGCTGGGCGTGCTCACGCGCGCGCAGGTGATCTCCGCCTACAGCCGCGCTGTGGAGGACGAGTGAGCGACGGCGTGCGCCGCAGCGCCACCCACCGCAAGGCCCGCCGGCTCGCGCACGACCTCCAGTTCAAGGCCGTGTACGCCGCGCGGATGCGCCGCGACGCGGGGTTCATCGTGGTGCACGCGGCACCCAACGGCCTCAACCGCTCGAGGCTGGGCCTCGCAGTCGGACGCCGCGCAGGGAATGCGGTGATGCGTAACCGCCTCAAGAGGCTGGTGCGGGAGGCGTTCCGGCTCTCGCACGCGGACATCGCCCCAGGACTCGACATCGTGGTGTCGGTGCGTGCGCACGAGCCGAAGCCGCTCGCCGAGTACCGCACCGCGCTTGTGCGCGAGTGCGCGCTCCTCAGAGCGGCGGCACGGGATCGTGCCCCTGACCGCCCCATGGGTGGCATCGCGCCAGCCGACGCATCGTGAGCCACGCGCCGCGCGCGGCGCCATGCGTCCGGAATGCGTCAATCGAGTAGTGGGAGCAGCTTGGCTCGAACCGGCAGTGGCCCCCGACGATGCGCGAGAGCGTCGCCTGGTATCCGCGCACGAGGGCAATGCATGCGCGGGCGGCGATGCCAGACGCGGGATGGGCTCCGCGAACGGAGCCTCCGCTATCGCCCCTGCCTGCGGCTCCGCCTCCGCTCCCGCCTCGGGCGGCGCTCACCGGCGCTCCACGACCCTGTTGCTGATCGATCCCACGCGCTCGATGGTCACGGCAACGACGTCTCCGGCGGCGAGGTACCTCGGTGGGGTGCGCGCGTGGCCGACGCCCGAAGGCGTGCCCGTCAGGATCACCGTGCCCGCAAGGAGCGTCATGCCGCGCGAGAGGTCCGAGATGAGCGTGGCCACCGGGAAGATCATCTTCGACGTGCTCGAGTCCTGCATGGGCTCGCCATTCAGCGTGGTCGTGATGCGCAGCGACTGCGGGTCGCCGACCGCACCGGCAGGCACGGGCGCGCTCATGGGGCAGAAGGTATCGAAGCTCTTGCCCCTGCAGAACTGGCCGCCGGAGCCGTGGTTCTGCCACCAGCGCGCGCTCACGTCGTTGGCCACCGCGTATCCGCCCACCACCGACAGCGCATCCGTGAGCGGCACGTCCGAGCAGTCGCGGCCGATGATGACGGCGAGCTCGCCCTCGAAGTCGACCTGCGGCCCCCCCTGCGCGCAGACGGCCGGAATCACGATGTCGTCGCCAGGGCCCGTCACGCTTGCGGGGTTCTTCATGAACACCATCGGGCGCTCGGGAAGCTGGCCGCCCATCTCGCTGGCGTGGTCCGCGTAGTTGCGGCCGATGCAGAGGATGGCCGGCGGCACGCGGCGACTCACTTGTTCACCGCCGATGCGCGGTTCTGCGCCTTGAGCGCCTCCTCGCGCTGCGCGGCCTCCTGCGCACGGGCAATGCGGTGCTCGGCCATGCCCGGCGGCTCGGGAAGCAGCCTGTCAAACTCGGCCACCGACGCGAGCGGGCTCTCCTTGAACTCGACCTCGATCACCGGCTTCACGGTGTCATAGGCCAGGCGCTTGTCATCCTCGCTGCATCGGTTGTAGATGGTGAGACGGTCAGTGAGCGGCTGCGACTGGTCCATGAGCACCGTGCACAGCACCTGCTCCATGCTGCTCTCGATGTCGCCGATGAGGTCGCCCATGCGCTTCTCGCCGAACTTGTTCACGAAGTCCGTGTAGCGCGTGCTCTTGAAGTAGTCGGTGAGCTCCTTCGCGAAGCGCTTGGCCTCCTTGAGGATCTCCGGGTTCTGCATCAGGATGCCCTCGCGGTAGCCGCGCTGGAGCGCCGCAAAGACGTCGCTTCGCGCCACGTCGGGGACCATCTCGTACTCGCCGAACGCCGCGTTGCGCACGAAGGTGTCGAGCGGCATGTCGTACTTGGCGCTCGGCGTGACGCCGCCTCGGCCGAAGAGGCTGTCGAGGCGCTCGAGAACCTCCCTCGCGCCGGCGATGTCGCCGAGCCTGTAGAGCTCGCGCACCGCCTGCGTCATGAAGTTCTGGTAGAAGTCCGCGAACGTGTCGCCGCCGGCGCCGCGCACGTTGTAGTGCTTGCGGTAGAGCTCGCTGAAGTAGCGGTCGATCGCGCGGATCCAGCGGGGATCGCTGAGCCTGCCCGGGTTGTCGTTGCTGAACGGGTCGACGTACATCAGTCCGCTGCGCGCGAGCGCCTGCATCGCCTGGATGTTGGTGCGGTCGTTGTTGAGGACCTTGTAGATCTCGTCCTCGTTCATGTAGCGCTTCGCCGCGCGCTCGGAGCCCTTCTTCGCCCAGTAGAAGGCGTGCGACTGCGGGTGGCGCCAGTCGAGGGGCCCGAAGTCCTGCGTGTACTGGCGCATCAGCGCGGGGTCCATGTTGTAGGACTCGCGGAGCACCTTCTTGCGCAGGAACGCCAGGAACGCCGGCACGGCATCCGCGTTGGCAGGGTCGCTGAGCACGTCGCGCAGCGCCGCGTAGACGGGATCGTTCGCCGTGAAGGCAGCGTCGAGACCCAGCAGTCGGCCGTACCGGCTCTCCTGCACCGCGAGGCACTTGCCCACATTGAGCAGGAAGTCGCGGTCGAGCTTGAACTGGAAGCGGCGGTCGAACTTGCCGAGCTCGCTCGAGAGCCGCTCCACCATCGGCTTGACCTGCGGCACGCGCCGCTCGAGCTCATCGAGCGAGTCTGGCGCATCCGCCATCGCCGTCAGCCAGGCCACCCGGTCCTCCGTCGCTGGCGGGGGCGTGCCGAGCAGGTAGTGCCACTCCTTCGCGAGCTCGCGCTTGTAGTGCAGGTGCGCGTCGTCGGAGACGCCATCGACCTTGTGCGCGAACCAGAACGCAAGCTCCTTGTGCAGGATCAGGTCGTTCGGGCAGTACGTGAGCCCCTGCTCCCGCACGAGGTCGATGCCGGCCTTGACCCACTCCCAACGCTCCTGCGGCGTGTTGGTGAGCACGGAGATGTTGTAGGCCATGTTGTGGCCATGGAAGGCCCACACCTCGCCGAAGCGCGGCTGCAGCTTCGTGATCAGGTCGGCGTCGGCCATCGCCTCGTAGAAGAGCCCCTGCTCCTTCATCCATGTGGCGCGGATCCAGAGGTAGTCCACGATGATGCCGCGCAGCGCGCCGATGGCGGTGCCGATCGCGACAAACGGGGGCGCACCCTCGACCGACACGTCCGTGTAGCGGAGCCCCTTCTCGTCGGAGATCCTGACGATCCGCGGCAGCAGGAACCCGCCCGCGGCCACGCCAAGCGCAGCGGCGACCACGCACGCGACCTGGATCAGCCGGTCGCGCACGTCAGCCCCCTCCCGTGCCGCTGTAGATGGCGATCTCCTTGCGGGAGAAACCGATCCACGAGATGAGGAACGCCACACCGCTCCAGAGCGCCGCGATGAGGCCGATCGCCTTGAGCACCATCGACCACGGGATCACGCGCCCCTCCACGAGGTCCTGCGTGGTCGCCGCATCGCCGAACGCGCTCAGCGCGCCCTGTGCGCCGCCGGCCACCACCTGCACGAACGCATAGAAGGCGCGCACGCCGAGGTCAGCGTCGCCCGGCGCGGAGAAGCGGTCGAGCGCGATGGCCAGGTACGCCGACATGGATGCCGTCAGGAAGATCGTGAACGACAGCAGCGTCGCCACCGGGAAGCTGAGGATGCTGGCGGTGGACACGCCAAGCGCCGCCAGGAACACGAGCTTGGCCCAGTCCACCAGCGCCGCGCGCACGAAGTTGGCCTCGAACGACCCGACGCGGTGCATCACCTCGATGCCGTCGTCGTCGAAGTTCATCGGCATCATGCCGGGCATGAAGCCCTGGCCGTCGAATCCCACGTTCATCACCTCCACCGCAAGCGTGCCGTCGTCGGCAATGACTTCGGCAGGGATCGTGATGAAGCTCGGCTGCGTGGGCACGTACTTGCGGTCGATCCAGGTGCCATCGGCGAATCGGAAGATCACCGGGTGCGTCTCGTGGGTGTCGTCGCGGCCGATGTGGAACTCGAACTTGAGGGTCACGGGGACATTGGCGCGCTTGGCGTCCGCCAGCCCGCGGAAGGTGTAGGTGCGCCCGCTGCCGGGCTCGATCGAGCGCTGCCCGGAGCCGAACTCCGCGAGCTTCTGGGTAGCCAGCTCCGCGCGCACGTCCAGCTCGCGCCGCTTGCCCGACTCGATGTCGGAGCGCAGCGTCGCGTCGGCATCGATCGCCGCGTCCACCGCAGCAAGCAGCCGCTCGCGGTCAAGCGCCTCGTACTGCGGGAACGTTCCGATGCGCGCCACAAGCACCTGCTCTCGCACTGCTGCCGCATCGAGCAGGTCCGCGGCGGGCCTGGTGCGCATGAACTGCACGTACACGAAGACGGCGAGGAACCCCACCGCCAGGACCGTCGCGTTCAGCGCACAGATGCCAAGCCACTTGCCGGCGAGGTACCGCACGCGCGACACCGGCTTCGTGAGCACATGCCAGATCTGCCGGTCGCGCATCTCGAACGCCACGCTCGAGCACGCAAGCAGCAGCGTCATGCATGCCGCGAAGGCGTACACCAGCGTCGTGCCGCGGTCCATGAAGGTCTGGATCTGGTACCGGAGCGGGTCCTTTGCGTCGATCCACAGCGGCAGCAGCGGAAGCAGCACAAGCAGCGCCACGATGAAGCCCACCGGCACCTTCTGCCGCAGCGCCTCGCGCATCACGTTCTGCGCGATGCTGAAGGTCGGGGTCGGGAGGCCGAGGGCGAGCATCACGAGCCGGGTAAGGAACGCGAAGAGGAAGAGCAGCGTGCCTGCGCCGGCAATCGCCACTGTGGGCGCGAGCAGGCCGCCAAACCACAGCGGCGCGGCCACCAGCAGCGTGCCCAACACCGTCAGGATCAGGGTGCCCGAGAGGCCGATCCAGACGCTTGTGCCCGCGAGCGACGCAAACGCGAGCCATGCCACGAGCGGGAGCTCCGGTCGCTCGACGATCGCCAGAGGAGCCCACGAGGGCGCCTCCGTCTGCGCGATGAGCGATGCCAGCACCTCAGGCTGCGCCACACGTCCCTGCGAGTCGAAGAGCTGGTTCGCGACCTCGCGCACGCGAACACCGCCAAAGTCGCGGCCATCGACGGTGACGGTGCCGTTGTCGATGAGCTGGCGCGCCTCAGGCGTGCGCTCGACGCTATTGGCCTTGGCGAGCTGCACGACGATGCGCTGCTGGAGCGCCTGGTAGCTGACGCTCGACCACCACATCGGCGCGAACACCGCGGTGACTGCGGCCACAAGCAGCGCAGTGAGCGTGACACGTCCGCGCGTGGCTGACTGCCACCGCGCGAAGGATGCCTTCACCGGTCCCAAGGGTGCCACGGCTCAGCGGCCTCCGCTGGACGATCCGCCGCTGCGGTCGCCGTCGCTGTCGCCGAGCAGTCCCTCGATCACGCCACGGTCGACCGTGTTCGGCACCTTGGGCGGCTCGGGCGCCGGACGCGCTGCCTGCGCCGGCGCCTCGGGGCGCTCGAGGAGCTCCTTGAGCACCTCGGTGCCGGACTCGGCCGCCGCCTTGGCCGCGGCGGCCTGCGCACCTGCGGTCGTGACCTCGCGCGCCACTCGTGTCGACTCCTCGCCCCGCTCAAGCTGCGCGATCAGGTCGGCCGGCCTCTCCACTCCGCCAGCGGCAAGGAACGACGCCGTGCGTCCGCCGTGCAGGGCGCCGCTCGTGGCTGCCTGCTCCTGGCGCGCGCGCTCGACGATCTCCATGAAGAGGTCCTCGAGCCGCTGGTGAGGCGCCGCGACGCTCTCGATCGCAACTCCCTCCTCGCGCTGCAGCAGCGCGTCGATGTGCGCGATCGTCTCGGCGCGCAGGCGCGGGGTCCTGATGACGCTGTGAGACGTGTCCGAGAGCAGCTCGTCTGTGGTGCCCGCCGCACGTATGCGGCCGCCGTAGAGGATGACCATGCGGTCGCAGACGTCCTCGACGTCGGCCAGCAGGTGCGAGCTGAGCAGGATCGTCTTCCCGCGGCGGCCGAGCTCGAGCAGCAGGTCCTTGACCTGGCGAGTGCCGATGGGGTCGAGTCCCGAAGTGGGCTCGTCGAGGATCAGGAACTCAGGATCGTTGATGAGGGCCTGCGCGAGGCCGAGGCGGCGTGCCATGCCCTTGGAGAACTCGCCCACCGGCCTGTGCGCGGCGCCCGTGAGCCCCACCATCTCGAGCAGCTCGTCGGCGCGGCGGCGCCGCTCTGCTCGGGGAAGCCCGAAGAGCTTGCCGTAGTAGTCAAGCGTCTCGACCGGGTCGAGGAACTTGTACATGTACGACTCCTCGGGCAGGTAGCCGATGCGCGCCTTCACGGCCACGTCACCGGGGTCGCGCCCGAAGACCGAGAGCTTGCCCCTCGTCTTGCGCAGAAGTCCGAGGATCATCTTGATCGTCGTGCTCTTGCCGGACCCGTTGGGGCCGAGCAGGCCGAAGATCTCGCGGGGACGGATCTCGAAGTCGATCGAGTCGACCGCCTTGGCTGTCGTGCGCATCCAGAAGTCAGTGAACACCTTGGTCAGGCCAGCCGCCTCGACCACAAGTTGCCCTCCTCCGCTACCGATCGTCTGGGCTCGCATGCGTGTCCTCCGAGGTGCCCGTCAGTCCTTGCCGAACGCCTTCTCGCCCGAGGCATCGAGACGCCGTCCGGGGCGGTCGATGTTGATCAGCCTGCTCCCGAGCTGGAAGTTGGCGTACTCGGAGTTGCGCTCGAGCGCCTCGCGCTTCTTGCGGTCCAGCTCCGAGTCGCGGCGGGTCTGCATGACGTCCGCCGAGCTCTTGATGCGCACCATGTAGTTGCCGAGGTCGCCCGGCATCGAGAAGACCTCGACCTCGTTGCGGCGCAGCACCTCGCGCATCGCCTCGAGCCAGATCTGGCGAACGAGCTGGCTGGGGTTCTCGCGCCAGCTCGGCGCGAGGCTTGCGAGCCTGCGCGCGTCCTTGCCGAGCGTCGACTCGATCGCACCCTGGTAGCTCTTGGCGCGCTGGACGATGCGCGACGCCTCGCCGCCGATGTCGGCCTGCTCGAGCCGCGCCCCGATGCCTCGCAGCACCTGATCCGACCCTGCGAGGTCGCCCGCGGTGAGCGCGGCCTCGTAGGCGCCGATCATCGAGAGGATCTCGGGGTACGCGGGTCCCGCCGCACCGAGCAGCGTCGAGTTCGCGTCCTGCCGTGCCTTCTCGATCGCGGTGCGCGCACGCTCGCGCGCGACCTGCACCTTGCTCAGCGCGTTGCGCACCGCAAGCGGCGCGATCCGCTCCGCGATGGCGACGTTGCCGAGCTGGATGCCCGCCTTCAGCCCGTCAAGCGACGCCTGCGCACGCTCACGCACTGCGAGCGCCGGCGCGTCGCGCTGCTCGAGAAGGTCCGTCAGGGTCAGCTCGGCTGCCGTCACCACCACCGCACGCCGCAGCGCCGCGGCCACCACCTGGTCCCCGCGCTGCCAGTCGAAGCGCTGCAGGAACGTCACGGGATCTGAGACCGAGTACTCGGCGATGACCTGCAGGTGCGCAAGGTCGCCGCCCGCCGTGATCACCGACCCGTCCCGCCCCGGACGGATCGGCGTCGTCGACTCGGCGACCTCGGTTGCCTGCTCAAGGGTGGTCTGCTTGTCGATGCTCGGCCAGAACTCGCTCCGAAGCTCGACTGTCCGCTTCTGCGGGAAGACGACCATCTCGCCGACGGGATATGGCCAGAAGGGCTGAAGCCCGGGCAGCACCGCCTCGTCGCCAGGCTTGCCCGCGATGCGCCCGAAGATCGTGCGCACGCCGGTGAATCCCTCCTGCACTGACTGGAATCCGGAGAAGAGGAACGTGACCAGCAGACCCAGGATCGCCAGCTGGAGCAGGCGGTACGAGAGACGGAGCGCCTCTCCAAGGCTCTGGTTCGCGGGATCCATCGCCTCGCGCATGGCGACGTCTCCGCGCACCTGCGCGCCCACATCGAAGCGCGCGCTCTTGCCGCGGCGGACAGGCAGGATCTCCTCGTCGCCCTCGGAGGCGACTCCGCGCGGAGCCGTATCGCTCGGGCCAGTCTCGCTCACCGACCGCCTCCGGATGCGCCCGCTGGAGCCTTTGCCCCGGCACCCGCGGCACCGGAAGCGCCGCCAGCACCACCGCCAAACCATGCATTGGCCGGCCGCGGCACTCCGTCGCCGCCGGTCGGCGCGGCGAGATCCACAAGGTGGAACGGCGCCTTGCTCATGTCGGTGATGAAGGTCGTGTTGCCCGTGAGCGATGCCTTGAGCGTGTCGATCCACGTGAGGAAGATCGCCAGCTCGGCCTCGCTCTTCATCACCTCGTAGTACTTCGTGGCCTGCTCGTTGCCGACGGCCTCGATCTCCGCGGCCCACTGGTCCGCGAAGCTCCTGATCGTGTCCGCCGCGCTCGTAGCCTGGCTCTTGATCGCCTCGGCCTCAGAGTTGCCCTTGGACTCCTCGAGGTTCGCGAGCGTCTCCTGCACGGTCGCCATGCGACGAAGCACGGCCGTCGTCGTCTTGGGCGGCAGCACCACCTGGCTGATGCCCGCGCTCACCGGCTCGATGCCTGGGCTTCGCGACGAGCGGAGGTCCGCGAGGATTGCGGTCTCCGCCTCGGCGAGCTTGCTGTTCTGGCCGATGAGGTCGCTGAAGGCGTAGCCGCCGACCGCACGCACGGCCGCCTGAAGCTGCGTCTCCAGCTCCTTCGAAGCGCCCTCCACGGAGCCGTAGCCCGTGAAGAACTGCTGCGGAGCGTCGCCTGCCGTATCGACGCGCCAGAGCAGGTACGCCTTGACCATGACCTGCTGGCCGTCGCGCGTGAGCACCACCTCAAGCGGGCTCTCGATGTACTGCAGTCGAGTGTCGAGCTTGGCGACCTGGTCGATGAAGAGCGGTGCCTTCAGGTGGAGGCCGGGCTCGCGCTCGACGCCGCCGGGCTTGCCGAAGCGGGTGAGGACCGCAACCTCGTGGAAGTTGACCGTGTAGGTCGTGTTGAACAGCACCAGCACCACGGCGATGCAGAGTGCGACGATGACGGGTAGGCGACGTGTCACTTGCCCTCCTGCTTGGTCTTGTCGAGGTAGTCGGCGAGGTTCAGTCCGCTCTCGGGCTGCACCATCTCCATGTCGAATCCGGCCCGGGCGGCATCCACGCCGAGGATGTACTTGTTGCGCGCCTTGGCAAGCTCCCTGCCAAGCACCATCATGATGGCGCGCTCACGGTAGAGGTCAGGCGCGGCCCGGTACGCCGGCGCCTGTCCCAGCACCTTCGCGGCGTTGCCGCGCGCGTCCATCAGCAGCTTCCATCGCTTCGCGCGCGCCGCGGAGATCACGCTGGCGGCGGCCGCGCGGGACTCGAGCAGTATCGACTCCACCAGCGCGCGCTGCTCGAGCACGGCAGGCGCATCGCGCCCAAGCTCCCTCTCGAGCTGGCGCAGGCGGTTGATCGCGGCGGCGGCGCGGTCTGCCGTGTCCACGCTGCCCACCATCATCGCCATCGAGGTGCTCGCAAGGCGCTGGGCCTCCTGCACAAGCTGGCGCGCGTTCTGGGTGTCGATGGAGAGCTCCTCGAACATGCCCGCGGCGTCGCCGGCCGGCGGCCGCAGCGTCGGGATCAGCACGCTCACGACCTCCACGCCGGAGCCGAGCCGGTCGTATGCGGCCTGGATGCGCTCGCGGAGCTGGCGCACCATCGAGTCGCCCTGCGGCGACAGCACCTGGTCGATCGTCTGCGTCGAGAGGAACTGGCTCGTCTCGCGCATCGCCACCGCCTTGAGCACGCGCTCGCGCATGTCCAGCGGCGATCGCCGCGTGCGGGTGTCGTTGGAGAACGACAGGAAGTCGAGCAGGCCATCGGCCTTGATGCGGTAGTTCACGAGCACGTCGGCGTCGACAAGCGCAAACCGGCTCGACACCCGCCCCGCCAGCGCATCGTCGGCCGTGCCCTCGGCACCGGCCGGCTGGCTGGCGAGCAGGACACCGCTGCCGGCCGCTGGCGCTGCACCGGATGCGCTCGCTGACTGCGCCGCGAACGAGCCGGGACCAAGGTCCGTGGATGCCTGCGCTGCGAGGCTGCTCGCAAGCACAATGAAGGGCTGGCGGTCCGCGGTCGCCGCTGCGTTGTCGACTGGCCAGAAGTTCACCGAGCTGGTGTCGAAGGGCTTGGGTCCGACCACGAGCGAGCGGATGCGCGACGTGCTGAAGCGCTCCACAGTCTCGAAGGGCCACGGGAGCTTCCACATGAGCGCGCCCTGCACGGGCTCGCCGACCACGCGGCCTCCGCGAAGCCGCACAGCCTGCTCGCCCGGCTGCACCACCACGATCGTCGAGAGCAGCACAAGCACGACGGCGGCGAGTCCCGCGAGCCATGCGACGCTGCGCAGCATCAGCTGGTATCCCCACGAGCTCGTGATGTCGAAGCCGAACTGGTAGTTCACGGCCTCGTTGATCGTGCGCACCAGCGAGTCGGGCGCCGCGAGCAGTCCGAGCACCTTCGAGTCGAAGGCCGGCCTCGGCGTCTCGCCGGGCCTGCGCGGCCGGTAGAGGTTGAGGATCAGGTTGAGCGCAGTCTCCGACGCCACAAGGATCATGAAGATCCCGATGCCGCGGGCGACGCCCTCAAGGACCCCTGTCTTCTGGAAGACCTGGAACACCACGCCCACCGCGATCGCGAGCAGGACGAGGGCGTTGCCCACCATGATCCCCGCGCCGCCGCGCAGGTTCTGCCATGCGCCCTGCGTGGACATCCCGGCGACAAAGCGGGAGAAGATGAAGGCGATCAGCGAGAGGCCGGCACAGGTGGCGACCTGCCATCCCAGCGCGGAGCCGATCCTGAAGGTGGTGGCGTTGCCGCCAGTGTCGTCGAGCTGCGCCATCCAGCTGAGCAACCACCATGCCGCCAGCGCAAGGAGCGCCGCATACGTCAGGCTGACGATCGGCATGAGCCACTGGTGCATGAGGCGCAGCCGGATGGCTGCCGCAGTGGTCTGCTCACGGTCGCCCTCAAAGACGCTGCGGGCGTCGCCACGGATGGCGGCGATCTCGTCGTTCTCGAGCACCTCCAGGCGCTCGAGCCGGTGCTGGTGGAACACCACCGTGAGCGCGATCCAGGGCAGGATGCCGATCGCCACAACCAGCGCGCCGAAGACGAGTGTCGTGTCCTGCCCGATGCGGCCGAACAGGAACACACCCAAGGCCATAGCGGCCTGGAGGAGGATGCCGATTCCGGCGACGCGGGTCGCCTGCTGGTAGGCGAAGTGGTCGTGTCTCATGTCCGAGAGCCTGAGAGGGGCCTGTGGGGCCCGAGAGATGAATCGCGATTCTAGGCGCTTGCGTCCGAACCTGCACTCACGCCGACGTGCGCCGCCTGCCGGCCAGATGCACGGATAGCATTGAGCGGTACGACCTTCGCCGCGGCGGTGTTCGGTCCCCCAGCGCCCTCGTCAATCCATGGTCTTCCTCGAACAGGTCTGGGCCATTGCCCGAAACACCTTCCTGGAGTGCATCCGGCAGCCGGTCACCCTGGTTGTCGTGGTCGCCGCATGCCTTCTTGTGATCCTCAGCAACCCGTTCTCGGCGTTCACGCTCGAGGACGACCAGAGGATGTACGTGGACATCGGGCTCTCCACGATATTCATCGCGGGCACGGTCCTGAGCGCCTTCCTCGCCACCAGCGTGATTGACCGCGAGATCGGCAACCGCACGGTGCTGACGGTGGTGTCCAAGCCGGTGGCGCGGGCGACATTCGTGCTGGGCAAGTACCTGGGCCTGGCGATCGCTCTGGTGGCCGCCGTGAGCGTCGCCACGCTGGTGTTCTCGATCGTCGAGGTCCACGGCGTGATCCAGACGGCGGCGACTCCCGTGCGGTGGCCCGCCGTGGCGTTTGGCGCCGGAGCTGCGGTGCTCGCGACAGCAACCGCAGTGTGGGCCAATTACTTCTACGGGAAGAGCTTTCCCGCCACGCTGATCGTCACGGCGGTGCCCCTGCTTGCGGTGGCCTATGTGCTCACGATGGTCTTCGACCCCGAGTGGGCGGCCGTGCCCATCAGCGAGGAGTTCCGTCCGGACGTCTGGGTCGCTGCAGGCCTCATGGTGGTTGGGCTCCTCATCCTTGCCGCGATCTCGGTCGCCGCCAGCACCCGCCTCGGCCAGGTGCCCACAATCCTCGTCACGATCGGCTTCCTGCTTGCGGGCCTCCTCAGCGACTGGTTCATCGGCCGGCGCATCGCATTGTTCGAGAAGGCGATGGCCGCAGGCGACGCGCTGCCCGAGGGCGGAACCCCGCTCTACTGGACATGCAAGGCCGCGTATGCGGCGATCCCGAACTTCCAGGTCTTCTGGGTCGTGGACGCCGTCAACCAGAACCAGTCGATTCCCGCCGACTACCTCGCCAACGCGCTGCCCTACGCGGGTGCGATGGTGGTGGTGGCGCTCGCCATCGCGGTCGCGCTGTTCCAGCGCCGTGAAGTTGGGTGAGCCGAGCGAATCTCGCGTCAGTCCGACCAGCGCTTCCACTCGTCACGCCGGCGCCGGCCCGTCAGGAAGAACCCGGTGAACAGCGGCATCGCGGATACCGCCGCGGTGTTGAATGCGATCGATCCCACCTGCATCGCGTAGTACGCCGAGTCGCGCTGTGCCACAGGCTCCGGAGCGGACTGGGGCGGCCCTCCACCGCCGCCCATGCGCATTCCGCCCCGACCTCGGCGCCCGCCGCCGCCCATGCCGGGCGGAGGTCCCGACACCGCCTGCTCGGCACGGCGGCGTTCCGCCTGCCGCACCGCCTCCTCGACTTCCGAGGACCACTGCACGTTGTTCTTGAGCATCAGGAGGCCAACGGCCAGACCGAACAGCGCAAGCATCAGCCGGAGCATGACCCAGCGCTGCACAAGCCGAAGGCCGCCCGCCCGGCGCTGGCGCATCCGCCATGCGCCCCGCACGAGCATGACGCCAAGCGCGATGCCAAGGAACGACATTACTGAGGTGCTGATCGTGAGCGCGAGGGGCGGACCTGGCATCTCGACGCCAAGCGCCCACTTCATGGCGGGCGCGTACCAGTGCAGGGAGACTGCACCGCACAGGTTCGCGCCGATGCCGAGGATGCCAAACACCGTCAGCACCCACCCGAGGGCCACGGGCCACTGGGCCGGATCAGGCGGAAGGTCCACAAACTCCGCAGGTGCGTCAGGCGCCTGCGCTACTGCGCTCGCCGTCACGCCAATCTGGTCCATCGCGCTCAGGCGCCGCCCTGGTTCTGGGCGTTGAGGCGCGCGAGCTCCCGGCGCATCTCGGCGATCTGCTTCTGGATCTCCTCCTTCGCCTGCGGCGGGACGTTGAGCTCGTACTGCATCACGTCCGGCGCGCGGTCGATCCACTCAATGAGCTTCTGGGCGTTCCTGATGCGGCTCTGGAGGATCACCCGCTGGTCGCCGGAGCCCGTGCCCTCGATCTGCAGCTTGCGCATCAGGAGCGGCACCTCCTCCTGCGCCCGCTTGATGAGGGCCTGGTAGTCCTTGTAGATCTTGTGACCGGCGTCGTTGATCTCGAAGCGCTCGGGATTGTCGAGGTCGAGAAGCTTGAAGAGCTCGGCCTCGGTGGCCGCAGTGCCATCGGAGAACCCGCAGTGCAGCGCATTCGTGGCATTGAGGGTGAGGTTCTCCCCCTTCTTGGAGAGGATGTACTTGCCCTTGAGGCTCGGGTAGAAGGTGACCTTGCCGGTCTTCTCGTCCTTGTCGTACGAGAGCTCCTCCTCCGAGTACACCATCGCACGGCCGATCTGGGGGTCTCGCCCACCGAGGACCGCCACCTCCGCCACGCGCTCCTTCCAAGGGTCGCGTGCCTGGGTGACCTCGGTGGAGCCTGACATCATCGTGATCGACCCAAGCGACCCCTCGGGGGTGAAGTAGAGCTCGTCGGCGTGCATGCCGGTGAACGCTCCACCGGAGATTGCCTTCTCGATCCATGCGACGAGGCGGTGCTTCTGCTTGATGCGCGAGAGCGTGACGTTGATCTCGTCACCCTCGATCACGAGTCCGCCATTGGAGTTGATGCGGATGATGAAGATCTGGCCGGGGCCAAAGGTGTCGGCGATCTTCTCGAGCTTCTCCATCTCCTCGTTGCGCAGCCCGACGCCCACCATGCCCTCGAGCGGCAGCACGAACACCTGCGTCTTGGGGCGCGCAGCCTCGGCCGACCCGTCCGACGCGGCATCCGCGGGCTTCTTGCCCGACGAGGACTTTGCCTTCGAGGACGAGGACTTCTTCGCCGAGCCCTGCGTCGACTTGCCGGTGCCCTGGGAGGTCCCCTGCTGGCCTGAGCCCTTCGAGGGGGCCGTGCCCTGCGCCCACGACGGGAGCGCGAGCGCCATGGCGCACGTGATTGCACCCATCACCTTCAGGGGACTCGGCGAACTGTTGGTCATCTGCATCATGGTCATGTCACTCCGTGTTCACGTGTTCAGCGTGTCGCCCTTGCGCACCTGCAATCGGCAGCGCGTGCGACCGTCATCGGCCCAGTCCGCCGCCTCCGAACCCACGGTTGCCGCGGCTTCCGCCGCCGCCAGTGGCGCCCTGGTCCTGCTGGCTCTGGGAGAGCGCCCTGATCTGCTCGTTGAGGCGAAGCAGCTCCGTCTCGACCGCAAGGATGCTGGTGCCCTCCATCTGGAGACGCACCTCGAGGGGCGGGTACTTCTTCATCAGTCCCAGCACACGCGTGAGGGCCGACTTCGCCTTGTTCAGGTTTCCCTTGGGGTTCGAGCTTTGCGCATCCTCCTGTGCGACGTTGGACTCCTCGATGAGCTTGCCGCACTGGTCATATGCCTTGCGCCACTCGTCCACGTACTTCTTGTGGAGCGTCTCGCCGTCGTCGGGCACGCGGTCGAACTCGCGGATGCCCAGCACGAACATCAGCTCGTCGAGCGAGTCCGCCGAGCCCTTGGAGAGCCCGAGCTCCTCGGCGCTCTCGGCCGAGAAGCCTGCGGTTGCATCGTCACGGCCATCGACAACCCAGTTGCCCTTCGTGTCCTCGCGCCACTCGATCTTCCGCCCCTTGTAGCTCGCGCTGAGGAGCATCTCGGGCCGCAGCATCGCCTCGCCGATCTTGAGGTCGTAGCCGCCGGAGGAGAGGAACCCGTTGATGATCGCGACCGCAGCCTCGCGGAACTTCGCGCGCACCTCGGGATCCTCCACGCGCGTCCAGAAGCTCGCGACACGGCTGAGCCCGAAGAGGCGCGCATTGGGCGCCATGTACATGTCCGGCCACGAGAAGGCGAGCAGCGATCCGTAGCCGACCGAGTCCTTCACCCACATGTACTGCTGCGCAT
>CAZKTN010000015.1:41754-54046 GCA_964555705.1 uncultured Isosphaeraceae bacterium | reverse complement strand
TCTTGGTCGGGTCACGGCGGCCGTCCGACTCGGACGCCTTGGCGACCTGGTCGTACGACACGGGCTTGCTGAAGCCACGCGCGGCCTGCACCGCGGTGATGGCGGCGGTCAGCGTGGTCTTGCCGTGGTCGATGTGTCCGATGGTTCCCACGTTGACGTGGGGCTTGGTGCGATTGAAGATTTCCTTGGCCATGAGTGTGCTCCAGCTCGATCTGCGTATCTGACAGCAGGACCCCAACGCCGGGACCTGCGGAAGCCACCGAAGGGGATTGAACCCTCGACCTCACCCTTACCAAGGGTGTGCTCTACCACTGAGCTACGGTGGCGTTCCCGATGAAAAACCGCCCTCGCGGGCGGTGGACGAACCATGCTAACGGGATCGCACGCACATGCAACCCCTGATGACAAAACGGCTTCGCACCTCAGGGTGTTGGCTGTGGGTTATCAGACCTATCAAGGTTGGAGATGCGCAGGTTTCGGCCGAAGTTGGCTCCCGTGGGCGGGTTGCCCGTGAAGAATGGCCCCTGCAGCTCCTCGATCGTCTTCCACTTGGCCTGGGTGTCCACGTGACCGTCCACAAACAGCATGATGCACGTGGAGCCGGGGTATCGAAAATCGACCTGGCACCGAGTGATGTCGTTGCCGCGCCAGGGATCGGCAGTTGGCGCGATCGTCTCCCCTGCCCGGCTGTCGACCACGTAGACCGACTCCGACGGAAGCCGGATCTGGGTGGGCGTCCACCATCGCCCGCCGCGCGAGTCGAAGAAATCGTTCATCGCGAAGTACCCGGGCTGGTTCAGTTCGATCTCGCCAGCGCCCTGGCCGAACGGGGTTGCCTCGAGGCCGCTCGTGTTCGCCGGAAGGTCCATGCCGAAGGGCCGCTTCATGGGTACCGCGCTGCGGAGCACGTTCTTCACGTCGCCGCCTCCGCCGACGCCGTAGGCAAACCGGTCAGGCGAGTCCGCGCGGTAGTCGTACGTCGAACCCTCCTCGATCGGGGTCGGCAGCTTCAGTGGCCCGAGATTGGCGCTCGTCCACACGATGTCGGCCCATGACCCGCGGTGCGGGAGTCCCACCGGCGGGAAGTCGTCGGGACCCGGACCGGGCGCGCGGACGGATCCCTTGATGCGGGCGCCCGAGTAGTCGAACTGGCTCGGCACCAGCGTCTCGCGGTTGTCGCTGATGTAGCCCTGGATCAGCGTCCAGGTCTGGCGCAGGTTCGACTGGCTCGTGGCCCAGGCGGCGTTGCCGCGCGCGGCAGAGAGGGCCGGCACCAGGATCGCCACAAGCACCGCGATGATGCCGACGACCGCGATGATCTCGACGATGGTGAGGCCGGCGCGCCGCGGCGTGCGCCGGTGGCGGACCCCGGCGGTGGGCGCATCCATGGTCGGGTCGTGGCGCATCGCGTCAGCCCATGCTCATCGTCATGAGGAACTCGGCGTTCGACTTCGTCTTGGTGAGCCTGCTGCGCAGGAGCTCCATCGCCTCGACGACGTTCATGTCGGACACCACCTTGCGCAGGCGCACGATGAGCTCGTGCTCCTTCGGGTCGAGCAGCAGCTCCTCCCGGCGCGTGCCGCTGGCCGCGATGTTGATCGCGGGGAAGGTGCGCTTCTCGACGAGCTTGCGGTCGAGGTGGAGCTCGGCGTTGCCGGTGCCCTTGAACTCCTCGAAGATGACCTCGTCGGCGCGGCTGCCGGTGTCGACGAGCGCGGTGCCGATGATCGTCAGCGAGCCGCCTCCCTCGATGTTGCGCGCGCTTCCGAAGAACTTCTTGGGCTTGATGAGCGCCGCGTTGTCGACGCCGCCCGAGCCGATCTTGCCCGAGTTGGGCATCGCGTTGTTGTAGCCGCGCGCGAGGCGCGTGATCGAGTCGAGCAGGATCACGACATGGTCGCCGAACTCGACGGCGCGGCGCGCCTTCTCCATCACGATCTCGGCGACCTGGATGTGGCGTGTGGCCTCCTCGTCGAAGGTGCTCGCCACGACCTCGGTGTTGCCGTGCGTGTTGCGCTTGAAGTCGGTGACCTCCTCGGGACGCTCGTCGACGAGCAGCACGATGATGTGCACCTCGGGGTGGTTCGTCGCGATCGAGTTCGCGAGCTGCTGCAGGATGACCGTCTTGCCGGTGCGCGGCGGCGCCACGATGAGCGCACGCTGGCCGAAGCCCAGCGGCGACACCATGTCGATGACGCGCGGCTCGATGCGCTGCGGCTGCCCGACGATCTCGAGGTGGATGCGGTGGTTGGGGTGCAGCGGCGTGAGGTTCTCGAACGACGGAAGGTCATGGAGCACCGAAGGGTCGCGGCCGTTGACGCTATCGACGCGCAGCAGCGCGAAGTACGTCTCCGCCTCCTTTGGTGGCCGGATGAGCCCGCGCACGACCTGGCCCCGCCGCAGGCCGAATCGCCGCACCTGCGAGGGCGAAACGTAGACGTCATCGTCGCACGGCAGGTAGCTGTACTCGGCGCTGCGCAGGAAGCCGTAGCCGTCCGGCATCAGCTCGAGCGTGCCTTCGGCCATCATCAGGCCATGCTGCGCGGCACGCGCCTTGAGGATCTCGAAGACGAGCCGCTGCTTGGGCATGCCAGCGGGATCCAGGATGTCGTGCTCCTTGGCGACCTTCGCGAGCTCGGCGCCGCTCATGTGCTGAAGCGCGCCGAGGTCGAGCTCATCCTTCTTGGCCTCGTCCCAGCGCTCCTGCAGCTCGGCCTCGAGCTGTGCGGCCTCGGCCTCAAGCTGCTCGTCGCTTGGCACGGTGCCGGGAAGCACCGCGACCGGCGGGGCAGCGATGCCCGAGGGAAAGCCTCCAGATGATCCGCCACGACGGCGACGACGACGACCCTTGCTCATGGAATGGGAACCTTCTGATCCGGATGCGGTGACCAGATCGGCGGGGGTCTACCCCGCCCGGCCTGCCGCAATCACTTGGTCGAGTACCAGGCGCACTTGCGCCCGCAACGATTCCGGATCACCGTCGTTGCGAACTACATGATCCGCGGCTTCCCGCTTCCGGTCAAGTGGCCACTGGGCACTTTCCCGGCGCCTCCAGTCGGCCTCGGACCACCCCCGGTTGCGGCATACCCGCTCCCGACGGAGGGCATCGGGGGCATCCACGAAGACAATGGCGTCGCAGGCGCTGCCGAGGCCAGACTCGAGGAGCAGCGGGGCATCGATCGCCAAGGCGGGGGTGCCGGCAGGAGCGGCCGTGAACTCGGCCTCACGGAGCGCATGGATGCGCGGATGGATGACGGACTCGAGCCAGGCCCGCTCGGAAGGGTCAGAGAAGACGATGTGGCCGACGGCCGCGCGGTCGATCGGCGCCTGGGGACCGCTTCCCATGCATGCCCGGCCACCCCACCGCTCGCGCATCGCCCGCTGCACGTCCGGCTCTCCGAAGATGCGCCGTGCGTGCGCATCGGAGTCACTGACGACGCACCCAAGCGATCGCAGCGCATCGGCGACTGCGCTCTTGCCGGCACCGATGCCGCCCGTGATGCCGATCACCGGCGGACGCGACATCAGCCTGCCGTGCGCGACCATGTGGTGCCCTGCGGACCGTCCTTGATGGTGACGCCCATCGCCGCGAGCGCGTCGCGGATGCGGTCGCTCTCGGCCCAGTCCTTCGATGCGCGCGCCGCGGTACGTGCGGCGATCAGGCGCTCCACCTCCTGCGCAAGGCCAGGGTCTGCCGCCGCAGGCGCATGCTCCGCGGGACGGTTGCGGCCAAGCACGCCGAGCACCGAGTCCATCGCGAGCAGCGCCGCCAGCTCGCGGTGCGCGCACGCGGCGTCGCGCTCCGCGGCCGGCGCAGCGCACGCCTCGTTGAGCGCGGCGATGGCGCGAGCGACATTGAGATCGTCGCAGAGCGCGTCGGCGAACGCGGCGAGCGCGCGCTCGAATGGACCCTCAGGGCGGCTCTCGTCGGGCTGTGCCACGGGCGCGTCGGCAGACGCACGCGCCACAAGCTCGGCATGCGCACGCGACCAGCGGTCGATCATCCGCTGGCAGTCCGCCAGGCCCTGCAGCGTGAAGTTGGCGTTGCTGCGGTAGTGCGTGCGGATGAGCTCGAGGCGCAGCGCCGCCGGCGTGTGGCCCTTGGCGAAGAGGTCGCGCGCGGTGAAGAAGTTGCCCTTGCTCTTGGACATCTTCTCGCCTTCGACGACAAGGTGCCGCGTGTGGAACCAGTGGCGCGCAAAGCTTGGGCGCCCCGTCGCGCACCGGCTCTGCGCGACCTCGCACTCGTGGTGCGGGAAGATGTTGTCCTCGCCGCCGGAGTGGATGTCGATCTCGTCGCCGAGCAGCATGCGCGCCATCGCGCTGCACTCGATGTGCCATCCCGGGTAGCCCTCGCCCCACGGGGAAGGCCACCTCATCAGGTGCGACATGTCGGGCTTCCAGAGCATGAAGTCCGCGGGATGCCGCTTCTGCGCCTGGTTCTCGGCGCTGATGCGCTCGCCCGCGCCCTCGCGCAGCCGGTCGATGGTGTTGCCGCTGAGCGCCCCGTACGCGGGGAAGCTGCGCACGTCGAAGTAGACGACGCCGTCGCCTGCCACGTACGCGTGGCCATTGGCCACGAGCCGCTCGATCATCGCGATCATCTCGCGGATGCAGCGCGTGGGCCGCGGCATCAGCGCGTCGGCGCGCTCGGGGTGCGCGTGCGCCTCGAGCGCCACCTTGAGGCCCAGCGCCCGTGCGTCCTCGAGGAAGCGGCCTGCGTAGAAGTCGGCGATCGCGCCGGGGCTTCCGGGATCGACATCGACTCCCGCCGGCAGCTTGCCTGCCTTCTTCGCCTCGGCGATCCGGCGGCCTGCCACCGCCATCTTGTCCTCGCCGCCGCCGTCGGCGTTCGAGTCGTCGGTCATGTGGCCTACATCGGTGATGTTCATCACGTGATGCACGCGGTGGCCAAGCAGCTCAAGCGTGCGCCGGAGCACGTCCGCGTTGAGGAACGACCGGAAGTTGCCGATGTGCGCATCGTCGTAGACGGTCGGGCCGCACGAGTAGAACGTGATCGGCGACCCGTCGGCATGCGGCTCGACCGCATCGACGCGACGCGTCAGCGTGTTGTGGATCCTCAGGCGCTGCACAGGACGCGGATCATAAGAGCGCACCGGCTACTGCCGCCGCGCGCGCAGCTCGCGGATCTTCACGCCGACCTGCCAGAAGTACATCGCCTTCGCGGCCGCGTACGCGAAACCCGGGTAGCCATCGAGGACACCGCGCATGAGCAAGTATGTGCGCAGGAAGTACGCAGGCGGCAGCCACCACGCGCCAAGCGACGCGTACTTGCGCCGCTGCCGCGCATTGAGCGATGCCATGGCCGCCGGTCCCCCCGCGCGCAGGCGTTCCGCACGGTGCGCCTCCCACGTGGAGTACGCGTCGTGCTTGCGCTGCCACTGCGAGAACCCTCGCATGTCCCGGTGCTCGAGGCGCGAGACGATCTCGCCGACGGAACCGGTCACCACGGGATGCTCGTGCACCTCCATGTCGAGGTCGCTCCATCGGTCCTCGTCGATGCGCTCGTACTCGCCCGCGCCCACACGGATGAGCGCGAGCTTGCGGTTGCGCTCCCCGTGGCGCAGGCGGCGCCCGAGGAACCAGTTGTCGTAGTTGAGCCAGAACCCGCAGTGGGCCGTGGCAGGCAACGTGCGCTCGAGCTCGTCGCAGAACGCATCGTCCACCAGCTCGTCAGCGTCGAGAAAGAGCGCCCACGGCGTCCGGATCGCGCCCTGCCGCAGGAACCAGTTGCGCTTCTTCGGGAAACGGCCGTCCCACGCGAACTCCACCCACCGTGCGCCGAGCGACTCGGCAAGCTCGCGCGACCCGTCAGTGGATCCGGAGTCCACGACAACCACTTCCGCAAAGCGCGCGAGCCGAGGGAGGCACTCCGCGAGGTTGCGAGCCTCGTTGCGGGTGGGGATCACGACGGTGATGGGAAGCGGCGTGCGCATCGTGCGCGTGGGCGTTCGGGGTCGCGCGGCGCCCCGCGCTGCGTGAGGGTATCAGCGCACACGCGTGCGCAGCACCGACACGATCTGCCAGCACTCGCGCGCTGCGGCAGGATCGAGGATCCGAAGCGCGAGCGGATAGAGCGCCAGCGTCACCGCCGGCAGCGCCACGAGGTGCCACACGTCCGATGCCTGCCCCGGCTCGAGCAGTGCCGACAGCGCCGTCGCTGCAGGTCCCAGGGTGATCGCGGCTGCAGCGAACGGGCGCAGGAACAGCGTCACGCTCCGCAGTGCCGCACCGGGCGAGCCGCGCAGCCCCAGCCACACGCCAATTGGCGCCCAGACCACCGTGTACAGGCCCGCGACGGCGGAGATCGCCACTGCCGCACTGTCGCCGCCGATCGCGCCCGCCGCGAACATCGCCGCAAGCACCACGCCGAGCTGCACGGCCTGCCACGCCACGAACGCACGGAAGCGCCCCTGCGCCTTCAGCAGGCTCTTCGCCGGATTCACCGCAAAGTAGAAGGCCTGGCCCGCGGACAGCAGCGCAGCCATCGCGACAGCGCCGTCCCAGCGGTCGGGCAGCAGCAGGCGGATGGCCGGGCCGACCAGCACGGCCTGCAGCAGGCACAGCGGCATCGCGACGGCGGCGATCGTCGCCGTGGCGCGGACGAATGCGGCGCGCTGCCGCTCGAGCTCGTCGGTCATCTGCGCGAAGATCGGCTGCAGCACCTGTCCCATCGTCACCGACAGCACGACGTTGATTGAGGTGGACAGCGTGAACGCCATGGTGAAGAGGCCGACAGCCTCGGTGGGCGCGAAGATGCCGATGACGAGCGGCGGCGCCATCAGCAGGCTGCCGTGCACGTACTGGCCCATGCCCACGAGCCAGTAGCCGCGCATCAGGGGTTTCCACTCGAGCGGGATCCACGCGGGATGGCCGCTCTCGGCGGGCGCCGATCGGCTGCACATCCATGCGCGAAGGCCGGTGAACGCGATCTGAGGAAGGATCAGGCTCACCCATCCCATGCCTCCCCACGCCATCGCGATTGAGGTCACGGTCGCAAGGCCCTGGCTGAGCCCGTCGATCATCGCCATCTCGCGGAACTTGAGTCGCAGCCGCATCCGCGCGTGCGGCGTCAGCAGCAGCAGCTCCACCGCAGGCCGCAATGCCGCAGTGGCGCATGCGGCCACCAGCGCCGACTGGCCGTACTCGTGCGATGCGATGGGGCCGGCCGCGAGGATGAGCAGCGACGTGATCGCGGACACCGCCAGGCACACGCGCATCGCCGTGCCCATCAGTCGCTCCGCCTCGCGCGGGCGAGAGATCAGCACATCGCCGAGCGTGAAGGGCGCGAGCAGCGTGAGGAACGCCTGGATGCTCATCGCGATGCCGGCGATCGCGTAGTCGGTCGGCGCGAGCAGGTACATGAGCGCGACGGTGCCGAGCAGCGCGAGCGCCTTGTTCGCAACCACCTGCGCCATCGACCAGAGCCCGCCGTGCACGGCAGACCGCGCAAGGTCGGAGCCGCCGTTGACAGGGCTGGCGCCGCTCATCCGGCCGCCGAGGGATCGTGCGTCGCGCGCCACGACCGGTGGCCGCGGTACCACTCGATCGTGCGGCGAAGGCCCTCCTCGAACCCGACCTCGGCCTTCCATCCAAGGAGCGCATTCGCGCGCGCGGTGTCGAGGCATCGCCTCGGCTGGCCATCGGGCTTGGAGGAATCCCAGCGGATCTCGCCGTTGAACCCAGTCAGCCGGGCGATCAGCGTGACGAGGTCCCGGATCGAGATCTCCTGACCGGTGCCGAGGTTGATCGGCTCGGGCGACTCCATCACCTCCGCCGCGCGCACGATGCCGCGCGCCGCGTCATCCACATAAAGGAACTCGCGGCTTGCGGAACCGGTGCCCCAGCATGTGATGTGCGGCGCACCTGCCTCCGCGGCCTCGACGCACTTGCGGATCAGCGCCGGGATCACGTGCGACGTGACGGGATCGAAGTTGTCCCACGGCCCGTAGAGGTTCACCGGAAGGAGGTACGAGCACTTGAGCCCGTACTGCCTGTGGTAGCCGTCGAGCATCACGAGCGCGGCCTTCTTCGCCACGCCGTATGGCGCATTGGTCTCCTCCGGATAGCCGTCCCAGAGGTTCTCCTCGCGGAACGGCACCGGCGTGTGCTTGGGGTACGCGCAGATCGTCCCGGTCTGCACGAAGCGCTCGATGCCCGCGATGCGTGCCTGCTCGATGAGGTGCAGCGCCATCGCCATGTTCGCGAAGAAGTAGCGCCCGGGATTGAGCTGGTTCGCGCCGATGCCGCCGACCTCTGCGGCAAGATGGATCACCACATCGGGGCGCGCGTCGCGGTAGAGCCTCGCCACATCCGCCTCTCGCGTGAGGTCGTACTCGCGACGGCGGGGAATGACCACATCCTTGACGCTTCGCTGCGCGAGCTGAGCCTGCACCGCCTGTCCGAGGAATCCGGCCCCGCCAGTCAGGAGAATGCGCTTGGATGCCAGGTCCATGGTTGGGTCCTCCGCCGATGCGCGGCGTGACAGGGGTCGCGACGATACAGGACGCGGCGCCCGCAATTCCGCCGATCCGTTGGGCGCTACCCCATTACTATCGGGGTTCTGGGGCGGTCCCTTGTGGGATTCCGCCCATCGAACGTCCCTACCACACACCTTCGCCATGAAGACCGCGCTCATCACCGGGATCACGGGCCAGGACGGCAGCTACCTGGCCGAACTCCTCCTCTCCAAGGGCTACGAGGTGCACGGGGTGATCCGGCGCAGCTCAAGCTTCAACACCGGCCGGCTTGACCACATCTACCAGGACCCGCACCAGCCCGGTGCGCACCTGAAGCTGCACTACGGCGACCTGACCGACGGCAACAACCTCGCCGACATCGTGCGGCGCGTGAACCCCACCGAGGTCTACAACCTCGGTGCGCAGAGCCACGTGCGCGTGAGCTTCGACATGCCGGTCTACACGGTGGACGCCGACGCCACCGGCGCGCTGAAGCTGCTCGAGGCCGTGCGCGTGCACGAGAGCGAGAGCGGCCGGAAGATCCGCTACTACCAGGCATCGAGCAGCGAGATGTTCGGGCTGGTACAGGAGATCCCGCAGCGCGAGACGACGCCCTTCTACCCGCGCTCCCCCTACGGCTGCGCGAAGGTGTTCGCGCACTGGATCACCGTGAACTACCGCGAGAGCTACGGCATGCACGCCTCGTGCGGCATCCTCTTCAACCACGAGAGCCCGCGTCGCGGCGAGACGTTCGTGACGCGCAAGATCACGCGCGCGGTGGGACGCATCAAGCTGGGGCTGCAGAGGAAGCTGTTCCTGGGCAATCTCGACGCGCAGCGCGACTGGGGCTTCGCCGGCGACTACGTCGAGGCGATGTGGCTCATGCTGCAGCAGGACACCCCGCAGGACTACGTGATCGCCACAGGGAAGATGATCAGCGTGCGCGAGTTCTGCGAGCTCGCCTTCGGCCATGTGGGCCTCGACTACCGCGATTTCGTCGCCACCGATCCCCGCTACTTCCGGCCAGCGGAGGTCGACCAGCTGCTCGGCGACCCTGCGAAGGCGATGCGCACGCTTGGCTGGACGCCCCGAACGGACGTGAAGTCGCTCGCCGTGATGATGGTGGAGCATGACCTCGAGCTGGCCCGCCGCGAGCAGACCCTCCGCAACGCGGGTCACGTGATGCCGGAACTGCTCGGCCATGACCAGTGACGTGACGCCCGGCTCGCCATCGGCAGGCGACGCCGAGGTGGTGATCCTCAACCAGTACTACATCCCCGACGTCGCAAGCACCGGGCACCTTCTCGCCGAGCTCGCGCGGGAGCTCGTGCGGATGGGCCGGCGCGTGTCGGTGCTCACGTGCTTCCCCTCCTACGGGCCGCGCGAGACGTGGGTCGACTGCCCCGCGCAGGAGACGCTCGAGGGCGTGAGCGTCCGCCGGCTCCGCACGACGCGCTTCCGAAAGGACAGCACGGTGGGCCGGCTCGCCAACTCGTTCACGTTCCTGGTGCCGCTTGCGCTGAGGCTGCTCTTCACGCGGACGCACGGGCGCGTGTTCATGTACACGAGCAACCCGCCATTCCTCGGGCTGATCGGCGGGGCAATCTCGCTGGTGCGGCCGCACCCCTACGTGGTGCTGCTGCACGACAGCTACCCGCAGATCCCGGTGCTCATCGGCAAGCTGCGCAAGGGATCGCTGATCGAGCGCGCGTGGCATGTGGCCAACAGGCTGCTCTACCGTCGCGCCAAGCGCACGATCGTGCTGTGCGAGGGCGCGAAGGACCTGATCGTGAAGGCATATGGCGTAGATCCCGCGCGCGTGCACGTGGTGCACAACTGGGCGGATCCCACAGCGCTCGTGCCGGTGCCGAAGTCCGAGAGCGCCTTCGCGAGGGCGAATGGCTACGACCGCACCTTCACGCTGCTCTACTCGGGCAACCTCGGCCTCTACTACGAGTTCGACACGCTGCTCGAGGCCGCGAAGCGGCTGTCGGACGACAGCGACTTCAGGCTCGTCTTCGTGGGCTCGGGCGGCAAGCGCCAGTACATCGCCGACCGCATCGCGGCGATGGGCCTCGCCAACGTCGACATGCACCAGTACCAGCCCTTCGAGACGCTCAACGACTCGCTGAACGCATGCGATGCGAGCCTCGTCACGATCGCGCCCGGCGTCGAGGGCATCTCGTTCCCGTCGAAGCTCTACTCGTCGCTCGCGGTTGGCAAGCCGGTGCTTGCGCTGAGCGAAGCCGGCGGCGAGCTGCAGCGCATCGTGTCCGAGTCTGGTGCCGGCCTTTGGTCGCCCATCGGCGACGTGGATGCGCTGCTGGCCAACATCCGCCGGCTGCGCGAGGACCGCGCGGCGTCCGAGTCGATGGGCCGACGGGCCCGCGAGCTGATGGAGCAGCGCTACACGATCAGGGCCGCGGCCGCCGAGTACGCGAAGGTCTTTGACCTTGCGGACGCTGGTGCCGTCGGCGCCGTGCCCGCACGCGCCTGAGCCGCCTCTCAGAACGTCTGGATCTGGGCGGGAGGCTGGCGCCACTTTGGCCGCGCCGCGGAACCAGCCTTGGTCCACCACCGCACCATGCGCGCAATGCCCTCGCGAAGCGGCACCGCGCTGCGGAACCCGGTGGCCGCAAGCGCATCGGCCTCGAACCTGGTCTCCATGCTGAAGAGCTTCCTCACCCGCATCGAGCTGATGCCGAGGTCCTTGCCGGTGATGGCGGTCACCGCATCGAAGGGAAGCGCCATGGCGAGCACGAGCGGCATCGGGAGGTTGGGACCGGGCCGCGCGCGGCCGAGCGCGTCAGCCACCGCCTGCGCGATCTCGCGGCTCGTGAGGTCCGGCTTGTCGATGAAGTTGAAGGTCTGCATGCCCTGCGGCTCGCGAGCCCACAGGTGCATCGTCGCATCGACGAGGTTCTCGACGTAGCTGAGGCTCTTGTAGTTGGTGGCCTTTCCTGCCACAACGAAGCGGCCGCTGCTGACCTGCCTGATCAGCGAGTACATGTTGGCGACGTTGCCGGGGCCGAAGGTGATCGTCGGCCGCATCACCAGCGCGGAACGACCGCCTCCGCGGCCCGCCCACTCGCGGAAGACCTTCTCGCCCGCGAGCTTCGATGCCCCGTAGGGATTGATTGGCTTGGGCGTGGCGCCCTCATGCCGAGGCGCCGGGCAATCGCCGTACACCGCGCAGCTCGAGTACCAGCAGATGCGACCGATGCCCGCACGGTCCGCCTCATCGCAGATGACGCGTGAGGCCTGCTCGTTGACGGCGTAGTACGTCGGCTCGTCGATGCCGAAGTCGTGGTGCGCAGCCGCGAGCGAGAAGATCCAGTCGCACCCCGAGATGACGCGCCGCATCGCGGCAGGGTCGCGGATGTCTGCCTGGACGAACTCGTCGAGATGCTGGTCGGCATCGGGACGGATGAGGTCTGTGCCGACGACAGCGTGACCCTCACGGGCCACTCGCTCGCAGATGTAGCGGCCAATAAAGCCGGTGGCGCCTGTGACGCAAACGCGCATCAATGCAGGCTACCACCCATACACGAACTTTCGGTCACTTTGCGACTCGCTCTGGCTTGTGCTGCCGCAAAGCGAATCGGAAGGTTGGTGGTCTGACATCCCAAGATCTGTGCCGCGCTCGAGCTGTTCCGAACGCTCCCGGATTCTTGGTCATGATGTCCCGAAACCCACAACTCCCTGTGTTCCTTGCCCTCTCGCTGATGGTGCCGTGGTGCGCCGCCGAGGATGCCGTGGCGCAGGCCACCCGGCATGACTCGGTGCGCCGCGCCACCACCGGCGGCAGGGTC
>CAZKTN010000015.1:16610-41654 GCA_964555705.1 uncultured Isosphaeraceae bacterium | reverse complement strand
GGCGCAGGCCACCCGGCATGACTCGGTGCGCCGCGCCACCACCGGCGGCAGGGTCGCCACCCGTCCCATGCGGGCATCCGGGGCACGGACGCGATCGGAGGCACTGGGCGTTCGAAACGCGTCAGCGCCGCCCCGATCTGCCCAAGCCGCAGGCGATGCCGTGATCATCAGCCCGATGACCCCGGCCCATGAGACCGCAGCTGTGCTGATGCGGCTCCCCCCGGGGAAGCGGATCTTGCACATCGCCGGCTTTGCTGGCGACATTGCCGCGTACGGCGATGCGCGCGCCGCAGGCGCGTCGGGAGCTGTGCAGTTCAGCGCAGACTCGGACTCGGGCCTGCAGCGGGGCATCGAGCGCGTGCGAGACCGGGTGCTCCACCGCATGAAGGCGCTGCGCGCAGCGGGCGGACGGATCGACGCGTTCACGGTCGAGCATCCGGCTGCGCTGCCTCCTGGGCCGTTCGGCGACATGGTGCTTGCCGAGGCTGTCGACTCGGCCGTCCTTGAGGTGTTTCCGCGTGCGGAGGTCCCGCAGCGGGGCGGGCCTGAAGGCGATGCTGCGGATGCCGATGAGGGCGGCGACGCTGAAGGCGTTGAGTCTGTAGCCGACGACTCGGATCCTGCGTCATCTGCCTCAGGCGATGCGCTTGGCGCTGCGCCGGGAGGCAGGAAGGTTCCGGGCTTGCCCGAGCAGCGCGCCGAGGTGCCTCACTGGGAGACGGCGATTCAGGAGCGCGGCATCCAATGGGAGCGGATCGTCGACGACACGCGCAACGGCGTACACGCCAGCGCGCGGCGCTGAGGCATCAAGCGTCCGCCGGCCGTCATGCGCCCGGTGCGGGCGCTGCGCCACGATCAGCCAGTCCACGCCGCGAGCAGCGCTGCCAGGTCGACGCCGTTCACCTGGCCGTCGCCGTTGACGTCGCCCGAGCCGCCGGCTGCGTCCCACGCCGCAAGCAGCGCCGAGAGGTCGACGCCGTTCACCTGGCCGTCGCCGTCGATGTCGGCAGGGTTCACAGGCGGAGGGTCGCCGAGCACGCCGTTGATGCCGACGCGGGCGCCGACGAGATCGGAGGCTCCAGTGCCGCCGTTCTCCCACACCCACACGAAGCCGCCGCATGCGGCCGACACCTGTGCGCGCGCCTTCGAGGATGCGCTGCTCACGGTCACTGCGCCGCCTGACCAGAGATCTGCGCCCTTCGCGTCGACCGCTCGTCCCCAGAGCGTGTCGGAACCGAAGGCGGATGAGTTGACCCATCCGAAGGCAACACCGACACCTGAGCGGAATGCCGCTGACGGCTGCGTGATGCTGTACGTCGTCGCGTCAGGCGACAGCGCAAGTCCGGAGTCGCCCCAGAGGCGCACGCCTGCGGGCACCGAGAACGCCTGCGCGCTGCATCCGTACGTGCTCGTATTGGGGATCTGCTGGTACCAGTTCACGTACACGATGCCGCTCGGGTCGACAGCCACGGCGGGGTTGGTGCGGTTGTAGCCCATTGCGGTGCTGGTGACGGCGAGGCCGTTCACGCCGAATGCCGAGAGCGGGTTCCCGCTGGTGTCGAGCACCTGGACCCACGACTGCAGCGGCGCAGTCGTGTAGAAGCCGAAGACGTAGCCAACGCCAGGCATCGAGTTGAACGTCGGGTAGTTGCCGAACTGCAGCGATCCGAGGCTGAAGACGTTCTTTGGGCCCCACGCAATGGTCCCGTCCGAGCCCACGCGCCATGCGCGCAGCAGCTTGGGGCTGCTGAACGTGGTCTGCCGCACGGTTGAGACGACGACGCCTGCGCCATCAACGGCGGGCTTCATGTCGGAGAGCTGCTGCTGGGCGCCAGTCTCGGACAGCGTGATGGGCGCCGACCAGGCGGTCGTGCCGTCGGAATAGGTCACCTTCTGCACACGCGTGCTGCTGCCCTGGAGCCAGCTCACGTAGAGCTCGCCGGTGGAGTCGAACACGACCTTGCCGTTGGCCACGAAGTCCGAGGTGTTGGTGAGCGTCGTGGTCCACAACAGTGCGCCGGCACCGGACACGCGCGATACGGCCATCTGCGCGCCATTGCCCGCCTGGTACGTGACGACGATGCCGCCATCGGGCGCAGCCGTCGATCCGTAGTCGGTCGTGCTCGACACAGTGCGGTCCGCGACGAGGACACCGTTGGTGCCCCACACCGATGCGCCTGTGCTCGAGAAGCGGTTGACGCGCACGTCATATCCGCCCGTCGCGTTGTCGAAGCAGCTCATGACGACCCCGTCGGCTCCCAGCGAGTGCACCTTCGCCTGCACCTGGTCGTTTGCACCGCCGAACAGCAGCGTTGGCGTCGAGGACGTGGTGGTCCATGCGGCGAGTGCTGCACAGGATGCGGCGGCGAGTGCGATGCGGGATGCGGACGATGTGACGTGGCGAGTCATGGTTGGCAGGGGTCTCCCTAAACCCGTAGTGTGACCCGAATCAGTCCAATATGAAGCGCAAATTGGCCCCGATTTTGCCGCTCCGGCTGCGCTTATGGGCCTCGCGGCCGTGTGGTGCCCTGCTCTGGCGCTACCGCAGCGCGCGTCAGGTGCCGTCGAAAAGTCCAGGCTCGTCGATCCGCTCGCGGACAGGTCCCGGGAATTCGCCATAGTCGGCGTTCGGCTCGCGCTCGATCCAGTCGAGGAACGCGTGCACGCTCGGTGGGTCGGCACGCTCGCGCCATGCCTCGCCGAAGGTGGCCTTGAGGCCGAGCCAGATGTGCGCGAATGCGTTGCGCTCCGCAAGCGGCGGATGCGGGTGCAGGAGTGGCTGGATGCGGGGACCGATCTCCGCCACACGCGCCCTGATCGCGGCGAGCTCGCCGGGGGTCATGCGCGGAGCGTACGGACCGATGCGCGCGCGCTTCTATCCTCTCACCCATGGTCTCCGCGATCAGCATCGCGCTCGCGCTTGCGCAGGCTGCGCCCGAAGTGACGCTTCGCGAGGGCTTCCGCATGGACCTCTTCGCGCGCGAACCGCTGATCGCGGATCCGGTGGCCATCTGGATCGATGATGCGGGACGCGTGTGGGTTGCCGAGAGCGAGCGGCAGGAGCGTGGCATCGAGGACAACCGCTCGAGCAGCTTCTGGCTGATGGATGACCTGAGGGCGCAGTCCGTCGAGGACCGCCTCGCCTACTACCGCACGTGGGCCGACCGCCGCGAGGGCGGCATGGACTACTACGAGGCGTTCAGCGACCGTATCCGCCGCATCGAGGACCGCGACCGCGATGGCCGCGGCGACGTGACGGTGCAGTTCAGCCGCGACTTCAACGGTGCGCTCGACGGCACTGGCGCGGGCGTGCTTGTCGATGGCGATGACGTGTGGTTCACGTGCATCCCGGCGCTGTGGCGCCTGCGCGACACCGATGGCGATGGCATCGCGAACACGCATGAGGCGGTGCACCACGGGTTCGGCATCCGCACCGCGCTCCGCGGGCACGACATGCACGGGCTCGTCATCGGGCCGGATGGCCGCCTCTACTGGTCGATCGGTGACCGCGGGTACAGGATCGCTCTCCCAGACGGCCGCGTGCTGGCCGACACCGCGACGGGAGCGGTGTTCCGCTGCCGTCCCGATGGCAGTGAACTTGAGGTGTTCTGCCGCGGGCTTCGAAACCCGCAGGAGCTTGCGTTCAACGAGTGGGGCGACCTCTTCACGGGCGACAACAACTCCGACGGCGGCGACAAGGCGCGGTTCCTCTACCTGATGCCCGAGGGCGAGACGGGCTGGGACATGCACTTCCAGACGCTCGAGGGCCGCAACCAGCGCGGACCCTGGAACCAGGAGGGCATCTGGCACCTTCGCACCGACGACCGCATGCGTCCGGCGTGGACACTTCCACCTCTTGCGCACGTGGGAAGCGGACCCTCGGGACTCGCATTCGTGCCCGGCACGGGAGTGCCCGAGGAGATGCGCGGCACGTTCCTGCTGTGCGACTTCCTCGGCAGCGCACCGGAGAGCGGAGTGCTGGCCATTCGCGCCGAGCGCGACGGCGCTGGCTATGCGGTGCGCAATGTCGAGCCGCTCGTGATGGGGCTGCTTGCGACCGATGTCGCGTTCGGCCCTGACGACCGCATCTACATCTCTGAGTGGGGCGAGGGCTGGTACTCCACCGACAAGGGCCGTCTGCAGGCGCTCTCCGATGATGCGGCTCGTGCAGGCGACGCGTCGCAGCAGGCGCAGGCGGTGCTGGCGGCAGGCGATGCAGCGCTCAAGGCGAAGAGTGTGGATGCGCTAGCGCTGCTGCTTGCAAGTCCGGACCTGCGCGTGCGGCAGAAGGCGCAGTTCGCGCTTGTGGCGAGAGGCGACGCTGCCACTCCCGCCCTGCATGCGGTGGCACGCGGCGACCGCGCCGAGGCGTGCGGCAGCGATGAGGATGGTCTCCGTATGGCGCTGCTGCAGCGCATCCACGCGATCTGGGCGCTAGGCATGCAGGCGCAGGGCATTCGCGGGCCGAAGGTCGCTGCAGAGTCCTCGCTCGATCCGCTGCTGCCCCTGCTTGAGGATCCTGATCCGGAGATCCGCACGCAGTTGTGCCGCGTGCTCGGCGACGCGCGGCATGCGGCCACTGCCCAGGACATCGCGGGCCTTGTGCTCGACGAGGACCTGCGCGTACGTGCCTCAGCGGCACTCGCGCTTGGCCGTTTCGGCGAGTCTGCGCGCGACGCGGTGCCCAACGTCACTGCGATGCTGTGGGAGAACGAGGATGGCGACGCATTCCTCCGGCACGCTGGCGTGACTGCGCTCGCAGGCATCGCCGATCCTGCGCAGCTCGCGGCGCTCGCATCCGATCCCTTTCCCGCGGTGCGGCTCGGGGCGCTGCTCGCGCTCCGCCAGCGCGGGGACCGTGCGGCCGCGCGCTTCCTCTACGACCCTGATCCGCGCATCGTGACTGAGGCGGCTCGCGCGATCTGGGACATTCCGATCCGGGACGAATGGCCCGCGCTCGCCTCGCTTGCGGCCCGGTGGATCCCCCAGGATGACGCGAATGATGATTCGGCGGGCGCCGATGGGGGCACGCACGCACCATCCACCACCACGCTCTCATGGACGCGCGAGATCTGGCGTGACACTGTGCCTGCGTCGCCCGGTCCGGATGGACTGCTCGCCGAGGCGGCCTTCTCGCGTGCACCGAGCGAGTCGGTGCAGGTCGATGAGGCTGCAGGCATCACCGGCAGCGCGACGCGCTACCTGCAGCGGATGTCGGCCACGTTCACGCCGCCGGAGAGCGGCACGTACGAGTTCATGATCGCCTGCGACGACGATGGGGTGCTGATGCTGGGTGAGGCCGGGCGCGGCAGCCTTCGCGAGATCGCGCGCGTCAGCGGGTACGTCAACCCAGGGTCGTGGGATTCGCAGGCATCGCAGCGCTCCGGACCGGTGGAGCTTGTGGCCGGGCAGCCATACGTGATCGAGGCGCGCCATGCGCAGGGCGGCGGAGGCCACCATCTGGCCATTGGGTGGATCCGACCCGATGGCACCGCGGAGCGTCCCATCGGCACAGTGCCGCTTGACGTGAACCTTGCGGCCACGCTTCGGCGCGTGATTGCGGCGAACGCGGCACTCGGCGGCAGCGACAGTGCCGATGCGATCGCGCAGCTGGCGACGAGCCCGCTGGTGCCGAAGGAGCTTCAGGTCGAGGCCCTTGCGACGCTGGCCGAGTTTGCCGAGCCGAAGCCGCGCGACCGCGTCATCGGCCATGTCAGGGACAGCATGATGCGGCCTGCAGCCGACCGGGATGCGGCCGCGCTTGACCGGATGCTCATGCTTCGGCTTCCGCGCGCGACGCAGTCCCCCCATGCCGAGGTGCGCGAGGCTGCGCTCGAGCTTGCCACGACGAGGGGAATCTCGCTCGATCCTGCGGCAAGCGCGGCGGTCGCGTCCGATGCGTCACGCCCTGTGCGCGAGCGCACGGCAGCGCTCGGTCAGCTCGCGGGCGTCGACACGAGCGGGCCTGACTCCACGCGCCTCCTTGAGCTTCGGGCCGCTGCAATCGATGCCGCGCTCGCGTCACCCGACGACGCGCTCCGCACTGCTGGCCGGAGGCTGCTCATGGCGCACGACCCTGCACGCGCGGCGCGCGAGCTTGCGCATGCCGTCAATGAGGGGACGCTGCGCGAGCAGCAGGCGGCGGTGTCCATGATGGCCACGATCGCGCGTGAGGGCGGACCCGGCTCGGAGGTTTCGCTCGCGGCGCTATCGAAGCTGGTCGACTCGCTGGGCAATGGCGTGCCCGCCGCGCTCCGGCTCGACGTGCGCGAGGCGGCCGAGAGGGTTGATTCGCTCTCGGCGAAGGCGTCTTCCGTGTGCCCCCTTCCTGGCGCTGCGCCGATGGCTGCGCCGCCTGCGGACGGTGCCGCGGGAACCACGACGCTCACGGCGCAGTGGGCATCGCTTGCGCTCGAGGGCGGCGACCCGGAGGCAGGTCGCCTTGTGCTCCAGTACAGCTCCACCGGATCGTGCCTCCGATGCCACGCGCTCGAGGGCACGGGCGGTCATGCAGGGCCCGCGCTCGATGGCGTTGCGCTCAGGCTCGATGCGACCCAACTGCTCCAGGCGCTCGTCGATCCGCAGGCCGAAGTGGCCGCGGGCTACGGGGCGTCGAGCGCGATGCCCGCCATGGGTCCCCTTCTGACCCCGCGCGAGCTCCGCGACCTTGTCGCATACCTTCGCACGCTCAACACCCCCGCCACACAGGGACACTGACATGAACATGAGCTCGCTCCGCCAAATCTTCCGCTTCGGCTCGATGTCTGCTCTCGCAGCGTGCGCGATCGGTCTCGCCGCGTGCAACAACGCGCCGTGGGCCACCACCAAGCCGGCGGCGCCAGGGTCCACGGCCTCGAACCCGATCTCGGCCGACGGGAGCCCCGCGAAGCCGCCGCGCGCCGGTCAGGCTGGTGCAACGCCTGCCGCCGTTCGCACCGGACCGTTCCCCGTGCCGTGGCAGGGCCTCTGGCGAGGCGAGGGCACTGACCACATGACGGACGGCACCGTGATGCCCTTCTCGATGGAGCTCACTGTCTCTGCCGACACGAACCCGGAGAGCCAGGAGCCCAACAGGTGGATCTGGTCAATGCGCACCAATGCGGACCTCTCGACTGCCGGACCCGATGGCGCGCTGCGGAGCGTGGATGCACGCTCGGGCAAGTGGATGGCCATGTCGCAGGGCGGATCGGATGATGCGTGGTTTGCCGACGGGACCCTCTCGGTGCAGGGCAACCGCGGTGAGCTCCGCGAGCTCGTGATCTACCGCCTCGATCGGGACGGCGACCGCGAGTACATCGACATCGAACGGACCGTCGAGACGCCGCGTGCCGTCGCGGGCGCAACGCCCCTCGGTACGTCGGACCTGCATCCCGGCGCCGTGCTTCGCGCGCGGCTCTGGCGCGTCGAGGTCACTCCCGAGCCTGCGGTCCAGCCGCAGTGACCGCAGCCGCCTGCGCGCGGCGAGTGAATCCGACGCTCAGGTGAAGCGCCACGAAGGTGGCCGAGAGCCCGATCGAGTAGCTCCACGCGACAGCCTCCCAGTGCATGCTCGATGCGGCCCACCACATGCCGCCGATTGCCGCCGCACATCCGGTGCCGCTGATCGCAAGCACGAGCGTGTGCCGGCCCTTGAACTGGAGCCACCAGGGAGCGAACCCGAGCACGGTGTTCACCGCATTGCCCGCCGACAGCACCAGCAGCGTCCGCTCGCCGCGCTCGTATCCGGACCCGAAGAGCGACAGCAGCTCGCGCCCGAAGAGCGCCACGCCCACGACAAATGCGAGGCTCATCGCTCCGAGCAGCGCATTGCGGCCTGTCATCAGCCGGCGCTCGCCGTCGGTGTCGCCAGCCTCGATCAGCTGTGAGAGCTTCGGCGCGTAGACGCGCGTGGTGGCCGTCTGGATGATCGTGACGAACCCGGCAAGCTGCATCGCGGCCGTAAAGACGCCTATCCCCGCGCGGTCCTCGTGCGCGAGCCCGAGCACGATCAGCGGCGCCTGCGCAAACGCAGTCATAATGAGGCTGAACGAGAGGTAGCTGACGCCTCCGCCGAGCCATGGCCTTATGCAGAACTTGGCCGGCGCCCCGTGGACGCCGCGCGGCATTGCACGCCACACGAGCACCGCAAGAAGCGCAAGCGCCGCACACCACCCTAGGCCCCACGCATTCACGGCATGCACGGCATCGCGGTCGTCGAGCCACGCGATCGCTCCGCACGCAGCAAGGATCGAGAGCGGAAGCGCGAGCCGGTACGTCGCAGTGCTCGCGAGCGGCCGCCCGAAGGATGTGAGCACCTCGACGAGCATGCAGAAGAGCGTGACGGGGACGAGATAGACCATCACCGCCGTGAACGAGCCGCGTGCGTTGGGCGGAGGGCGGATCTCGTCGAGGCCTGGGCCTGCCACGAGCCCTATCGACGCGCCAAGCGCGATGCACACGATCACCGACATCACGAGGTACCCGCGCACGAGTCCCCACTCGCCACGCACGATGAAGGCCGGCAGCAGCCGGAGCGCCTGCTTCTCCAGGCCCAGCGTGGCGAACGTGGCCGCAAGCGTGGCGAACGCGACCGCTGAGCCGTACCTGCCGTACTCCTCCGGCGACAGCAGCCGCGCGAGCACGATCCCCACCACGCAGAAGATGCCGTAGTTGGCGAATGACAGCGCCGACACGGCGATGCCGATCCCCGAGTCTCCCTTTCGTGCCGTGGCGGTCACTGGCGCGAGAGGGAGATCGTCATGGCCGGGCCTGACTGCACAAGCGCCTCGTGCGTCGCGGCAAGGTTCGCGACCCAGACGTCAGGGGTCTCGAAGTAGCCCTTGCCCTGCAGCGTCTGGGTGGTGTCCCCCGAGGTGATGTCGAGCGCAAGCGACCCGTCGGCGTCCACCTTTCCGGCGATCGTGACGGTGCGCGACGGGAACCCGCTGCTCGGGTCGCTGAACGCATCGCTCACCATCGATCCCGTGATCGTGCCGTCGCGTGCGATCCGAAACGCGCCAGTGCCCGCATCGCCATTGGCCTCCGAGAAGGTCGTGATCCAGCGCCCGACATAGCGCTGAAGCATGTCAGGATGCGTGACGTCCGCAGGTGTCCCGAAGGGTGGCTGCGCCGCAACTCCCGCCTCATGGAGGTCGAAGGTCATGCCGCCACCGTGCACCGAGTTGCCGTCAGAGCCCTTCTGCGTGAGGTTGCAGCCCATCGATCCGAACGCGGAGCTGATGATCATGCCCTCGAAGCGGTCGACCTGCCCTGTGCTCCAGGTGACCGTCATCAGCGCAACGCCGCCCGTGCACGACCCGCTCAGCAGGCCGGTGCGCGGCGTGCCGTGCGACCGGAGCCACACCGTATCGGTGAGCGAGCCCTGCACGTTTCCCTGCGCGTCGATCGCCCATCGTGCTGGCCCTCCGCTCATGCCTCCCTGGGTCATGTACGAGCCCGTCCAGCGGCCCTCGATCGTCGGCGCTGGCGCGCCCTCCTGGGTGGGCGGGGGCGGCTGCCGCGGCGGCGCGTTGCAGCTCGAGGCGGCAAGGACAAGAGGCGCGGCGAGAGTCCACATCGCGAGGGAACGTGTCATTGCGGCAGAGTCTACGGAGCGTCGGCACGCGCCCGCTCGCAGCTCGTACGACGCACCAGCGTCACTCCGCGGCGATCACGAACCGAACGCCGCGAGAAGCGCGGCAAGGTCGAACCCGTCGACGATGCCGTCATCGTTGATGTCGGCGACCGTATCGCCCGAGCCGTAGGCAGCGAGCAGGATCGTGAGGTCGACGCCGTCGACCTCGCCGTCCCCGTTGAGGTCCGCTGGGCTTCCGGCGTCGCCCGGCTCGGTGTACATGAGCACCGTGCCATCGGCCGAGTTGCCGACGGCATCGATGGCCCGCACCGCATAGCTCACGACAGAACCTGCAGGGCGAGCGGGAAGCACACCGCGCCAGATCCCGTTGCCGCTCAGCGTCATGGCCACAGACCCGTCGAGCGTGCCGCCGGTGCCATGACGAAGCGTGACCGAGCGCGCGTGGAACCCCATGTGGCTGGTGTAGGCATCGCGCACCGCCACACGGACCGGACGGGGCACTCCCGCCTCGGTTCCGGGCACCACCTGCTCCGTGATGGCAATCGTCGGAGGACGCGTGTCGACCGCACCGGTGTTCATGTAGATGCGGTTCTGGAACTGGCCGCTCTCGCCCTGGCCGGTGACGAGGTCGTAGCGTCCGTCGCCGTCGAAGTCACCGACCTTGATGTCCAGCGAGGAGTCGCTCGATGCGGTGATCGCGCCAGTGACCTGCGTGAAGGCGCCCGCACCGCTGTTCCTGTAGACGCGCTTGGACGACCCGAGCACGGCGATCACCAGGTCGAGGTCACCGTCATCGTCGATGTCGATGAACTTGCTGTCGTTGTCGTCCGTGGTCGGGTTCGGCGAGATCGACGACGAGATGTCGGTCCACGAGGTGCCGATGCCGTTGGCGTTGCGCGCAAGGAGCTCGCGGTTGGACGTGCCGGCATTCACGCCAATGAGGTCGAGGTCCCCGTCGCCGTCGATGTCGCCCGCGTCGTACGCGTACGCGGACGCATCGTTGGGGAAGGCGACTCCACCAGTGAAGCGGCCCGTGCCGTCGTTGCGCCACAGGCGGCTCTGGCCCGGCGATGTCGCGCGAGTCACCACGAAGAGGTCCAGGTCGAGGTCCCCATCGGCGTCGAAAAGGAGGACATCCATCTGCTGCGGGATGTTGCCCGCAGGGAGCCGTGCCGCCGTCTCGTCGGCGAACACGCCGCTGCCGCTATTGATCCATAGCCGCGGCTGGCCATTGGTGCCGAAGCGGCTCGAGGTGCCTGAGTTGCATAGCGCGATGTCAAGGTCGCCGTCGGCGTCCACGTCTCCGAGCGTCGCGCGTGCGCTCGAGAGGCCGCCCGACGGGATCCGTACAGCGCTCTGGTCGGCGAACGTGCCGGTGCCGTCATTGATCAGGAGCTTCGCGGGACGGTTGAAGTCCTGCGCGAGGACGAGATCGAGGTCGCCGTCGCCATCAACGTCACCGAACTCCGCGCTTCGGAAGCATCCAGTGATGCCCGCGGCGCGCGCATCGGTCTCGTCAGCGAACACGCCGCTGCCGCTGTTCACGTAGATGCGAGGCTTGAGCAGCGCGCCCAGGGTGCTGTAGCCGCCTCCGTTGGCGAAGCAGATGTCGAGGTCGCCATCGCCATCAATGTCGCCCACCGCGATGTAGTTCGTGTACTCCGCCTGCACGGGGAACCGCACAGCCGTCTGGTCCACGAACTGCTGGGCCGATGCGGAGCGCGCAGCGGTGCACGCTGCGACGGCAGCCCACGCGAGCAACACCGCACGGAGGCGTGCTGGCTCGGAGGGATGGTGTACTGGCGGATGGACCAATTGGGTCACCCTATCACGTGCAGGGGTGCGACCAAGCGCCTGCATCGAACAGATCCGCAATTGCCGCAGATCGGCGCAGCCGCGAACCAGCTCACCGGCGTCGGCGCTTGAACGACGGGCGCGCTGCGGCGGGCGCTGCAGTTGCGGTCCCGGCTGGTGCAGGCGCACCACCTGCTGCGGGAGCCGATGCCGACGCGCCAGCCGGCGCCTTGCCCGGCTGCTGCGTCGCCTGCATCGCCCGCGCGATCATGTCGCGCACGCCCTGGCGCACGCGGCCGATCGCCGCGGCGTCGCCGCCCTGCAGGTACGCCGCAGCGGCAGCGAACTCGGGCTCGAAGCCCTCGAAGGTGATCGTGCGCGAGTTCGCGTCGATGCGAAGCGCCGCGATTCCGTGGTCCGCAAGCACCTGCACCATCGCAAGCACGCGCGGGTCCTCGCGCGTCGCCCCGCTGAAGATCATGCCCGCCATGAGGCGCGCGGCGGTGAGCGTGGGCCACTCCTGAAGCAGACGCTCGTCCTGCACCGCCTTCATCGCCGCCTTGAGGTCCTCCGAGGGGCGGAGCTTCACGGGAATCGCCTCGCCATCGAGACGGAACTGGCGCCGCGTGAACACCGACACCGCCTGCAGGTTCCCGCGGCCGCATCCGATGCCGCCGGGCGAGTACGGGTCGGTGGTGTCGCGCGCGCGCTCCTCCGGCGTGAGCGACTTCAGCACGTTTGCGCGCTGCTGCTCGAGGTCGATCGCGATCTCGCGGATGCCCATCTGCCACAGCATCCAGAGCACGCACTGGGCCAATGGGTGCGTCATCGGCTGGCTGGACTGGAGCCCCTGCGCGATGATGCCGAAAAGCAGCGGCGCAATCTCGGCGCCCTGGTCGAGCTGCGGGATGAGCTGGGAGCTCAGGTGCATGAAAGGGCCGCGCTCCTGCGGCACAAGCTCGATCGACTGGCCGTTGACCTTGATGGACGTGGACATGGGACGGCGATCGTAGCGCTCATCCATGGCATACTTCGCACATGGATCCCGCATCGCTCACGGTCCTGGCCGCGCTCGCGCAGTCGCCATCGGCTTCCGTCCCGCCGGACATGCAGTGGTGGCGAGATGCGCGCTTCGGGATGTTCATCCACTGGGGCCTCTACAGCGAAGCTGGCGGCGTGTGGAAGGGCGCGTTCCTCCCCGGCTGGAGCGAGTGGATGCTGAACAGGCTGAAGATCCCGCCTGCGGAGTACCAGGCCGAGCTCATGCCCCGCTTCGATCCCATCGACTTCGATGCTGCCGCGTGGGTACGCGCTGCGCGCGACGCCGGCATGGGCTACATGGTGATCACCGCCAAGCACCACGAGGGGTTCGCGATCTGGGACAGTGACGCGAGCGATCTCGATGTGGCTGCCACTCGCTTCGGGAGGCCCGTCGCCGAAGGAGGCCGCGGCCGCGATCCGCTGAAGGAGCTCGCCGATGCGGCCGCGGCGGAGAGGATGCCGCTCGGCTTCTACTACTCGCTGCTCGACTGGTCCCATCCCGACTACCTGCCGCGCAGGCCGTGGGAGTCGCGATCCGCCGAGGGCGCCGACTACCCGCGCTACACAGACTTCATGAGCGCGCAGGTGCGCGAGCTGCTCGGCGGCGAGTACGGACGCGTCGCGATCCTGTGGGGTGACGGCGACTGGGAGCACGGGATGGCAGAGCACCGCTCCGATGCGATCGTCGCGATGGCGCGCGCGCTTCAGCCGGGCATCCTCGTGAATGACCGTTGGGCCCAGCCGGGCGACTACGCAACGCCGGAGAACACCATCCCCGAGGCTGGGCTCGCGCGTCCGTGGGAGACGTGCATGACCCTCAACGACTCGTGGGGACATGCGCGCGACGACGACAACTTCAAGCCGGCATCGACGGTGACTCGCATGCTCGTGGAGTGCGTCAGCAAGGACGGCAACTTCCTGCTGAACGTGGGCCCGACCGGTCGCGGCACGATCGACGGGCGCACGCTCGGCGTGCTGCGGGAGGTAGGCCAGTGGATGCACACCTACGGCGAGAGCGTGCGCGGATGCGGCGCTGCGCCGCTGCCGAAGCCCGAGTGGGGACGCATCACGTGGCGCACCTCGCCCGACGGCAGCGCCACCGCGTACCTGCATGTGCGTGAGGGCGATACCGGCGCCGGCACCGACCTCCGGCTGCCCGGCGTGCTTGACCTGCCGTCATCCGTGCGCGTGCTCGGCGAGGATGGCGACCCGCGCGCGATCGCCGAGCGCGACGGCGCCGACACGCTGATCCGCATCGTGGCGGATCCTGCTCCGGCGGCAAGCGGGCGCCCGCCAGTGATCGCAGTGCGGTGGGACCGTGCCCCTGCGATCGCACGACCGCCACGCATCATCGACGACGTTCGCATCTTCATCGACTCCATGCCCGTGAAGTTCGATCCGGTCTCCGATCATTGCGAGATCCGGGTGACGCTCGACGGAAGTGCGCCGAACGTGTCATCGCCCCTGGCGAGCCCAGGGCGTGACGGGCTGCCCTCCGTGACCGTGCGCGACACATGCTCGCTGCGTGCGGTCACCTTCTGGAACGGCAATCCAGTGGGCAGCGAGACGCGCGCGGAGCTCACGCGCGTCGAGCCGCTTGCGCCGATTGCGCGCACCGAGTCGAGCCCAGGTCTTGCCGTGCGCCTGCTCGAGGGCACCTTTGACCGCGTGCCGCCGCGGGAGGCGCTCGCTGGAGAGGGTTCCTCGTGGCGCGCCGATGTGCCCGACGTGCAGCTTCCTGCTGACCGCCCCGCCGAGCACTTTGCGGTGCTCCTCACGGGATACATCGAGGTGTCGCGCGCGGGCGTCTACCGCTTCGGCCTCTCGAGCGACGACGGGTCAATCCTCGAGATCGACTCCAAGGTCGTGATCGACCACGATGGCCCCCACGGCGCCACGGAAAAGACTGGCGACATCGCGCTCGGCGCGGGCCGGCACCGCATCTCGGTGAGGTTCTTCGAGGCCACCGGAAGCGAGGCCCTCGCGCTGCGATGGAGGCCGCCAGGCGCGGCTGGGCTCTCGCCTGTGCCGGCGAGCAGGCTGTCGCACTGAACGCCGCGCGGTCAGCCGCCCGCTGCCGCAGGCAGCGAGTCAGCCGCGCGGAACGCGGCAGAGAGCTGCGAGAACGAGTGGCGGCCGACCAGCGTGCTCGCAATGCGACCCTCTCGATCGATCACAAAGATCGTCGGGATGCTCCGTACCGTCCGGAACTGGTAGGGCATGCCTGGAAGCGGGCCCGCCACGCAGGGGTACGGGATGTCCTTGCCCTCGATGAACGACGTGACGGTCGATGCGGGCTCCTTGCTCACGCCGATCACCACGACATCGTCAGGGAACGCGCGCGCGAGTCGCGCGAGCTCCGGAATCGTTGCCCTGCACGGGCCGCACCAGGTAGCCCAGAAGTCCACAAAGACCACCTTGCCCTTGAGCGCCTCCGATGACCACTCGCGCCCGTCCACGGACGTAAACCGGTACTCGACCGGTTGAGACGCATCGTCTGCACGGGGCTTTCCGGCGGCCGTGGCGCCGGACTTGGGTGCGCCGGGCGCCTTCGCTGCCGGCGCGCTGGCCTTCGGCTCCGCCGGCGCACGCGCCGCGCGCTCCCTCGCGGGCGCAGCGGGCTCACGCGCCGACGCCGCCTGATCGGGCTGCATCGGCGACCTCACGGTCGATGCATCGGGCGGCACGCTCATCATCACCACGACCACGATGCCCAGCACCGCGACAGCGCCGAGCGGAAGAATGACCCGTGACCAGTGCCTAGGAACGCCTTGCGACATGCGCACCGTTCTACCACGCGGCTCGCTCCTTACGATCCCGCCCATGGCAGACCGAGACCCAGCTTCCGCCGACCCGCGCCGCTGGTGGACGCTGGTCGCGATGACCGGCTCGCTCTCGATGATCATGCTGGACTCGACGGTGGTCGGCGTGGCGCTGCCCACGATCCAGGCTGACGTCGGCCTTGGCGCGGAGGGACGGGGATGGGTCGTCAACGGCTACCTGCTGGCGCTCGCGTCGTGCCTGGCGCTGGGCGGCCGCATCGGCGACGTGATCGGCAGGCCCAGCGCATTCCGAGTGGGCATGGTCGGCTTCATGCTCGCATCGATCGGATGCGGGGTCGCGCAGGAACCGTGGCAGCTCGTCGTGGGGCGGATCGCGCAGGGAGTCTTCGCCGCAATCATGCAGCCCGCGAGCGCAGCCATCGTGACCGACAGCTTCGCGCCGGGCGAGCGCGGCAAGGCGATGGCCGCATATGCGGGCATCTCGCTCCTGTTCCTTGCTGCGGGGCCGGTGATCGGCGGCGCGATCATCGAGGTGGCGTCCTGGCGATGGGTGTTCTGGCTCAACCTGCCGATCGTGGCCGCGTCGCTCGCGCTCGCATCAAGGATCGGGCTGCCGTCCGTGAAGCGCGCGCGGAGGCCGGTGGATGCGCTCTCAGTCGCGCTCATCCTGTGCGGCATGCCCTTGCTTGTCGGCGGCCTCCAGTCCGTCGCGTCGCGCGGATGGGATGCGCCATCGCCCTGGATCACCTCGGGCGCCGGTGCGCTGCTGATGCTGACGTTCACCCGCCGGCAGTGGCGGCTGTCTGCGCATGGCCGCGCACTCATCGACCTCCCGATGCTGCGCGACCGAGGCCTGCTCGGGGACTGCCTCACGCTCTTCTTCATCCAGTTTGCGACGATCGGGCAGACGATCTTCCTTTCGATCTACTTCCAGGACGCGCTCGGGTTCGACCCGCTGCGCGCCGGAGTGGCGACGCTGCCGCTGCTGATCCCGGTACTTGTCGTCATCCACGTGGCAGGCCGCATGTACGACCGCGTCGGCGTGCGAAGGCCGGTGCTGATCGGGCTCACGCTGGCGGTCGCTGGCGTTGCCGTCGAGGTGGCGGGGATCGCCACAGGCACCTATGCGGTGATCGCCACGGGCATGTCACTCCTGGGCACCGGACTGGGATTCGCGATGACGCCCACCAACACCGACGCGCTCAGCCGAGTCGATCCCTCGCGGCGAGGGGAGGCGAGCGGGATCCTGAACTCGTTCCGGCAGGTCGGAAGCTCGCTGGGCCTTGCGTTCATGGTGGTGATCGTTGGCATCCTCACGCAGGCGTCGTTCTCGGCGTTCGTGATGGAGCGTGATCTCGCGAGCCACCCGGAGCGTTCCACCACGCTTGTCGCGCGCGCGCTGGGCGGCGACCTCGCTGCCGCAGAGGAACTGGCCTCACGCGCGCCGGACGTCGCGCAGGCGACATCCGACGCTCGCAGGCGCGGCATGGTCACGGGGTTCGCCGCACAGTGCGCGTCGATGGGTCTCGCGCTCGTCGTCGCAGTGATGCTCGTGCGCCCGCCGAAGCAGGGTCACGGCGTGCCGGCCACGCCAACGACCTGATCCGGCGACACAGCTAGCCGTACGGCCTCGCCCGGGCGAGCCGGGACCCGCGGGTTCGTCTCGAGCACGCGCAGCGAGATGCCGCCTGCAGCAACCTCGTGATGCGCCACAGCGCCGAGGTACGTGGTCGACGTGATGGTGGCGCTGATCACGTCTGCTCCAGTGGATGCGTGCGCATCACCGCGCATTAGGGCCATCGCCTCCGGCCGGATCGACAGCGTCACCGTGCCGCTGCGCGCGAGCGCCTCGGGCACGTGTGCGCGAAGGGTCCCGATCGGCGTCCTGACCTGCACCATCGAGTCTGCGCCAGGGACGCCCTCGACCGTCCCCTCCACCAGGTTCGTCTCGCCGAGGAACCCCGCGATGAACCGCGAGTTGGGCCGCTCGTAGAGCTCGCGTGGCGTGCCGCGCTGCACCACGTCACCTGCGCGCATCACCACAATGGAGTCCGCAAGCGAGAGCGCCTCGTCACGGTCGTGGGTGACGTAGATGGTGGTCATGCGCAGCTCATCGACGATGCGGCGGATCTCCGCGCGCATGTCGATGCGCAGCTTCGCGTCAAGGTTCGACAGCGGCTCGTCGAGCAGGAGCACGTCCGGGCGGAACGCGATGGCGCGCGCGAGCGCCACGCGCTGCTGCTGGCCGCCGGAGAGCTGGTTCGGGGTGCGCGACGCGTACTCGCGCATGCGGACAAGGCCTAGGCACTCGTCCACGCGGCGCGCGATGTCGGGCTTGGGCATCTTGCGCACCTCGAGGCCGAACGACACGTTCTGCCCAACGGTCATGTGCGGCCACAGCGCGTAGTTCTGGAAGACAAGTCCCGCATTGCGCCGTTCGGGCGCCATCTCGGTGACGTCACGGTCGCCGAAGCGGATCGAGCCCGCGCCCGGCTCCACAAAGCCCGCGATCATGCGGAGCATCGTGCTCTTGCCGCAGCCCGACGGACCGAGCAGGAACGTGAGCGACCCTGGCGGCACGTCGAGGTCGACGCTACGTACCGCAGGCACGCCGTCGTAGCTCTTGCTGAGCCCTCTGATGGTGATGCCGACCATGGGCGCAGAGGGTAGCGCGGTGACCAGCGTGCACGAATCGCGTGTCAGCGCGCATCGGGGTCAGGATCGGGATCCCGGTCGATGCGCCCGATTCGGCCCCGCACGCGCTGCAGCCGGCCGCCGGTCGCGCTCTGGAGCGCTGCCTCGAGCCCAGCGCGCATCTCGCGGTCGAGCGCATAGATCGTGGCCGACGATTCCGCAGTCACCGTAAGCGTGCCGCGCTCGAAGGATTCCACCCGAGTCGCGTCGCGGATGAACGCAGGCACGAGGTCGTCCCACGCCTCCATGATCCCGCCGAGCCGCTTCGCAGACCTGCGCAGCTCGTCGCCGATGGCCCTGAAGGCCGCGCTCGTGTCGGCGACCTGCCTCTCGCTCGGGCGCAGTCCGCCCTTCGCGCGCTGCAGCGCAATCAGTCGCCGCAGCGCAGGATCGGCGACTGGCTCGCGCGGCTGGCTCCTTGTGCGGCGTGCCATCGCGGTTCGCTCACCCGTTGAACTGCAGCGATGGGGGCAGCGCGCGCGGCCTGCCGTCGCGGTCGAGGCACGCGAGCGTGGTGGCACCCGTCGCAAGGAGCTCGCCGTCGCGCGTCAGCCGGTAGCTGTGCTCGATCTTCACATGACCGACATCGACGAGCGTCGTCTCGAGGTCAAGTGACTCGTCATACCGCGCAGGCCTGCGGTAGCTCACCTCGAGCCGCGTGACGGCCAGGAACGCGCCCTCGCGCTCCACATCCGCGTACGAGTGACCGCACGCCCGAAGCAGCTCCGTGCGGCCAATCTCGAACCAGATCGGGTACGCGCTGTGGTGCGCGACGCCCATCGGGTCGCACTCGCAGTACCTCGGCCTCATCGGCATTCGGTGCGTCATCAGCGGCTGGCGGGACATGCGCACCAAGGTAGTGCTCGCGGTCACTTGCCGATGCAGAACCTCGAGAAGACGAGCCCAAGCACGTCGTCGGGCGTCACCTCTCCTGTCACCTCGCCGAGCGCATCAAGCGCACCGCGCAGCGCATCGGCGACAAGCTCGGGCCGGTCGATTGCCGGTCCCGATCCTTCGCCTGCAGCGTCGACGCACCTCGCCAGCCACTCACCAGCCAACGCCATCGCCTGTCGGTGCCGCGCCAGGACCCCGACGCGGCACGATGTCGCTGTGCCACCCTCGCGAGACGCGAGCGCCTCGGCGATCCCAGATGCCAGCGACTCGACGCCCTCGCCGGTCACTGCGCTGGTGCACACCACACCTGCCGGTGCCCGGCGCGTCCCATGGGGCACCTGATCCGATCGCGTCGCCACACGGATGACGGTCGATGCGTGCACGTCACCCGTGCCGCCGCCGCCGGATGCGCCGCCGCCTGACGCACCGTCACCACCGTTGGCGCTGCCGAAGCCGCCAGGTCCTGCGCCGCCGGCGGCGAGTGCCGCGAGGGGCTCGCACAGCAGCACCACATCCGCATGATCCGCAGCGCGCGCCTGCTCCTGCATCAGTGCACCGATCGCGCCCTGCGGGTCCTCGATGCCTGGCGTGTCCACGAGCATCGCGCGAATGCCCGCGTCCGCCGCAAGGCCAGGTGGTGCACGAAACTCGATCTCCTCCGCGATGGCGTCTCGTGTGGTACCGGCCACCGGGCTAGCCACAGCGCGTGCCCTTCCAAGCAGCGCATTGAACAGGCTCGACTTGCCCGCGTTGGGTGCGCCGCGAAGCGCGACGAGAGGCATAGGCCGCGTCGACTCGAGGGGCACCGATCCCGCAATCCAGCGCGCAATCTCCGTGGCGACGGCGCCAGTGCGGCTCCGCAGCTCCCCGCACGCGATCGCGACGACATCCTCGGCATCGGTGAAGTCGATGCCCGCCTCCACCCGCGCGAGCAGTTCCGCGAGCTCCTCCGATGCGAGGCGCGCAGCCTGCACCAGCGGGTTGTCCTTGACATGCCGCGCCGCCTCAAGCTCGCGCGCATGGGTGGCCCCGATCTCGAGCGCAATGCGCTCAGCGTCATCGAGCGCGATCCGCCCCGCAGCATGCGCACGCGCCATGAATGCGCCTGGTGCCGCCGCCGACACGCCGGGCACTGCCAGCAGCGCATCCAGCACGGCGTCAGCAAGGGCCGGGTTCCCGGGCATGATGAGCTCAACGCAGTCCTCGCCCGTGAACGAGCGCGGGCCCGGCATCACGAGCGCCAGCGCAGGGCACTCGCATGGCGTGCCGCACACGGCGAGCCTCATCCTGATCCGGTGAACGCCACGCGCGGATGGCGCGCATGCCTCCCCCGCCAGGGCCGCCACAGCCGCCAGCGCCTCAGGTCCCGACAGCCTCACGATCGCGCGCGCCGAGTGCCCTGCACCGCTTGCGCGCGCGACGACTGTGCCGCCGAAGACCGAGCCCATCCGGGGTCAGCGATCCTTGTCCTTGAACGTGCGCGAGCGACGCGCCTGCTCCTTCGCGCGGGCGCGGTCCATTGCGGACTCGTAGAGGCGCGCAAGCGCATCCTTCTTCTTCTTCGGCGCCGTACCCGGCGCGGGCTTCGGCCTTGCGTCCTCGCGAGCGATGAACTTGCGGATCTGCATCGACTCGAAGACGCCCACCAGCGTCGACGTCATGATGTAGAGCGTGAGGCCGCTCGGCGCCGCGTACAGCATGAGCGGGAACATCACCACCGTCATGACCTTCATGATCTTCTGCTGCTGCTCCTGCTCGGGCGAGAGCTTCATCGCCGTCGGCGGCGCCATGTACTTCTGCTGCAGCCAGAAGACGCCGCCCATCAGCAGCGGCACCAGGTTGATGCCCGAGACCTTGAAGAGGTAGAGGTCGAAGGTGCGCCCGAAGCTGATGAAGTGGTCGGGAGAGCTCAGGTCGCCGAGGAACTCCCACCCTCCCGCGAGCTGGAACACGCCAAAGAACGCGGGCTGCTGCCTCAGCTCGTAGGCGAGGTAGAGCACCGCATAGAGCGCGATCCACACGGGCATCTGCAGGAACGTCGGCGCGAGGCCTCCGACGCAGCCGGCCGGCGACACGCCCTTCTCCTTGTAGAGGCGCATCTGCTCCTGGCGCATGCGCGCGGGGTCGTCGCCGAAGCGCTTCTGGAGCGCCTCGAGCTCCGGCTTCATCTCGCCCATCGCCTTCGAGAAGCGGGTCATGCTGACCTGCGCCTTCTTGGTGATCGGGTGCAGCAGGAAGCGCACCACCACCACAAGCACGATGATCGCCAGGCCCCAGTCGAAGACCACGTAGTTGTGCAGCAGCGCGAGGAACTCGACGAGCACGTTCGCGAGCCACGCGAAGGTGCACCACGAGCAGCACCCGCCGATCTGGTACATGATCAGGCCGACCATGCCGAGCGCGCTGTAGGGCTCGGTGCCCTTGAGCATCGAGCGCTCGAGCGGCCCGGCGAATGCGCCGAGCGCCCACTCGCCGGTGGCGCCTGGCTCGATGCGCTGCGACGGCGAGTACACGTAGGTGAAGACAACGGGACCGGTTCCCATGCCTTCGGGGTGCGCATCGCCGAGGCGCGCGCGGATCTCGCCGATCGACCCCGCCGCCGACTTGGATCCCGCCGCCGCGCCAGGCGCCGCGCTTACGGGCGCATGGATCGCGAGCGAGAAGTAGCGGTTGGTGCTGCCGAACCACGAGATTCGGTCGCCGCTCTCGCGCTGCGCAGTGCCAGGCCACAGCGTGAACTGGTCCGCCTGCACGCGCTTGACCGCATCCGCGTGCTCGATGACCGCATCATGCGTGATCACCGCGCTTTCGGCGGGGTCGCGCTTGGCGCTGAGCAGGTAGCCCACCTGGAAGCGGCGCACGTCCATCAGCGCACCGGACTCGAGGCTCAGGTCGCCGGGGCCAAAGTGCACGAGCGATGCGGACACCGGTGCAGTGCCGAGGTTCTCCACACGCTGAGCCACCGACAGGTCGAACCCGTCGCCGCCCTCCGCGATGGCGAACGAGCGAGTGATGCGCAGCCGCACCGATCCGTCCTCGCTCGACACCTCGCTGGCGAAGGTGCCAGGCGCCGTCTGGCTCCACACCTTCCCGAAGAGGCTGACGCGCACGCCATCGACCTCGATGGAGTGAGTGGCGAGCAGCGGGACCTGGATCCCACCGAGCGTCGACAGAGGCTCGATCGAGTACCTCGCGCCTTCGGGCGGCATCGGCGGCGGGCTTGCTGCGCCAGCCTTCACTGCCGCGCGGTGCACGCGCGCCGCACGCCAGTCGGCCGCACTGTCCCAGATGTCGGCGAAGACGATGCGCGAGATGCCGGCGGCGTTTGGCGCAAAGTCCACCCGCATCTGCGCCTGTCCCGCCTCGAGCGAACCGATGCTCGTCGGGCTGTCGGTCACCTCGGCAGGCGCGCGCGCCGTAAGCGTGCGCGCCACTGCAGCCACCGGAGCCGCCGGCTGCGATGATGCAGGCGGAGCGTCCGATGGCGTCACCGCACCCGAGTCGGCCGCGGGCGCGGGCTGCGCCCCCGCTGGCACAGCGGATGGCTGGACGTTGCCGGCGCGCTCCCCCTCCTGCGTCGAGGCCTGCTGAAGCGCATCCGCCGCAGCAGGGGCGGGCGCAGCGGCATCGCGCTGCTTGCCTGGCCCAACCACGAGGATGATCGCCACGGCAAGCGCCACTCCCACAACGAGGAAGGTGATGAGAGAGCGTCTGGCCTGTGGCTGCATGGGCTGTCGATTCCTCCGAAGTCTGTACTGCGTCGCCGGCGTGCGGTCAGCGACCCTCGCGAAGCCGCTCGCCAAGCCAGTTGGAGAGCTCCGGGATCGCGAGGATGCGGCCAACCGTCCGCTCGATGTCGTACGGCACGCGTATGAACTGGACCTTCACTGCGCGCCCGCCCGAATCCGACTCGAGCATCGCGTAGCTGGCGCGCGGATCGAGATCGCGCGGCTGGCCAACGGATCCCGGATTGACGATCACCCGCTCCTCCGCCGAGAAGGTGTACGTGGCGTCAGTCATGTCGTCGGGGCGCACGAAGTCGGGCTCGTCGACGAACACGCCCGGAACGTGCGTGTGCCCGACCATGACGTGGCGCGACGGCTGCGCGCGGTCGAAGATCTGCTCGAGCTTGCGAGCGTCCTTCTGCGCATCCTCGGGGAAGAGGTACTCGTTGATCGGCCGGCGCGGCGTCCCGTGCACGGCCAGGAACTCGTCCATCGCCACACGCACGCGCAGCCGACCGAGGAAGTCCCATCGGCGCTGGGCTCCCTCGCGGTCATTGCCCGCATCGGCCTCAAGCTGGGTCCGGGTCCAGTATGCGGCCTTCTCGGCAGCCGCATTGAAGTGGGTTGGCTCGTAGAGGACCCCGAAATCGTGGTTGCCCATCAGGCTCCACTCGCAGTGCTGGGCGACTAGGTCCACGCACTCGCGCGGGTCTGGCCCGTAGCCCACGATGTCGCCAAGGCAGACCTTGCGGTCGCAGCCCCGTGACGCGATATCGGCCAGCACCGCCTCAAGGGCGGAAAGGTTGCCGTGGATGTCGCTGAGGAGGGCTGTTCGCACGCGGATGTCCGAAGTGTTCGCGAAGGGCGTCGGATCCTAGCAGGACTGGGCCGATGGTCCCTACTATGCCCCGCCCTCCACGGAGCATGCACATGGCTGATGCAAAGCACTACGACCTCATCGTGATCGGCGGCGGACCTGGCGGTTATGTGGGCGCGATTCGCGCTGCGCAGATGGGCATGAAGGTGGCCTGCATCGAGCGCGACAAGCTTGGTGGCGTATGCCTCAACTGGGGCTGCATCCCCACCAAGGCCCTGCTGCACAACGCGGAGCTCTACATGGAGGCGATCCGGCACGGCGAGCACTGGGGCTTCGAGATGAAGCCGGATGCCGTGAAGGTCAACTGGGAGAAGGTCATCGGCCGCAGCCGCGGCGTGACCTCGCAGCTCAACTCGGGCATCGCGTTCCTCCTCAAGAAGAACAAGATCGACCATGTGCAGGGCCACGCGACGGTCCTGTCAGGGAAGACCGCGGCGAAGCCGTGCACCGTGGAGGTGCGCACGTCCGCCGGCGGCTACTACGACGGCTCGGCCGCATCGGGTGCGCCCACGCAGGTGCTCACGGCCGACCGAGTGCTTGTGGCCACCGGCGCAAAGCCGCGCCAGCTCCCCTTCGCGCCCTGCGACGGCAAGGTGATCGTGTCGAGCTACGACGCGATGACGCTGCCAAAGCGTCCCGAGTCGATGATCGTGATCGGCTCCGGCGCGATCGGGATGGAGTTCGCCTACTTCTACAACGCCTTCGGCACGAAGGTCACAGTCATCGAGATGCAGGACCGCATCCTGCCCGTCGAGGACGACGACATCTCGGCGGCTGCGCTCAAGTCGTTCACCGCGCAGGGCATGTCCTTCAAGCTCGGGATGAGCGTCAAGTCGGTCGAGAAGGGCAAGTCAGGCGCCACCGTCACCGTCTTCAACGTCAAGGACGAGAGCAAGGTCGAGAAGCTCGACGCCGAGGTCGTGCTTGTGGCGATCGGCGTGCAGCCGCGCATCGACGGGCTCTTTGCGCCGTCGCTCGGGATCAGGTTGTGGGACTCGGGCCCGGCGAAGGGCCACATCTGGACCGACTACCGCGACAAGACGGAGCCCACCTACCAGACGAACGTGCCCGGCATCTATGCGATCGGCGACGTGGTCGGGCCGCCGTGGCTTGCGCACATCTCGAGCGAGGAGGCCGTGGCATGCGTCGAGCGCATGAAGGGCCACCACACGCTCGGCGTCGACTATGCCGCCTTCCCTGGATGCACCTACTGCAACCCGCAGGTCGCGTCGATCGGCATGACCGAGCGTGAGGCGAAGCAGAAGGGCCTCAAGATCAAGGTCGGCAAGTACCCGCTCAAGAGCCACGGCAAGGCAATCGCCGTCGGCGCCACCGAGGGACTCGTGAAGATCATCACGAGCGAGCCCTACGGCGAGATCCTGGGCGCGCACATCTTCGGCGAGGACGCGAGCGAGCTCATCGGCGAGATGGGCCTTGCGAAGCGGCTCGAGGCCACCGCCGAGGACATCATCAGCACGGTGCACGCGCACCCGACGATGCACGAGTCGATCCACGAGGCCGCGCTGGCCACCGAAGGCCGCCTCATCCACGGCTGAACGAGGGCGCCGTTCGGCAGCGTCGCTGCCGCACGCTAGCCACCGGCACGTACCAGCCACCGGCACGGCAGCGCCGAAGCGCCGCCGCACCGGTGGCATCGCTGCG
>CAZKTN010000015.1:3517-16510 GCA_964555705.1 uncultured Isosphaeraceae bacterium | reverse complement strand
ACCAGCCACCGGCACGGCAGCGCCGAAGCGCCGCCGCACCGGTGGCATCGCTGCGTCCCTGCAGTGCGCTCACGCCGGCTCGAGCAGCCGGGCGGTGGCCAGGATCTCCATTCCGATGTCCCTGAACGCGGGGAACCGTCCTACGGCACCGGCGATCATCCTCATCTCGTCGCGGTCGAGGATCCACTCGGGCTCGATGCCGGCCTCGTCGCTCGCGCGCCCGCGGCGGATGTGCTCGAACGAGAACGCGCGCTCGCGAAGCGGCCAGCTGTCGACACGCTCTGCGACATCCGCCGCCTTGTTCGTGAATATCGCCATCGCGCGCTGCAGCGGTGCCGCAGAGAGGCTCCGGAGCGCCACCGTGCACCCGAAGACGGCCCACCACCCGTGGCTCTCGAGCCACTCGCCCGCCGGGTACTCGTCCACGTCGACGATCGCGCCAAGGGCATCCTCGATGCGCTTGATGGCATCCTGCGGGGCAATGATCCCAAGTGCAGACTCGCACTCCACGATCGCGCCCGCGCAGCGGTGCGCCATCGCGGTCGCAGGAAGGCCCGGGACCTCGGTCGACATGCACTCGTAGGCGGCCATGGCCGCATGCAGGTCTGCGCTTGCGTCCGCCGCATGCTGCTGCGCGAGGGCCGCATCGGTGTCGATCCGGCGGCGCGATGCGTTGCCCCTGATCCAGAACGCGTACGCCTGGCACTCTCTCGCGACCGCGTCCATCGGGGAGGCGCCGATCCTTGTGATGAGCTGCGTCGCGACCGCACCCGACTCGACGAGGTGGCCAAGCGCATCGTGCGCGCACGCAAGGTCCCTCATCAGCAGGAGCTGCGTCCGCGCAGGGACATCGCTCTCGAGGAGCCCTGACTGCGCGTGGCGCAGCGTGTCCGCGAACCGCCCTTCGCCGGTGCAGGCGATCGCATGCATGTGCGATGCGGCAGCGCGGCTTGCGCCATCGCTCGCGCACGTCCGCATGGCGCGCGCGAGCCGACCGAGGCGCAGCCACTGCCCCGCACGCTCCGTCATGATGGCTTCGGCTTCAAGATCCCCGAAGCTTCGCCCCGCGGTCGCGACGTCATCGGGACGACCGTGCCCGTGCCAGACGCACTGCGCGACGTGACCCGGCTCCCAGTCCATCGCGGCCGAGAGCGCCATCACCAGGTCGAGCTTGGGGTTGCCGCTTTCGGGCACCACCTTCGACGCTTCCCGGCCAAGCGCCTCGGCCACCTGCTGCCTGCTCCAGCGCCTGTACACGCGCGCCAGGTCCACCAGCCGCCTGAGGCGATCCCTCGGCGGCACGCTCATCCACGTCTTCCGGATTCCCATTGTGTCTCCTTTGCTTCCCCCAACTGCGGCGGGCCATGTGATCCCGTTCACCCATGCGGCGCCCACCGTTCGCCGCAACGCCAAGAGTCCCGACCTGGATGGCTCCATTCCGAATCGTTCGGACAACTTTCAGGTCACTAGACTCGCACGCCAATGATGGCTGCAGAGAGAGCGCAACCAGGAGGAACGTCCGAAGGCGCACGCCCTGGACTGCTTCTCGTCATCAGCGGACCCAGCGGCGTCGGCAAGACGTCGATCGTGCGCGAGGTGCTCGCGCGCTTCGGCGGGGAGTTCAGCGTGAGCGCCACCACGCGCGCGCCGGGGCCTGGCGAGGTCGACGGACGCGACTACCTCTTCATCGACGAGCGCACATTCCAGGGGATGATCGACGCTGACCTCTTCCTCGAGCACGCGCAGGTGTTCGGTCGCAACTGGTACGGCACGCCGCGCGAGCCCGTGGAGCGCGCCATCGCGCAGGGCCTGATCGTGGCGCTCGACATCGACGTGCAGGGCGCAGAGCAGGTGCGTGCCCGTTACCCGGATGCGTACTGCATCTTCGTCCTCCCGCCATCCGAGGATGAGCTGCTTCGCAGGCTGCGCGCGCGCGGCCGCGAGGACGAGTCCGCGATCATGCGCCGCTTCGCGGAGAGCACCCGCGAGATCGCCCGCGCAAAGGCCGGGACCACCTACGACGCGTTCGTGACCAACGACGACCTGCGGTCGGCCACCGAGTCGGTGTGCGCGCTCATCGCCGCGCGCATTGGGCGGCCTTGACCGCACCGAGCCGCGACACGAGCCCGGCAAAGAGGGACTCCGTCACCGCATCGACATCCTGCGACGCATCCACCACGAGGTGCGCGTCAGGGCGCGCGCGCACCTGCACGAGATATCCCTCCCGCACGCGGCGGTGGAAGTCGAGTCCCTTCTGCTCCATGCGGTCGAGCAGCGGAGACAGGCGCCGCGATGCCGTGATCTCGTCAACGTCGAAGATCACCGTGAGGTCAGGCCATGTGCCGCCGACCGCAGTCGCCGCCACCGCCATGATCTCCGGCTGGGCGAGGCCGCCTGCAGTGCCCTGGTAGGCGAGCGTGCTCGACACGAACCGGTCCGCGATCACGGTGGCGCCTCGCGCGATCGCAGGCCTGATGACCCGCTCGACCAGCTGCGCGCGGCTCGCCATGTACAGCAGCATCTCGCAGCGCACGGTCATGTCGTCGTGGATGGGATCGAGGAGCACATCCCGGATCCGCTCCCCGACCGCGGTGCCGCCGGGCTCGCGCGTCTCGACCACCTCGAGGCCAGCGCCGCGCAGCGTGTCGCACAGCCGCCGGAACTGCGTGCTCTTGCCGCTCCCGTCTGGGCCATCGAGCACGATGAAGGTGCCGCGCAGCGCGTCGCGGAGCATGCCCGCACGCGATGCGTCACTTGAGTGCGGTGCGGGATCCGCCATGCCGCGATCGTACGATGACCGCGTGATCGCAGACCTCCGCGATGCCTCGCGCCGGCGGATCGGCCGCGTCACGATCGATCCCGCGCAACGTCCCGTGCGCGTGCGCATCGAGTCGGGGCCGCGGACCGGAGACACGGTGTACGTGGACTGGGAGGGCGCGCTCGACGACGCAGGACACCTGCGCCGCTGCGTGGCGTGCGGAGGGTCGCTCTACAGGGCGAAGCGACTTCCGCAGGTGACCCCATTCCTCTCGGGACTCCTGGTCGTCGCGGTTGTTGTCGCGGCCCTCGGCCACTCCACAAGCGCATGGCTCGTGGCCGGGATCATCGCGCTCGCGGCTGCAGACCTGGCGATCCTGCTGCTCGCCCGCCCGCGGCTCGTGTGCTACTCCTGCGGCAGCGCATTTGGCCAGACCCCCATCGCCCGCTACATCACGCGGTGGGACTCGCGCGCTGCCCGCGCAGCGCGGCCGAGGGCGACCGCTCAGGCGTCCTCGGGATCCTCGACCTGAGGCGGCCCGATCACCGCGCCACCGACGCGCACCACGTTCGCGCCGCACTCGATGGCGATCTCGTAGTCGCCCGACATGCCCATCGAGAGCAGGTCGAAGTGGGGCCCGCCTGCGCCCGACTGGCGCACGTCGTCGAAGATCTCCTTCGCGCGCGCAAACACGCTGCGCACCTCGTCGGGTCCAGCACCGAGCGGCCCCATGCACATCATGCCGCGCGCGCGCACGTTCATCATCGTGTCGAGCTGGTCCACGAAGTGACGGAGCGCAGGCGGCGCGATGCCATGCTTGCTCGCCTCTCCGCTGACATTCACCTCGACGAGCACGTCGACGGGCCGATCGCGGCGGACGCCCTGGGCGTGGATCTCCTCGGCAAGCCGGAGGTTGTCGACCGAGTGGATGAGGCGGCACACCTCGATCGCCTTGCGCACCTTGTTGCGCTGCAGCGATCCCACCATGTGCCAGCGCAGCTCAGGCGCCGTGCCCCCCGAGAGCTCGTGCTTGCGCGCGAGGTGCTCTCCCACCTGCGCCGCGCGCTGCACGAGCTGCTGCACGCGGTTCTCGCCGAAGTCGCGGCATCCGAGCTGGATCAGCTCATGGATCTGCTCGAGCGAAGCGCTCTTGCTCACCACCACCAGCAGCACCTGCTCTGGCGTGCGGCCAGAGCGCACCGCCGCCTCCGCGACCCGCGCGCGCACGAGCTCGTAGCGCTCCCGAAGCGTCCCCGGAACAGTCTGGGCATCCGTGCCTGTCATGGGCAATCTCTCCTCGTTGCAGCGAGACTACCCGCGGGGGGCGTCCCGCATGGGAGCCCTATCCTGCAACCATGCCGCAAGCGCCGCTTGCCAACGTGCCGTGCGTGCTCGTCATCCGGGACGGATGGGGCGAAAACCCGCACCACGCGCACGATCCGTTCAATGCCGTGCGGCGCGCCCAGACCCCGGTGGATGATGCGCTTGCCGAGCGCTGGCCGCGCACGCTGATCCGCACCAGCGGCGAGGACGTCGGCCTGCCGGTCGGGCCCGGCGGGCCGGTGATGGGCAACTCAGAGGTGGGCCACCAGAACATCGGGGCCGGCCGCATCGTCGACCAGGAGCTGATGCGCATCACGCGCGCAATCCGGGACGGCCGCTTCGCCAGCAACCCTGCCCTGCGCCATGCGTTTGACCGCGCGCGCCACGGGCACCGCGTGCACCTGATGGGGCTCGTCTCCGACGGTCAGGTGCACAGCGACATCAGCCATCTCGAGGCGCTGCTCGAGCTCGCGGCGGCGGATGGGGTCCCGGGCGAGCGCGTCTTCGTGCATGCGTTCACCGACGGCCGCGACACTGCGCCGCGCTCCGGCGCGGGCTACCTGCGCAGGCTCGGGCCGCTGCTCACGCGCACCGGTGCGCGCATCGCCTCCATTTCCGGGCGCTACTGGGCGATGGACCGCGACCACAGGTGGGACCGCATCGAGCGAGCGTGGAACGCGCTGCTCGACCGTGGAGCGCCGCATGCGGACAGCGCGCTTGGCGCGCTCGAGCGCCACTACTCGAATCCGACTGCCCCGTCGCAGGATGGCGACGAGTTCATGCCGCCGACGGTGATCGTGCCCGAGGGCGCGATCCGCAGCGGCGATGCCGTCATCTTCTTCAACTTCCGCGGCGACCGCCCGCGCGAGCTGGTGAAGGCGTTCGTGCTCGACGACGCGTCGTTCCGCGCGCTGCCGGGCGGCGGATTCGGCCGAGGTGCGGTGCCTGCGGACCTGGTCTTCGTGACGATGGCCGAGTACGAGCACGGCCTTCCGGTGGACGTCGCGTTCCCGCGCGCGGAACCGATGAGGGACATCCTGGGCGACTGGCTGTCGGCGCACGGCGTCGCGCAGTTCCGATGCGCGGAGACGGAGAAGTTCCCGCACGTCACATTCTTCTTCAACGACTACCGCGAGGATCCGTTCGAGGGCGAGGTGCGCGAGATCGTGCCGAGCCCGCGCGACGTGGCGACCTATGACCTCAAGCCGCAGATGAGCGCCGAGGGCGTGCGCGATGCGGTGCTCGCGAGGCTCGCGGCACCCGACTGCGAGCCGGTCATCATCGTCAACTTCGCCAACGGCGACATGGTGGGGCACACCGGGAGCCTCGATGCGACCGTGTCCGCGATCGAGACGGTGGACGCATGCGTGGGCCGCATCATCGATGCGACGCTCGCGCGCGGCGGGTCGCTGATCATCACGGCCGACCACGGCAACGCCGAGCAGATGCGCGACCCTGATTCGGGCTCGCCGCACACTGCACACACCAACTACCTCGTGCCACTCTCGATCGTGGGCGAGCGCTTCCGCGGGCGCACGCTGCGGGCCGACGGGCGCCTCGCCGACATCGCACCCACGCTGCTCGAGATGATCGGGCTTCCGAAGCCTGACGCGATGACCGGCCGGTCGCTGCTCGCGCCGGAGGGTTCGGAGTCGCGCGCGGGCATCGCTATCGTGCCGACCGGCATGCGGCAGCCGAACTCCCCCAACTCCGAGCATCCGGACCCGCCGGCGCCCGCCGACTGGACGGCGCCCGTGATCGAGCCGCGCCAGCGCAACAGGCTTGCGGTCATCGGGTTCACGCTGTCGATGCTTGGGTTCTTCACGTGCGGCATCTCCGGCATGGCCGGCGCCATCATCAGTGCGGCCGCGCTGCGCCAGAAGCCGCGCGCGTTTGCGATCGCTGGCGTCATCGTGGGCCTCGCGCAGTTGTGCATCATCACGCCGCTCACGCTTGGCCTGCTGCTGCCGGCGCTCGCGAAGGCGCGGGAGAGCGCGCGAACCGTCAGGGTGGAACTTGACCTGATGCGCTACCAGATGGCCATCGAGTCGATGCGCAGCGGCGGTGTGGTGCCCTCCGATCCGGAGTCGGTCCGACTGCGCGCCGGCGCGCCTTCCGACGAGGCGCTTCCGGCGACTGATCCGTGGGGCAACGCATGGCGTGTGACGGTCGATCCCGTGTCCGGATATGCGCGCATCGAGAGCGCCGGGCGCGACGGAACCTTCGATACGGAAGACGACGTGAAGGCGCGCGTAATGTCAGACCGCGATGACGCCGGGACGGCGACGTCGCCGTGAAGGACGAGCCATCAGGCCTTGACGAGTCGGACATCCAGGCGGAGCGCCAGTGGGATGAGGCACGATCGCGCCGTCGATTCATGCTTGCGGCGATCGCAGTCGCGCTGCTGATTCCCTGTGCAGGGATCCCGATGCTCGTGGGCTGGCTCATCCCTGATGCCGAGCGCACGCTGCGCGAGGCGAAGATCGCGCAGGCACAGCTCGAGATGCAGTCGCTGCTTGGACTCGTCGAGGCGCGCGAGGCGATCATGGGACTGCAGGTCGAGTCGCTCGGCCAGGTGCGCGGCGCGGGCAGCCAGACGCCAGGCACAGACCCCTGGAACGGCACCTACCGACTCGCCCGTACCGAGTTCGGGTACCCCGTCATCGAGAGCGCAGGGCCCGACGGGCGGTTTGGCACTGACGACGACTTGAGAAATCCGCCGAAACCCGGGACCCAATAACACGTTTGCGCTTGTCCCGCCACGCGGGGCTGCAACAATTGACGCAAGGTCCGGCGGGTCTCGGTCGATTCATGTGGTCAGCGTCGGATCCCCAGCCATGCGTGCCATCATCCGTTCCACCCTCACGAGGCTGATGTTCCTCGCGACTGTCGTTGTGCTCGCGCCGGTGGCGGCACTCGCTGGGTACGGCGCAGTTCGTCTCTTCATGGATGTGTCGGGGCATGAGGTGGCCATTGCGGCGGACGACGCTTTCCGGGATGGCGCCGTCGCCTCGGACGAGGCGTCGCGCATCGATGCTGGCGAGTTCGAGTCCACCGCAGACCGAATCGCGCGGCGCGCGCGGAGCGCATGGTCAGGGTTCGCCGATGCTGTCGCCGGCAACGCTGCGGCGGATGCCGACGCCTTGGGATCTCAGGCAGGCGAGGACTCGGCGGAGTCCGCATCTGCGGAGCTCGCATCGGCGTCGCCGGCACCGCGTCCGATCGATCCGCTTCCGGCATCGACGCTCGATGTGCTGTCGCTGCCGATGCCCGAGCCGAGCCGAAGCGCACCAGTCCCTGCAGCGGAGTCTCGGCGGCCGGATCCGCGCAATGCCGCGTTTGACGACTGGGTCGCGCGCGCGCGCCTGTTCGAGGCGCCGCCAAGGCACCTCGTCAGGTACGGATGGCGATGGGAGGACCACAGCTCGCGCATCGTGCGCTTCGAGGGTGACCGTGCGGTGGTCGACCGAAACCGTGCGCCCACCACCTACGAGATCGAGGTTCCCATCGACGTCTCGCTTGCCGAGGAGCTCGAGGCGCACTTCGGATTCCCGAGGCATGCGCTTGCGTTCTGGTACCGCTCGCCGGAGGAGCTCCTCGAGAGGCTTGATGCGCAGCAGTACGCGCTTGAGGCGTGCGGCATGCGGTTCGTGCCCGCGGACGGGTCGACAGGCGAGCTGAACATGCCGCGCACCGGTGCGGGAACCCGCGAGCGCGGTGGCGCGGACGGCCCCGATCGCCGCACGGGATCGATCGGTCCCGACTACCAGTACCTGCTCGACCACTCGCGCGAAGGGCTTCGTCCGGTCGCGCAGGAGATCCTGCGCAAGGCGAAGGCTGCAGGCGCACGCGACCTCCGCTCCCAGCTCGCTGCGCTCGCGTCGTTCGTGCAGCACATCCCCTACGAGATCCCGCCCAAGCTCGCCGACGGCAAGGAGCGCGCGGGCCTGCGCACGCCGATGGCCACGCTCATATGGGGCGGAGACTGCGACTCGAAGAGCCTGCTGCTCGCCGGGCTTGTGCGCTCCGTCAACCTCTGCGATGCCACGCTCGTGCACGTCGACAATGTGCCTGATGGCGCACCACGGCCCGCTGGCGCTCGCGCCGACGATGCCGTCGGCCACATGATCGCCGGGTTCGGCGTCCCCGCGCGGCCCGAGGACTTCACGATCGACCAGGGACGGCAGCGCTTCGTGCTCGTGGAGACCACAAGCGACTGGCGCATCGGACGCATCAGCGCGAAGGTTGCCCGCAGCGTCATCTCGCGCACCGACAGCCTGCACTGACGCTGCCCGTACCATCGCGGCACTCGTGCTTCCCGTCGTCGCCATCGTCGGACGCCCCAATGTGGGCAAGTCCAGCCTCTTCAACCGCATCGCGGGCAAGCGCATCTCCATCGTCGACCCCACGCCGGGCGTGACGCGTGACCGCGTATCGACTGTCGTGACTGTGCCGCCGCCGCCTGACGCGGACGAGGACGCCGCGCCGCGTGCCGCCGAGCTCTTCGACACCGGCGGCTACGGCATCTACACGGCCGAGGGGAAGAGCCTTGATGATGCGGGCCGCGACCTCGGCGCGCTCACGCCAGAGATCGAGCGGCAGATCCTCTCCGCAGTCGAGGGTGCCTCAGTCATCCTCTTCACGGTGGACGCGCAGAGCGGCATCACGAGCCTCGACGAGACGATCGCGACGCTTCTTCGCCGCGGAGGCCAGGCCGACAAGGCGATCCTCATCGTGAACAAGGTGGATGGCCCGTCGTGGGAGGCGCATGCGCTCGAGGCCACGCGCCTGGGGTTCGGTGACCCGGTGATGGTGTCGGCAAACGCAGGCGTCGGCATACGTCCGCTGCTCGAGGCGGTGTGGACTCGCCTCAGTTCGCTGCCCGAGATCGCCGAGCCGCCGGATGCGGAGATGAAGCTGGCGATTGTGGGCCGGCGCAACTCCGGCAAGAGCAGCATCGTGAATGCGCTCGCCGGCGGCGAGCGGGTCATCGTGTCCGAGATCGCGGGCACCACGCGCGACTCCGTCGATGTGCGGTTCGAGTCTGGCGGCCGCTCGTTCCTTGCAATCGACACCGCAGGCGTACGCAAGAGAAGCAAGTACGCCGACGATGTCGAGTGGTACTCGCAGGCACGCACGCAGAACGCGATCCGCCGATGCGATGTGGCGTTCCTGCTGCTCGACGCCACCGAGAAGGTCTCGCAGGTCGAGAAGCACCTCGCATCGGAGCTGACGGACCAGTTCAAGCCCGTCGTCATCGTGCTCAACAAGTGGGACCTGCTGCCCAAGGGATCGTCCGCGGAGGACTTTGCGGAGTACATCTCGCAGGAGCTGCCTGGCCTGGACTTTGCGCCGATCGTGTGCGTGAGCGCGGTCACCGGTGAGGGCGTGCAGGATGCCGTGGCCATGGCCTTCAACCTCCACACGCAGGCCGGGCACCGCGAGACCACAGGCAAGCTCAACGCCGTGATCCGCGCGGTGCTTGCCGAGCGCGGACCGAGCTCGCGACTGGGCACCACCGCGAAGATCTTCTACGTGTCGCAGATCGCCACCAAGCCGCCAACGATCGCCGTCGTGGTGAACAAGCCCAAGCTCTTCGAGGGCGGATACGAGCGGTACCTCCTCAACCGCATGCGCGAGGAGCTCCCCTTCGCGGAGGTGCCGATCAAGCTCGTCTTCAGCGAGCGTCGGCGGCGCGACCTGAGCCAGGGGGCGCCGAGCGGGCGCGCGCGCGACGCCGGTCCCGCCGAGCCCGAGCGCGAAGAGTTCGAGTCCTGATCCGGATGTCGATCTTTCCGCTCCCCATCTTCGAGCGTGACGAGGACCCTGCGCACCGCGACGCACTGACGGATGCCGAGGCGTACGCGAAGCTCAAGCCACCAACATCGATCGTGGTGCGTGTGGGACGCCTCAAGTTCGTGGCCGAGTATCCCTACTCCGGGCGAGAGAAGCCTGGCTGCGGAAGCAAGCTGGTGGTGCGCACGCACCGCGGCACGGAGGTCGCGGAGATGCTGACGACCACCTGCTCCAACTCGGGCTGCTCGAAGAGCATCTCCAGGCAGGAGATGCTGCAGTTCATCGAGGCATCAGGAGGCCGCGACTATCCCTTCCATGGGGACGGCGCTGTGCTGCGCGTGGCGACGTCCGATGACCTTGCCGCCTGGCAGGGCATCCGCGAGCGCTTCCAGGGCGAGGCGCGCGCGCTTCGGCTCCGGCTCTCCGAGTCCGGCATCGACACACGTGTGGTTGATGTGGAGCCTGTGCTCGGCGGCGAGTCCGTCACCGTGCACGTGCTCGCCGAGGAGGGGGTTCCTGTGCCTGAGCCTGACATCGTCGGCATCGCGTCGGCGCGGTACGGGTGTCGCGCCGAGATCCGCGTGGGCGGCGCGCGCGACGAGGCGCGGCTCACCGCCGACTACGACAAGTGCGGGCAGCACTGCTGCTGCACCAACTTCCTGAAGGTGCTCAAGCCCGTCTCGATGAAGAGCGCAAAGGTGCAGAAGGCCACGCTCGACCCGCTCAAGATCAGCGGCCGCTGCGGACGTCTCATGTGCTGCCTGCGCTACGAGGACGAGACGTATGCGACGCTCTCCAAGCGACTGCCGAAGGTGAAGTCGCGCGTGCGCACGCCCGATGGCGAGGGCACCGTGATCGAGGCGCGCATCCTGGTGCAGCTTGTGCTTGTGAGGCTGGACTCGGGCGGCGAGTCGTTCGCCTACCCGGTGGAGAGCGTCGAGCGCATCACGGCGTAGGATCGGGCGATGGACCCGACCGGACCGCAGGCCACGCATGACGAAGGACCCGATGCGTCGCATCCGGGACAGGGCGGCATCGTCGACACGATCCAGTCGCTGCTGGTGGCCTTCGTCTTCGCGATGGTCTTCCGCGGATTTGTGTGCGAGGGGTTTGTCATCCCGACGGGCTCGATGGCGCCCACGCTCATGGGCGCACATGTGCGCATTCGCAGCCCCGCGACGAGCTACGAGTATCCCACCGACGCGACGCCCATCGTCGAGACCGCACGGAGGATCGTCGCAGGTCAGGCACGCGACATCGGCAGGCCGGTGATCGACCCGATGGTCTCGCGTTCGGCCCCTGTGGCGCAGGTTCCAAACCAGGCGCTCGCGGCCAATGCGCGAAACGGCGACCGCGTGCTGGTGCTCAAGTACATCGCGCCGTTCACGGCACCCAAGCGGTGGGATGTGGTCGTGTTCAAGAACCCGACCGATCCCGCGGGCGACTCCGTCTACTACATCAAGCGGCTCGTCGGCATGCCCAACGAGACGCTGCTTGTGGCCGATGGCGACATCTTCGCGGGCCCGCTCGACGGCGGCGTCTCCGCAATGGCCATCCAGCGCAAGCCGGAGTTCGTGCAGCGCGCGGTGTGGCAGCCCGTCTACGACAGCGACTTCCAGCCTGTGGACGTGCAGGCGATGGAAGGCGCGATGCGCGTGCGCTGGAAAGGTGCGCCGTGGGTGCCAAGCGAAGGCTGGGACATCCGGGGTGACCGCGCATGGGTGCGAGACAGCGCCGTGCCAGCGTCGCTGACGTGGGACGGCGCGATCATGCCGCTTGACGACTGGAATCCCTACAACGTCTACCGGAATGATGTGGCGCTCTATCCCACCGCAGACATCCGCGTGCAGGCGGCGATAGAGGTCGAGGATCCCAAGTCCTTCACGACGGCGATCGAGCTTGGCGCACGCGGGCACGTGATGCGGATGCAGGTCGGGGGCGGCTCGGTGCGGCTGTCGGTGACGCCGCAGGACAGCGACTCGCCGATCGCGTCATCGGAGACTGCATGGGATTCCCCCTCCGGTTCGCCGCTGCTGCTCGAGTTCTGGCACGTGGACCAGTCGCTCGTCGTGTTCGCGGACGGGCTGCGCATCGCGACGCTCGACTATGAGGTTGGCGATCCGCTCAAGAGAATTGCTCTCGCGCACTACGGGCGCACGCTTGAGCAGGTGATCGCCAATCCAGTGGGCCAGCGCCCGGCGCCGCCGACGCTGTCGTGGTCATTCTCGGGGTCGCCGTTCGCGCTGCGCCGCGTCATCGTGGACCGGGACCTCTACTACCGACCTGCGTTCCTGAACCCCAATGACCAGTTTCCGTGCAATGGCGATCCCGTCGATGGGCTCGCGTTCGCGTGCGATCCGAGGAATCCGGCGAAGCTCGGCGACGGCGCGTACGTGATGTTCGGCGACAACAGCGCCGCGAGTCGCGACTCGCGCCTGTGGGGCCGGCCGCATGCGCTTGTGGCGCGCGAGCTCGGCGTCACCGAGCCATTCATCGTTCCGCACGAGATGCTGATCGGCCAGGCATGGACGGTCTACTTCCCGGCGCCGCTGCCGATGTCGCCTGGCGGCGCGACGTTTATCCCCGACTTCGGCAGGCTGCGGTTCATCCGCTAGAGCACGGTGGCGTTGGCGCGATGCGCCACTGAGTTACTCCCCCGGCGACTGCCGCATCAAGGTCCTCTTGCCCTGCACTCGGTCCGCCGCGGTGACGCGCAACGAGACCTGACCACAGACGGAGGTGCGCGTCATCGGGGTACGTGTTGCGGTAGTGGATGATGCCGCCCTCGCCTCGCGCAAGGACATCGTTCGCCGCGGCGATGCGCTCGTCCGCCCCGCGCACGGCATCGTGCCCGTGGACTTCCTCGCCATCCAGGCTCACCGCGAAGTCACCCGCCAGGCCACCGAGGCTAGACACGAACTTTCCCGCACCGGAAAGACCGCGACCGGGCATCGGAGGCCGCGCGCGCTTGGGCATCGCCGCAACGTGCTCAAACAGCGACCTGAGCCGCGCCGCATTGCGTACAGGATCGAACGCTGTTCGTGCGTGGTCGCGCGCAGCTTCGCCAAGCTTGCGCCGGAGCGCATCATCTGAGGCGAGCCGGTCGATGGCCGCGG
>CAZKTN010000015.1:0-3417 GCA_964555705.1 uncultured Isosphaeraceae bacterium | reverse complement strand
GTGGGCTCGACGAGCCCGAGGTACCCGACACGAATGCCGGAGTGAGGACGCGCCGCGAAGCCTTCAAGTCGAGTCATGTCAGCGAGCGCCGGAATGGTCACGGCATGACGGCCTTCAGCCGCAGCCGCCTGCACGCACTCCGTGCGCCTGCTCTCGTCCACGCAGAGAGTGAGCGCATCGGCATAGCCCCCAAGATCCTGTGTGAGAACCTGCGGCACGCTTGTGCCGGTGATCACCGCACTGACCACAGCACGCATCGCTGGCAGCTCCTCACGGAGCATCTCGAGCAGCAGCGGATGGTTCCAGTAGTAGGTCTCCACGACATCGGCCGATGCGACCGCGTCGCGCACTTGCCCAACCGTCGGGCGCACGGTCATCTCGATGCCGAGCTTGCGTGCCCGGATGAGCAGTTTCGCGGATACCGGAGGATCGAGCACCATCACGCGGTGCCGAGTGGAGTGCCCTGCCGCACGCCATTGGGCTGCAACAGCAAGCAGGTGCCGCTCCGGCCCGCCACCCATGAACCTCGGGATGATGTGAAGGACGTTCACGGCATCGGCCCCCGACCGGGTCCTGGCCCATCCCCATGCCGGCGATGCCAAATGAACCTGCGTCCCACGTCCAGCAGCTCCTTGCGGTACGCGGTGACATCCGCGGAAAGGCTTGTGCTGCGCGCACCCTTGATCAGCACCACGTCCTCAACGGTCGCCATTCGCAGCGCGCTCTGGCGCGCACGCACGAACCAGTCGCTGTCCGCTCCAATCCGGAGCGCCTCGTCAAACAGGCCAACATGGTCGAATGCGCTGCGCCGCGCGACCATGCACCCTGGCGTGAATCCCAGGCGCGGGACGCCGATCAGCGCTCCCTGTGCGGGTGTCGGCTCTGCCCCCGCTGCCTCAGCAAGCACGAGCTTCCCGATTGCCGCGTGTGCCGGTGGGTCAGCATCGAGCGCTGCCAGCCGGACCTGCAGCGACCCATCAGTCCATCGGTCGTCTCCATCGCAGAACGCGATCACGTCACCTGTCGCGGCGCGAATCGCCTCGTTGCGGGCGGCTGCAAGCCCATGGCTTACCTGGGGGATCAGCCGCACACGCGAGTAGCCCATCGCGATCCGGTCGCTTCCGTCCGAGGAGCCCCCGTCGATCGCCATGACCTGCGTCAGGTGCCATGGCGACGGAACATGCTGCGCCAGAACGCTCTCGATCGCCGCGGCGAGCGTCGGAGCGGAGTTGCGCACGGCGATGATCGCGGTCACCGAACGCCCGGTCATGCCGCCGTGCCTCCAGCAATCGCATCGCGCAACACGCTGCAAAGCTCATCGATGCGCGGAGACGAGGTCCCGGCTGCCACAAGGTGCTCGAGCGCCGCGAGCGACTCCGCCGCGTGCACAAAGGGACGGAGGTGGTGTCGCATCCGGGGCTCCAGGGGCAGGCCAGCACCCGATGCGACGCTCCGTGAAAGCCGCGCCGCCATCGCAGGATCCAGGCATCGGCCCATCAGTTCGACGAGCACGCTGGCGCGATCGAGTGCGGCGGCGTCACTCGAAGATGCCGGTCGCGGCGCCGTGAGCAGTCGGGCGGGACGCAAGGGAACCGCGGCGCCGAAGTCGTCGGTCACCTGCGTGCGTGTCGCGCCCGCTCCGACTCCGGTGTTGCGCACCAGGTTCACGGGCGAAACGATGGCGCACATGCCGGCGAGCACCCGCTGGAGAGCCCACACGATGTCCCACGCAGAGAGCTGCCCCGTGCGCCACGCCTCGAGGTACACAGCCATGTGCTCCGCCACCAGCGGTTCGGACACCGCTCGTGCGATGTCGCCTGCGGAGCCTGAAGGATCGCCGCTGAGGTCCACCGCCCTCACCCGTTGCCATGCCCTAGACCACGTGCCCCATCCCCAGATGCTCCCGCGGCATGTCCGAAGGTGATCGCAGTCCTCGCCACCCCACACCGCAAGCGAGTTGTGCCCCGAGACCATCGCCGCACGCTCGTCGTCTGCATGTGCCTCCAGCATTCGCTCGGTCCATGCGAAGAAGTCCACGGACGGCAGCACGTCGTCCTCAACGATGATGGACCGATCCACGCGGCCGAGTGCCCATGACAGGCCTGAGGTGACCCGCCGGTCGCATCCGAGGTTGCTCGCCGAGAACTCGCGCTCGATGCGGCAAGGCCAGTCGATCGCATCGAGCGCCTCACGGGCCTCTTGGCATGCGTCCGCGTCTGTGGGGTGGCTGGCGCGCGGACCGTCCGCGATCGCGAGCACATGCCGTGGCCGCACCTGCCGAAGCACGGACACCAGCTCCCGCACTCGCTCGGGCCGGTTGAACAGGATCACCGTGACTGGCGTGTCGAGCGCCACACTCATGCCACGACCCCATTGGCGCCATCGGGATCCCTGAACGCCGCGAGCATCTGTTCGATGCGCGGGGAGCGGCAACCGCTCGCCTTCAGGTGCTCGAGCGCATCCGCGAAGTCCGAGCCCGGCACGAACGGCAACAGGTGGTGACGGGTCCGGCCATCAGGAACCAGCTGGGCACTCCGGGCGATCCTTCGCGCCATGCGGGGGTCGCGGCACACATTCGCGAGCGCGATGAAGAGCGACCATCTGTCGAGCCGGTGATCGACCTCAGATGCCCTCTTGCCGTCGAGCTCGGGCGGATCCAGGAGTGGCTGCGCCGACTCCAGGGCATTCGGTTGCCAATCATGCGTGGCCTCCTCGTCATACCCGCCATGCACCACCATATTGGTCGGGCTTACGACCGACAGCATGCCGGCCATCGCACGCTGCAGCTCCCAGTGCGTATCCCACCCGAGGATCACGCCGGAACTGCACAGCGCGCGAAGCCAGTCGAAGTGCTCCGCCACCGCGGTGTCCATTCGCCCCTGTGCCCGCTGCTCCGCAATGGAGCGGTCCGACCCCGGAAGCGAGACCGTGCGTGCGGACTGCCATGCGCCTCGCCACGTGCCGAAGCCCAAGTTGCTGCCGCGATGCATGAGCACATGATCGCCACCAGCAGCTGGCCAGCTCACCAGGGCATTGCGTCCACACACGCATGCGATGCTGCCGTCGCCCTCGTACCGCTGCAGCAGCGACTCGCACCACGGGAAGAACCCAGGATGCACGATGAGGTCATCCTCAAGGATGATCGCCCGCTCCACCTGCTCGAACGCCCAGTCGATGCCCCGAGGCACCCAGGTATCGCATCCCACGTTCGCAGGCGACTCCATCCGGAGCAGCTCGCATCGCCACGGGATCCGGTCGACGATCCGCCGCACCTCGCGGACCCGCTCCGCATCTCCAGGGCGATCTGCCTTGGGTCCGTCCGCAACCACGAGAAGGGTCGACGGACGAATGCGCTCGAGCGTCTCGACCATCCGCTGCACCTTGGCCGGCCGGTTGTAGACGGCCAGCACGACTGGG
>CAZKTN010000014.1:24430-58359 GCA_964555705.1 uncultured Isosphaeraceae bacterium | reverse complement strand
ACGACTGGCGTCCACCGTCTCTACCAGATGGAGGAGCTCGGCCAGCTGCTGTTCCCGGCGATCAACGTGAACGACGCCGTCACCAAGAGCAAGTTCGACAACCTCTACGGCTGCCGCCACTCGCTCGTGGACGGCGTGATGCGCGCCACCGACATCATGCTCGCGGGCAAGGTCGCCGTGGTGTGCGGCTACGGCGACGTGGGCAAGGGGTGCGCGCAGAGCCTGCGCGGCCAGGGTTGCCGCGTGAAGATCACCGAGATCGACCCCATCTGCGCGCTGCAGGCTGCGATGGAGGGCTTTGAGGTCGTGCGGCTCGAGGACGAGATCCCGACGGCCGACATGTTCATCACGGCCACCGGCAACTGCGACATCATCACCGCCGACCACATGCGCCGCATGAAGGACAAGGCGATCATCGGCAACATCGGCCACTTCGACAACGAGATCGACATGCTCGGGCTGTCGAAGCTCAAGGGCGTGCGCCGCGTGAACATCAAGCCGCAGGTCGACGAGTGGGTGTTCCCGGGCGGCAGGTCGATCATCGTGCTCGCTGAGGGCCGGCTCCTGAACCTCGGATGCGCCACCGGCCACCCGAGCTTCGTGATGAGCGCAAGCTTCACGAACCAGGTAATCGCGCAGATCGAGCTGCACCGCAACGCGCCCCGCTACGGCAAGAAGGTCGTGACGCTGCCGAAGCACCTCGACGAGAAGGTCGCGCGGCTGCACCTCGACAAGCTCGGCGTCAAGCTCACGAAGCTCTCGCGCAAGCAGGCGTCGTACATCGGCGTGCCTTCCGAGGGCCCGTACAAGCCCACGCACTACCGGTACTGAGCCGCGAAAGGCATCGGGTTCCCGCGCACTGCCCCGGCTCGCCGGAGCGGTGCGCGGTGACCGTTGGGCGGCGCTAGGATCCGCGCCCTCACATGGCATCACGAGCGCGAAAGGCGCGCGGCGGGTCACGCCGCGCATGGAGATCCGCCCGCACGAGCGACCGGCACGAGCTCTACGAGAAGTCCGTGCAGGACCCGCAGAGCGAGTGCTCGTACATCGAGCGGATCTACCGCGGGCTGCGTGGACGGGCTCCCGCCGCGCTGCGTGAGGACTTCTGCGGCACAGCGCTGGTCAGCCGCATGTGGGCACGCAAGAGGGGCAGGCATGCCTTCGGCGTGGACCTGGACCCTGAGGTGCTCGCGTGGGCGAAGGCGCGCGCGGCCAGCGACCTTGATGACGGTGCGCGGTCGCGTCTCTCGCTCATCAAGGGCGACGTGCGCACCGTGCGCACCCCGCCCGTGGACGTGCTCGTGGCGATGAACTTCAGCACCTTCGTGTTCCACACGCGCGACGCCCTGCTGGAGTACTACCGCGCCGCGCGCACACGGCTCAAGCGCGACGGCGTGATCATCGTCGATGCGTATGGCGGGTCAGGGTCGTGGACCGAGCAGGAGGAGGAGCGCAACCTCGACGGCTTCACCTACGTGTGGGACCAGGCGATGGTGAATCCGGTCACGGGCCGCGTGCGCAACCACATCCACTACCGGTTTCCAGATGGCACGAGCCTGCGCCGCGCCTTCACCTACGACTGGCGCCTGTGGACCTTGCCCGAGATCCAGGAGGTGATGGTCGAGGCTGGGTTCCGCCGCCCCGTCGTCTACTGGGAAGGGACCACCAAGGATGGCGAGGGCAACGGCGTGTTCCGCCCGAGTGTCCGGGGCGAGGCGTGCGAGGCGTGGGTCGCCTACATCGCGGCCGAGGCATGAGGCCTCGGCAGGCGCCGGCAGCTGCGTGCCGCTCCGAGGCCTTCGCTGAGATCGCGCAATCCGGCGACGGGATCGCCCGCCCTACCTACGATCGCGCAGTGTCGTCCGCAGCAATGACAGACCACCCGCTTGCGCCGCTCCTCGCGGAGCGGCTCGAGTCGGTAGGGCTCATCTTCGAGCGCGCGCTCGTGAGCGATGTGCCCGTCGTGAACTCGCTGTGCCGTCACGTGGAGCGCTACCGGGGGAAGATGCTGCGGCCCACGCTGGTGATCGTGTCAGGCCTCGCCGCGCGGGGCACGGGCGGTGGCCCCGACGCAGAGGCGCCGATGGAGCGCCATGACACGCTCGCGGCCGTCGTGGAGATGATCCACATGGCGACCCTCGTGCACGACGATGTGCTCGACGAGGCGGACCTGCGCCGCGGTGGAGCCACCATCAACAGCCTCCGCGGCAACGAGACCGCCGTGATGCTCGGCGACTACCTGATCTCGAGCGCATTCAGGCTCTGCTCGACGCTCGGGGACTCGAACCTCAACCTGGCGCTCGGCGAGACCACCAACGCGCTCTGCGCGGGGGAGATCCTGCAGCTGTCGCACCGCGGCGACATGGCGCTCGGCGAGTCCACCTACTTCGACATCGTGCGTGGGAAGACGGCGGTGCTCGTGGGGTCCTCGTGCAGGCTTGGTGCGCGGCTCGCAGGCGCGCCCGACCGGGTGTGCGACTCGCTTGGCGCGTTCGGCGAGGAGCTCGGCATCGCGTTCCAGATCCAGGATGACGTGCTCGATCTCGTGGGCAACCAGCAGGTGGTGGGCAAGACGCTCGGGATCGACCTCCGCAAGGGCAAGCTGACGCTCCCGATGGTGATGCACCTGGCCGACTGCGATGCGGTGACGCGCACTCGCACGCTCGAGCTCATCCGTCACGTGGATGCGATCGCCGTGCGCGACCTCATGGAGAGGTCCGGGGCGATCGAGCGCGCACGGCAGCGTGCGATGCAGATGGTGGCTTCGGCGAAGGCGCGGCTTGACGAGCTGCCGGGCTCGGCGGCACGCGACCTGCTGCACCTGATGGCGGACGCCGTCGTTGACCGCAGCAGCTGAGCCGGATCCCTCAATGTTCCGGCCGCGGCACGCGGGGCAGGCGCGCCGTAGGGCGCCTCAGCCCGCGGTTGACCATCCGCGCTTCGGGGCAGCGGCCGACTTCGGCTTGGCGGCAGCCTGAGTTCCGCTGCGCAGGCCCGACGACCGGTTCGCGGCGATGAGCGCGTCCACCGCAGCGCTGTTGAGCTGCATTGGGTGGCCTTGCCACCGCACGATGCCGTCCGAGGACACGACCGCGACATGGGGGATCGCGGTGACGCCAAACCCCTTCTTCATGCGTGCGTTCGGATCGACCCCGATCGGGTACCTGAAGGAGTTCACCGGATAGCCCGCACGCCCGAGCCCTGTGCGCAGCGTGCCCGCCTGCTCGTCCGAGATTCCCACGACGACAAGGTCCTGCTCGTGCCGCGTGGCCATCTCGTTCATGTGCGGGACCGCGTTCATGCACGGTCCGCACCAGGACGCAAAGAAGTCGACGACGACAAGGCGCCCGTCGAGCCGCGGAGGACCGTTGAGCCACTGCGCGACATTCATCGCGGGAGCGGCCTTGCCACGGAGGTCGCGCGCCTTCTTGGGGTCGATGGCGTTCGCGTATGGGGGCCAGTCGGCCGTCGGTTCGGGAGTTGCCGCATCTGCCGCAGCGGTTGGGGCAGGCTGCTGAGAGGGCTTCGCCGGGCTGCGGTCGGCGAGCGCGTCCTTCACGGCGTCCGCGAGGCCCTTGCGGTTCAGCCCGGCGGCGCGCACGGTGCCCGCGCGGTCGACCACGATGTTGACGGGCTTCTTCCACACGCCGAGCGCGTCGCACCAGGCGCCGCCTGCGTCGACAGCGAGGATCGAGGTCATGCTGCTTGTGCTCACGCGCTTCTGGGCGTCTGCGGCCCCGTCGGGCGTGTGCAGCGCGACGACGACCAGGTCGGGATCCTTGAGCAGCTGCGCGAGCGCCTGCTCCGTCGAGCGCACAGCCTGCATGCCATTTCGCGCGGTGAACGACTGGATGACGACGACCTTGCCGGGAAACACAGGCTCGCCATCCCTGAATGGAGTGACGCCCGTCGGCATCGGGAGCGCCCATCCGATGCGGGCGTCAAGCGCCTCGCGGTCTGCGGCGTCGAGGCGCTCGAGGCTGCCCGCGGGTGTTGGCGTCACATCGAGGCGCTTCGGTGGCGGGGGCGATGCAGGCGCGGCCGGCCCTCCCGACGATCCACCGGGCGTCGCGCCCGCTGGCGGTGCGGCAATCGGTGGTTTCTTCGGCTTCGCTGCAGGATCCGGCTGTGGGTCGGGACCTTCGGGGATCGCGGGCGGAGCTGGGGCGGCGGGCGGTGCGGGCGCAGCAGGCGGAGCGGGGGGTGCGGGATCCGATGGCGGCACGGACTGCCAACCCGCTGACGCGATCGACGAGACCGCAGCGGCCGACATGAGTGCAGCGATCCGCATCACGAGCCCGCATCCGGCCTGTTCGCGCGTCATGTCGTCAGTCTATGTGGCGAGTCTGCGCGTCCGACCCCCAAAAAGGCATAGAGCGGACCGCCAGCTAGCGCCAGATTGGGAACGCCATATTGTCGATGAGCCGCACCGAACCGAGGCGGGCCGCGATCAGCGCACGCGTCGGCTCATGGAAGTCGGTCGCCGGCATCAGGTCGATGGCGCGGCGCACTGTGGCGTACTCGACCTCAAGCCCATGCTCCTCGAGCGTGCCCCGCATCAGGAGCTCGGCGGTGGCGATGCGCTGTGCGGCCATGCACGACTGGAGCGCCCGGTAGAGGCCAAGCGCCTGATCCCGCTGGTCCGGTGCGAGGTAGCGGTTGCGGCTGCTCATGGCGAGGCCGTCGTGCTCGCGCACGGTGGGGCAGCGCACGATCTCGATGCCACTCGGACACTCAGGCGCGATCTCGGGATGCGAGACCAGCTCCTCGATCAGCCGGAGCTGCTGGAAGTCCTTCTCGCCGAAGCACGCGGCGCGCGGTCGTGTGAGCCCGAAGAGCCGGGCGACCACCTGGCAGACCCCGCCAAAGTGCCCGGGCCTGCAGGAATCCTCGAGTCCGGGGTCGCGCGCTACGGCGGGCAGCGCGAGCGCGGCTGACTCGGTCCGGGCGGCCTCAATGCCACGCGGGTAGATCTCCTCTGGGGCTGGGGCGAACACCGCGTGGGCGCCGGAGGCCTGGGCCAGGGCGAGGTCGGCGTCGAACGTCCTCGGATAGCGGTCGAGGTCCTCGCCAGCCCCAAACTGGGTCGGGTTCACGAACACGGTCACGACCACCGGGCCGCCCATTGCGGCGGCTCGCCGGATCAGCGAGGCGTGACCGGCGTGGAGGGCACCCATCGTGGGCACAAGGATGCCGCCGTGGAGGGGGGTGCACTCGCTCCCTGATCTCAGGACCTGCATGCGGGCAAAGGTAGCCACGGGCGGAAACGCCCGATCAACGGGGCAATCGCCGAATCCAGATCGGGATTCGTTGCGATAGTGACTTTGGACATTCAGGCGGCTACACTCGCCTGACTTGCGACTCAGTCTCAACTAGGCCAAGAGGGGGCTCCTGCAGGTGTAAGGGGCTCTCGGTCGGCCTGAGGCCCGAGTTCCAGCAGTACGTCGACTGTGGCAAAGGCCACCAAAGGATTTCGAATCATGCCACCCACCCTCCCGATCTACCTCGACAACGCAGCCACGACCCGATGCGACCCTCGGGTGGTCGAGGCAATGCTTCCCTACTTCACCGAGATGTACGGGAACGCCGGCAGCCGCAACCACAGGTTCGGATGGCAGGCGGAGGAGGGGATCGAGGAGGCGCGCGAGCACGCCGCCAAGCTGATCGGCGCGCAGCCCAAGGAGATTGTGTTTACCTCGGGCGCGACGGAGTCCAACAACCTGGCGATCCGAGGCGCGGCTCACATGTACGCGCGCGCGCCAGAGGGTTCGACGGGCCGTGGCCACATCATCACATGCTCGATCGAGCACAAGGCGGTGCTTGACCCCTGCAAGCGCCTCGCGCAGGAGGGCTTCGACGTCACTTTCCTTAGCCCCCCGAAGGACGGCATCATCACCGCGGCGATGGTCGAGGCAGCGATGCGCCCCGACACGATCCTCGTGTCGATCATGTGGGCCAACAACGAGATCGGCACCATCAACGAGGTTCCCGAGATCGGCCGCCTCTGCCACTCGCGCGAGGTCGTGTTCCACACCGATGCGACGCAGTGGGTCGGCAAGATGCCTACGGATGTCGAGCGCGACCACATCGACCTGCTCTCCTGGAGCGGTCACAAGATCTACGGACCCAAGGGAATTGGCGCGCTCTACGTGCGGCGCCGCAAGCCGCGCATCCGCATCGAGTCGCAGATCGACGGAGGCGGGCAGGAGCGCGGCATGCGCTCGGGCACGCAGAACGTCACCGGCATCGTCGGCTTCGGCAAGGCGTGCGAGCTGATGGCGCTCGAGGGTGCCGCCGAGCGCGACCGTCTCCTTGCGCTGCGCAAGCGGCTCGAGAAGGGCCTCCTTGACTCGATGGAGGTGGTGCAGCTCAACGGCCACGCCGAGCGCCGCCTCCCGCACATCGCCAACATCTCCTTCGGTTTCGTCGAGGGCGAGAGCCTGATGATGGGCATCAAGGACATTGCGTGCTCGAGCGGTTCCGCGTGCACGAGCGCAAGCCTTGAGCCCTCGTACGTGCTCAAGGGCCTTGGTGTCGGCGACGATCTCGCTCACAGCTCGCTGCGCCTGTCGCTCGGACGGTGGACCACCGAGACGGAGGTCGACTACGCGATCTCGGCGATCTCGAAGGCTGTCCTTCACCTGCGCAAGATGAGTCCCCTGTACGACCTGTACAAGGAGGGCATCGACCTCTCGACCATCCAGTGGCAGGCGCACTGATTCTCGCGCTGAACTGCTGAATCCACTCCAGCGAACACTCACCTCCACACGGACACGAACCCATGGCTTACTCGGACAAGGTCGTCGATCACTACCAGAACCCCCGCAACGTTGGCGCGTTCGGCACGTCAAAGGACGTGAAGGACCGCAAGGATGTCGGCGTCGGCATCGTCGGAGCGCCGGAGTGCGGCGACGTGATGCAGCTGCAGATCAAGGTGCGCGATGACGGCGTCATCGAGGATGCCAAGTTCAAGTGCTTCGGCTGCGGATCCGCGATCGCGAGCAGCTCGCTGGCCACCGAGTGGATCAAGGGCCGCACCGTCGATGATGCGCTGAACATCAAGAACACCCAGATCGTCGAGGAGCTCGCGCTGCCGCCGGTGAAGATCCACTGCTCGGTGCTCGCGGAGGACTCGATCCGATCGGCGATCGCCGACTGGAAGCGCAAGAACGGGATCGCGGATGCCGCGCCTGAGGCGGCCGCCGCAGGACATCACTGAGCCGCCTATCCTTCCCTGCCCCACCCGCAGACCAACTTCGACAGGAACGACCCATGCCAGTGCACGTGACCGAGACCGCAGCCCGAGAGATCGACACCATCATCCGCCAGCAGGGCCTGGATGCGGCGAAGATCCGCCTCCGCGTCGGCGTGAAGGGCGGTGGATGCTCAGGCTTCTCCTACCTGCTCGACCTGACCGAGGTCCAGAAGGAGACCGATGAGTGCTGGGCCTTCAGCTACACGCGGCGCCCCGCTGCGGCGGCTGCGGCGTCGGGCGCAGCGTCCGACGGTGGCGGCACTGCTGTGGCGACCGGACCCGAGGGCGGCGAGTCGTTCACGGTCCATGTGATCTGCGACCCCAAGTCCTACCTCTACCTGAACGGGACCACGATCGACTTCAAGGACGAGATCATGGGTCGCGGGTTTGTCTTCAACAATCCCAACGCGACGAGCTCCTGTGGGTGCGGATCGAGCTTCTCCGCCTGACCTGACCGGTTATTGGGCGTTATGCGTGTGATCGGCCCCCGCGAAGTGCCCTGAGGGCAGCGGGGTGGGCTGCAGTTCGCGGCTACCGTTATTGAGCCACTCCCGCTTCGTTGGCTGTAGTTCTAGACATTGCAGGACTTTCTGTGCTCCGCGATTTGCGTCCCGGACGCTGTGTCTTACTTTCCTAGTGCCCAGTGGCGTCAATTCGGACTGATTTCGAGAGGAGCGGACACATATGACTCATCTTCGTCACGCTGGTAGTGCGATCGCCGTTGCATGCGCTGCGGCAAGCGCCGGATCGGCCGCCTTCGCGAACGACCTGATCGGGATTGACCTCCGCTCGACCACGTCGCCTGTTGCCGTGGGTGACGTGATCGGAGTCCAGATCGTCGCGGTCCGCGAGCCATCGGGAGGTTCGAGCTTCATTGGACTTGGCGAGGCATTCACGGTGCTGGACCTGTTCTTCTCATGGAATCCCCAGGACATGCGGCTGATCGGGGTCGCGAGCACTGGCGGTGCTCCGGAGCTGATCTCGTCGGGCTTCGTCTCCCCTAGCGCGGACTACACGGGCACCAACGAGGCGCTGCCGCCCGCAGATGGCAATGCGTACTACTCCGCGCTCGCGCTCGGCTTCAACCCGGTGTATGCCACAGTCGAGGGCACGCTGGTGGCGACGCTCAGGTTCCAGGTCCTGCGCGAGTTCGCGTCGACCGAGATCACGCCGATAGAGGGTGTGGCCATTCCAGGCTCGTCGCTGATGGAGAACACGAAGGTGCTCGATGCAGCGGTGCCCGGCTACGACTCGACTGGATCGCTCAGTGGCGTCATCATCACGCAGGGGTCGGGCAACACGTGCCCTGCGGACCTCAATGGCGATGGCACTGTCGAGTCCTACGACCTCAGTGCGGTGCTCGCCGCGTGGGGAACGGTGGAGTCGCCTGCAAATCTCGTCCGTGACCAGGGAAGCCCAACTGTGGACGGCGCGGATCTTGCCCACCTCCTTGCTGCGTGGGGTCCCTGCGGGGGCTGAGCCATGGACATCACATCACCTGATTCCTCGGCGCCCACGGGGGGCACAGTTGTCCTTCGCTCGCGCAGTGCGGCGGTCATTGCCGCAGCCATCGCCAGCTTCATGGGCTGCGGTCTCGCGAACGGCGCCGATGTCCGGCTGGCGGGTCCTGCGTGCGCATTGCCTGGGTCCATGATCGACGTGGAGCTTGTGGTGGACCCTGAGGGCGCCACCGTGGTAGGGCTTCAGGCGCTGCTGCAGTACGACCAGAGCGTGCTGCGGTTCGTGTCGTTTGACGATGGCGATGCGCCGTATGTGGTGCCGATCTGGGCGTCCGTGGACGAGGCCATCGCAGGCATCGATGTCGCGGTGGGGTTCGATCCGGAGAATGCGCAGGCAGGATCGCCGGTCGCGGTGGCCAAGCGCATTCGCTTCGAGGTGCTCGCGACGGCGGCCGAGTGCGCCACTGCAGGCCTGATCAGCTTCCGCGAGGAGCCTCCGTTCAAGACCCTCCTCACGGTCTTCGGTGGCGCCGGTATCGACCCCGACCTGGTCACCCTGAATCCGCTCACGGTGTCTGCTGCACCGGTCATGGGGCAGGTGGCTGACGTCTCCGTGACCCCGCTCCTCAAGATGGACTGCGCCGTGCCACCGATCGAGCCGCCACAGGTCTCTTCGTCGTGCGGTGTGGAGGCCGTCGTGACGTTCGTTCGTTCGGATGGCGCGACGACCCTTGATGCACCGGTGTGCCGGCTCAACTCGCCAGTGTCGATCACCTGGACCGCGACAGATGCCTGCGGGCGCGCAGTCACTGCCACTCAGGTGGTCACCGTGCCCGGGCTCGCTGCGGACCTGAACATGGACGGGATGGTGGATGCCTACGACCTGGCGGTGATCCTCGGGGCATGGGGATCGACGTCTGGGGTGGGCGACATCAATGGGGACATGGTGGCGGACGGATTTGACCTGTCCGCGCTGCTGAGCCGCTGGACTGACAGCATCCCGTGACATGGCCTACCGGGGGCCGTCGGGAACTGACCTGCGTTGCGCACGGAGGAACTGGCATGAATCGAACTTCGAATCGCACCGGACTTGGGGCACTGCTGGCATCGGTGGCCCTCGCGGCCCCGCCAGCCCTCGCGCAGGCGGACGCACCGCAAGCCGAGCCCCCGAAGGCTGTCACGGCGGCACCCGCGAGGCCGACCGCGTTCGCTGTCCGCTACATGATGCGCGACATGGAGACGATCGGCACGGTGCTCGAGCTCGACTCCATGCAGGTGTCGATCGTTGAGGCGATGCTCGGCGACTACCTGGCCGCATCGTCCAAGTCACGGCCGGTGAATGAGTATCCGGCGCTGGCCGAGGAGTTCCGCTCGAACGTGCAGGCCGTGCTCTCGGAGGAGCAGTTCGCCCGGTGGCCCGAGGTCGACGCTGCGATCCGTCGCAGCCGCCTGTCGATCGGCGCCACCCTGCCTGGCGAGGGGATTGACGTTGTGGGACTCTCGAACGGCGTGCTCGAGCAGCACGAGCGGAGCGCGCGCGAGTTTGTGGCGGCGTCGCAGGAGTACTCCGCTGCGCTCGATCCGCTGCTCGCCCGCCGCGGCGAGCTCCTTGATGCGATCCGCATCGGGGCATCGTCGGGTGCCGGTGACGCCACGCTGCGCGCGATCATGGATGAGGTCGGTCCGCTGCGTGTCGCGATCCGCGACCTCAACGAGCGGACGCTTGAGCACATCGCCACGCTTGTCAGTGCCGAGCGCGGCGCACTGCTTCGCGACAGGTTGCTCCGCACCGCGTACCCGAGCGTCTACAGCGCCGGAGAGGCCGAGTCCCTTGTGCGAAGGGCCCGGGAGCAGGTGGGCGACGATGCCGAGGCGAGGGGCCGCATCGAGTCGATTGCCGAGGCGATGGAGTCGCGGGTGTCCGATGCGCGTGCCCGGGCGATCCAGGCGGTGCGGATGCGGAGCGAGTTCGCGGCGGGCGTACGCGGTTCGATGTCGCCCGAGCAGGTTGACGAGGCGATCAAGCGCAGCGAGAAGGAGCTGATGGACGTTGACGACTGGGTCATCGACACGCTGCTCGTCGAGATGCCGGAGCGGTCGGCGCTGGCGATCGAGCTGAGGACGATGATGGAGAACCGTGACCGGTACCGTCGCCTGCGAGAGAGCAACGGATGGGGCAACCAGGAGGCCACCGTGCGCGAGTTCGACGCAAACGGCGACGGGACGCTTGACGCAGCGGAGGCCGACGAGGTCTTCCGCACCTACACGCGCAACGTGAGCCGCTTCGCGAAGTACCGACTGTGAGCGTGCTGGGGCCACTTGCGTGTGCGGGCGCTCTCGCGCTCGGGGGTGCGGCGGATGGCGCTGGACTCGCGGGACCTGCGGCGGGAGAGGGCGCTGCGCCGTCGGGGCTCGCTGCAGGTTCAGATGCGCCTTCCCAAGCTGCGCTGAGCGTGGTCTCGGGCGGCGTGGAGCGCGACGCGATCTGGGTGCGAAAGCCGGGCGCGGTGCGCAGCGTGGACGGCGCGATCGTGGTGGAGGGCGCACGAACGGTGCTTTGGGCGCCTGTCGAGCCTGGTCGGCGCGACTTCACGGCAACGTTCGAGCTGCTGCTGCCGGAGCTTGCTGCATCGGGCGCCGGGATCCGAATGGACGGCAGCGTGTTCGGGATCGATGGGCCAGGTGGGGAGCTTTACACGTCAGGCCCGCTGTTCTCCGGGGGCGCCACGGCGATTCCGGAATCCGCGGGCAAGGTCCGCGCGGGTGTGCCGTTTGAGGTGAGCGTGCGCCGGCAGGGCGAGTGGCTCGAGTGCCTTGTCAACGGCGAGCGCATGATGCGGACGCAGATAAGTGTCACGCCAGTGGGCCGCATCGGGATATGGGCAGGGCGGGGCGCGATTGCTGTCGGCTCGTTTGCCGTGAGTGGCGTCGATCAGCGTGCGGTGTCTGCGGACATCGCGTGGAGCGCGGGCGGCGAGGTATGGGACGAGGTCTCGCTCCCGGCGATTGCCGCGCTCGCGGACGGCACGCTGCTGGTGAGCGGAAGCGCTGTGCGCAGCGATGAGCAGGGCAAGGATGTGCGCCGGATCGTTGTGCGCGCACGGAATGCTGTGGGCCAGTGGGGCGATTCGCGCGTGGCCGGGCCGGAGGATCTCGCTGGCAGCGACTCCACGCTCATCGCGGACGGGAGCGCTGCGCACCTGATCGTTCAGTCGGGTGGCGCGATCAAGAGCCTGCTGTCGTCAGACGGCGGCGCGAGCTGGAGCGCGCCACGGGACCTGCCGCTTCCCTCGCCGCGCAGCCGACTCGCGGGTCATGGGATTCGTGTGCCCGTGGAGGGCGGCTCGGTGCTCTGTGTGCCGGTGACCGTTCCGGTCGAGGGTGGCGGTCGCTCGGTGGCGCTGCTGCGATCGACCGATGGCGGAGCGATGTGGGCCGCTGGCGCCCCTCTGGTGGAGGTGTCGGATGCGCCAGTGGCGGTCGACCTGGGCAAGGGGAAGATCGCGGTCATCGGGGTGCGCCCCCAGATGGAAGGCCGTTGGATCTGGACATCGGACGATGCGGGGATGACGTGGGGTGCGCCACTTGCGTGTGCAGGACTCGATCCGGGCACGATGCGCGCGTGCGCGTGGCGAACTGCTGACGGTGCGATCATGCTTGCGGAGAGCGCGCGGCGGGTGCCGAACTCGCTTCGGAGATGGCGCAGCGATGACGGTGGGACCTCGTGGATCGAGCAGATTCCAGTGCAGATGACGCCGGCGGGCGCGTGTGCGGTCGCTATGGCGACCGACGGTGCGGTGTGGATGGCCCACGAGGGCGGCGACTTTGCCCGGCGCGAGCATGTGCTCGTGCGCAGCGTGCCCTAGAGGCCGCAGCCACATTCGTTTGGTCGGACGCCGTCGCGGCCGCACGACCGGCCAGGACTTGAGGTGCCAGCGCTAGCCGAGCAGCGCGAGGCCTGCTTCCGCATCGCGCGCAAGCGGCTCTGCGGTGAGCGGTGCGCCTGTGGCTCGGCGCATCCACAGGTCGGGCGTGAGCCGGCCAATGGACGTGATGCGGATCGTCTCTGCGGCGATGTCGCGCCCAGCGATGTAGTCGCGGATCTGGTGGCTCATCACATGTCCGATCGCGTAGTCCGCGAGATACAGCGGATGCCCGATCATGTGCTGGTATGCGGCAAGCAGGCGGTAGGGATCGGGTCCGTAGTGGCGCTTGTAGTGGCGTGCCCACAGGCGGTCTGCGGTGGCAAGGACCTCGGCGCGAAGCGCCGGCGCATCGGCATCTGGGTTGGCGTAGAGCCATCTCCACGTGTGCAGCTCGAGGAGGCTGGGGCCTGCGATCTGGCATGCGGCGAGCATGGTGGCGACGGCGTCGGCGGCTCGTGCGCGCGCGGCGCCGCCCGGCGGCTCGATGCCTAGCACACGCCGTCCGAGCGACTGGTAGAGGAACGCGAATGCCTCGGTGCATGCGGTGTTCGGCACGTTGCGCAGCGCGGGTCGCGCAACCCGCAGCGTGGAGCAGAGCTGCTCGAGGTTGTGGCCGAGCTCGTGCATGGCGGTGTCGAAGCCATCCCAGCCGAGCTCGCTTGCCAGCCGGCTTGTTCGCAGCCATGCGTCGAACTGCGGCAGAGCGGGGCGCATCGCGTGGCCTGATCCGCGCGCGATCTCGACCCGGATGCGCGAGCCGAGGTCGTGGGCGTCGGTGGCTGAGAAGCCAAGGCCACGGAGCACCTCAGGCAGCGCGCGCTCGAATGCGCCCTCGTCGGGGAACTTTGCGCGCACTGCCGCGTTGAGGGCTTCGGCGTCGGTGGCGTCGCCCACATCCTCGAAGTAGATGTCGAATGCCTCGAGCGGCCGGCCGAGCCGCTTCGAGAGCCACGCGCTGAGCGCGTCGCGCGCGGGATGGTCGAGAAGCTCGGTGAGCAGCCTCTCGATGTCAGATTCGGGCATCTCGCGCGCAAGCTCGAACTTGCGTGCGATCGCGGTGGGATGCTCAGGGTGGTGCGCGTCGAACTCCTGCGCAAGGCGGAACTGCTCGATCCAGCGCTCGTAGCGGAGAGGGCCCATGACGTCCTCTCCGTGGCGCGAGCCGTCACCCTTGACCGGGGCGCCGCCGAGCGTGTTGCGTGCGGCATCCCAGTCCGTTGCGGAGCGGCGCTCCATCACGTCGCTGGGGATGGAGCCGTCGATCGCACGCGCGAGCACGTGCGCGAGCGCGCGCTGGCGCGGGAGGCCGTTTGGCATCGTGCCCTGCGCCTTGATCTCCTCGCGCACGAGCCAGTGGGTGAGCAGGGCGCGATCGGCGTCATACCAGCGTGAGCCGGATGCGTCGATCAGGCGGCCGACGGGGATGTGGAACCCGCTGACCCAGCGCGAGCAGCGGTGCGACACCTCGCGCGCGCGGTCATTGAGCGATGCGGGGATGCGCGCGCCGAACTGCTGCGCGATGCGGACCGCGGCCCACTCGTCGGTGCTCCAGCTGGCGCCACACGCGAGCATGGTGGGCAGGTCCGCGCGGTCCAGGTTGAGGAGCGCCACGAACGCCAGCCGCTGCCGGTACAGCTGCTCGGAGAGGTCCGGTGCGGGATCGAACGTGGCGAGCATGTCATCCACGCCAGGGAACTCCTCGCCGGCGAGGTCGCTCCACCGACGCAGGCTGCGGCGCATCTCGTAGAGGTGGCCGCCGATCTTCTCGATCGCAGCCTCAAGACGATCGAGCAGCGCCGGCAGCTTGGCCGCATCCGACACGAAGCTCGTGAGGCAGAAGGACTCGAAGGCCTGCTGGTCGCCGTCGGCGGCGGTCCAGCGGCGCGCGCACTGCCTCACGCCGCGCTCGATCCTGGTGCGGTGCGGCTCGCCATGAAGGGCGATGAGCGCACTGATGGCGGCGGCGCTGTCGACCGCGGGGGTCGAGGGCGCATGTGCTGCAGCGGGTGGCGTCTGGGTGGCTGTCGCGGGACTCATGCGGTCGATCCTATGCGTCGCGATGGGCCGGTGATACTGTGCCGGCATGCGTCGCGCAGCTCAGATTCACGTTGCGATTCGTGCGGCGATCGTGGCGGCTGCTGCGGCCATCGCTGCATGCGGGCCGTCGCGGGCGCAGTTCTCGGGGCTGCGCGCTGGCATGGGCAAGTCGCAGGTGATTGCGCTGCTCGGCGAGCCGAGTTCGCGCTATTCGGCGATTCCCGAGAGCGCCGACGGGCCGGCGCGCGAGGAGCGCTGGCAGTTCGGCGACAACCTGAGCAGCCTCGCGACGAGCGCCACATTCGCCGACCAGGATGCGCCTGAGAACGTGTGGGTGGTGTACTTCGACGCCGATGGCCGCGTATCGCGGTGGCGCCCGCCGGAGTGGGAGCGGTAGCCGGCGCACGGAGTGGCGTTGCGCGGGGCGCGGTGTCGAGCGATGTCGCGCGATGCGGTGCGTGGTGTTGCGCTAGTGCGCGGCAACAAGCGAGTCCCAGCGGCCATCGCCACGGAGCAGCAGCTCGACCGCCTCGCGCACCGCACCGTGGCCGCCTGAGGATCGCATGACGTGACGCGCGGCGGCTCTCACCTCAGGCGCCGCATCAGCGGGTGCCATCCCGAAGGCAACTGCCCGGAAGAGTGCGAGGTCCGGCAGGTCGTCGCCGATGGCAACGGTCTCCTCAGGTGCGCATCCTGTCGCGGCGAGCACCGCATCGAGTGCACGCACCTTGTCGCTCGCGCTCTGGTGCACGTGGTCGATGCCGAGCTCGCGCGCGCGGTGCGTGAGGGCCGCCGAGTGGCGGCCCGTGATGATGGCGACCATGCCGCCCGCGCGCTTCCACATCACGACGCCGAGCCCGTCGCGCACGCAGAAGCGCTTCCATTCCTGTCCATCAGGGCCAAGGAGGATCGAGCCGTCGGTCAGCGTGCCATCGACGTCGAGCACAAGCAGGCGGATCGGCGAGGAGTGGGCCATCGGTGCAGCAGGCTAGCGGCTGCCGCCCAGCTGGAAGTCGTAGAGGGGGCCTGCGCCGATCCATGACGAGAGCGCATCAAGCGCATCGCGCGTGGCGCGCAGAAGCGCAGGATCGGCCAGGTCATCTGGCGACAGCGACTCCGGGTACCAGCGCTCGATCCACGCGCGAAGCCACGCGTCGCGCTCTGGTGTCCAGAGGAATCCGGGATGGAGGATCCCGGCCTCGCTGCGCGCCAGCGGCACGCGAAGGCGCAGGCATGCGGGACCGCCGCCGTTGCGCATCGACTCGCGCACATCCATCAGGAGGACGGTGTCGATGGGGTTGGTGCCGTCCGCGATTCGGTCAAGGGTGCGGCGCGCGTTGGGGGTCTCCTCGCACTCGGCTGGCGCGACAATCGTCATGCCGCCGTCAGGCCGCGTGATGACCTGGGAGTTGAAGAGGTAGGAGGACACGGCTTCGGCGATGGGGAGCTCGGCCTCGCGGATCACGACGGGAATGACGCTTCCGCCCGTTGCATCGCGGATGCGGTCGAGCGCCCGGTCACCCTCCGCAAACGAGCGCTCGTGCATCAGCAGCACGTTGCCGTTGCCGACACTGCACACGTCGTTGTGGAAGCAGCCTGCGTCGATCGCATCTGGGTTCTGCCGGAGGAAGAGCGTGCGTGCTGCGGGCAGGCCTGCGCACCCCGCAACGGCCTCGCTCGCCGCAAGTTCCTGCCGCGCTGGGTGCTTTCGGGGCGGCTGCGCGCCGTCGCCCGTGCCGTACACGAACACATGCACGCCGGCGGCATCCGCACCCGCATCGGGCGAGCCGGCGAGCCGGATGTGGTTGGCGGCGCCCTCGTCGCCGCCAGTGCCGATCGCCTCGTGCACCACCGCGCGGGAACGGTCAGGGAACGCTGCGCGCAGGAGCCGCGCGGTCGTGGGCGGCTCGATCGCCCGGTGCGGCATCGACCTGAGATTCGCCACGACCAGGTGCAGCTTCGTGTCGGCAGCGTCTGATGATGGGATGACAGTCGCGGCGTTGGCGGTCCACATCGCGCTGGCGCTTGATGCGCGTGCGAGCAGGTGGGGCGCTTCGCGGTGCGCAGCGGCGATCAACGCATCGTCAGTGCCTTGGAATCCGAGCGCGCGCAGCGTGGGCACATGGGGCCGCTCGTGCGGGGGAAGGAATCCCTGGGGAACGCCCAGCGCCGCCACTGCGCGCATCTTGTCGAGTCCCTGCAGCGCAGCCTTCCGCGGATGGCTGACCGCGGCGCGGTTGGCCTGGCTGGCCACGTTGCCTGGGCTCAGGCCCGCGTAGTTGTGGGTCGGTCCGACAAGTCCGTCGAGCTGCAGCTCAGGCACAGGCAGGAGGGTAGTGCGCTGCCCGCTCGCGGCGCGACCGCGCGTGCCGGACGCCGTGCGATGAGCAGGAGGTTCGCCCGAGCGTGACGGACGCCGTGCGATCAGCGGGCGGTTCGCCCGCGCAGCAGGTACCACAGGAGCGCGGCGCCGGCGACCAGCGCAGGCCAGAGGATCACGTTCGCCACCAGCACTCGGAGGCCTAGCGCATCGATCTCCTCGCGCAGGCGGAACTGGACCTGCCTGAGCTCGCGGCGCATATCGAGCAGGTTGCGATTGGCCTGCGCCAGCTCGGACTGCTGCTCGGACGTGAGGACCATCGCAGCCGACTCGGAGCCGGGCTCGCGGGCAAGCTGCGCGACCCGCATCTCCGCAATCCTGATCTCCCTCTGGAGGTCCTTCTCGCGGGCGACGTACTTGGCCTCGGCGGCCTTGCGCATCGCCTCGACTGCCGCAAATGGCCGGCGGTACTGTCCGCGGCCGCGGAGGTTGGCGAGCGCACTGTCGCCCGAGGCGAGCTCGGCTGCGTTGACGATGAGCGGACCATTGTCGGAGATCGCCCGCGCGGTGAGCGAGTCGCCAGACCGCTGCGGCGCGAGCCATGTCATGTCGGCGAGCAGGTCCGCGTCGGCGATGAGCACCAGCGAGATGCGCCCCTCACGCCCGGTGAACGGGCTTCGCACGGGTCCAGTGACGCGTGCCGCGAGCGTCCGCCGCTGGCCATCCGGCTTCATGTCGCGAAGGAGCTGCTCCGGATCTCCGAAGAATCCGATCTTCAGCGTCTGCACGAGCTCGCTGCGGTCACTTGAACTGAGGATCGGCGTGATGGCGAGCGGGCTGCCCTGTGTCGGCACGATCGCGCCGGCGCTCATGAGGTTGACCGCCGAGATGCCGCCTGAGAGCGGGTCATCGGGGTTGAGCGCGGTGCGGTCAAGGCTCAGCCACGCGAGGTAGTCGATCGCACGCGAGCCGCCGTTGGGTGTGGGGAACTGCACGCGCGTGGCGAACGCCTGGTCACCCACCACCATGTCGCGCGGGATGTCCACGCCGTATGCCTGCAGCAGCGGGAAGTCGTAGGTGGTGCCCGACCTGCTTGCGCCCATGGCCCTCGCGTCGGGGCTGCTGTCGGTCTCCGCGTACGGGTCCGCGAGGATGACCGTAGGGTTGCCTTCGACGATCCACGCATCCACGGCACGCAGCGTGGCCTCGCCGAGCGAGCGCGGCTGCACGATCATGAGCGCATCGAGCCGCTCGGGCAGCTGCGGCGCGACGGGGTCGATCTCCACCACCTCGAAGAGACGCTTCAGTTCCGTGATGGTGGCCATCTCGCGCGGGGCGCCGGGCGGACCGGCTGGATCCTGCGGGACCGGCACCGAGAGCGGCATCCCGCTGAGGATCCCGATGCGTCCCTTGCGCGCGCGTCCGACTGTGGCAATTGCCGTGGCGATGTCGTACTCGAGGAACGACTCGCGGTCAGGGGAGATGTAGGGAATCGTCTCGCGGCGGTCGGTCGGTCCCGAGACCGTCGCGCCGAGCATGAGCGTGCCGCCGACGCCATCGACAGAGAGTGCGGCGACTCCAGCGGCACGCGCCTCGTCCTCTGCGTCGCTGAATGGGGCAGGGTCGATGGTGCGGAACTCCACCATGCCGCCGGAGATGGACTCGACCTCCCGGAGAAACTCCCCGACACGCTGCGCATGCGCGCGGATCTGCGGTGCGCCCTCGCCTGCGCGCCGCGTCCAGTAGAGGTCGATGCGGACCGGCTCGTCGAGCGAGAGGAGCAGTGGCCTCATGCCGGGCGAGATGGTGTAGAGGCTCTCCTGCGTGAGGTCGATGCGCACGCCGGGGACCCATACGGCGAGCGCAGCGTTCAGCGCGAGAGCGCCAAGAAGGATCGATGCGCACGCCAGGCTCGGTCGTCGGGCGCTCATCGGGCCTTCCGGCTCTCGACCGAGATCGCGGTCATCCAGAGGAATGCGAGGGTCAGCGACACGAAGTACGCGCCGTCGCGCAGGTCGACGACGCCGCGAGTGATGCCGTCGAAGTGGGTGAGCGCGCCCATGCCGGCGATCGCCTCGACTCCGCTTCGCGGCATCCATGTGGCGAAGAAGTCGAGAACCACGGGGTAGCCCGCGAGCAGCAGAAGGAAGCACGCGGCGGCGCATGCGACAAAGGCGTTGACCTGGTTGCGCGTCAGGCTCGAGACGAAGCTGCCCACGGCGAGGAACATCCCCGTGAGCAGCGCGCTCGCGACGTATCCCGCGAGAGCCGTGCCGTGGTCAGGGTCTCCGAGCCATGCGACGGTGATCCATGTGGGTACGGTGAGCGCGAGCGCGACGCATGCGAATGCCCACGCGGCGAGGAACTTCCCGAGCACGAGTGCCCACGTGGAGCAGGGCAGGGTGAGCAGCAGCTCGAGTGTGCCTTGGCGCCGCTCCTCCGACCACAGCCGCATGCTGACCGCAGGCACCAGGAAGAGCGAGAGCCAGGGCACGTACTGGAACAGAGGGCGAAGATCTGCCTGCGCACGCTCATAGAGGCCGCCCACCTGGAAGGCGAAGAGTGCCGCAAGCACCAGGTAGGTGACGAGGAACACCGACGCGAGCGGGGTGGCGAAGTACGACGCGAACTCGCGGCGCACGATGGCGATGAGCGCAGTCATCGTGTGGGACCCCTTGGCGCTGGGCGCGGTGGGCGCGCCGACCCGGTGCGCGGCTCGGCTGGCGAGTGCGTGTCTGGCGCCGTGATGCTGCGGAACACGTGGTCGAGCCTGTTGTGGCGAACTGATGCGGGTGCGCGGGCATCGAGCTCGGCAGGCGTGCCGTCGAAGACGGTACGGCCCTCGCTGATGATCACGGTGCGCGTGCACACGGCCTCGACCTCCTCGAGGATGTGCGTCGAGAGCACGATCGCGCAATCGCGGCCGAGGTCCCTGATGAGCTGGCGCACCTCATGCTTCTGGTTGGGATCGAGCCCGTCGGTGGGCTCGTCGAGGATGAGGATGCGCGGGCCGTGGAGAATCGCCTGCGCGAGCCCAGTGCGCCGCTTGTAGCCCTTGCTCAACGTGTCGATCGTCTGGCGCCTGTATGGCTCGAGGTGGAGCCGCTCGATCGCCGCGTTGACGCGCTGCCGGAGGTCGTCGCGTACGAGTCCGCGCACACGCCCCGTGAAGGCGAGGAAGTCCTCCACGCGCATGTCGGGGTACGCAGGCGCGCCCTCGGGCAAGTAGCCGAAGGTGCGCTTGGCGCCGATCGGGTCCTGGTCGATCGTCATGCCGCAGAGCGTGACGGTGCCGGCGCTCGGCGTGAGGCAACCCGTGATCATGCGCATCGTGGTGCTCTTGCCGGCGCCGTTTGGGCCGAGGAATCCGAGCACCTCGCCGGCGCGGACCGAGAGGTCGACGCCGCGCACGGCCTCGAAGTCCCCGAACGACTTGCGAAGGCCCTGAGCCAGGATCAGGGGTTCGTGCGCGCCCGACATGCGCCCGAAGCGTAGCGCGGCGTGCAGCCACATCGCTGCCTCCGCAGACTACGATCGCGCCCTGGAGGCATTGCCATGCAGACACGCGTTCCCGACATGCGCTCATCGCGGATCCGTCCGTTCGCTCGACGCATTTGCGCTCTCGCTGCGGCCTCGCTCGCCGTCGTGGCGGCTGGAGCGGCAGGTGCGCTTTCGAAAGGCCAGGCGGATGCCGCGGGTGGAGGGAAGCCGCGGCTGGCGATCCGCGAGATCGCGGCATCCAAGGCAGTGCAGACGCAGGCGGGCGCGGAGGGTGCGCTCAACGTGCTCAACCAGATCGTCGAGGGCGCGGACCCGCAGCTGATGACTGCGATTGACGGCACGCGCCGCTTCGAGCTGGTCGCGCGCGCTGACCTGCCCTCGGTCATCAAGGAGCAGAACCTCGCGGAGAGCGGCAACGTGAACACGCTCGATCCGCAGGCGGCCAAGGCGCTGCAGCTGGCTGGCGCTGCGTACCTCGCGACGGTCACGATCGACAACTTCCAGGATGTGACGGAGAGGACCGTGCTTCCGGGCCAGTTTGGCGACTCGCAGGCCGAGCGGCGCACAATCCAGATTCAGGGCGTGGTGAAGATCTTCAACTCCACGACGGGCACGCTGTACCGGTCCACCGCCGTCACGCTGAACGAGTCCGCGGTTGACGAGGTGCTTGCGGGAGTGCAGCAGCAGGGCCGCAAGACCAACGCGCTGATCGGCAAGGTGACGTCGCTCTTCGCGGCCGCTGCGGCGAGCGCCATTACGGAGAGCCTTGCACCCGCCAAGGTGATTGGCTACACGATGGGGCAGATCACCTTCAACCGTACGGCTGATGCGGGCGTGAAGAATGGGCAGATCTGGGAGGTGCTTGCGCCCGGGCAGGACATGGTCGATCCCGATACGGGCGAGTCGCTCGGATCGGAGGAGATCCGGGTTGGATGGGCGCGCGTGACGAACGCAGGGCCGCGCTTCTCGAATGCGCAGGCGATCGAGGACTATGGCATTGATCGGGGCTCGATCATGCGGCTGCGTCCCGAGGGCCTGCCCGCAGGTGTCGATCCCAACGGCAAGGCAAGCGGGTCCGCGTCGCCGGGCGCGCTCGGGAATCCGGTACGGCCCGCGAGTGGGGGCGCTGCCGCACCTTCGGCTCCGCCGCCGGCAGGCCCCGCAGGTGCTGTGCAGCCTGGTGGATCCGCGATGTCCGCAGCGGCGTCGGCAGCTGCTCCGATGAAGGTGGCGATCTTCGTGAAGCAGCGACCTGGATGCCTGCCCGAGGACAAGGTGAGCGTGCTCGAGGATGACCTCACGGCTGCGGTGACGAGCGGCCGCTTCGAGGTGATCCGGCGAGAGGACGTCGTGAATGCGGTGAACCGGCTCGCGCCGACAGGTCCCAATGCGGGCACAGGCACGCCTGAGTCGGAGCTCGCAGACCGCCTGCTCTCGAGCCAGACGTCCGCGGTGAATCTGGCGGCGAACATGAACGCGGCATACCTGCTGACGGCAGCGATCACCACGTTCGACAAGACGACACGCGCATTCAACGATCCATCCATCAAGGTCGAGACTGTCGTGACCGAGTGGACGCTTGACGTCACCTACTCGATCCTCGATGGCACGACGGGTGGCAGCCTCGTCTCCGGCAGTGCGATCTCGCGGGTTGCCGTCCGACAGACGCCAGAGCTCGCGGTCGAGATTGACGCGCTGAACCGCTGCCTCCGCGAGAGCGCGGGAAAGATTGGTGTCGCGCTCAACGAGGTTGCGGCACGCGGCGGCATCCGTGAGGCATCCACCCCGCCTTCGGACACGAAGGTGCAGATCACGGCGGTGCTTGCGGACCTCAGCGTGCCAGAGGCCGTCAAGGGTCCGGATGGTCAGTACACCGTCACGGCCAACCAGTACCGCCTCGAGCCGATGAATGTCTCAGTGATGGTGGACGGGATGGTGATCGGACAGACGCCCGGCACGTACGAGATCCGGCCCGGGCTTCACAGAATCCGCCTCGAGCGTCCGGGGCTTGAGCCCGTGGAGCGCATGATCAACGTCAAGCCAGGCCTCGCGATCTCGATCCCGATGCAGCTTTCGCCGGAGGGCCGCGCGAACTGGGAGCGCAACGCGCGGTTCTTCTCGGAGCTGCAGAATGGGGCTGTGCTGCGCGAGGCGGAACTCATTCGCGTCAATGCGATGGCCGAGTTCCTGAGGCAGAGCAGCGTTCGAATCGACACAAGCAACGTGCAGAACCTGAATGTGGGAGGGCAATCGCTATGGTGGCAGCTTCTGAATCCGTGATGGGCAATGGAAAAGGACCTCGAACTACTGTGAGGGGAACAGGGAGGCCTGTCGCGCTTCTTGCCTGTGCGGCGCTTGGGGCGGCTTTCGGCTGCCAGCGCGAGCTTCGCGAGACGATGGCATCGATCGACGCGTCATACTCGGCGGGCCAGTACGTCCAGGCAAGCGCCATCGCCTCCGGCGCCGCGTCGGAGAGCCAGAACGACGAGCAGGATCGCCTTGTCTACTGGATGGCAGCCGGCCACATGGCGCAGGCGGCAGGGGAGATCGAGCGGAGCCGCCAATGGTTCGGGCTGGCGTACGAGCAGATCCGGCCCTACCTCGACACCAAGGCCGAGGCGACAGTGTCGGAGGCGATCGCCACGACAGCCGTCAACCAGACGGTCAGGATCTACCGCGGTACGCCCCCCGAGCGCATCATGCTGTGCGGGCTTCAGGGGGTGAACTGCCTCGCTGAAGGAAGGCTTGACGACGCGCGCCTTGAGCTCAACCGTGCGCGAGACTTCCAGCAGGATGCGGTATCGCGGTTTGAGCAGGAGGTGGCCGCCGAGCAGTCGGCCGCGCAGGAGTCGTGGAAGGAGGAAGGATGGGACCCGTCGATCGCCGGCAGCGCGCTTGACCAGGTGCGTGCGGAGCAGGGCGACCTCGCCGCCATCCGCGGGTATGCATCCTTCGGCAATCCCTTCGTGAGCTACATGCGGGCGGTGTTCCTGATCGCCTCAAGTGGCGACGCGAGCGACCGGCAGAACGCGCGCGCCGACCTCAAGTCGGTGCAGGAGATGGTGCCAGGGTTTGCGCTGGCCGAGGAGGACATCGCGCTGATTGATGCGGATGCCCCCGCAGGGCGCATGCCTGTGACGTGGATCTTCTTCCTGACGGGCCTTGCCCCCAACTACGACGAGTTCCGGCTCGACATCCCGATTCCGGTCGGACAGGTCAACTACGTCTCTGCCGCGTTTCCGGTACTCAAGTTGCGCAATGACTACGTCGATGCGATCGAGGTTCCCGGTGCCGATGGCGCGGGAGTGCACCGCTCGATGCAGCTTGCCAACCTCGATGCTGTGGTCACGGAGGAGTTCAATGCGCGCCTCCCGGCGATCGTGACGCAGGAGATCATCAGTTCCGCGTCGAAGGCGGCGGCCACATGGGCGGCGAGCCAGGCTGCGTACTCGCAGGACTACTACGCAGGGCTCGCTGTGCAGATCGCGGGCATCGCGTATCAGGCGGCCTCGACCGCAGCGGACCTCCGATGCTGGAGCACGATGCCAAAGCAGGTTGGCCTGCTGCGGGTGCCCACCCCCGCTGACGGCGCAATTGAGATCCGGAGGCCGTCGGGCGCGCAGCTGTGCACGCTTGGGCTCAAGCCCGGAGCGCCGAACATCGTGTTCGTGACCCTTCCCTCTTCGGCAGCGCAGGTGCCGGCCGTGCAGGTGGCCCGGCTGCACACTGACTTCGAGCCGGTTGTACGCCTGCCTGGCCCTATGCCTGCAGTTGATGGATCCGCCCTCACTTCCAGTCAACAGCTTGTTGGAGACACCCCATGAACCAGTCCCGTACCGCCGTCGCCGCGCTTGCCGCCACTCTTGCGCTAGGCGCGTGCGGAAGCGTCAACACCACCTACACCCGCACGACGCCGGCAGACACGAGCATTCCCGCGCAGACCCAGGTGAACGACCTGCTGACCCAGATCTTCCTGAAAGCGGGCGAGGTGCGCATGTTCCCGACGAAGGGCGGGCCGCTCGAGGTGCAGGTCGACGTGATCAACGACGGATTCAGCTACCGCACCTTCTCCTACCGCTTCGACTGGGTCGACCGCTCGGGCAACATGATCCCCTCGCAGACGAGCGTGTGGAAGACTGCGAACGTGCCCTCAGGCAGCTCTGTGATGATCCGCTCGATTGCGCCCACCGAAACTGCCACTGACTTCCGCCTGCAGGTGCGCCGCGGCGAGTGATGCGCGCGGGACAGCCAATCGAATCGCCGCCAGAGCCCAATCCAACCAACCCGGAGACACATCCAATGACACCCCGAATCCTTGCCCTGATCCCAGCGTCGCTCATCGCCCTTGCGGGCTGCGGAAGTCCCGCGAAGTACATCGAGACCGGCAGCCCGCAGTCGGTCGTGAGCGTTGGCGAGGTCGACATGCAGGATGTGCTCAAGGCGTCGTCTGGCATGCTCGAGTCGCTGCTCGAGACGGGCATCCTGAAGACCGGCCAGAGCCAGCCGGCACAGCTCGTGATCGACAAGGTCGTGAACGACACGAGCTCCCAGTTCGATGTGGGCGAGCTGCTGTTCCGAATGCGCGAGCAGATGGTCAACTCAGGCCAGGCGCAGGTGGTGACCACCTTCGGCGCCAACGCGGAGGACAAGACCGCACAGGACGCGCTGCGTGCGCAGGCGTTCCGACAGGGAAACCAGGTCGATGGGATGCCCGCGCCTGACTTCTCGCTCTCGGGCAAGATCACGCAGATGAAGCGGCAGGCGGGCAACACGCGCCAGACGACGTACACCTTCCGGCTGACGCTCACCAACATGCGCACCGGCCTTGAGGTCTGGACCAAGACTGTCGACATGACGAAGCAGGGCACCCGCGACTCCGTGGGCTTCTGAACGTGAGCGACGCGGGACCGCCCGAGTGGTCGCGGTCCCGCGCTGTCGCGTTGGCGGCCGGCCCTGCGCTTGGCGCGCTCGGCTGGCTGTGGTGGCATCCGTCATTGGGCGGAAGTGACCTGTCGCCGGCGGGGGCTGCAGTGGTGGGCATGCTCATCTGGATGTCGATCTGGTGGGCAACGCAGGCGGTGGATCTTGCGATCACGGGTCTGCTGCCGATCGTGGTGTTCCCGCTCGCAGGCATCGCGCCCACGGAGCAGGTGCTTCCGCCCTACGCCAACGACGTGATCTTCCTGTTCGCGGGAGGGTGCGTCATTGCCTTCGCCATCGAGCGGCATGGGCTGGGGGAGCGGTTCACGTCGCTGGTGCTGTCTCGCGTCGGGCATGAGCCACGGCGCGTCATCGCGGGATTCATGGTCACGACCGCGCTGGTCAGCGCCTGGGTCTCGAACACCGCAGCCACCGCCATGATGCTGCCGCTGGCGATGGCGGCGATCGCGTGGTTTGCGGGTGCGCAGGGAGATGGCGGCGCGGCCGGCATGGGGCCGGGCCGGAGGCCGATGCAGCAGTTCCAGCAGGCCGTCCTGCTCGCAGTCGCATACGGGGCGAGCATCGGAGGCGCGATGACGCTTCTCGGCAGCCCGCCGAACCCGATCGCCGCGGAGTGGATCCGAGAGAGCGGTGGGTCCATGACCTTCGCGCGGTGGGCCACCTTCGGCGTGCCGCTGGGCACCGCGATGATGGCGGGCGCGCTGCTGGCGTTCCGGTTCCTGTTCCCGTGCAAGGGGCTCGAGGTTCCGCTTCGCGATGCCGCAGCCTTCGCTGACCGCGCGCCCATGACCCGCGCGGCTTGGATCACGCTTGCCGTGTTCGCCTGTGCGGCGGTCGCGTGGGTCGCAGCGCCTCTGCTTGCGCCATGGACCGGCGTCCGCCTTCGTGACGGGCAGATTGCGGTGGCGGCGGCCATCGTGCTGCTGGCCGTGCCGGTGGGCCGCGGCCAGGCGCAGCCCGTGGTGCCGTGGCCAGAGCTCGGCCGGCTGCCGCTTGGCGTCTTCCTGCTCTTTGGAGGCGGGCTCGCGCTTGCGGACGCAATGCAGCGCACGGGCGTGTCCGATGCGATCGCGGCCTCGCTCACGGGGCTGTCCGCCATGCCCGAGCCGCTGCTGATCCTCCTGGTCGTCCTTGTGATGGTGTTTGCAAGCGAGATTGCGTCAAACACCGCGCTGACGGCGACGGCCGTGCCGATCGTCGGCGCGATGGCCGCAGGGCTCGGCGTGCCTGCCGAGCGTCTGGTGATTGCGGCGGCGCTTGGCGCGAGCTACGCGTTCATGCTGCCGGTCGGCACCCCGCCCAATGCGATCATCTACGCGACCGGTCGCGTGTCGATGCGGGCGATGCTGAGAGCGGGGATTGCGCTCAACGTCATCGCAGCGGTCATCGTCACGCTGGTGTGCCTCCTGCTTGTGTAGTTGCCTGCGCAGGCGTGCGCGCATCGACATGCGGCGAGGGCACTCGTACCCTTGCCTCCCATGAGGATGCTGGTACGGCTCGGTTCATGGTGCACTCTGGTGTGGCTCGTGGCGGCGTCTGCGGCGGTGGCGTCTTCGGCGGCTCCGCAAGGCGCAACGAGCGCCAGCGGAGAATCTCCGCGCACTGCGATGGAGTCATACATCGCCGCTGCGCGGGCTGGCGACTGGAACGCTGCATCCAGATTCCTCGATGGCGGCGATGCCACCGACGCACGCCGGCTGAAGGTGGTGCTCGACCGCTGCCTCTGGCTCAACTTCGATGCGCTCAGCGACAGCCCCGAGGGCACCGCGGATGACGGCCTTCCGCCGCCGCTTGACCGCGTCGGCGAGATCAAGGTCAAGGACATCGACGTGCCGATCGACGTGGAGCGGGGCACGGACGGCATGTGGCGGTTCTCGGGCTCGACCATGGAGGCGCTTCCGATTCTGTGGGATGCGCACGGGCATGGGCCGATTGTCGAGATGCTTCCGCGGCAGCTGATCGACGTCCAGCTGCTCGAGGTGGCGCTGTGGCAGTGGATCGCCATTGCGCTGCTCATGGTGGCGGGCTGGATGGCGGCGCTTGTGCTGGCGCCCGTGCTGGAGTGGCTGGTGCGCTCCGCATCAAGGGACACCGGCTGGCAGGCGATCGGGTGGCGCATGCTCAACGCCGGCCGGAGCGGGTTGCGCTGGTTTGCTGCGCTGCTGGTGCTGCGGGCCGGTGCGGGCGCGCTCGAGCTCTCCGTGCCTGCACACGACGCGCTTCGAATGATCACGACGGCAGTAGGGTCGCTCGTGGCCGCGTGGGCCATCTCGAGCGCAGTGACCGGCGGGGCGGTGGCGCTCCAGGAGCGCGCGCTCGCGGCCGGCCGTCAGGGGATGCTCGCCGTCATCATGCTGGTGCGGCGCACGCTTCAGGTGCTGTCGTGGGTGCTTGGTGCGGTCATCGCGGCGACAGCCGCAGGGTTCGACATGACCGGCGTGCTTGCCGGACTCGGCATCGGCGGCATCGCCATCTCGCTCGCTGCGCAGCGCACAATCGAGAACATCTTCGCGGGTGTGAGCATCGTGGCCGACCAGCCGATCCGTGTCGGGGACACGTGCCGAATCGGGACCCGCATCGGGACCGTAGAGCGCATCGGCATGCGCTCCGTGCAGCTCCGGTCGCCTGAGCGAACGCTCGTGACGATCCCGAACAGCCAGTTCGCCTCTGCGGAGGTCGAGTCGCTTGCGGCCCGCGACCGCATGCGCATGCACATGACGATCGGGCTGCGCTACGAGACGTCCCGTGAGGAGATGGTTCAGGTCCTGCAGCGGTGCGAGTCGCTGCTGCGCGCCAACGCACGGGTTCTGCCCGAGGGCATCCGTGTCAGGTTCGTGGGGTTTGGCGCGTCAAGCCTCGATGTGGAGATCCAGGCATTTGTCGGCACCCGCGACTGGGAGGAGTTCCTGCAGCTACGGCAGGGGATCCTGCTTGAGATCATGGGCGCCGTGGAGGCGAGCGGGACGGGATTTGCGTTCCCGTCGACCACGGTCTACCTGGCTCGCGACAAGGCGCCAGCCGCCGAGCCGGCGGGGCGATAGGTGCCTGTTCAGGCAGGTCGTGACTGGCGCGGATGATCGGCGTATTCTTCGCGCCTTATGTCAGGAGAGCACTCCATTGGATCCCTGATCGCATCTCTGCTGGTGGCGGGCGTGGCCCAAGCGGCACCCGTCCGCACGGCTGCACCAGCCCAGATCGATGCCGGCATCGCGTCCGGCACGCCTGTGACGCTCCGTCTGGTGGGCGGTGACGTGATTCGGGGCACGCTGGTTTCCGAGAGTCCAGAGTCGATCGTGGTACGTCACCCTGTGCTCGGCGACCTGACGCTGCAGCGGCTCAACGTCACCGCGATGGCGCCGACGGCTGCGATGGCTCCGCAGGAGCCTCCATTCGTCAAGGCGGAGACGCAGGACACCGTGCTCGACGTGCAGGCCTCGAGCGCCGAAGGCGCGCGCGACATGGCCGTGCGGGACGAGGCGAAGGCGGCGGCGAAGGGCGATGCGGCGGCGCCCCCGGCAGATGCCGCGGCAGCGGTAGACGAGCCGATCCCCTCGAAGTGGAAGTTCTCGCTGGCGGCGAACGCAAACTACGTGGACTCGAGCGACGAGCAGCTCGACTTCCGGGTGGCCGGCAGCGCCGTGTACGAGGATCCTGATGTCGAGAAGTTCAAGGTGGACGGCGAGTACTTCTTCCGCACAGTCAACAGCTCGACGACCGACAACAACCTGCTGCTGACTGGCGTGTACGACTACTTCTTCAAGGACTCGTCATGGCTCGCGTTCGGTAAGGTGCAGGGTCAGATGGCGCCTCTCGAGGGGTGGGAGCAGCGGCTCTCGGGCTGGGGTGGAGTTGGATACAGGTTCTTCCGAGAGGCTCCGCTGGTCCTTACGGGAAAGATCGGCGCCGGTGCCACGCGCGAGTTCGGCAGCATCAACGAGACTCGTGCGGAGCTGTACATGGAGCTGGCGGGCAAGTGGGATATCTCCGAGTTCCAGGCGCTCGAGGCAAGCTGCTGGATTGCTCCCGAGTTCGAGGACTTCAGCGACTACCTGCTGCTCTCTCGGCTCGAGTGGAGCGTGAAGATCGATCCATCCCTCGGCATGTCGTTCCTGGGCGGTCTGCGCTACCAGTACCAGTCGAATGTGCCGGCGGGCGAGAACCCGGACGATCTTCGCGTCTATGCGGGCATCAAGATGGACTTCTGATCGGGAGTCGCGTGAACCGGATCGTCCCGGTGAGGTCCGCCTCCCACAGGATGCCGATCAGGCCCGGTGCGATCTCGACAGGCACGCTGTAGGCGAAGGATCCCGCGTCGATCGTGGCGCCGGCATCCCATGTGACGCCGCAGTCACGCGACACCCACGCCTTCCCGTGCATGCGTGCGTTGCCCGCTGACGGCCCGGTGCACACGATCGTGTCACCTGCGCCGCCGACGGCGACCAGCCCTCCCATGCAGCTCGGATCCGGAAGGTGAGCGTCGGGCACCAAGGGTGTCCATGACTGTCCGCCGTCTGCGCTTCGTGCCGTGAGCCGCTGCGCGGCACCGCCGAACCGGCGCGACACGAGCAGCAGCGATCCATCGTCGCACTCCGCGACCTGCACCTCGTTGGGCCGCGCATCGCATGCGCGCGGTGCGATCTCGCCCATCTGCCACGTGTCGCCGCTGTCGTCGCTGATTGCGGCATACACGTTCCATGACCATGCCGGTCCCTCGTTGAATGGCATCACGAGCCTTCCCGTGTGCACGCCGCCGCGAAGCTGGATGCCGATGCCCGGGCCGCACGCCACGCTTGTGGCGCCAGCCGCGCGCTTGACGGAGTCGGAGATGTCGCGCGGATCGCTCCACGTGAGCCCGCCATCGTCGCTGTGCATCACGATCGAGCGGCAATCGCGCCCAGGCACGAGGCCCTCCTGGACGCAGCCCTCGCCGCATCCGGTCGGGTAGCTCTGGGCCATCAGCACGATGCGACCCTCATGGGGACCCGAATGCAGCGCGATCGCACACGGGTTGTTGAGGCTGCGGCCGTCGAGGTCGAGGATCGTCGATGGATCGGTCCAGGTCCTGCCGCCATCGCGGCTGCGGACGCACACGAGGTCATTCGACCCGTTGTCGGCAAGCGTGCCGCGGCCCTCGGCGAACGCGACGAGCGTGCCACCTCCGCAGCGCACGACCGAAGGGATTCGGTAGATGGGATGTCCCTCGCCTGCGCGGAACGCATCGGAGGTGGCAGTGGGGTAAGGCGCGGGAGCGAGATGCGGCGGAGCGCCGCACCCGATCGCTGCGTGCAGCGCAGTGAGCAGGGCTATCGCCCCGAGAGGCACGGGTTGCCTCATGCCACAGCGCGGCGCTGGCATCGCGTGCCCAGCGTCCAGTTGCCCTTTGGCCATGGTGCCCATCAGCGCCCGAAGAGGCGCATCAGCATCGTGCCGCCAGGCTTCGCGTGCTTGATGAGGATCTCGAGCTCTCCGGCATCGAAGTAGACGCCGTTGCAGCTCGTGCACTGGTCCACCATCACGTTCTCGAGCGCCTTCTCCTGCATCTGGCCGCCGCACTTGGGGCAGCGCATCCAGTGAGCGGCCTGAGCGGCCGACTGCTGGGTGGCCTTGCGCTTTGCGTCGAGGTCGGCGCGCAGCTTCGCGAGCGCCTCCTTCTCGCGCTTGTGGAACTCCGCCTCGAGCTGGTTGTAGCCGGTGGATTCAGGTGTCGAACTCATGACTGGCTCCTTGAATCGGAGGGTAACCCATCTGAAGCGCGCCGGATACGCCCTACGGCCCTCGCCCGCGCACATCCTTCGACCGGACCCGCTCTCGATCCTCCCGGCGATCTGCTCGGCCCTAATGCGTGACCGCGTCTGTCACCCGCTCCCTAGGTCGAGTGCCGCCCGGAATCGACTGGGCTCAGTGAGACCCTTCGGCCGCCGGGGCGCAGCCGCACTCCTTGAGGAACTTGCGGATCAGGGAGATCTCGTGGTTGTCCTCGAGCGTGTGGCCGCCCGCGTGCGGGACCTTGAAGCTCATCTCCTTGCCGTTCAGGAAGACCTTGAGGTGGTCCTTCTTGGTCTCCTCGCAGCGCGCGCCGAGGTGCTCGAACAGGTGCACGACATCGCGCCAGTGGATGTTGTGCGAGGTCGGGTGTGCGAAGAGGCGCTGCAGGGTGTGCTCGTGATGGTGGGCCATGATGGGTCTCCGGTCCCGGGGTTGCGAACGTCCCGCCTGACTGTCGGCGGAGCCGGAATCCTACAGCCAGCGAGCCGAAAGCACGCCGAAAAGCGCATGCCAAGGGGCCGGTCTCCTCCGTCCGACGCCCCGCCTCGGAGTGATTTACCCTGCCGCGCATGGATGAAGACCTGATGCGGCGGATCCGGGCGCTCGAGAAGGGCGCGCGGATGAGCAAGATCCTGATCGTCCTTCTGGTGTGTGCGGTGGTTGCCCTGGGGGTCGGAGTGCGCGTGCTCATGAAGGAGGACGTGCAGTACCGGCGAGTCGCGATGCGCGAGCTTGTCGTGATCGACGCCCAAGGGCGCGAGCGCCTTGTCGGATCGGTGGATGCGCAAGGCGGGATGGGACTCTCATGGCGCAGTGCCGAGGGAACGCCGCAGCTGGTCGCCGCTGTAGCGGGTGACGGGAGCGGCTCGCTCTCGCTGTCGGATTCCAAGGGCACCACGCGTGCCTCGATCGCGGCGAAGGCCGACGGCGCTGCAGAGGTGGCGCTCGCGGGCGCCGATGGGTCGCCGCGCGCAATGATGGGGTTGGCCGCGGACGGCAGTTCGATGGTTGCGCTCAGCGACTCGTCGAAGGCTGTGCGTGCGGGGATCTTCGCGCGGGCCGATGGCCAGCCGGAGATGTCCTTGCGCGACCTAGGGGGCGCCAGTCGGCTCGTCGCCGGCGTGGGCGCCGATGGTGCAGCGGCGCTCTCGCTCTCTGACTCTGCAGGCGCCACACGGCTCGCGCTGCGCAGCGCCGCGGATCCTGCTGGCGCAAATCCCTCGGTCTCGCTCGCAGATGCCGCGGGCGTCGCGCGCGCTGCGATCGGCGTGACGGCGGAGGGCGCGCGCCTGTCGCTCATGGACGGCAAGGGCGTAGCGAGGCTCTCAGCCGCTGCGGGCAAGGACGGCAGCCCCGCACTCGAGCTCGCGGATGCCGGGGGCAAGCCGCGGATGGCGCTGCGCGCAACGGGCGATGGGCAGTCGGTCGCGGCGTGGACGGACTCTTCGGGTCGCCAGCGCATCACGCTCGGTGTGGCGGCTGACAGCGCCGCCGGCCTGAGCGTGTCCGACGCGAACGCGAAGTCGCGCATGCTTGCGGGCGTTGCGCCCGATGGCAACGTGGGACTCACGCTTCTCGATGGGCAGGGCACCGCGCGCACGAGCGTGTTCGCGGCCGCAGAGGGCGAGGCGGGCGTGTCGTGGAGCGACACGTCCGGGAAGCAGCGCCTGTCTGCGGCGACTCTCGCGGATGGCCGCGCGTCGTACTCGGTTCGGGACGCGGGCGGCGCGGAGCGTCTTGCGATGGGAAGCGCTGCCGACGGTTCGAGCGCGGTCACGTGGTCGGATCCTGAGGGCAAACGGCGGATGGAGGCGCGCACGCTCGCGGACGGGTTTGCAGGAATGCTCTGGGTGGACCCTTCCGGCAAGAACCGCATGAGCATGCGCACCTTCAAGGATGGCTACTCGGGGCTCTCGTTCTGGGATCAGTCCGGCATCGAGCGCATCGAGGCGCGCACGGTGCCTGGAGGCATCGCCGAGATGCACTGGAAGGATCCCTCGTCAGCCATTCGTTTTGGTGTCTCCGCCGATGCGCAGGGCGACGTGACGATGGCCTGGTGGGACAAGGACGGCAAGTCGCGGATGGCCGCGCGCACGGCGCCCGACGGGTACACGGGGCTCTCGCTGTGGGACCTCAGCGGCGTGGAGCGAATCGGCATCGCCACGACGATGAGCGGCAACGCGCTCACGCAGTACATGGATCCGTCCGGCGCGGCACGCATCCAGATCGGCACCACGGCGCAGGGCACGGTCGAGCTTCCCGAGTCGCCGGCAGCGCCTGTGCCCGATCCTGTGGTTCTGCCGCAAACGCCGCCAGCTCAGGCCATCTCCGCGTTCCCGCCGCCGCGTGACCGTCCGAGGGACTGAGCGCCACTCGTCGCGGCGATAGGCCACGAATCGATTGTTCGGGTGGCTGCACGCGCGCAGCCACCCCAGGGAGCGCTGCGTCAGTTCGACTTGGGCAACGAGCGCCGCGAGTGGTGCCTGTGCGACCAGAGCACCAGCGCAAGGCTGCCTGCCGCAAGCGAGATGAGCGCAATTCCAGACCAGGTGGCCTGCCGGACCACGCGCGTAGCGAGCTCGTCGGCGCCATCAAGCTCACGGACTTCGGTGCCGAGGTCGCCGAGCGAGGAGGACACCCCTTGGAGGTTGCTGCTGAGCCCGCCGCTGAGTGCGGATACGGACTTCTCGAGCGCCTCGACCCGTTCACCCAGCGCGCCCGCG